>JAKFYI010000052.1 GCA_021730985.1 Hyphomicrobiales bacterium | reverse complement strand
CACGGTGATGGACCTCTCCACCGGCCGCAACATCCACAACACCCGCGAATGGATCATCCGCAACTCGCCGGTGCCGATCGGCACGGTGCCGATCTACCAGGCGCTGGAGAAGTGCGACGGCGATCCGGTCAAGCTCGACTGGGAGCTGTTCAAGGACACGCTGATCGAGCAGGCCGAACAGGGCGTCGACTATTTCACCATCCATGCCGGCGTTCGGCTCGCCTACGTTCCCCTCACCGCCAACCGCGTCACCGGCATTGTGTCGCGCGGCGGCTCGATCATGGCGAAGTGGTGCCTGTCGCGGCACAAGGAGTCGTTCCTGTACGAACGCTTCGACGAAATCTGCGACATCATGCGCAAGTATGACGTGTCGTTCTCGCTGGGCGACGGCCTGCGGCCGGGCTCGATCGCCGACGCCAACGACCGCGCGCAGTTTGCCGAGCTGGAGACGCTGGGCGAACTCACCAAGGTGGCGTGGGACAAGGGCTGCCAGGTGATGATCGAAGGCCCCGGCCATGTGCCGCTGCACAAGATCAAGATCAACATGGACAAGCAGCTCAAGGAGTGCGGCGAGGCGCCGTTCTACACGCTAGGCCCGCTGACCACCGACATCGCGCCGGGCTACGACCACATCACGTCCGGCATCGGCGCCGCCATGATCGGCTGGTTCGGCTGCGCCATGCTCTGCTACGTGACGCCGAAGGAGCATCTCGGCCTGCCGAACCGCGACGACGTCAAGGAAGGCGTCATCACCTACAAGATCGCGGCGCACGCCTCGGACGTGGCCAAGGGCCATCCGGCGGCGCAGCTTCGCGACGACGCGCTGTCGCGCGCGCGCTTCGACTTCCGCTGGGAGGATCAGTTCAACCTCGGGCTCGATCCCGACACCGCGCGCGCCTACCACGACGAGACGCTGCCCAAGGAGGCGCACAAGGTGGCGCACTTCTGCTCCATGTGCGGGCCGAAGTTCTGCTCGATGAAGATCACGCAGGATGTGCGGGATTACGCGGCGAGCCTGGGTGACAACGAGAAGGCCGCGCTGGGGCTGGATGTCGCGCAAGCGGGGATGAAGGAGATGAGCGACAAGTTCAACGCGATGGGACAGCAGGTTTATATCGACGCCGACAAGGTGAAGGCACCGCACACGACGGCGATCGACACCGAGGCGGCCCATGCGGCGAAGAACGCCGCGCTGGTGAAAGAGAGTAATAGGGTGCTGTGAGTTTTATCTGAAGTCATCAAACAATCTGCCTGGAGACAACTGATGCCAGAGCCCATTACCCTGGCTTCTGCGGCGCCTATAGTTGCCAAGCTTGCCGCTGAATTGGCAGCACCCACTAAGGGACTCGCCCTCAGCGCCAAACAAAAGCTCGAAATCCGATTTCGCAAGGGATTCGAAAAATATATCGAAAAGCAACTTGGCAGGGCGTCGACAGTTAAGACGATCATTTCGAGCAGCACGCCTATCGCGTTGCTAGATTTTTACGTCAATTTGTTTCTCGCCAATGGGAAGTCCGCCTTCCGAGACGAAGATTTCGTCAAGGAGATCGCTACTTATAAGCATGTGATCTTTACCGCCACAGCCGGTGCCGGCAAATCGATGCTTATGCGCTACCTTTATCTCCGTTTTTTAGATTCACAGCACCAACGACTGCCCGTTTTTGTCGACTTAAGAGACCTGAACCACAATCCGGATAAAAGCTTATTGAGCTTTATTCATGAGAGGATCGCAGACCACATAGAGGGATTTTCGGAACAACATTTAAAATACGCGATTGAGAGAGGAAGTTTGGTTTTGTTTTTGGATGGCTTCGACGAAGTCAATCACGACGCCAGAAAAATACGAGAACGGGAACTGCACGAATTGGCTGCAAAACACGAAGAACTTTGGACATTTGTATCAAGCCGACCAGCCGAAACTTTCGCAAATTGGGAGAAGTTTCACGTATTCAATGTCCAGCCCTTCACGAAAAAGCAGGTCGAATTGCTGATAGAGAAAATACCATACGACGAAGAGATCAAACAAATATTCAAGAAAAAACTCGATCAGGGGCTTTATGAAACTCACGAAGAGTTTCTAACTAATCCGCTCCTGACGATCATGATGCTGGTGACGTTAGAACAGTTCGCGGAAGTCCCAGCAAAAATTCATCTCTTTTACGAGTACGCGTTTGAAGCGCTTTTTGGCCGCCATGACGTGACTAAAGGGGGCTTCCAAAGAAAGAAACACACCGCGCTCGCACTCGATGACTTCAAACGTCTTTTTTCTTATTTCTGCATGATCACCTATATCAAAAAGTCCATCAGTTTTTCTGGAGACGCACTACTCAACCACATTCAACAGAGCATTTCGTCTTCGCAAATCGTCGTCAACAAGATCGACTTCAAAAATGATCTGACTGAAAGCACATGCATGCTAGTCATGGATGGCTTGGACTACACATTTAGCCATCGCTCCTTCCAAGAATATTTTTCTGCATATTTCTTGGCGCGAGTTAAAGTGGACGAGATAGCGCGCGTTGTCCCTAAACTTGTCCAAATAGAAGAATCTTTTGACAATGTTCTTAAGATGCTATCGGAGATGAATAGTGAAAAATTTGAGGAAGCATGGTCGCTCCCCACATTAGAGCGAATGTGCAAGTCGGTAGAGGGAATCGACGCGAACCAAAATCCAATAAAATTTCATCGTGCGCTAATTGGCGAACCGAGTCTTTATTTCGTGGGCGGAGGGCATATTACCCTTCACTCCGTTAGTAATCCGCGAGACAACGATAGGTTCGCTGTTTATCATGTATATGATTTTTTTGATCAAGTTCATTCCAGCCTAAAAAAAGAAAGGGCAGCGAACGAGAAATTTCTGGAAAAAGTAAAACTCGGAACTGCGTTAGCGAACGACAGTAGATTTGATCAGATTAGACTCTCTCTCCACGATGGAAAAGTCGCGAGATCGACAAAAATCGCACTAACAGATGCAGATGATGTTTGGGTCCGCGAATTGTACATCGGGAAGTTTTTAGCTACGGAAGCTAAACTTCTACCTCAACTAAAAGAGCAGGTTGCGGCGCGCGTAACTGCTCGTAGGAAGGGATTGGCAGCGATATTTTCCTGAACCGTCGTGCATCCGGCAGAAACAACCGTCTCCGTATTGCGCGCTCCCTCAATCCCCAAACACCCACCGCACGATCCGCGCATCCCGGTTGTAGCCGCCGTTCTTCGAAAACGGCTCCTCGTTCCAGAATTTGTCCGCCGCCGCGCGGTCCGGCAGTTCGATCAGCAGCGCGGTGCCGACATTGTCGGCGCCGTCGGGCGAGCGGATCGGGCCGCGGAAAATGAAGTTTTCGCCATACGACGCGAAGTAGCTCTCGTGGGCGTGCAGGTGCGAGCGGAAGAACTCCGGCGTGCCGGTCTTCGGCCCGGTGCAGAGAAACTGCTGCTGGCCCTTGCGGGCGTAGTCGGCCGCGCGCTTGCCGAAGCTGTTCGACCAGCGCTGGATCTCGACCTTGCCGTAGAGGCCGGCCTTGTTCAGCGGCTCGTCGGCCACGAAGGCGTCCGCCGCCGCGCGGCCGTCGAGCTGCATGAAGTAGCAGGTGCCGAGCGTCGCGCTTCCATCGTCGGACACGAAATGCCCGTAGCCGATCTCGCGCTCACTGAGCCTTTTGACGTAGGCCTTCTGCGCCGCCAGCAGCGCGCGGCGCTTGTCGGCCATGTCGGGTTTGTCCCAGCAGTAGATCGCCCACTGCGCCGCCTTGTTGCGGTAGTAGTCCTTCAGCGCGTCGCCATAGAGCCCGTAGCGCGGATCGCCCGGCAGATATCCGGGGTTGCTGGTGTCCGACATTTCGCCTCCAACCTGTGCCGCCGGCAGACGCGCCCGCGGGCCTGTGAGCGAAGCGTAATCCGCTCGCTTGTTGGGGCGCAACGCCGTCCGCCTTCGACGAGCCCGCAAACCGCCCCGCGCGCTTGCCCGCGGGCGTCAAACCGCTATCGTTTCCGCGCATGACGATCCTGTTCCGGCTTTGCCTTGCCATCGACGCCCTGGTCGCGCTGGTGGCGCTGTATTTCTTCGTCATCGGGCTGGGCGACGGCTCGGTGTCCTCGTTCAACATCGTGCTGTGGCTGGCGCTGCTCGGCGGCATCGCCGCTGTCCTGGGCGCAGGCTGGCTGTTGAACGCCAAGGGACAGCGCGGCGCCGCCGTCGCCGTGCTCGCGATCCTGGCGCTGCCCGGACTCTTGTGCGCGCTGTTCTTCGCGATGGTGCTGATACTGCAGCCGCGCTGGAATTGATTTTGGCGGCAGATGCGCTGCGCGCAGAATTCCTACTTCGCGCGCCTGTACAGATTGTACGCGCTGCCCCGCCCCGCTCCGACCTGCGGGTTGGTGTTGATGAATTCCTCGTCCGTCAGCTTGTCGATGGTGCGCGTCTGCGCGACACCGTCCCAATTCGGAAACGTGCTCGCGGTGAACGTCATGGTGAATGTCTTCTTGTCCTCGTCCACCGTGTAGGTGCCGAACTGCGCGATGGTGCCGCGCATGATGCCGGCGTACTCCTCAGGGCTCGCATTGAGACGGTTTGCGTTCGCGATCTTCGGCACCTCGGCCGCGATATGCACCTGCGTGAAATGCCCGTCCGCCGTGAAGATCACCATGCCGCGCGGCTTCGGCCCGAACGGAAACGACTTCTTGCCGTCGGGCGCGGTCACTTCGGCGATCACGAAGTGCCAGGTGCCGACCAGGCGGTCCTTCATGCTTTTCTGCTGGGCTGCCGCGCCGCCGCCGGATACGAACAGCGCGAGCGCCGTTGCTGCCACCGTGATGAGCTTCATGCTGTCCTCCCCAGGACGTGTTGTCGTGCGGGCAATCATGCGGCGCGCGCATTCGCGCGGCAAGGCCGTGCCCGATTGCGGGGCGGCGCCGCCCAAGCACTCGGCACATCAGGCCGGCCGGCTACAGCCCCGCCGTGCGCATCGGCACAAATATGCAGCGCGTGTTGGCGCCCTGGTGCCGCACCCAATGCCGGTCGGCGGAGTCGTAGTCGCACGCGCAGCGGTAGAACTTGCCGTCGGGCGACCAGTCGGTGCGCTCGCGCACCTGCCCGGTGGACCGCACCTCCCACTTGTCGCCCGGCATCGCGCGAAGCTCGCTTTCGCTGATCTGCCAGCAGCAGTCGTTGGTGACGCAGCACGACGCCGATATCCACGACAGCAGCCACGGGTTGGAGTGGTATTCGCCGGCCAGCGCCACGGTGGCGATCGCCAGCGCCGCAAAGCCCGCCGCCACAATGGCCGTGGCGCCGCGCCAGCGGCCCGGTTCGGCCGATATTTCCTGGGCATCCGGGGTTCCGGACGCCGTCTCAAGCACGCCAGACGACGCGTCGAAGTTGGTCAACGGATGTGACATGGCTTTTCTTTTCTTGGCACGAGTTGACCCGGCGAATTGCTGCAATGCAAACGTCGCGCCAAAGCCGCCGGGGAACCGGCGCGACCTCGGTTTGTCGTGTTTTTATTCCTATGAGGCGCCGACAACCCGCAATCGAGGGAACTGCCTCGCCGGTCGCGCGCGGCTACTCGGGCTTGAGGCCCGCGGCCTTCGCCGCCTCGGCGGTGCGGTCGAACTCGCCCTTGATGTAGTCGGCGAAGCCCTTCGAGGTCTGCAGCGGCTCCGCGACCAGTTCAGCGCCGGTCGCGAGGAAGCGATCCTGCACGGTCTTGGCGGCCAGCGCCTTCACCAGCGCCTTCTCAAGCAGCGCCAGCACATCGGGCGGTGTCTTGGCCGGTGCGAGCAGTCCGACATAGCTCGCCGCGAGGAAGTCCTTCAGGCCCGCCTCGCGCATGGTCGGCACCTCGGGCGCCAGCACCGGACGCGCCGCGGAAGCGACCGCGAGGATGCGCAGCTTGCCGGCCTTGTGGTGCGGCAGCGCGGTGGACATTTCCGTCATCAGTCCTTGCACCACTCCGGCCAAGGTGTCGGGCACCGGCGTGCTGCCGCCCTTGTAGGGAACGTGCGTGAGCTTCGCGCCGGTCGCCGTCATGAAGCGCACCAGCGTCATGTGGCCCGCGCTGCCATGGCCGGAGGTGGCGATGTTGATCGGCTCTTTCTTCGACAGTTCGACCAGCTCGGCCACGGTCTTGGCCGGCACCGCGGGGTTCACCACGATCGCGTGCGGCGCGAGATTCGCCAGCCCCACGGCTGCGAAGTCCTTGAGCGGATCGTACGACAGCTTGGCCTGCATGAACGGATTGACCGTGAGCGGGCCGTTCGAGCCGATCAGCAGCGTGTAGCCGTCGGGCGCCGCCGTCGCGACCACAGCCGCGCCGAGACTGCCGCCGGCGCCGCCGCGGTTCTCCACCACCATGCTCTGGCCGAGCGACGGCGTCATTCCCTCGGACAGCAGCCGCCCCACCAGGTCGGCGTTGCCACCGGGCGCGAACGGCACGATCAGGCGGATCGGCCGGTCGGGATACGCGGCGAATGCGGAGCGCGAGGCCAGCGTCACGAACGGCGTGGCGGCGAGAGTTGAGAGCAGCGTGCGGCGGGAAAAGGTCATGGATCACCGGAGGCGCGGATGGGAGTTGCCGCAGTGTTCAGCGCCGGCGCCCCGCTGGCAAGGGCCATGCTGACGCGGTGAAGCGCCGCTTCCGCAATGCAAAATGCCCGGGCTCGCGCCCGGGCATTTGTGTTGCAGGTCGAGTTGCGGCGGCTAGCGCAGCGAGATTGCAAGCCCGCTCAGGTCGGCGTTCGCCATCAAGCCGATCTGGCGGCCCGACAGCGCCAGCGTGGCGCCCTTCTCATTGCGCAGCACGATCGCGCGCGCACCGGCGCCGATCGCAGCGCCCGCGCCCGCCGCGCCGTACACGCCCGCCACGTCCGCGGGACCGCGGATGTTGGTGACGCGGCCGACGAAATCGGTCTGCGAGGCGCCGAACACCAAGCCCGCACTCAAACCGCCGACTGACAGAGGGTACTGCCGTCCACGGAACGTCAGCGTGCCGCTGCCGCCGGAGGCACCGATGAACCAGCCGCCCTTCACCACGGAAATCCGGACAGTGCCGCTGTCGGCATAGGTCGGCGACGACACACCCGCGACGGCAAGAGCGACGAGCGCGACAAGTGCGGAACGAAGCGCGGACGAAAATCGCATGATGAAATCCTTCTGAAAGACCGGAAGAGCGGTAGACCGGGTGGGGTTGTCAGGTCAGCGTCCGAGGACGCACGCCATCGGACGGCACAATCGCAAAGCAGGAACGCACCATTGTGGCGAAAGTTCCACAGCGGGCGCGGGGCAGACCGCTACCGGTTGCGGCTGCCTTCCTGATCCTTGTGAAAGGCCGAAATGGTCGGCTTCGGCTTGGCTTTCTTGACGGCTGACTTTTTCGGAGCCGGATTGGCGGCCTCCGCGGCAGCCTGCTCGGCATCGCGCGCGAGCCGCATCGCCTTCAGCTTGGCGGTCTTGGCCCGCATTGCAATGCCGTCCGCCTCGTATTCGGCCATCGCCTTCTTACCGTCCTGTTCGCGCTGGGCTTTCTTGAACTGCGCGTTGGCGGTATCCGCCTTCGAAGTGTCGGCCAAATTGCTCTCCTGGAGGCAAAAGCCTCAATAGCACGATTCCGGGCCATGCCCACCCCGTTTGGCCCGCAATCGCCGCGGCTGAAGACATCAATGCTGGAATTCGCTCAGCAGAAGCTTGAGCGCGGTCTTCCCCTCGCGGCTCGCCTCGGTCATGGATTCGAAGCAAACCGCCGATTGCTGGATCGGACTGGTGCGGCCGGCGCGATAGATCTCCCATTTCCAGGGCTTCGGCGGTTTGGCCCGATTTTTCACCACGACGGAAAAGTCGAGGTGGTCGAGCGCGTAGGGCTGGATGGGTTTCATGTCAGACAACCGGGCGGCCCTGGGTTCCAGTCGGAGGCTCATCTGTCCGACGCAGCACAGCATACCCGATGTCGGCGCAAGAACCGCAGAAAATGCGCGGGGCATCGTCAAGCAATGTCATGAGGTTTTCGGCGCGAGGCGATCCGCACGCACCGGAACCGGGGTTTCGGAGGCCTCTTTCGCGGTTTGATCGGCCAGCCAACGCAGCAAGAGCTGATGTTTGATCTGCGCGGTCGATGGGAGCTTCAGCTTCCTGCCAAATCGGGTGATGCTCACCATTGGGCTGCGGTCACAACCGCGGGCAGAAGTCCCAGCAAAACCGGCGCCAGGATCGGCGGCACCGGCCACGACACGATGCGATCGCTCAAACTCATGGCTCAGTCCTTTCAAACAGAGCCCGGCGGATGCCGAAGCTCATCGTCCATGCACGCATTGCGTGCCTGGTCGCGGAACGGCCTCACCGGGATGGCGACGGCTTCGAATTGTCGGACGAGTGACCTGAAAGAGTTACAGGTGCTTTGATCAGCTAAGTACGGTTCGCAGCAATGCGATTGCCGGATCGAAAATATTATCCTGGCGGAGAGATCGAGGCTTTTAATCCTCTCATCATCTGGGCCCTGTTCTGCTCCGGCGCGATCGACTGTCCGGCGCGCCGCACGACTCGAGAGTACCGGACGCCATGAGACGCATCGTTGTTATCGCTGCCGCGGTCGAGACTACAATCTGGCTCGGCGTGCTGATCTGGTTCTCACGCAACAAGCTGGGCTTCGACCTGTCCGGCCTGCACGGCACGATGCTGTTTCTGGTGTTTCCAGCCGTGCTGCTCGCCGCCGCCAACAAATGGCTTCCGCTGGCGGCAGGCCTGCTCGGCGCAACGGCGATTATATGGTTCTCGGCGCTGGTTGCCGGCCAGATCTCGAACTGAGGGTCTCTAACGCTCAAAAGAAAACGGGCACGGCAGCGCCGGGCCCGTTTCGTTGCCAATGAAAGATCAGTTGGAAATCTTGATGCCCAGGTCTTTCACCAGCCGCGCGTACTTCGCCGAGTCATCCTGCGCAACCTTGCCGAGGGCCTCGGGCGTGCCGCCGGTCGGCTCCATCGAACCCCGGGTGAAGGTTTCCTGCATCGCCGGATCGGCGAGCGCCTTCGCCATTTCGGAATTCAGCCGTGCGACGATAGCGGGCGGTGTTCCCTTCGGCACGAAGGCCGCGTACCAAGCCTCGAGCACCAGTCCCTTGAAGCCGACGTCTTCCAAGGTCGGAATGTCCTTGAGCACCTTGGCGCGCTTCGACGACGACTGCGCCAGGAGCTTGAGCTTGCCAGCCTGATAGTGCGGCACCAGCGCGGTCGGCCCGAGCCAGGCCAGCTTGACGTGACCCGCGATCAGATCGTTGATCGCCTGACCAGCCCCGCGATACGGCACATGATCGAGCTTGAGCTTGGCCTCCTTGGCGAACCATTCGCCGACCACATGCTGGTTGGAGCCGACGCCCGAGGTGGCGAATCCCACGCCGGGATTGGCCCTCACATGTTTGACCATTTCCTCGAAGGTATTGACGCCGAGCGACGGATGCGCGGCCAGCACCTGCGGCTGCCACGCAAGATTGATCACCGGCTGCAAGTCCTTCGTGTAGTCGTATGGCATGCTCATGATGTGCGGCGCGCTCGCCGCGTTGTCGTTGGTGATCAGCACGGTGTAGCCGTCCGGCGGGCTCTTCATCGCCGCGTCCATGCCGACCGTTCCGCCCGCGCCGGTGCGGTTTTCCACCACCACGCTCTGACCGAGATTGCGCGAAATGTATTCGCCGACCGTGCGCGCGATGAAGTCGATGCCGCCGCCGGGGGCCAGCGGCACGATGAATTTCACCGGCCGATTCGGCCATGCATCCTGCGCGAAGGCGTAGCCGGGCAACCCGCCTGAAAGCGCGGCGCCGGCCGCCGCCGCATTTTTGATAAATGTCCGCCGCCCAATCCTGGTCATGTCTCCGTCCCTTTGTCTTTTTCAGCGTTCAATTCGCTCAAACCTACCACGGGGGATTGGTTGGCGCGATCATGGCGTTGCCCATTAAATTGACCGGTGAGCCTTCACCCCATATCGTTCCCCAAAACTGGGAGGGAACGAATGAATAAGACGCTCACGCTCGCCGCCACATGCCTTTTTGCCGCAGGCCTTGCCGCCCCCGCCATCGCGCAGGAATACCCCGCACAAACCATCAGAATGATCAGTTCGTTCGGCGCCGGCGGCGGTTCCGACATCATCGGCCGCATTCTCGCGCAGCGCATGCAGGAAAAGCTCGGCCAGAACGTGATCGTGGAAAACCGGCCCGGCGCCGGCGGCGTGCTCGGCAACGAGGCGGTCGCCAACGCACCGAAGGACGGCTACACGCTCGGCGTCCAGACCGCGGGCCAGATCATTGCGTCGGTGATCACCAAGAACATGCGTTACGACCCAGTGGGCGCGTTCGATTGGATCGGACAGATCGCGACAGCGGGCCTCTTCATCGTGGTGCGGCCGGACTCCCCCTACAAGGACATCAAATCGCTGGTCGCGGCGGCCAAGGCCAACCCGGGGAAAATCACGTTCGGCAGCCCAGGCTTCGCCGCCACGCAGCACCTTGCCGGTGAATTGTTCAAGCAATCCGCTGGCATTGATATGCTCCACGTTCCCTACAAAACCTCACCCGAAGTGCTGTCGGCGCTGCTCTCGAAGAACGTCGATGTCGTGGTCGATACCATCACGGCGCTGCTCGGCCAGGTTCAGTCCGGCAATCTCATCGCGCTCGGGGTGACCGGCAAAGACCGGTTCCCCACCACGCCGGACATTCCGCCAGTGGTGGAATCCGGTGTGGTGCCGAACTACGACGTCAACACCTGGTACGGACTGTACGGACCGAAGGGCATGCCGCCCGCGGTGATTGCCAAGCTCAACAAGACGCTGAACGAGATGCTGGAGGAGCCCGCGATCCGCGAGCGCCTTGGCAAGATCGGCGCCGTGGTGAAGGGCTCGACGCCGCAGGAGTTCGCCGCGTTCATGACAAGCGAGCACAAGAAATGGAGCTCGGTGCGCGAGAAGGCCGGGCTGGAGCAGAGGTAAGCGTTGGGCGCGGCCCCGGACGCAATCCGGGGCCGCCCGCGCGAACCGAGCGCCGCTAGTCCGCGTACTGGCCGGCCGCCTTGATGATGGGCGCCCAGCGGTCGATCTCGCTGGCCAGCGTGCGCTCCGCGACCTCCGGTGTGGCTCGGTCTTGTGTCATCGGGTCGGTGCTGATCGAGCTGAAACGCTGCACCAGCTCCGGATCCTGAAGCGCGGCCTTGAGCGCGGTGGACAGCTTCTGAACAATCGCGGGCGGCGTTCCCTTCGGGGCGAACAGCCCATGCCAGACGGCAAGCTCAAAGCCTTTCAGGCCGGCCTCGTCGGCGGTCGGCAGGTCTGGCAGCGACTTCAGCCGCGCCCGTGTCGTCACGGCGTAGGCCTTCACCTGTTTGCCCAGAATCGGACCTGTCGTGTTGGTCGCCTGGTCGCAGCTCATGTCGATCTGCTTGCCGACCAGGTCGTTCATCACCGGAGCGGTGCCTCGATAGGGCACGGTGGTGAGCTGCAGCTTGGTTTCCGACATGAACAGCATTCCGCACAGATGCGCGGCGGAGCCCACGCCGGCGTTGCCGATCGTCGTCTTGGCGCTGCGGCCCTGGAGATAGGGGATCAGTTCCTTCAGCGTGTTGGGTTCGAAGTCGCTGCGCGCGATGATCGTCATCGGCGCGTCGGTGATGAGCCCGATCGGCGCGAATGCCGCTTTGGTGTCGTAGGGCAACTGGCGATAGAGCGTCGCGGCGGTTGAAAGACCGACGTGATAGATCAGGAGCGTGTAGCCGTCAGGCGCGGCGCGCACCACGCGCGCGGTGCCGATCGTGCCGCCCGCCCCGCCGACATTCTCGATCACGATCTGCTGACCCAGCAGCTTCGACATCGACTGGGCCGTGACACGCGAGATGGTGTCGGTCGGACCGCCGGCCGCGGCCGGGACGACAATGGTGATCGGGCGAGCCGGATAATCCTGAGCGACCGCGGAACCGGCGGCCATGACCAAAGCTGCGGCAAGCGTAACCCTGCGCATCGGCGTCCTCCTGTTTTCTTGACCCCAGGATATTCCTCCCGGGCGCTCCCTCACAACAGACTTGTGCCGCAGGATGACGTGGCTGGAGAGAGTTTTGCTGCAAGACAGGGATGCGGCCCACCGCTTCCCCAAAGCTGCAACGCCGCTATAGTCGATGCAGAACCCACGCAGCGACGGAACGCAGATGCCTCGCCAGCTTCATTTCAACGCCTTCATGCGCCCGGCCTCGATCCACACCGGAGCGTGGCGCTATCCCGGCGCATGGCCGGACATGAATTTCAACTTCGCGCACATCAAACGCGCGATCCAGACGCTTGAGGCTGCGAAGTTCGATGCCTTCTTCATGGCCGACCACATGGCCGTGCTGAACATGCCGATGGACGCGCTGAAGCGCAGTCACACATCGACCTCCTTCGAGCCGTTCACGCTGTTGTCGGCGCTGTCGCAATGCACCGAGCGCATCGGATTGGTGGCGACCGGCTCCACCACCTTCGACGTGCCGTATCATATTGCCCGCCGCTTCGCGTCGCTCGACCACCTGAGCAACGGCCGCGCCGGCTGGAACATCGTCACGACGTCAAATCCGGATGCCGCGCTCAACTTCGGCATGGACGAGCACATGGAGCACGACGAGCGCTACAAGCGCGCGCGAGAGTTCTATGACGTGGTCACGGGCCTGTGGGACAGCTGGGCCGACGACGCCTTCATCCGTGATGTCGAGAGCGGTGTATTCTTCGATCCTGAGAAGATGCATGTCCTCAATCACAAGGGAAAATACCTGGCGGTGCGCGGACCGCTCAACATCGCGCGCCCTGTGCAAGGCTGGCCGGTCATCGTACAGGCCGGTGCCTCCGACGTCGGCCGCCAGTTGGCGGCTGAAACCGCCGAAATGGTGTTCACCGCGCTGCCAAACATGAAGGCCGGACAGGCATTCTGCGCCGACGTGAAAGGCCGCATGCAGAAGGCCGGACGCAACCCCGCACACATGACCATCATGCCGGCTTGCATGGTCATCCTGGGCGAAACTAAAAAAGAAGCGCAGCAGAAGCGCGCCCTGCTCGACAGCAAGGTGAACTACGCCAACGCCATCGCCACGCTCTCGATCGCGCTCGGACATGATGCATCGAAATTCGATCCCGACCAGCCGCTGCCGGACGACATCCCCGAGAGCAATGCCTCGAAAAGCGGACGCGAGCGCGCTATCGCGCTCGGCAAACGCGAAAATCTGACGGTGCGGCAACTGGCGCAACGGATGGGCGGCTTCGGCGGGCTGGCAATGGTCGGCACCGCCAAGAGCGTCGCCGACGAGATGGAAGAATGGCTGATGACGGACGCCGCCGACGGCTTTACGCTGCAATTTCCTTATCTCCCGGGCGGACTGGACGATTTCTGCCACCAGGTCATTCCCGAATTGCAGCGCCGTGGATTGTTCCGGCGCGAATACGAAGGCAAGACGCTGCGCGAGAATCTTGGCCTGCCGCGGCCGGAGAACCAGTTCTTCGCGCGCAAGAGCACGGCAACCGCGGCCGAGTGAATATGAGCGCGATCGAAAACTACCACGCCCATGTCTATTACGACGCCGACACCCGCGCGGCGGCGCTTGCGCTGTGCGAGGCGGCCGGCAAAACCTTCGGAATCAAGGTCGGAAGGATGCACGACAATCCGGTCGGCCCCCATCCACGCGGAAGCTGCCAACTCACGATCGGGCTCGGCGAGTTCGACAAAGTGATCCCCTGGCTTGTCCTCAATCGCAACGGGCTCACCGTTTTCACGCACGCGCAGACCGGCCATGCGCTGAAAGACCACACCGACCATGTCATCTGGCTCGGCCCCTCCGAGACGCTGAAGCTTTCGGCGTTCCGGTGAGCCATCCCCTGTAGAAAGAGATTGCATGAACCGCACACTTGAAATCGCCGCCGACGATCTCACCGCCGAGCAGAAGACGGTGTTCGACCAGCTCGTCGCCGGCCGCGGCCGAATCCTGGGGCCTTACAAAATCTGGATCCACTCGCCGACTGTCGCCAGCGGCATGGAGCACATCGGCACGTTCCTCAACAAGCGATCATCGCTCTCCACCCGCGAGGTCGAGATCGGCATCCTGGTGATCGCGCAACATTGGGACGGCGAATACGTCAAGCAGGCGCATATCAAGGCGGGAAAGGCCGCGGGCCTGACGCAGGAACAGATCGACGCGGTGCTCGCCGGTCGCGATCCGCAGTTCAGCGATCCGCATGAGCGCGCGGTTTACCGCTTCGCCACGGCGCTGGCGAGCAAGACCAAGCTGTCCGACGCCGATTTCGCAGAGATCGAACAGGCGATCGGCCGCGACGGTGTCGCCGAGGTGCTGGTGCTGCTCGGCTACTACACGTCGGTCGCGCTCGGCATGAAAGTGCACGAGGTGCCGATCCCGGCGCAGTGAGCATGATCCCGAAAAGTGGTCACCGGTTTTCGGAAAAGATCATGCTCAAGCGAAAAGTTCAGGCGCGGCCGAGCATCGCGGCAGCTTCATGCCGGCCTAGGCTTGCCTGCGCCCCCGATTGTACCTGTATGCTTCCGCCGAAAGCGACGGGGAGTGCCATGCCATCCGATATCGATCCGAAGTCCGGTTTTCGTTTGCCTTTGCCCAACCGCGACGACCTCGACGAGATCGGCAAGGCCGCCTACGACCGCGGCACCAAGCCCGGTGCCACGATGATGGGGCTGCAAGGCCCCGCCGGCATCCAGCTTTACACCAAGGCCACGCCGCATCTGGTCGCGCTCAACCAGTATCTGCGGTTCAATTCCGGCATCACGCCGCGCATCCGCGAGATCACGATCCTGACCGTTGCGCGTGAGATGGACAGCCAGTTCGAATGGGCGGCGCATGAGCCGGAAGCCTTGAGCGTCGGCGTGCCGGCCGATGTGGTCGAAGCGATCAAGCACCGCCGCCCCACCGCGGCGCTCGACGAAACGGATGCCACGGTGATCGAGCTCGGCCGGCAGATCTGGCGGACACATAAAGTGTCGTCCGAACTGTTCGCCAAGGCGAAGGCGCTGTTCGGCGCGAGCATGGTGATCGACATCGTGCTGCTGATGGGAAATTACGCAAGCACCGCGGCGATGCTTGCCACCGTCGATATGCAGTTGCACGAAGGCTCCAAACCCCTCCTGCCGATGCCTTGAAGAAGGCTCGCAGCAGCTCTGATTCGCGGAGCTTGGCCGCCTTGGCGCATCGAACTGAACCGATATTCACCCTGCAATTCCCCGGCGGAGCCGCGGAAATGCCGGATTTTCCTGACATCGCCGCCACGATAACGCCATCAAGTTCCCCGCAAATTGCGACACGCTTTATTTGGAATTAAGCGGTAGGAAAATTCCACCCGCGACCGGCGCCAGGCCGACCGCATTCAGGAGAGAGACGACCTATGAGGAAAGCGATCATTGCGCTTGTTGCGATGGCGACGTTGGCGGTTGCGTCGATCGGCGATGCCCAAGCCCAGCGCAGGAACGGCGGCGGTGGCGTTGCCGCGGGCGCCCTGATCGGCGGACTCGCTGTGGGCGCCCTGCTCGGCGCGGCCGTTGCGACGTCGCGGCCGGCCTACTCCGGTTACGGCGTGGCGCCCGGTTACGCGGCCTATGACGGCTACTACGCGGATGCGCCGATCGACTGCCCCAACGGTTACTGGGCGCGCCGTCCGCGCTTCGACGCCTACGGCAACCTGGTCGGCTACAGCCGTCCGCGTTTCTTCTGCCCGTAACCTGATCCTGCTCTGACGGCCAAGCCCGGCGGCGCCACGCGCTGCCGGGCTTTTGTTTGTGCGCATGGCTAGTTCCCTGCCCGGCCTTGCATGTGGCCGAGCACCGCCGCGGTCGGCCAGCAGTCGAGTTTCAGCCCGTTGGACTTCTGGTAGGCGCCGAGCGCCGAGCGCGTCAGCATCCCGGCCCGCCCATCGACCTTGTCCTTGTAGAACCCGCGCTCGGCGAGCACGCGCTGCATCGCCTCGACCTCGACGGTCTTGAGCTGCGTGTTCTTGCTCCAGGGCGTCTCGAACGGCCGCGCATCCTGGATGCGGTCGCTCAGGTGACCGACGAACAGCACGTAGAGGTCGGAAAAATTGTAGTCCTTGATGACGAAGTAGTTCTTCGGCGTGAGGAAGGCCGGACCATAGGTGCCCTCCGGCATCAGCACCGATGCCGCTTCTTTCAATTCATCGGCGGACAGCTTGCGCCCGTGCGCCGGCTTGTAGCCGCGCTTCAGCCATTCGCCGACCGGAAGCGTCACGCTCGGCTCGGCGATGGTGCAGTCGGCGCCGTTTGGCCCCTTTACCTCGTAGGCCCAGCGCCGGCCGCGCTGCCAGCCCTTGGCGACAAGCTGCGCCGCAGCCGAGGCGAGCGCATCCGGCACCGAGGCCCAGATGTCGCGCTTGCCGTCTCCGTCCATGTCGATGCCATGCTTGTAGAACTCGGTCGGCAGGAATTGGGTGTGCCCCATCGCGCCGGCCCATGAGCTCCGCATCTCAGCCGGCTTGACGTGGCCCTCCTGCACGATTTTCAGCGCGGTCAGGAATTCCTGGCGGAACATGTCCTTGCGCCGGCCGAGATAGGCCTGCGTCGCCAGCACGCGCATCGCGTTGTGCGGCAGCTTGTGACCGCCGAACGCGGTCTCGCGGCCCCAGATCGCCAGGATCACCGCGGGCGGCACGCCGAAGCGCTGCTCGATCGCCGCGAGCGTTTCGCGGTGCTGGTGCCACAATTTTTTGCCCTGCACGGCGAGCCGCGCGATCGAAGTCTCGCGCACGTAGTCCGCCGGGGTCTGCACGAACTCGGCCTGCGGCGGCGGTGCGCGCTCGGCTTTGCCGGGCAGCACAAGATCGGGCAGCGTGAGGTCCGGCTCCAGCGCGCGCGTCGTAGCGTCGAAGGTCGCGCGCGACACGCCCAACTGCTGCGCCTCGGGCCACAGCGATTGCAAAAACGTGTCAAAGGCAACATCGGCAAACGCCGCTGTCGCCTGGACCGCTAAGCAAACCGCCAGCAGCGGGCCCGCGAAGGCACGCACCATGTTGGCTCTAATGGTGCGCCTTGCCGGCCGCATAAGCATCCTGACTGATCTTCTCCACGTAGGCGATCCCGATCGCCGAGAATATGAAAATGACGTGGATGATGGCCTGCCACTTCACGCCTTCGACGGTGTACTGCGACGTCTCCTTGCCGAGCTGGCCGGCATAGATGAACACGCGCAGCAGGTGGATCGAAGAGATGCCGATGATCGCCATGGCCAGCTTGATCTTCAGCACGCTGGCGTTGACGTGCGAAAGCCACTCCGGCGAGTCGGGATGCTTCTGCAATTCCATTCGCGACACGAACGTCTCGTAACCGCCGACGATCACCATGATGAGCAGGTTCGAGATCATCACCACGTCGATCAGGCCGAGCACCACAAGCATAATTTCCTGCTCGGTGAAGCTCATGGTGTGCGAGACGAGGTGCACGAGTTCCTTGAGGAACAGCACGACGTAGACGCACTGCGCGACGATCAGGCCGAGATAGAGCGGAAGCTGGAGCCAGCGCGATGCAAAGATGATCTGCGGGAGGGGGCGGAGGCCCTTGGCTTCTTTGGGGAGTACCGGGTCGTCGGAAGCCATCGACATGAGGAAATCCTGTGCATGCAGCGGCCACGACGCCGCGCTCTGGCGCGATGATATGTGATTCGCGGAGGCCTATTGCCAGTGGGCGCTAGCGTCTCGCCTGCAATTTTCCGGCGATCGCCTGCCGCGCGCTGTCCGGCAAGGCCCCGTTGCGCGCCATCAGCACAAAGCGGGGATCGGTCGTGCGCAGCCGGATTTTCAGCAGCGGGGCGTAGGCGTCGGAAAAGTAGAACGCCACCGCCTCGTCCGCGGCCGGGAATTCCATCAGCACCGCGCGATCCGGCACGAACGATCCGGCGAGCGGCGTCACCGTGCCGCCGCGGGCGATGTAGCGGCAGCCGTAGTTCTTGATCACGTCCGGCACACCGGCGGCATAAGGCTTGAAGCCTTCGGGATCGCGCATCAGGTGCGCACCGATCGCGTAGGCCTGACCCGTCCCCGGTTCGAGTATGCCTTCGACCAGGAACGCGCTGGCGCCCACGATCGATTTCAGCACCGAGAGGTCCGCGCCGTCATCGACCCGCGCGATCAGCGGATCGCCGAAGCTCCACGGCTCCTCGAACGAAACCATCTCGCCGCCGGCGACAAGATGACAGCCGGGCGGAAGCTGGGTCGGGGGAACACCGCTGGCGACGAGGTATTGCATTTGCAGCGCCTGCCGGACGGCTAGACTTCGGCCAAGCTCAAGCGGCGCTCGATGCGCTCAACGCGGCCGTCGAGCCGATCGATGCGATTGGAAAGGCTGGCATACTGAGTCTCCAGCGTACCCAGCCGAACCTTCACATCGCGCATATCGTCACGCAAGGCATCGACCGCCCCGCGGATGTGGCGCAGGTGTTCGAGAACCAGATTCTCCGCCTCCGTCATGTCCCGATCCTACCATAAAACGGGTCACCGCGAAAACTTCTTGTACTTGATGCGCTTCGGCATGATCGAATCCTCGCCGAGCCTTCGCATCTTGTCCTGCTCGTAGTCCTGGAAGTTGCCCTCGAACCATTCGACATGGCTCTCGCCCTCAAACGCGAGGATATGGGTCGCGATGCGGTCGAGAAACCAGCGATCGTGGCTGATGATGACGGCGCAGCCGGCGAAATCCTCCAGCGCCTCTTCGAGCGCGCGCAGCGTATCGACGTCGAGATCGTTGGTCGGCTCGTCGAGCAGCAGCAGGTTGGCGCCCGACTTCAGCATCTTGGCGAGATGCACGCGGTTGCGCTCGCCGCCGGAGAGCTGGCCGACCTTCTTCTGTTGATCGCCGCCCTTGAAGTTGAACGACGAGACATAGGCGCGCGAGTTCACTTCCTTTTTGCCAAGCAAAATCTGGTCGTTGCCGTCGGAGATTTCCTCCCAGACGTTCTTCTTGCCGTCGAGCGAGTCGCGCGACTGGTCGACGTAGCCGAGCTGTACCGACTCGCCGATCTTGATCGAGCCCGTATCCGGCTTCTCCTGGCCGGTGATCATGCGGAACAGCGTGGTCTTGCCGGCGCCGTTCGGCCCGATCACGCCGACGATGCCGCCGGGCGGCAGCTTGAACGTGAGATCGTCGATCAAGAGGTTGTCGCCGTAGCCTTTCTTGAGCCCGGCGAAATCGACCACGTTCTGACCGAGCCGCTCCGCCACCGGAATGACGATCTGCGCCACCGTGTTCTGCTTGGCGTTCGCGACCTTGAGCAAATCCTCGTAGCGCTGATAGCGCGCCTTCGACTTGGCCTGCCGCGCCTTGGGCGAGGACGCGATCCACTCGCTCTCGCGCTCCAGCGTGCGCTGGCGCGCTTCGTCCTCGCGGCCCTCCTGCAGCAGCCGCTTCTGCTTCTGCTTGAGCCAGGACGAATAATTGCCTTCGTAGGGAATGCCCTTGCCGTGATCGAGTTCGAGAATCCAGCTCGTCACGTTGTCGAGGAAGTAGCGGTCGTGGGTGACGATCAGGATGGCGCCCGGATAGTTGCGCAGATGGCCTTCGAGCCAATGCACGCTCTCGGCGTCGAGATGGTTGGTCGGCTCGTCGAGCAGCAGAAGCTCGGGCTGGTCGAGCAGCAACTGGCACAGCGCGACGCGGCGGCGCTCGCCGCCCGACAGCTTGGTTACCTCGGCGTCGTCCGGCGGGCAGCGCAGCGCGTCCATCGCCAGATCGACCTGGGAATCGAGGTCCCACAGGTTCTTGGAGTCGATCTCGTCCTGCAGCTTCGCCATCTCCTCGGCGGTCTCGTCCGAGTAGTTGGCGGCGATCTCGTTGTAGCGGTCGAGCAGCGCCTTCTTGGCGGCGACCCCCTTCATCACGTTCTCGCGCACCGACAAAGTCTCGTCGAGCGCCGGCTCCTGCGCTAGGTAGCCGACCCGGGCGCCCTCGGCCACCCAGCCCTCGCCGTTAAAATCCGTGTCGATGCCGGCCATGATGCGCAGCAGCGTCGACTTGCCGGAGCCGTTGACGCCAAGCACACCGATCTTGGCGTCGGGATAGAACGACAGATGGATGTTCTCGAGCACCTTGCGGTTGCCCGGGTACGTCTTGGTGAGACCCTGCATGTGATAGATGAATTGGCGGCCGTTCATGGGTCTCTTGTCTCGCTCGAAGATGTTGGGGAGTGTGCGGCTGATTTAGCGAGCGCACCGGCCAAGAGCAAGCAGGCATGCGCCATCGTCCGCGGACTTTGAAGCGCCGCGGAGCCTTCCTTGCCTTCTCCTCCCTCTCAAGTGAGGGAGGCGGAGCGCCGGGAGGCGTTCCTTGGACTTATCGCCTTGCGGCGACCACGCTCGGAGAGCGTGCCGCCTGCCGGCGCTCCACCGCGGCGTTTTCGTGCGGGGCGTTACGCTGATCCGCACTGGCTCTCGGGCCGCGCTTGCGAGCCGGAAACTCCGGCCGTCCAGCAGGCTCCCTGCGCACGGATCGTAGTGTCCGTAGGGCGGGGTCCCGAGGCCTCCCGGGAGCCTGGCTGACGAAGCCGGACCCGCAGGCGCCGCACCCTGCTCCATCAACTGCGTCACCGGTTGACGCCCTCGTCGAGCAAGGCAAGGACTATAATCATAGGAATTAAAACAAGTCAAGCGCCGCTGAACCTGGCCGTTCGGCGGCGCGACGAATGGGCAAGTGAAGGACAACAACAAGCCCCTTGGAGAGTGTCATGGACCGCAGCAACGCACATCGCGCCGCTCCCGGAATTGGCATTGCCTCGCTCTGGCACGGCCTGTTGCGGGACCTGTTCGACACCTACCGTCCCGAGCGCCACTACATGCGCGGCCCCGGTCCGAAGTGGCTGGCGAAACATCGGGAGGCGTAGATGTTGTCCCAACAAATCGTCTGGCCGCCGCGTCCGTCCCGCCGCCGCCGAAGGCTGCTGCGGAACAGGCGAAAGAACGCCCGGCCGCTCTGGGAATTGCTGGCGCACTAGCGTCCCCGTCCGCCACCGATCCAAGGCGCGCCAGCCGGTTTCAGCCCTGCTAGACTGAGCCGGGGCGCGCGAACGATCCATCGACAGAGACCGGCGCGATGCCCTTCCGGCAGGGAGGGAAAATCATGCGCATCTTGATCGCAGCGTTGGCCGTGCTGTCCGCATTCGCGGGCCAGGTGCAGGCCGACGAAAGCTGGCCGCAGCGCCAGGTCACCATCATCGTTCCGTTCGCCGCCGGCGGCACCACGGACCTGTTCGGCCGCATGCTCGCCGCGCATCTGCAAGGGAAATACGGAAAGCCGTTCGTGGTGGAGAACCGCGCGGGCGCCGCCGGCAACATCGGCACCACCGCCGCGTCACGCGCCCCGGCGGACGGCTACACCATCCTGATCGGCACCACCGGGCCGTTCGGCATCAACCCGTCGCTCTACAGCAAACTGCCGCACGACACTGTGAAGGACTTCCAGCCGGTCAGTCTGATCGCACGGGTGCCCAACCTCCTGGTCGTGAGCAACAGCCTGCCGGTGAAGTCGGTGCCGGAGTTGATCGCCTATCTGAAGGCGAACCCGGACAAGCTGTCCTATGGATCCTCCGGGATCGGAAGTTCGCAGCATCTCGGCACCGAGTTCTTCCTGACCAAGACCGGCACCAAGATGACGCATGTGCCGTACCGCGCGTCGAACGAGATCATGAACGCGCTGATCGGCGGCCACATCGGCGTGGCGCTCGACAACATCACGCTGGTGCTGCCGCAGGTGAAGGCCGGCACCATCCGGCCGATCGGCATGAGCACGCTGCAGCCTTCGCCGAGCGCGCCCGACATCCCGACCATCGCCACCACGATTCCGGGCTTCGAGGCGTCCGCCTGGCACGGCGTGTTCTTCCGCGCCGGCACGCCGTCCTCGATCGCCGACAAGCTGCACGCCGACATGATGCAGTTCCTGGCCTCGGCCGACGTGAAGTCCAAGTTCTTCGAGATCGGCGCGGTGCCTGCGCCGATGAAGCCCGCGGAGTTCACCGCCTTTGTCACCGAAGAACGAAACAAGTGGGCCGAGGTCGTGAAGGCGTCGGGCGCGAAGGTGGACTGACACGGTATGTCCTGGGCTCCCAGACCAACATGCGGTGTCATCGCCCGCGAACGCGGGCATGACAGTCGGTGGTGATGGGCACGTCGGTGCCCACCTACCTTGTCACCCCTTGTTTCTTGTGCGCATCGTTGCCCCGAACAGCCCGGCCATAGCCGTCGAAGACGGCGTCGCTTCGCTCGCCTATTGCCGGGCGCTTTTGTGTGAAGGGACGAGACATGGCCACCTATCGCTGCGCGATCCTCGACGACTACCAGAACGTGGCCAAGGGCCTCGCCGACTGGTCCAAGCTTCCCGAAGTCGAGGTGAAGGTGTTCAACGACGCGGTGCGCCGCACCGACGATGAGACCATCCGCGACGTCAAGGATTTCGACATCGTGGTGATGATGCGCGAGCGCACGCCGTTCCCGCGCAAGGTGATCGAGGCGCTGCCCAAGCTCAAGCTGCTGATCACCACCGGCATGGCCAACCGTTCGATCGACGCGGCCGCCGCGGCCGAGCGCAACGTGACGGTGTGCGGCACGACGAGCTACGGCAATCCGACCACCGGCATCACGTTCGGGCTGATGATCGAACTGACGCGGCGGATCGGCTGGGAGAACAACCGGATGAAGAACGGCGCGCCGTGGCAGGTGACGCTCGGCGCCGACATCGAAGGCCAGACGCTCGGTATCCTAGGATTGGGCAAGCTCGGCACGCGTGCCGCCGGCGTCGCCAAGGCGTTCGGCATGAAGACCATCGCCTGGAGCCAGAATCTCACGCCGGAGAAATGCCAGGAGCTGGGCGTCGAATACGTGTCGAAGGATGACCTGTTCCGCAGGTCGGACTTCGTCACCGTGCATGTGCAGCTCAGCGACCGGACCCGCAACCTCATCACTGCCAAAGAATTGGGCCTGATGAAAAAGACGGCCTATGTCATCAACACGTCGCGCGGGCCGATCATCGACGAGAAGGCGCTGATCGCGGCGCTGACGGCCAAGCAGATCGCGGGCGCCGGCCTCGACGTGTTCGACGTCGAGCCGCTGCCGCTCGATCATCCGTTCCGCAAGATGGGCAACGTCGTGATCACCCCTCACCTCGGCTATGTCAGCCAGCAGAACTACGACCGCTACTATCCCGACATCGTCGAAAACATCCGCGGCTGGCTCGACAAGAAACCCGTCCGCGTGGTTGCGGCAAAGTAAATAACGCAGCTTTCGGAAGCGGAATACCACTGAAGGACTTGGCGAATTCTCGCTGGGTTCCATGCAGGGCTGGTATTCGCTGCGCGGGCATCACGCATCCACTTGCAAGCATAACGGGAAATAAACAAGTGGCGGGCTAGATGATGGTGTCCAAACGATCAAATTGGCCGCCTCATGTATCGGGTTATCGCTTGCCTTCAGGGCGAGCATGATTGGCGCCTCTTGGTGCTCGCGGGCATCGTCTGCCTGCTCGCCAGCCTCGTCGCTATCAGCTTGTTCCATCGCGCCCGCGCCGCGCAGAGCCGCGCGCGGGTCACCTGGCTGTTGCTCGCCGGGTCGGCCACCGGCTGCGGGATCTGGGCGACGCATTTCATCGCCATGCTGGCCTACGAACCCGGCATGGCGGTTGCCTACAACATCAACCTGACCTTGATTTCCCTGATCGCCGCCGCGGCCGTCACCAGCATGGGGCTCGTCACGGCGGCGCTGAACTGGCGCTGGGCCGCAGCCGCCGGCGGCGCGCTGGCCGGCCTTGCCATCGTGGCCACGCACTACATCGGCATGTCGGCGCTGGAACTTCCGGGCCGCATCCACTGGCACCTCGACCTGGTGGCCGCCTCGGTCGTGGCCGGCACCGCACTTGCCATCGCGGCGCTGACGGCGGCCGCGCACAGCGAGACCGTGCGCATGACCGTCGCCTCAGCCGTGCTGCTGACCTGCGCCGTCGTCTCCCACCATTTCATCGCGATGGGCGCGGTGCAGATCGTGGTCGATCCCAAGATGACGATCGACCCGTTCACGTTCGACAACCACAGTCTCGCCTTCGCGATCGCCGGCATCGTGCTCGCGATCCTCGGCATGAGCCTCGTCAGTACGATCGCCGATCACCATCTCGCCAATCGCGCCGAACAATTCGGCGACGCCCATCGCCGGTTGATCGTGGAATCCGAAGAGAAGCTGCGCGAGCGCAACATCTGGCTCGACGCTGCGCTCAACAATATGACGCAGGGCCTGTGCATGTTCGACGCCGAGGAGCGCGTCGTCGTGCTCAACCGGCGCTTCCTGGAGATGTACAAGCTCTCCCCGCAGGTGGTGCGGCCGGGCTGCACGCTGATGGAGGTGCTCCGCCACCGCAAGGAAGTCGGCATTTTGGATGCCGACCCGGATCAGTATTACTCCGACCTCAAACGCGAACTGTCGCAGGGCAGCACCACGCAACGCACGCTGAAGACCAGCGATCGACGCTACATCCTCGCCTACAACCAGCCGATGCCGGGCGGCGGATGGGTGACCACGCACGAGGACGTCACCGAGCGCCGCCAGGCCGAGGACGGGGTTCGCGAACAGACGCTCAAGCTCGACGCGGCTCTCAACAACATGTCGCAGGGCCTGTGCATGTTCGATGCGAGCGGCACGCTGATCCTATACAACCGGCGCTACTTGCAGATGTACCAGTTGTCCGAGCAGGATGTGCCGCCGGGCTGCACGGTTTGGGATCTGCTGCGGTTGCGCAAGGAGCGCGGCCTGCTCAAGGACGATGTGCAGCGCTACATCGAGAGCCTGAAGCGCGCGGTCAGCGAGGGCAAGCCGGCGAACTTCACCGTCGCGCTGACCGACAATCGCATTATCGCCGTCGCCAACCATCCGATGTCCGACGGACGCTGGGTCTCGACCCACGAAGACATCACCGAGCGCCAGCGCTCCAAGCAGCGGCTTCAGGAGCAGAAGCTGCAGCTCGACGCCGCGCTGAACAACATGTCGCAGGGCCTGTGCATGTTCGATGCGGATGCTCGCATGGTGTTCTGCAACCAGCGCTACCTCCAGATGTACTCCCTGACGCCGGACGACGTGCAGCCCGGCATGGCGTTGACAGCTCTGCTCGAAAAGCGCCGCGCCGACGGCACCTGGGCGCGCGACACGCACGAGTATCTGGCCGAGCTGCGCGCCGCGCTGGCCAAGGGCGAAAGCGTCACCTTCACGGTCGAAAACCCGGGCGGGCGCACCATCTCGATCCACAACCGCCCGATGCCGGACGGGCGCTGGGTGTCGTGCCACGAGGACATCACCGAGCGGCGCCAGTCCGAGCGCGAGGCCAGCGATCAGAAAATCAAGCTCGACACTGCGCTCAAAAACATGACGCAAGGCCTGTGCATGTTCGACGCGGAAGGCCGCGTCGTGGTGTTCAATCCGCGCTACGCCGAGATGATGGCCGTGACGGCGGAGTTCCTGCGCGGCTGCACGTTCCTGCAGCTCATGCAGCGCCGCAAGGAACTCGGGCATTTTCTCGGCGATCCGGAAAAGCTGACGGCTTCGGTGATACGGGCGATGTACGAGGGCCGCGGCGATACCCGCGTCGTGGAGCGCGGCGACGGCCGCGTTCACCAGGTGGTCCGGCAGCCGATGCCCGGCGGCGGCTGGGTCGCGACGATCGAGGACATCACCGACCGCCGCATCGCTCAGGAGCGGCTGCGCGAACAAAAGATGCAGCTTGACGCCGCGCTGAGCAACATGTCGCAGGGCCTGTGCATGTTCGATGCGGAGGGCCGTGTCGCGCTGTTCAACCCGCGTTACGCCGAGATCGTCGGCATCCCGGCCGAAACGCTGCGGGACCTCCCCTTCGTCGAGCTGCTGAAGCGCCGCAAGGCGGCAGGCGACTTCGCCGGCGATCCCGAGCAGTACGGCGTCACGGTGATGGACGCGATCCGCAAGAACAAGACGCTGACCCGGATTTCCCGCGTCGGCGAAGGCCGCACTCACCGCATCGTGGTGCAGCCGATGGCGGCCGGCGGATGGGTTTCCACCATCGAAGACATCACCGAGCAGCAGCGCGCCGAGACCCTGATGAGCGAGCAGAAGATGCAGCTCGACACCGCGCTCAACAACATGACGCAAGGCCTCAACCTGTTCGACGCCGAAGGCCGGCTGGTGGTGTGCAACGAGCGATATCTGCAGATGTACGGCCTCTCCGCCGACGTGGTGAAGCCCGGCAGCACGGTTCGCGAACTTGTGCGGGCTCGCGTCGCCAGCGGCAGTTTCTTCTCGGTCGATCCGGAGGCCTATGCCAACGAACTCATCGACCACATGACGCACAAGCGCACGGCCACCACGTCCGAGTTTGAGACGCCCGATGGCCGCGTGATCGCCAAGTTCAGCCAGCCCACCCCGAACGGCGGTTGGGTGGTAACGCACGAGGACATCACCGAGCGCCGCCGCGCCGAGAAGGAACGCGACCGCAGCCAGGCGTTCGCAACCACGGTGATCGAGAACGTGCCGGCCACCATCGTCGTGAAGGACGCCCGGACACTGCGCTACGCACTGGTCAATCGCGCCGGCGAGAAGTACTTCGGCATTCCGCGCGAGAGCATGATCGGCAAGCTCTCGGAGGATGTGTTCGAGCCGGCGACGGCAAAGCTCATCGCGGAGCACGACCGCACGCTGCTGCGCACCGGAGAATCCCAATTCTACGACGAGCATCCCACCACGACGCCGGGCACCGGGCCGCGCATCGTGACCACGGCGCGCACGCCGATTCGCGACGAGCAAGGCGAGATGGCGTACCTCCTCACCGTCATCGAGGACCGCACCAACCGCAAGCGCGCCGAGGCGCAGGTCGCGCACATGGCGTTCCACGACACGCTGACGGACCTGCCCAACCGCGCAGCCTTCAACGAATGCCTCGGTTCGACCACGGAGGCAGCCAGCCGCGACGGCAACTCGTTCGTGCTGATGTCGATCGACATCGATCGCTTCAAGGAGGTCAACGACGTGTTCGGCCACGCCATCGGCGACGGCCTGCTGCGCCAAATTTCGCGGCGCCTGCAATCGGCCGCCGGCGGCGCCTTCGTGGCGCGGCTCGGCGGCGACGAATTCACCGTGATTTCGACCGACGGCGAACAACCGGCCGCAGCCGAAGCGCTGGCCGAGCAGATCCTCACCGTCATGGCAGCCGAGTTCGAGATCGACGGCCATCAGGTGCGAACCGGCTGCAGCATCGGCATTTCGATCTTCCCGGCCGACGGCAAGGATGCCGCCGAACTGGTCGCCAACGCCGATGCCGCACTGTACCGCGCCAAGGAAGAGGGCCGCAGCGCCTACCGCTTCTTCGAACCGGCGATGGACGAACGCCTGCGCGACCGCCGCGCCTTGCAGCAGGATCTGCAATCGGCGATCGAGCGCGACGAGCTTGCGCTGCACTACCAGCCGCAGGCGCGGATCGGCGGCGAGATCATCGGCTTCGAGGCGCTGGTGCGCTGGAAGCATCCCTCTCGCGGCACCGTTGCTCCGGGCGCCTTCATTCCGATGGCGGAGGAGAGCGGCCTGATCGTCCCGATGGGCGAGTGGATCTTGCGCGAAGCCTGCCGGGAAGCGGCGTCATGGGCCAAGCCCCTGCAGATCGGCATCAACCTGTCGCCGGTGCAGTTCCGCCACGGCGACCTGGTGGCGATGGTGCATACGGTGCTGCTGGAAACCGGACTGCCGCCGCAGCGGCTCGAACTGGAAATCACCGAGGGCGTTCTGATCGGCGATTTCTCACGGGCGGTATCGATCCTGCGCAGGCTCAAGGCGCTGGGCGTGCGTATCGCGATGGATGATTTCGGCACCGGATATTCCTCGCTGTCCTATCTGCAGGCATTCCCGTTCGACAAGATCAAGATCGACCGGGCCTTCATCTCCAACCTGGAATCCAACCCGCAGTCCGCCACCATCATCCGCGCGGTCATCGGCTTGGGCCGCGGCCTGGGGCTGCCGGTGCTCGCCGAGGGCGTGGAGACGGAAGCCCAGCTCGCATTCCTCGCGAACGAAAGCTGCGACGAGGTGCAGGGCTATCTGATCGGCCGCCCGATGCCGATCGACGAGTACGCGGCCCTGATCGGCGCGCCGCGCAAGACGCCGGCAAAAAAGCCCCGCACCGCGCTGGCGGGCTGAGCGCCACCGCCGCGCATCCCGGCGCAAGCGGGCCGCCGCGCTCCAAGACGAACCTTTGCCGAAATCATGGGCACCCGCTTTTGCGGAGGTGCTCACTGTGTCAGGCTGCCACCCCGCGATCGAACAAACGTCCTATCCAGGAGCCCTTTGCCATGCCCAGCTACATGCTCGTGTCCTATCAATCCGACAAAGGGCCGCGCGCCGGAATCGCGGTCGGCGACAAGCTGTTCGACGCCGCCGCGCTGACGCGCAAGGCTGGCTACGCCAGCGTGCTGGCGATCCTGCAGGACTGGCCGTCCGCCAAGGGCACGCTCAAGAAGGCCGCCGCCGCCGCTGCGAAAAGCAAGCTGAAGAGCCGGCCGCTGGCGCGCACCAGGCTGCTCGCGCCGGTGCTGTGGCCCTCCGCGATCTACTGCGCCGGCGCCAACTACTCCGACCACATGCTGGAGATGGCGAACCTGCAGGGCATTCCGCCGGCGCCGGACCCGCACGAGGTCGGCCTCAAGCCGTGGCACTTCATCAAGGCGTCGCGCTCGGTGACCGGCGACAAGGCGACGGTGAAGCTGCCCACCTCCTCCAAGGCGATCGACTGGGAGGCCGAGCTTGGCGCGGTGATCGGCAAGACCGCCAAGAACGTGCCGCTCGCCAAGGCGCTCGACTACGTGGCCGGCTACACGGTGGCAAACGAACTGTCGGCGCGCGATCTCGGCAAGCGCAACCAGCTTCCCGATTCATCGCCGTTCAAGTGGGACTGGGTCGGCCAGAAGTGCTTCGACGACGCCTGCCCGCTCGGACCCGGAATCATTCCGGCGAGCGACATCAAGGATCCGCAGAAGCTCGGCATCAAACTGTGGGTCAACGACGTCATCAAGCAGGACTCCAACACCTCCGACATGATCTTCACGCTGGCCGAGCAGATCGAGCAGCTTTCGTCGCGCATCACGCTGCATCCGGGTGACGTCATCCTGACCGGCACGCCGGCCGGCGTGGGCGCGGCGCGCAAGGAGTTCCTGAAAGCCGGCGACGTCACCAAGGTCTGGGTCGAGAACGTCGGCACGCTGACCAACAGGATAGCGTGACCATTCGCGCCGCCTCCGGTTCGGGTGGCGGCGGCAGGCGAGGCAAGCGATGCGGCGAGGCGCGAAATATCTTGTGATCGCCCTCGCCGGTTCGTGGGTCCTGCTCGAAACGGTGATCGCTGCGCCGGAGTTGCCGCTGCTGCTGTACCAGCCCGGCGTCGATCCGCAGGCGTTCCTGCCGATTTCCTATCAATGTCCGGGCGGCAAGGAGGGCATCGTCGAAGTCGTCAAGATGAACCAGATCGGCGGCCGCATCCGGGTTCGGGTCAGCTTTGCCGGTGAGACGCCTCTCACCGCCTCCGTGCAGCGCGCCTGGCCGAACCGGCCCTTCGAGGCATGGCACGACTTCGCCAGTCCGCTGAAAAAGCCCACGGCCGAGCCCGAGCGCAGCATCTTCGAATCGACAATGGCGGATGCCGAGACCGTTCGCATGGCGATCTGCATGGGCGTGACGCGAACCCGCGAGCGCTACGACAAGATTCTGGAACACAACCGGCATCACCTGCAGCCGCCGGCATCGGATTGACCGGACATGTCGCGGCTTCGGCACCTCCGATCACGGATCGCTGCCCGATTTTGACGCAGCCCGCGCTGTTGCGGCGGCGCGCGGCCAGCCATTAAGATGCCGCGCAATTGGAAATGGGAGGACGGCATGCGGCGGCTCGGTCTGGCGATCACTCTGGCTTTGACGGCTCTCGCGAGCCCGGCTCTCGCGCAGGCGTGGCCAACCAAGTCCATCAAGGTCGTGGTGCCGCTGACCGCCGGCAGCGCCTCCGACGTGATGGCGCGCATTGTGTTCGACGAGGTGTCGCGCCAGGTCGGCCAGACCGTCGTGATCGAGAACCGCCCCGGCGCCGGCAACTCCATCGGCATGAACGCGGTCGCCAAGGCCGACCCCGATGGCTACACCATCCTGGTCAACTCCTCGACGCACACGGTCTCGCCCGCGGTGCGCGCGGCCATGCCGCTCGACACGGTGAACGATCTCTCCGCCATCATCCCGCTCGGCAACATGCCGGTGGTGATCCTGTTCAACTCGAAGAAGGGCTACAAGCAGCTCTCCGATTTCGTGAACTGGGCCAAGGCCAATCCGGGCAAGGCGAACTACTCGTCGGCCGGCGCCGGCAACTCGTCGCACCTGAACGGCGAACTGTTCAAGAAGGCCGGCGGCTTCGACGCGGTGCACCTGCCGTTCAAGGGCGCACCGGAGGCGATGACCGAAGTGATCGCGGGGCGCTCCGACTTCTATTTCTCGCCGCTGGTCAACGCGCTGCCGCTCATGAAGGACGGCCAGCTTCAGGCCCTGGCGGTCAGCAACGCGTCGCGCGCCTCGTCGCTGCCGGACCTGCCGACCGTCGCGCAGGCCGGCTATCCGCAGGCCGAGTACAACTTCTGGGCCGGCGTGTTCCTGCCGGCCAAGACGCCGGCCGCGATCAAGGAAAAGCTCTACGCCGAGGTCAAGAAGGCGCTCGAGGCGCCGACGGTGCGCGACAAGCTGAAGGCGCTCGGCGCCGATCTATTCCAGGTCACCTCGGCGCAGTTCGATGCCATCGTGAAGAAGGAGATCGAGAACAACACGGTGGTCGCGAAGGCTGCGAACATCCGGGTTGAGTAAGCGATCTCGTGTCCCGGCCAAGCGACCCCGGACTTGATCCGGGGAGCGCGAGCCGGGATCCCGGTTAAAAAGGAAAGCTGGGTCCCGGGTCTCGCTTCGCTCGCCCGGGACACGGGCTGATACAGGGAGGAATAAAATGAAACGCCTTCTTCTGGCGTTCGGACTTTGCCTGATCGGCGCAAGCGCCGCGCTCGCGCAAGCCTATCCGAACAAGACAATCCGCGTCGTCGTGCCATTCTCGGCCGGTAGCGGCACCGATATTGTTGCCCGCACGGTGATGGACCAGCTCTCGAAGCAGCTTGGCCAGCCGATCATCATCGAGAACCGCATGGGCGGGGGCGGCACGATCGGCATCGGCTCGGTCGCCAAGGCCGATCCCGACGGCTACACGCTGCTGATCCAATCGACCTCGTTCGCGGTGGTCGCAACAACCTATTCAAGCCCGGGCTACGACTCGATCAAGGATTTCGCGCCGATCACAGCGCTGGTGAGCCTGCCGAACGTGATGATCGTGCAGTCCAACAAGTACAAGACGCTCAAGGATTTCGTGACCTACGCCAAGGCCAATCCGGACAAGATCAACTACGCATCGGCCGGCGCCGGCAGCGCGGCGCACCTTAACGGCGAGCGCTTCCGCCTCGCCACCGACACCAAGATGCAGCACATCCCCTACAAGGGTGGACCGGAGGGCGTCACTTCGGTGATGGCTGGCGACACCGATTTCTATTTCATCCCGCTCCCGGCGGCGCGCGGCCCGGTCGCAACCGGCAAGCTCGCGATCCTCGCGGTCTCCGGCTCGCGGCGCTCGGCATCGCTGCCGGACGTTCCGACCACGGTCGAGGCGGGCTTCCCGAATTCCGAATACGATTTCTGGGTTGGCTTCTGGGCCCCGGCGGGCACACCGAAGGCGGTCGTCGACAGGCTCAACGCCGAGACTGTGAAGGCGCTGAACGATCCCGCGGTCAAGGAAAAGCTCGCGGGCATCGGCGGCGATCCGTTGCCGATGAGCACGGGGCAATTCGGCGCCTTCGTGAAGAAAGAGATCGACATCAACGCGACGCTGGTGAAAGCGTCCGGGGTGAAGATCAACTGACGCCTACACCTTGCGGTCCGACAGCCCGACGCGGTCGTAGATCTCGTTGATGTGCTTGCGCACCTCGGGCGGCGCGTCGTCGACCGCGGGCGCGTGCGCCCAGCCGACCTTGGCGCGCGCGTACTGGCCCATCACCTCGTCCTGATCGGACGTGCCGCCGCTGATGCCATAGCAGCCGACCATTTCGTTGCCCTGGAAGATCGGCGCGCAGCCGCCCGACACCACAATCTTGCCGCCGGTGAACACCGAGGCATTCATCATCATCTGCGGATTGCGCTCCTTGAACCATTGCTGGATCACCAGCCCGTCCGGAAAGCGCGGGCTCATGGAGCGGAACGCGGCCACGGTGAACGCCTTGCCCCAGGCGATCTCAGGTGTGATGAAGCCCGCCTCGTCCATCCGCTCCAGCGCCAGCAGATGACCCTCGGCGTTGACCACGGCGATGGCGACCGGCGCGCCGATCTCCTCCGCCTTTTCGATCACAGCCTTGATGAATTCACGGCACTCGGCCGCGCGCAGCTTCGCCATCGGTTCGTCCTTGTCCGGTTCGTTCTTGCGGGACTACTTCTTCATGCCCGCAGCCGCCGCGGCTTCGCCCCAGCGCCGGGTTTCACTCGCGATGTACTTGGCGAGGTCGTCCGGGCCGCCCTTGAGCGGCAGGATGCCCTGCGGCTCCCAGGCCTTGGCGACTTCGGGCGCCGCGGTCGCCTCGTTGACCGCCTTGGCGAGCTTGTCGACGATCGGCCGCGGCGTGCCGGCCGGCGCCACCAGCCCGAACCAGATCGACGTCTCGAAATCGGCGACGCCTGCCTCCACCATGGTCGGCAGATCGGGCAGCACGCCGAGACGTGTGCCGGTGGCGGTGGCGAGCAGCTTCAGTTTGCCCTCTTTGCCCTGCGCGATGACGGCCGATGCCGGCGAGAACATCATCGACACGCGGCCGGCGAGCAGATCGGTCGCGGCCTCCGGGCTGCCCTTGTATGGCACATGCTGGATTTTGACATCGGCACGCGCGGCGAGCAGTTCGCCTGACAGATGCGGGACCGTACCGACACCGGTCGAGGCGTAGTTCAACTCGCCGGGCTTCGACTTGGCGAGCGCGATAAGATCCTTGACGCTGTTGAGGCCGAGCGACGGATTGACCGCGAGGATGATCGCCGTGGTGTTGACGAGCGCGATCGGCGCGAAGTCCTTCGCGATGTTGAAGGCGAGATTCGGATTGGTCTGCTCGTTGATGACGTTGGCGGCCGACAGCATGAACAGCGTGTAGCCGTCCTTCTCGGCGCGGGCGACCTCGGCGGCGGCGATGCTCGATGCCGCGCCGGGCTTGCTCTCGACCACGACCTGCTGGCCGAGCACTTGCGTCATCCGGTTGCCGACCACGCGCGCGGCGATGTCGGCTGACGACCCCGGCGGGAAGCCGACGATCAGACGAACCGGCCGGCTCGGATAGTCCGCCTGCGCCGATGCCGCCGGCACGCCGATGACCGCTTCCAAGACCGCAACGACGACGCCAAGCGATTTCAACCCACGCATTTGGTTCCTCCCTTTAACCCATTATTAACAGACTCGTCCCAATCGCAACCGAACGTTAACCTCAAAGCAATTTTAACGTTAGAAACTCGCACCATACACTCATGCGAGATGCGGATGTTTCGGGTTCTGGCCTGCCTGACGGAAGAACACGACTGGCGTCTGATCGTCATCGCCGGGGTTGTATGCTTCTTTTCAAGCCTTACCGCTGTCAGCCTCATCAGTCGTGCCATCGCAAGCGGCGTGCGAATGCGCCAAATCTGGCTCGTCGGGGCCGGCGCGGCGGCGGGATGCGGCATCTGGGCGACGCATTTCATCGCCATGCTCGCTTACGATCCCGGAATTGGGCTTAGCTATAGCATCGGACTCACGGCGCTCTCGCTGCTGGCCTCAACCGCAGTCACCGGCCTCGGATCTGCCACGGCAGTCTATCTGCCCCGGAATTGGGGCGCTCCGCTCGGCGGCGCCATCGTCGGGCTCGGCGTCGCTTCCATGCACTATCTCGGCATGTGGGCAATCGAGATGCCAGGCCGTGTATCGTGGTCGTACGATCTCGTCGCCGCCTCGATCGTGCTCAGCGTGCTGCTCAGCGCGGCCGCGCTGACCGCGGCGACCTATCGCGGGCGGTCGAAGACCGCGCTGGCTGCCGTGCTACTCACGCTGGCGGTTGTTTTGCACCATTTCACTGCCATGGGCGCCGTGGAGATCGTGCCCGATCCGACCCGGACGGGATCCGTCCACTCGCTCTCGGCGACGTTGCTGGCCGTGACCGTCGCGAGCGTCGCCATCTCCATCCTGTGGATGACCCTGGTGCTCGCGTTTGTCGATGGCCGCCTGCGCGACAAACAACAGATGAAAGCCGCCCTCGACAACATGTCGCAAGGGCTCTGCATGTGGTCGCCCGCCGCCAAGCTGATGCTTTGCAACCGTCGCTACGTCGAGATGTACGGGCTGTCGCCGGATTTAGCGCGGCACGGCAGCGCGCTGCGCGAGTTGCTCGAACACCGCATCCGAGCTGGAAGCTTTTCCGGCAACCCGGACCAGTATATCGCCGACCTGCTTAGCAGCATCAGCAAGGGCAAGGTCATCACCGATGTCCGCGAGGACAAGGGGCGTTTCATCGCTATCGTCAATCAGCCGCTCGCCGGCGGCGGCTGGGTTGCGACCCACGAGGACGTCACCGAGCGGCGCCTGGCCGACCGCCAGCGGCTGTCCTTGAAACAACAGGAGGAGCGCCGAGCCGCCGTCGACACCGCGCTCGCATTGTTCCGCCAACGGGTCGAAAGCATGCTCGGCGTGGTCGGCAATGGCGTCAACGCCATGCGCGACACCGCAAGCGACCTGCTCGGCGCCTCCGAGCGCACATCGCAACATGCCAAATCTGCCGTCGGCGCCTCCCACGAAGCCTCGGCCAACGTCGAGACCGCCGCAGCGGCGGCGAGCGAAATGTCCAGCTCGATCGCGGAGATCAGCGAGCAGCTCAGCCGCACCACCGAAGTGGTGCGGGCCTCCGTGAGCGAGGCCGAAACCGCCAACAGCAAGATCACGGGGCTGGCGGAAGCGGCACAGAAGATCGGTGCCGTCGTAAAATTGATCCGTGACATCGCCGGGCAGACCAACCTGCTCGCGCTCAACGCCACCATCGAGGCAGCGCGCGCGGGCGAATCCGGGCGCGGATTCGCCGTCGTCGCCTCGGAGGTCAAGTCGCTCGCGGTGCAGACCGCCAAAGCGACGGAAGAGATCGCAGCGCAGATCCAGGCCGTGCAAGGTTCGACCGCGGGCGCGGTGGAGGCGATCCGCAGCATCGCTACGCGGATGCACGAGATCGACGATTTCACCTCCGCCGTCGCAGCGTCGGTCGAGCAGCAGAACGCAGCCACCGGCGAGATTTCCCAGAACGTGGCCAGCGCCGCGCAGGGCACCGTGATGGCGGCCTCGGTGCTGAGCGAAATGGCCGGCGTCGCAGGCGCCGCGCGTAATTCCGCAGAAACGGTCCTCGGCGCGTCGAAAACGGTCGAGGCCGCGGTCGCCAATCTGCGCGGCGAGGTCGAGTCCTTCCTCGGCAAGGTCGCGGTGTAGCTGCCGCCCCGCGCAGTCCATCTCCGCCCTTCGAGACGGCCGCTACGCAACCACCTGCACGGAGGCTGCGCTCGTTTTGGCGGCCTCCTCAGGATGAGGCCGGAGAAAATCCACAAGCGGCACCTCCCAAACCCTTGATCCACGCTGGATTTTCCGGCCTATACCGGCTTCACTGCGGGAATGCCCAAGAACATTCCGCTCACCCTCGCGTGCGGGGATTACGAGATCGTGCGCGCCCTCAAGGAAGGCGCGGTCGAGCCCGACGGCATCGATCTGACCATCCTCACCGACATGGATTCGACCACGCGGCACTGGCGCTTCATCCGCAACCGCGACTTCGACATGGCCGAAACCTCGGGCTCGTCCTACATCGTGGCGCGCGACCAGGGCGTGCCGGTCACCGCGCTGCCGGTGTTCCTGCACCGGCGATTCCGCCACGGCTTCGTCTTCATCAACACCACCAAGGGCATCAAGCATCCGAAAGATCTGATCGGCCGCAAGATCGGCATCAAGTCGTTCCTGGTCTCCGCGGGCCACTGGATGCGGGGCATTCTGGAGCACGAGTACGGCGTGCCGCACAAATCGATCGAGTGGTTTGCCGAGCTCGACGAGGACATCGAGTTCACGCCGCATCCCGACCTGAAGCTGACGCGGCTGCCGCACGACCGTTCGGTGGAGACAATGCTGGTGGAGGGCGGGCTCGACGCCGTGATCCACTCCAGCATCATCAAGCCGATCATGGACAGGGATCCCCGGGTCGGCCGGCTGTGGCCCGACTACAAAGCCGAGGAGCAGGCCTTCTACAAGAAGACCGGCATCTTCCCGATCATGCATGTGATGGGCATCAAGCAGGAGATCGTGGACCGCCACCCCTGGGTTCCGATCAACATGTTCCAGGCCTTCCAGAAGGCCAAGGCGATCGGCATGCGGCGGATGCATAATCCGCGCATCGTGCCGCTGGCCTGGTACCGCGAGGCGTGGGAAGAGCAGCAGGAAATCCTGGGGTCAGACCCTTGGGAATACGGTCTGAGCGGCAAAAACCGGCATACCATCGAGACCGTGGCGGGCTATTCTCACGAGCAGGGCCTCACGAAACGGAAATGGACCCCCGACGAGCTGTTCGTCAGCGTCTTCCAGGGCCGCAAGCGCGGCGAAGATGCATTTGACGATCCGGGTGCCAGGCGGGTTTAAGATGAAGCTCGAACCAAGAGGTGTCCAGACATGAGCGCGGGCCTTGGATTTACCGACAAGAAGACGATGTCCGAACTCACGGCCAAGATGCTGCTTGAGGTCGAGGCGGTGCGCTTCATGGAGGACAAGCCCTTCATCTTCACCTCCGGCTGGGCGAGCCCGGTCTACACCGACTGCCGCCGGCTGATCTCGTTCCCGCGCGTGCGCAAGACTTTGATCGATTTCGGCGCGGCGACCGTATTCCGCGACGCCGGCTTCGAGCAGTTCGACACCGTGGTGGGCGGAGAGACCGCGGGCATCCCGTTCGCCGCCTGGATGGCCGACCGGCTCGAACTGCCGATGCAATACGTGCGCAAGAAGCCGAAAGGCTTCGGCCGCAACGCCCAAATCGAAGGCCACCTGAAGCCCGGGCAGCGCGTCCTGCTGGTCGAAGACTTGACCACCGACGGCAAGAGCAAGGTCAACTTCTGCAACGCGCTGCGTGAGGCCGGCGCCATCGTCGAACACATTTTCGTCGTGTTCTTCTACGGCATCTATCCGGAGAGCACGAAAATCCTGGGCGACCTCAACATCAAGCTGCATCACCTGTGCACCTGGTGGGACGTGCTGGAATTCGCCAAGACCTGCGGACAGTTCGATCCGATCAAGCTCGATGAGATCGAAAAATTCCTGCACGATCCGGCCGGCTGGTCGAAGGCGCACGGCGGCGTCGCCGTGGCGGCCGAGTAGTACACCATGGAATTCGACAACGCCTTCGAAGTGCCGCTGCCGCCTGCGGAAGCCTGGCCACTGCTGATGGATGTTCGCGGCATCGCGCCCTGCATGCCGGGCGCGCAGCTCACCGAGGTGATCGACGACAAGAACTACAAGGGCAACATCTCGGTGCGGCTCGGACCGGTGGCGCTGACCTTCGCCGGCGTGGTGACGTTCGAGGAGATCGACAACGTCAACCACACCGCGCGCGTTCGCGCGCAGGGCACCGACGCCAAGGGCCGCGGCTCGGCGCAGGCCAAGTCCACGTTCAAGCTGGAGGCCTCGGGCACCGGCTCCAAGGTGCTGGTCCACACCGACCTCACGCTGTCCGGCGCGGTCGCGCAATACGGCCGCGGCGTCGGCATGATCCAGGCCACGGCGTCGGCGATCATGAACCAGTTCGCCAAGGCGCTGAAGGCCGAGGTCGGACAGCGCAAGACGACGGTGCCCGCCGCGCCTTCGACAAGCGGCGCCACTCCCACCGCTGCACCCCCCGCACCGCAGAGCGCGACGCCAGAGCCTACTCAGCCGCTGCCGCCGGCGGCGAAGCCGATCTCCGGCTTCAGCCTGATGGCGGGCGTGATCTGGAACTCGATCAAGCGGATGTTCGGCGCAAAGACATGAGTTCGAACGACCACGATCCGGTCGTCCTGGTGGATGAGGACGACGTACAGGTCGGCACCGCGGACAAGCTCGAGGCGCACGTTCGCGGCCTGCGGCACCGCGCCATCTCCGCGCTCGTTCACAACAGCGCTGGGGAATTCCTGCTGCAACGCCGCGCCACCGCGAAGTATCATTCGGGCGGGCTATGGACCAACGCCTGCTGCAGCCATCCGCTGCCAGGCGAGCCCGTGGCCGATGCCGCCAAGCGCCGGCTCGCCGAGGAAATGGGCGTGCACTGTCCGCTCAAGCCGCTATTCCGGTTTTCCTACCGCGCCGACGTGCCGGGCGGGCTGATCGAGGACGAGGTCGTCCATGTGTTCGGCGGCAAGCACGACGGGCCGATCATGCCCGACCCGAACGAGGTCGGCGAATGGAAGTGGATCGCGCTTCCCGATCTCAAGTCCGACATCCGCGCGCGGCCCGAGGCTTATACGGTCTGGTTCAAGCACTATGTCGCCGAGCGCGGCGACGTGATCGCGGACTGGATCGGCCAGGGGCGGTAATTCTCTCCACGGTCAACCGACCTCAAACACCTTCCGCTCAGTCTTGTGGATGCGCTCGCTGCCGTTGGCGCCGACGATGTAGTTGTCGCAGACGATCATGAACAGCTCATCCAGCGCATAGTTCGGGTGCACCGCGAGGCACATGCCCTGCTCGATCGACATCGGCTCGTCGGCACGCACCAGCGGCCGCTCCACCATGTCGTAGCCCTGGCCGTGGGCGTACAGCCGCAGTTCCTTGGGCAGCCCGCGCTTCACCATGAAGTCGTCGTGTGCCTTGGCAAGATCGCGGCATGAAATGCCGGGCTTGAGCAGCGACACCGAGTAGTCCTGCGCCTCCTTCGCCATCGCGAAATGGTCGAGCAACTTTTGCGACGCCTTGCCCAGCACGATGGTGCGGCCGACCTCGGTGAAATAGCCGCCCGGCCCGTTCACCTCGACCAGGAAGCTGAGATTGTCGCCTTTCTGCAAAGTGCGGTCCTGGAAGTGGCGGCCGACCAGGAACGACGGCTTGCCGAGCGGCGCCGAACCGCCGAGGTAGATGCCCTGCGAGGAGCCGCGCACCCAGCCTTCGGCATAGGCCATGGCGGTGACATCGACGTCGCGCATCCCGGGCTTGATGGTCTTGATGACCTTGTCGAAGATCGCGTCCTGCATCGACGCGCTTTCGCGCAGCAGCTTCAACTCCTCGTCGCTCTTGAGCGCGATCAGCCGGTCGATCTGCGGCGTGATGTCGATGACCTCGATGCCATCGGCGGACACCGAGGCGACCAGGCCGTGCGGCATGGTGCCGGGCACCACGAAGCCGATGGTCCTATAGCCGTGCTTCTTCACGATCTCGCGGACGATCTCGCCCTGGTAGCGCGTGGTGTAGTCCACCGAGGAGAAGAACGATGTGTAGTGCATCGCGCCGACGCCGCGATGATACTCGTCCTTGCCGGCCATCTCGCGGCGCGCGCCGAACGGACCCTGATCGACGATGTCCATCAATCCATCGGCGTGAAACACCACGGTGCGACCGTAGCCGTTGTGGGTCGGCACGTCGGTGAACCAGCGGGCGTGACCGCCGAGCCAGTCCTCGGTGCCGTAGGCGATCAGCGCGCCAATGCCGCGCTCGCGCATCAGCTTGCGCGCGGCATCCCAGCGGCGCGTCAGCTCGGCGTCGGACACGCGGGTGGCAACTCGCTCGGTGGTCATTCGCTTCTCCGGCAGGCTATGCTGACGGCGTTTGCCATCAGGGGCCATCATGCCGGTTCAGGTTCTCATTCTCCATCACGACGCGCAACAATACCGCGAGCCGCTGGCGCGCGGCTTTCCGGGCGTCACCTTCCATGCCGTCCATCACGGCGGCGAAGCAAAGCCGGTCGCCGCCGATCTCGATGTCATCATCGGGCTCGGCCATCACATTCCGCACGACCTGATCAAAGCCGCCACCAAGCTGAAATGGATCCAGGCGCTGACCACCGGCACCGAAACGCTGACCGCGCCGGGCGTGCTGCCGCCGCATGTGCTGCTGACCTCGACGCGCGGCATTCACGGCCCGCAGATGAGCGAGCTCGCCTTCCTCAACATGATCGCGCTCAACCGCGACTTCCGCAAAATGCAGCGCAACCAGGCGGAGGGGAAATGGGACGGTTGGAACCAGCCGGTGCTGGAGGGCAAGACCGCCGTGATCGTAGGCCTCGGCGTGCTGGCGGAGCACCTTGCCGAGCGCTGCAAGCTGTTCGGCATGACGACGATTGGGGTCAGCTCAGGCCGGCTGGAGGCGCCGCACTTCGACGAGGTCCACCACCGCGACAAGCTGGCGCAGATGGCCGGCCGCGCCGACTTCCTGGTGCTGCTGGTGCCCTATTCCAAGCAAACCCATCAGCTGGTCAACCGCGCGGTGATCGCTGCGATGAAGCCATCCGCCTTCCTGATCAACCTGGCCCGCGGCGGCGTGCTCGACGAGGCGGCCCTGATCGAAAGCCTGCAGGCCGGGCGGATCGCAGGCGCCGGGCTCGACATCTTCTCGGTCCAGCCCCTGCCTGCGGACAACCCGCTGTGGCGGATGCCCAACGTGATCATCACGCCCAATATCGGCGGCCGCAGCGACATTTTTGTTGAACAGACGTTAACGATCGTCGAGCCAAACTTGCGCGCCTTTGTCGAGGGACGGCTCAAGGACCTGCGCAATCTGGTGGCGCACTAGGCCGGGGGTCTGGGACAAGGCTTGGGACGAGACCTAGACCAGGCTTGGCCGGGGCCCTGCCTCTGCCATATATTGGGCGCAGTCTCGCGATTTACGAAGTGCGACCGGGAGGGATCCTTGCGTATCAGACTTCTCGCCACCGCAGCGGCGCTCGCATTGCTGGCCTCGCCAGCCAACGCCCAGGGATTCGGCATGGGCGGCGGCGACGGCGGACAGAAGACCCGCTACTCCGAGCAGGAAAAGCGCGAAGAGGCCGCGAACGAACGCGCCTATCGCGACGCGCTCAAGAACACCAAGGCCACCACGGGCGACTCCTACGACCCCTGGCGGACCATCCGGCCGGCCGCCGGCGAGAAGTCCGAGAAAAACGCCAAGCGCTAGCTTCGGCGCCTCCGGCTCTCACTTGATCCCGAACATCGCCTGCGCGTTGCGGAAGCAGATTTTTTCGCGCGCGTCAGTCGTGAGTTCGAGCGACTCCAGCACGGCGATGGTCGAGCGGATGTAGCCCGGCCCTTTTTCCTTGTCGAACGGACAGTCGGACGCAAACAGCACATGGTCGGCGCCGAAGAACTCGATGCCGCACACCATCGGCGCGCGCACGCCTTCAATGGCGGTGTCGGCGTAGAAGTCCTTGAAATAATCGAACGGCCGCTTCTTGAGACTCTTGCGCAAGCCTTCGTAATCCTCGTCCGAGGTGCGCGCGCCCATCTGGTCGAACGAGTGCGAGACGCGGCCCTCAAGATACGGAATGACGCCGCCGAGATGATGCGAGACCACCTTCAGGTTCGGATAGGTGTCCATGATCTTGGAGAAGATGAAGCGTGACAGCGTGACGCCGGTTTCATAAGGCCAGCCCAGCACGCTGCAAATCTCGTATTTCGATTTCTCCTCGCCGACGTAGTCCGGCATTTCGCGCGCGCGCGCGGGATGCAGCAGGATCGGACGCCCGGACTTCTCGATCACCTCGTAGAGCGGCCAATACTCCTTGCCGTCGATTGGGCCGCCGTTGACGCTGGTGCCGAGCTGGATCGCGTTGGCGCCGTTCTTGAGCGCGCGCTCGGCCTCTTTGGCCGCGGCCGCCGGATTGTTCATCGGCACCACGGCCGAATAACCGGCGAAATGCTTCGGATTGCCGGCGACCACCTCGGCCAGTCCATCGTTGGCGAGCTTGGCCATGTCCGGCGTCTTGTCCGGGCCCCACAGCCGGTCGATCATCGGCAGCCCGAGCGACAGCACCTGGGTGTAGTCCGGGAACTGCTCGACCACCTTGCGCCGCAGATCGAGGTCGTAGAGCGCGGGGATTCCCCTCACCCGCTTGCCGATGTCCTTCTGTCCCGCCGGCGACTCCAGCAGCGCGTCGAAATAGCCTTTCGGATTGAAGTGATTGAAGGCGTCGATGTAGCGCATGGATTCTTTTTCTCTCTGCGGCTCGGGGAATCTCTCGGTCCCCTCCCCCTAAAAGGGGGAGGGTCAGGGAGGGGGTTATTCGCGGCCGATCTTGACCCCCTCCCGGCTTGCTTCGCAAGCCGACCTACCCCTTTCAGGGGGAGGTTCATCCCCGACGCCGTGCTACCG
>JAKFYI010000038.1 GCA_021730985.1 Hyphomicrobiales bacterium | reverse complement strand
GATCGCGATCAATCCGCACGTCTATCCGAAGATGCCGTTCGACACGCTGAAGGATCTGGTCGCGGTGTCGAGCGTGGCGTCGAACCAGTTTTTCCTGGCGGTCAACCCGGGCATCCCGGCGAAGACGCTGCCGGAGTTTGTCGAGTACGCGCGCAAGACCAAGCCGCCGCTGCCCTACGCGTCGGGCGGCAACGGCAGCCAGCATCAGCTCGGCATCGAGATGCTCAAGCAGCGGGCCGGCATCGACCTGCTGCATGTGCCGTATCGCGGCGGCTCGCCGGCCGGCACAGCGACTGTGGCGGGCGAGACCGCGGTGGTGCTGGCGGGCGCCTCCAGCGCGGGCCTGCTCAAGGCGGACAAGCTGCGCGGCCTCGCCACCACCGGCAAGAAGCGCTCGCCGCTGTTTCCCGACATGCCGACCATCGGCGAGTTCTATCCGGGCTACGACCTCACCATCTGGCTCGGGCTGTATGCACCCGCGGCGACGCCGGGGCCGATCGTCTTGAAGCTGCGCAACGAGGTACAGAAGGCGCTGGCCGATCCGGAGCTTCTGAAAAAGCTCAACGTCACCGGCGCGCTGGAGCCGCTGGTGCTGCCGCCCGCCGAGTTCGACGCCTTGATGCGCCACGACCACGACAAGTACGGCAAGCTGGTGCGCGACGTCGGCGTGAAGATCGACTAGCGGCTCAGCCCTTTTTGTATCCGGAGCGGTCGAAGTTCTCGAGCGACGCGCGATACTCGGCCGGCACCTCGCAGCCGCAGCGCAGGTGCCAGCGCCGCACCATGTAGCTGAAGGCGTTGCCCTGGGAATCGCCGCGGTTGGTGCGCGCACGCTTGGCGGCCAGTTCCTCCTCCTTGACGAACAGCTTGGGGCCGCCCGCCATTTCCGCCAGCATCTGGATGCGGCAGGCCTTCTCCAGCTTGACCGCGAGGAACACCGCTTCCTCGATGGTCTTGCCCGCCGCGACCAGCCCGTGATTGCGCAGGATCAAAATGCCGCTGCTGCCGAGGCACTTGGCCACGGCCTTGCCGCGCGGCTGGTCGGTGATGAGGTCGGTGGTCTCCGCGAACACCGGAACGCCGCCGGAAAACATGGTGCCGTCGTTGCTGATGGCGGCGAGCGGCTTGCCGAGCGAGGAAAATGCCACGACGTTCTCCGGATGCGTGTGGATCACGCAGTTCACGTCGGGCCGCGCGCGCAGCACTTCGGAGTGGATGTAGACCTCGTTGTGGCGCGGCCAATCGCCCGCGACCTTCTCGCCCTCGATATCGACGGTGATGATGTTGTCGGGCGTCATCTCCTCGACGCCGACGCAGCCGGGCTTCATCAGGAAGCGGTTGGGGTTGTCGGGCAGGCGCACCGAGATGTGACCCCAGACGTAGTCGCCCTGGCCCTCATCGACAAGCACGCGGCCGGCGTTGATGAGCTTCTCGCGCAGCTTGTCGGTCATGACACAGGTTCCTGTTGATGGAGGGCGGATATGGTTTCGCCGCGCACGATATCGATCAGTGCGGCGGGATCGGTTGGTTCGCTGTCGGCGCGCCAGGCGACGTGGCCGTCGGGCCGCACCAGCACAAGGCGGCGCTGATAGGCGTCGAGCACCTGCGGTTCGGCGAGCGATACCACTTGCAGCGGCATGTTGCGCGCGGCAGCGGCGCGGACGATCCGCTCGCCGGACGGCGCGTCGGCGCCGAGGCGCAGCAGCGTGAAGCCGCGGCCGAACAGGTCCAGCGTCGAGCGTCCGTCTGCAAGCCACACATGCGGCGCGCGGGCGCCAGGACGAGCGGTCTGAACATAAGGATGCGGAACGTCAGGCGGCGCAGCCGTGCCGTCGGGCACGACGATCAGCGAGTGGTCGTAGCGGTAGCCCAGCATGACTCCGTTGGCGAACCATTCGTGCCGCATCACCGCGGCAAGCCAGTCGCCATAGTCCTTGCGCGCCGCGTCGCTGGCGGCACCGGGCTGGAAAATCTCAGGCCCCGGCAGCCGCTCGCGGGTGGACAGCATGCGGCGCAAGTTGCGGCTCGCTTCCTCGACGTTGCGAAGCCCCACCGGCCGCCGTTCCGCCTCGTAGCTGCGCAGCAGGCCGTCGCCGCCCCAGCCGTTCAGCGCGGCTTCGAGCTTCCAGCCCAGATCGGCGGCATCGCCGATGCCGGTGTTCATGCCGAAGCCCCCGGTCGGCGACATCAGGTGCGCGGCATCGCCTGCGATGAAGACGCGGCCCGTGCCGTAGCGGTCGGCGACCAGCTCGCGGCGCACCCAGCGCATCACCGAGAGAATTTCGTAGTCGAACTCGTGCCCCATCGCGCGCTTGAGAGCGGCGCGGATGTCCGCCTCGCCATGCTCGACCTTCTGCGGCGAACCCACGATCGACATGCGGAAGCGGTCGCCGCCGTTGACCGCGACGATCGTCAGCCAGACTCCCTCCGGGCCGATGAAGATGAAGCGGTAGCCCTTGCCCTTGTCGTGCAGCGCGGGGAAGTCCTTGCAGCGGAGCATCACGTTGGTGGTGTAGGTCAGCGCCGGCGTGCCGCTCATCGCGATGCCGAGCCCCTCGCGCACCATGCTGGCGCCGCCGTCGGCTCCCACCATGTACCGCGCGGCGATGGTTTCGGTCCGGCCAGTGGTGACGTCATTCACCGTGGCGCGGACGCCATCGGCGTGTTGCTCGAAGGCCGTCAGTTCAGTGCCGGTGCGCAGCGTGACGTACGGAAACGAACGCGCGAACCGCGACAGGATCGGATCGAACATATCCTGCGGGACGCGCTCGCGCTTCTGCGGACTTTCCGGCGGGCAGGGCTCGAAGCCGCGCCCTGGAAACGTCTCGCGCCCCAGTTCGTAGCCGTTCAGTCCTGTGAGATAGACGCAGTCCTGCGGGTAGCCGGGCGGGTAGGGCGCGTCGCGCACCCAGTCCGCGATGCCCCAGCGCCGGCAGAACTCCATGGTGCGGACGCCGATCAGGTCCATCTTGGGCTGCTCGATGGAGCCGTCGGTCTTCTCGACCAGTGTGCAGGGAACGCCGCGCCAGCCGAGATCGCCTGCCAGCGCCAGGCCGACCGGCCCGCCGCCGACGATCAGCACCGGCACGGCAGCGGTCATTTGTATTTGCGCTCCATATCCTGGAACCCTGCGAAATCAACGAGCCGTTGGCGCTCGGCGAAGGTCGCAAGAAGATCGGTGCCGCCCGCCATGCTGCCGTGCTGCCTCAAATGCAATAACGCGCGCTGCATGCCGAGCACGGCGGCCTGCAACGCGGTGTTGGCATAGAGCACGCCGGCGAAGCCCAACTCCTGGAATTTTTCGTTGGGCAGCTCCGGTGTCTTGCCACCAATCACGATGTTGGCGAGTTGCGGCCAGGGCAGGCGGCCGATCGCTGCGATCTGCTCGGGCAAGGTTGGCGCTTCGACGAAGCCCACGTCGGCGCCGGCTTCGCGGAACGCGTGCGCGCGGTCCATTGCGGCGTTGAAGCCTTCGACCGCGATCGCGTCGGTGCGCGCGACGATCAGCAGGTCGGCGTCGGTGCGCGCGTCAACCGCGGCCTTGATCTTGGAGACCATTTCGGCGGCGGGAATAACCTCCTTGCCCTCGAAGTGGCCGCAGCGCTTCGGAAACACTTGGTCCTCGATCTGGATCGCGTCGGCGCCGGCCCGCTCCAGCGCCTTGATGGTGCGCTGCATGTTGAGCGCATTGCCAAAGCCTGTGTCGGCGTCCGCCATCAACGGGCCCGGAAATACATCGCGGATCGCCGCGACATGATCGGTGAGCTCCGTGAGCGTCACCAGGCCGTTGTCGGGAATGCCGAGATGCGTGTTGGCGATGCCGGCGCCCGTGATGTAGGCCGCGCCGAAGCCGATGTCGGCGGCCACGCGCGCGGCGAGCGCGTTGGCGACGCCGGGCAGCAGCAGCGCCGCGCCGGGCTTCAGCAGATCGCGGAATTCACGGCGGGTGGTGCTTGGCATCGGAACCTGTGCTGCGAACGGAGGCCGATGGTGCAGGATCGCGCCCTCTGCCTCAAGGGCACGCGTCAGGGGATCAGCACCACGGAGCCTGTGGTTTTGCGGCCTTCGACGTCGCGATGCGCCTGCGCGGCTTCGCTCAAGGGATAGGTGTGGTTGATCTCGATCTTGACCGCGCCGCTCGCCACCACGGCGAACAGGTCGTTGGCGGTCTCCAGCAGATCGGCGCGGGTTGCGGTGTAGTCGATCAGGCTCGGATGCGTGACGTAGAGCGAGCCGAGGTTGCCGAGCTCGCGCGCCGTGATCGGCTCAGGGTCGCCCGAGGCCTCGCCGAACGACGCCAGCACGCCGCGCGGGGCCAGGCACTCCAGCGAACCGCGGAAGGTGAGCTTGCCGACCGAGTCATAGACCACCGGCACACCCTTGCCTCCGGTCACCTCTCGCACGCGCTTGGAGAAGTCGTGGTAGGCGAACACATGATCGCAGCCGTGCGCCTTTGCCACCGCGATCTTGTCGTCGCTGCCGACCGTACCGATCACCGTGGCGCCGAGATGCTTGGCCCATTGGCTGACGATCTGGCCGACGCCGCCGGCGGCTGCGTGGATCACGATGGTGTCGCCGGGCTTCACCTTGTAGGTGGCGTGCAGCAGATAGCGCGCGGTCAGGCCGCGCACCATCATCGACGCCGCGGTGCGCTCGTCGATCGACGGCGGCAGCTTGAGGACGCGCATGGCCGGGGCGTTGCGCGCCTCGGCATAGGCGCAGTCGGGACGGCACACCGTCGCGACACGATCGCCTATGGCGATATCGGTGACGCCCGCGCCGACCGCCTCGATCACGCCGGCGCTTTCGGTGCCGAGACCCGACGGCAGCTTCGCCGCGTGCTGGCCGCGGCGCACCAGTATGTCGCGGAAGTTGAGCGCCACGGCGGTGTGCCTGACCCGCACCTCGCCGGGAGCCGGCGGTGCAAGCTCGACATCCTCGAAGCGCAGCACTTCGGGGCCGCCGATCTCGTGGAAGCGGATCGCCTTCATCTTTGGTTCTCCATGCAGAACTGATGGCACGGATGCGCGATCCGAAAAAGAGGCGCGGCGAGACTTGCCGTGGCCGTACCGCCAAGGCAGCATGATGCCAACAAAGTCAGCGGAGGATCGCCATGACTTCGAAGCGAAAATCGGCTTCCCAACGCAAGATGACTTCCCAACGCAAAGCGGCGGTGAAAAGCAAAGCCCGCTCGACGGTCAAGGCGCGCGCGAAGAAGCCGATGGTGCGCCGGAGCGCCAAGGTTGGCACGACTGCCAAGGCGAAGCACCGTCCGCATGCCTTCGTCGTCAGCCGGCTGCGCGACGAGGATTTCAAGAGCGACGGCTTGCGCACCTACGCGCAGTACCGCGACCTCGGCATCAAAAACGCGACCGGCGGGATGGCGGTGGCGCATGTCATCCGCTTTGTCGGCAAGTGCGATCCCAAGGTGGTGTCGAAGGAGCACCTGCACGAGGCGGAATTCCAGATGATCTATGTGCTCAAGGGCTCGATGGTGTCGAGCTTCGACGGGCAGGGCACCCACACCATGAAGGCCGGCGACGCATGGCTGCAGCCGCGCGGCATCAAGCACAAGGTGCTGGACTACTCCGACGACTGCGAGGTGCTGGAGATCGTCATGCCGGCGGACTTCAAGACCGTCGAGTTCGAGACGTAAGGCGCCGGAACCGGATCGCGATCATGGATGCCAAGACGCCCGTTGCCGTGCCGACCGCCGATGAGATCGTCGCGCGCACGCGCGCCATGATTCCGGCGCTGCGCAAGCGCGCGGCGCAGGGTGAGCGGGACCGGGGCGTCGCCAAGGAAACGATCGCCGAGATGCAGGAGGCGGGGCTGTTCCGCGTGCTGCAGCCGAAGCGCTGGGGCGGTTTCGAGCTTCCGATCGGCACCTACTTCGATGTCGAGATCGCGCTGGCCGAGGGCGACATGTCGGTTGCCTGGGTCTATGGCGTGGTCGGTACCCATCCGTGGGGATTGTCGCTGTTCGATGACCGCGCGGCGGACGATGTCTGGGGCAAGGACCGCTCCACGCTGATCTCGTCGTCGCTGATGCCGTCGGGCACGGCGATGCCCGAGCCGGGCGGATACCGGCTGCAGGGGCGCTGGCGCTATTCCAGCGGCTGCGAGCATTGCGACTGGGCGTTTCTCGGCGCGACCGTCGGCACACCCGAAGGGGGGTTTGCCGAACGCTGTTTCTTCCTCGTGCCCCGCACCGACTACGAGATCATCGACACCTGGCACGTCTCCGGGCTCAAGGGCACCGGCAGCCACGACATCGCGGTGAAGGATATGTTCGTCCCGGCGCACCGGATGCTGCGCAGCGCCGACAATTTCAAGGGCGTGGCGCCGGGCCTCGCGGTCAACACCGCGCCGCTCTACCGGCTGCCGTGGGGGCAGGTGTTCTTCCGCGGCGTCGCCGTGGCATCGATCGGCGCGCTGCAAGGCATGCTCGATATCTTCCTCGAGTACGGCAAGTCGCGCGTCAACCGCATGTTCGGGACGAAGGCGTTCGACGATCCGATGGTGCAGTTGACCTGTGCCGAGGTGGCGGTCGGCCTCGACGAGATGAAGACCATCCTGCACCGCAATCTGCACAAGCTGGAAGAGTACGCCGCGCGCGGCGAGATGCCGTCCTATGCGGAGCGCGTGCATTTCAAATTTCATTCGGCGACCGCTGCGGACCGCTGCACGGTGCTCGCGACCAAGCTGTTCCGCGCGGCGGGGGCTGCCGGCATCTACGCGGACATGCCGTTCGGGCGGATTCTCGCCGACATCACAGCGGCGCGTCAGCACGTCTCGAACCAGTACGAGACCATCGGACGCAACGCCGGCGCCGCCTTGTTCGGCGCCGAAGACGCCAGGGATTTCTCGCTTTAACCCCATTGAGGAATGGAAATGAAGATCTGCCGTTATGACGACGACCGGCTTGGCGTGGTGATGGGCGACAACGTCCACGACGTGACCGCGGCGCAGACCGAAATCCGTGCGGCGACGCCTTACACGGCGAAGGTGGACCCGGTGATCGCCGCGCTGCCGGCCTGGCGCGCGCGTCTCGAGCAGATGGCTGCGGCCGCGCCCGGCAAACCGATCTCGCAGGTCAAGCTGCTGGCGCCGGTGGCGCGGCCGCCGAAGATTCTGGCGGCGCCCACCAACTACGGCAAGCACATCGAGGAGATGCAGAAATTCCGCGACACCGTGCCGGGGCTGGCGCGGTTCTCGCCCGACATCGAGAAGGCCGGCATCTTTCTCAAGTCGAACACCTCGCTGGTTGGGCCGTCCGAAGGCATCCCGATGCGTTTTCCCGACCGGCGCAACGACCACGAGGCCGAGTTGTGCATCGTGATCGGCAAGCAGGGCAGCGATATCCCGAAGGAGAAGGCCTACGAGTACATCGCCTGCTACGGGCTCGGTCTCGACATGACCGCGCGCGGCGCCGAGGACCGCAGCTTCCGCAAGTCGATCGACGGCTACACCGTGCTGGGGCCGTGGCTGGTCACGCCGGATGAAATTCCCAATCCGGCCGATGTTCCGTTCACGCTTCACGTCAACGGCGAGAAGCGCCAGGAGAGCAACACCAGTTTTTTGATCTACGACATCCCGCGGCTGATCGAGTTCGCCTCGTCGTTCTACACGCTCTATCCGGGCGACATTTACTACACGGGCACGCCGGAGGGGGTGGGGCCGGTGAAGCCCGGCGACTGGATCAGCCTGAAATCGCTGCCGCAGCTCGGCGAACTGAAGATCCAGGTCCGCGCGCACGGCAAGTAGGTCGCCAACTGCTCGTTTCTGCATACGGCAGCGGCCGCAAAGCGCAGCCGCCATTCCGTATTGCGGTGGCGGCAGATGTCCCACAGTGATAAATATCCTCTGCAATCAAGCACGGAGGCTGCCATGTCCGCTCGTCCCGTCATCCGGATCGCGCCGAACAACCAGGTGTTCGATCTGCCGGTCATCGTGGGCATCGAGGAGCGGCTGTTCGAGCGTGCAGGCCTCGACGTGCAGTTCTCGGCGACGCATGCGGACCGCGAGAAGGACACGGCCGAACGGCCGATCATGTCGCGGCTCAAGGAGCAGCAATACGACTGCGGCGCAGCCGACAGCTACAACGTCTGCGAGTGGGCGAGCATCGACCGGCTGGAGCGCGGCAAGCGCGGCGGCAATATCGCGGCGTTGCGGGCGGCGGTGGCGGCGCAGGCCATCATCACCTTCGACGAGACGCTGCAGGTTCCGCGCGACATGGCCGGCGTGCCGGTGGTCGTGCAGGAGCTGACGGGCTCGCACTACACCACGGTGCAGATGCTCGAAAGCGCGATTGGCGCGGAGCACATCAAGCTGGTCAACGGCCGGCTGCCGCAGATGCGCTGGGAGGGCCTCAAGAACGGCACCTACCGCGCGGTGACGGTGATGGAGCCGTTCATCAGCCTCGGCCTGAAGCAGGGCGCGCACATCGTGGCTGCGTCGTTCTATCGCGGCGGCGAGGTGGTGGCACCCGGCCTCGACGACGAGCAGCGCAAGGCGTTCTACGACGCCGAGAACCAGGCGGTCGATCTGATCAACGCGGATTTCTACAAGTACGCCCACCACGTCACGGCGCATGCCAAGGGTGCGCTGCAGCCGAACGAACTGCTGCGTGCGTTCATCCGCTACAAGCACGTCGATTACTACGATCTCACGCTGTTCGGCCGCGCCTACGACTGGATGAAGGCGCGCGGCCTGACCGAAGGCCAGAGCGAGCATTCGCGGCTGGTGGTGAGCTGACCGACAAAATATGGCGCACAAAATCTTGTGGCAGAGAGTCGTTGTCGTTGATGACGCTACGAGAAGATTCACTCATCGCGAACGCGGACGCGGCCAGAAAGCGGGGCGATCTCTTCGAAGCCTACGACCTCGCAATGGCCGGGCTCGAAGAGTGTCCTGACAGCGCCGGCCTGCGTTATCTTGCCGTCCGCGCGATGGCGGACTCCGGCGCGACCCAAAACGCGGAAGACCTCTATGAGAAGTTCGGTCTGGCCTCGCACGATGGGGTGGACGAGCGCTCACTGGGTGCGCGATTGCTCAAAGATTTGGCCTTTGAGGAGCAGCCGGCGGCGCCTGAGCACCTGCTCAAGGCCGCCGAGGCCTATCGCCGTGTGTTCGAGCAGAGCGGCCATTATTTCCCGGGGATTAATGCTGCAACGTTGTTCTTGCTTGCCGGCAACCAGGCCGAGTCCGAACGGATAGCACGCGCGCTGCTCGGTGACCCCATCCTGCAAGGCGACACCAGTTACTACGCCGCCGCGACGGTAGCCGAAGCCGAGTTGCTGCTCGACCTCAGGGCCGCGGCCATCCAAACCCTCGGCCGAGCCCGCAAGCTCGCCGGGAAAGATTTTTCCTCGATCGCAACCACGCGAAAGCAATTGACCCGGATACTCGGACATCGGAGTTCGAACCCCGAAGGGTCCGAACTGCTGGCACCCCTCGCAATACCGCCGGTCGCTTTCTATTGCGGACACATGGTGAGCGGCCCCGGCGGCCTCGATGAAGGCTGGCAGGCGGAGCTTCGTTCGAAACTGGACGCCGCGATCGAGCAAAATGAAATCGGTATGGCGTTTGGCGGCCTTGCCTGCGGCTCTGACATATTGTTTGCCGAGGCGTTTTTACGCGCGGGCATCGAACTCAATGTCGTTCTTCCTTTCAAGAAGGAAGATTACATCAAATATTCGGTTGAGCCGGGGGGAGCGCGATGGATAGAGCGCTTTGACAATTGCCTCGGCCGCGCGGCCTCCGTGACATTTGCCTCATACGACGGCTATGTCGGAGATCCATGCCAGTTCACATACGGAAGCGCAGTGGCGATGGGTATGGCGCAATTGCGCGCACGGCATCTGCAAACTGGCGCAATTCAGTTGGCTGCTTTCGACGGCGTTTCCAACGGGGGGCAGGCCGGCACCGCCACGGACATTGCGTCGTGGAGGGAATCCGGAGGCGAGAGCGTCGTCATCGAATTTGATCGGTCGGCGGCGGGTCATAAGAAGCAGCAGCCCGCGATTGAGCAGTGGAACGAAGCGGAGAACTTTCCGTCGCGCCAGGTGCGTTCGATTATCTTTACCGACGCCCACGGGTTTTCGAAGATCGCTGAAATCCGGCTGCCTCATTTCTGGAACGGCATTATGAAACGGTGCGCCGCCACGATCGAAGGCTATGGCGGCCATGTGCTCTATCGCAACACTTGGGGCGACGCGCTCTATCTGATTCTCGATGACGTCTCCGTGGCGGCCGACCTTGCGCTTTCACTTCACAACTGCGTCACGGCCGACGATGCCAAGAAGCTAGGATTGGCTTCGCCGCCGCAATTGCGCGTTGCGCTGCATCACGGTCCGCTGTTTGAAGGGTATGACCCGGTGCGAAAGGAGCCCACGTTCTATGGCTCCGAAGTGTCGCGAACGGCGAGAATTGAGCCTGTCACGCCCCTTGGCGCGGTTTACGCGACGGAGCCGTTTGCAGCAATCTTGGCATTGCGCGGTGGCTCCAAGTACTCATGCAACTATGCGGGACGAATCGATCTTGCAAAAGGATATGGCGCCTTTCGGATGTACCGCTTGCAATTGGCTTCTCCGGCCAGCGCATCGAGGGGTCGTAAAGACAAATGAACAGGGCGGGTTCCGTGGCCGCCCTCTTTTTTGTGAATCTAACAAGCTTGGAAATGCGACGCTTGCCCCGCGCGTTTTCGCCTCTGAACGTTCATTTGCGTTTCTACGTAAGCCACTGAAAGAGGCTGGCGACCCCGGCAGGATTCGAACCTGCGACCCTCAGCTTAGAAGCGCCGCTGCCCAGACCATCAGTGTGGCCAGCAGTAGCTCGGGTGGTTTCGCGGGCACGTTGCCGAGCATCTCCGGGGAGAGAGCACCGGCGCGGTTACACCGGGGCAACAGATCATCAGATGCATCTAGGCTCACTGCGTTAGCGCAGTGGGGCAGGGGAATGGGCTGGTTCCAAGCGTTCGGGAATCAATAGCCTCTCCAATGGTGTTGGGCGGACTTCTTCTCCGTCGAACTGTTTTGAACGCGGATGTTGGTCCCCTGAGATCGGACCCGGTTGATCTCGGAATTAGCCACCATGTATTTGGGCGCTGGGACGCAAACGTAGCTCGCGACGATCTGGAAGCGCGAGGGCGGTTGAATTCGACGGGCTATCTTGGCGGATCGCTGGTGCGACCGGGCCATGTGCAAGAGCGTGTTTAAGTCAAATCGGAATTAGCCGGTGTCGCGCATGATGGGGCGTCCGAAGGGGCGCGGACGAGGGGCAGCAGGCCTATTTCGCAGGCCTTTATCAGGAGGCCGAGATATTTGGAGTAGATGCGACATTGGGCGAAACTGCCGGCGATGAACCAGAGGCCCGGCTGCCCTGTCCGTGTGAACATGTTGCGCAACTCCTGGCCGTCGCCGAATCCCCAGATCGGGCCGACGCGGGCGGCAACATCATCACCAAACAGTTTGCTGACCAGATATTCCTGGCCTTTGTAGCCGGTCGCCAACACGATCAAATCGGCCGCAAGCGTTTCGCCGGTGCGGATCCGCGCTCCTCCCACGACGAACTCTGCGATATCGGAAAATTGCACCAGTCCGATCTCACCTTTGACGAGCAGATCGGAGCAGCCGACGTTGAAATAATACCCGCCGCCACGGGTGAGGTACTTGAACTGCCAACCCGTTCCGTCTTCGCCGAAATCAAGCTTGAACCCGACGCGCTCGAGCCCATCAAGAAGCTCCTTATCCAGATTCTTCGCTTGTTCGGTGAGAAGGATGTGGCTCTTCCTTGCCAGTGAGAGAGGGATGGATGTGGCGATGAGGTCGCAGTCTTCCAGAGACGTTTCTTCATCATAGAGGGCATAGGGCAGTTGGGCGCTTGGCTCCACATTGACGACTAAGGTCGAGCTGCGTTGAAGGAGCGTGACGTTGGCCCCGTTTGAGTGCAGGTCCTGCGCAATATCATGGCCGCTGTTGCCGGAGCCGATGACAATAGCATTCTTGCCCTTCCATGCATCTCCATCGTCGTATTGGCTGGAGTGCAAGACGGTGCCGCCGAAGTTGCGCAGCGTCGGAATATCCGGAAGGCTCGGAATGCCGCTCACTCCTGTGGCCATGACGACGTGGTGCGGGCGCATTTCCCGTTTGGTGCCATCAGCCCGGCGCAGCACAACCGACCATCGCCCAGTGTTTTCGTCGTAAGTGCCGCCCTCGAATTCGGTGGCGGTCCAATAGTTGAGCTCCATGCTCTCCGCATAGGCCTCAAACCAGGCGGCTAGCTTGTCCTTAGGAATGTAGGCCGGCCAGTTCGGTGGAAAGTGCATATATGGAAGGTGGTTGACGTGCATCTGATTGTGCAGGACGAGGGCGTGATAGCGTTTGCGCCAGTTGTCGCCAATTCGCCGTTCGCGATCCACGATCAGCGTATCGACCTGCAGTTGCGTGAGACGTGCGGCGATCGCAAGTCCTGCCTGTCCGCCCCCGACAACGAGCACGGCCGGATCGCGATCGGCATACTCGGCGATCGCCATTCTGTGGTCGAGCCAGTTGGGACCGCGGAAATCCCGTGAATAGGGCTTGCCGTGCGGGCGCGATCTCCCGACCTTCTCCTCGCAGCCATTTATTTCGTCGAGCGTCGTGAGGAGCGTCCAAGCTTTGAACGTGTTGCTGTCGGCGGCATCGGGGGTGAGCCTTAAAATTCCGCTGCCACGGCCAACGACGGTTTCAAATGCGAATATCGTCTCCATCGCGTTGGCGCCCGCGCGCGTAACAGGGCGGGGTGCAGTCCGTTTGGGAGCGATCTTGAAATGGGAAGGTTGTGCCCGGGGCGCATGCGCTTTCAATTCTCTTAGAATAGCACCCGAGCCGTCGACCGTTTTGATATGCCAGGTGAGGGCCAGGATATCGCGCCAATGGCTGTCAGGATGAAACAAGTCTTTGAGCAGAAGGTCGTCAGGTGCCGCGAGAGCCCGTTCGAACTGGGTAAGCCAATTCTGTGCAGTCGCCGCGATGGATTCTACACTGGACAATACTCGCGCCCTCAATCAATCGCCCGCGGCGTCTCCGGAATTTCAACTTATACCGATTGGAGTAGGGGTGCGAGGGGGTGACACGCGCTCTAACTAGTCATGAATGCCGGACCAACTAGATTGTTTTGCCTTGCGGCCGGCCAATTTGCCGGTGCAGGCGCCAACCAAGTATCAGCTCGTCATCAACCTTAAGACCGCCAGGGCGCTCGGCCTTCCTGTTCCTCAGACGCTGCTCGCCCGCGCCGACGAGGTGATCGAATGAAGCGGCGCGCATGTTCGCTCCTGGCACGAAACGGACATGCCAGCGTGCCCGCCGCACGTCGCTTTCGGGGGCAAACCGGACGTGGTCAAAAACACCCGCCCTGTCGCAGATTTATCGACCTGTGACATGCGACAACTGTCCACGCAGCGGACTGCAGACGGTTCACGCCCTCGGCATTTCGATACCTCCACGATTGTGGGAATGACGTCAGCCCGGTAGATTGAAGGACAGAAGTTCCATGCCACCTGGGCGCGGAATCTCAAGGCTCATCGATCAAGCCTCAACAATCAAACACGCTGGAGGAAATCCCATGCAGGGCAAGATTCGGATTGCGGCATTCGTGATGGCGGCGGCCGCGCCGTTCGTTCTGATCGGAGAATTGCGGGCGCAACAGGCGCCACCGCAGTTTCCCAATATGACCTTCTTCATCACCAGCACCGGCGGACCCAAGGGCGCCGACTATGGTGGCATCGCGGGAGCCGACGCTCATTGCCAGGCGCTGGCAGCCAAGGCCGGCGCTGGTGGCAGGACTTGGCGGGCCTATCTCAGCGTTCAGGGTGTGGGTGGCGCCGCGGCAGTCGATGCTCGCGACCGGATCGGCAAGGGGCCATGGGTCAATGCGGCGGGCCTGCAGATTGCCAGCAACGTTGACGATCTGCATTCCGCCAACAACAAGATCGACACCGAAGCAGGGTTGGCCGAAACCGGTAGGCGCATTCCCAGTCGGCTGTTCGTCGTCAACCAGCACGACATCCTCACCGGATCGGATGAGAACGGACGCGCCCCACCTGCAGACAAGGACATGACTTGCGGCAACTGGACGAAAAGCGGGGATGGCTCGGCCATGGTCGGTCATCACGACCGCATGGGATTGCGCGACGATGCACCGTCGAAATCATGGAACGCCTCGCACCCCTCGCGCGGCTGTAGCGCAGACCAGCTGAAAAGTTCTGGCGGCGCCGGACTACTCTATTGCTTCGCTGCGAACTGATACGCCAACGACACAGCCGTCCGGCGCGCCAGAGCGCCGGACGGCTACCCGACGCGGCAAATACCTGTTCAAGGATCCACAATTTTATTGCGGTACCCCAGATGTTACCCGGGGCGATTTCGCCCTCTGAATGTTCTTTTAGTGCGCCCGATAACCGCTTGAAATAACTGGCGACCCCGGCAGGATTCGAACCTGCGACCCTCAGCTTAGAAGGCTGATGCTCTATCCAACTGAGCTACGGGGTCTTGCGCCAACGACCATTTAGCCCGCCCGCGCGCGGGAGAACAGGGCGGCGAGCCACCGGCGCGCCGCTTAGCCCCCGGTATATCGGCAAGGCGTTGAACCTGCGAGCGGCGCTTTGCGACAAAGCCACGCCGGAAACGCCGCTGCGTCCGGCCCGCCTTGAGGGGCGGGCGGGCCGCATGGGCATGCCTTCGCCGGTTCGCTAGACTGCAGAGCCAAGCCAAATCCCTGCGCCGTCTCAAATGGATAGTCAGCAGCGTCCGTTCGTCACGACCTCGACACGATTCAGAATTCAGCTTGTCACGTCGCCCGCCGGCCGGGGAGCCGCGCGGTCAGGAGGATCCCGCCTATGATGGTGCTCATCCGCGCCGGCGTCTTTGCCGCGCTCGTCACCCTTGCGTGCATTTTTACCGCCACCGTTTCCAGCGCGCAGAAGGCGTATGACCGGCCCGAGCTTGCCGAGGCCGCGGTCAAGCTCGAGGCGCAGATCAAGAGCGACGCCGGAGCCGCCGGCAAACCGCTGGCGCAGCTTCGACGCGAAGCCGACGCCGCCTTCAAGATCAACGATTTCCGCAACGGCATGGTGCTGCTGAGCCAGATCGTGGCTGCTTCTCCCACAGACAGCGCGGGCTGGCTGCGCCTCGCCCGAACCATCCAGCAGATCCGTCCCTCCGACGACCGCGAGCGCACGCTGCTGCAGGAGCGCGCCTCCACCGCCGCCTATCAGGCCTACGCCCTGGCCAAGAACCGCGGCGAGGAGGCCGACGCCCTTGTCATCGTCGGCCGCAATCAGGGCGAGCTCAAACGCTGGCGGCCTGCGCTCGATGCGCTGCGCCTGTCGCTTGAAACGCGCGAGATCGCCGACGTGCGGGCGCTGTACGAGAATATGCGCTCCGACCACGGCTTCCGCATGCGCGACTACTCGGTCGATGCCGATGCGTCGTCGCCGCGGGCCTGCTTCCAGTTCTCCGAGACGCTGCCGGGCAAGCGCACCGATTTCTCGCCGTTCGTGTCGGTTGCCGGAATCGACAAGCCCGCGTTGTCGGTCGAAGGAAAACAGCTCTGCGTCGAAGGGCTGAAGCACGGCGAGCGTTACAACGTCACGCTGCGGGCGGGTCTTCCGTCCACCGTCCGCGAAACGCTGGCGAAGTCCGCCGAGATGGCGGTGTATGTCCGCGACCGCAAGCCGTTCGTGCGCTTCACCGCCAAGGCCTACGTGCTGCCGCGCACCGGCCAGCGCGGCATTCCGGTGGTGACCGTCAACACCAAGTCGGTGGCGATCGAAATCTACCGGATCGGCGACCGCAACCTGGTCGAGACCGTGATCGGCGGCGACTTCCAGCGCGGCATCGACAGCTACGACGTCGAACGCCTGGCCGAGAGCCGCGGCGTCAGCGTCTGGAAGGGCGAACTCGCGGTCGAGCAGACCCTCAATGCCGATGTCACCACCGCGTTTCCGGTCGATCAGGCGGTCGGCGATCTTGCGCCCGGCGTGTACGTGATGACGGCGAACGCCTCCGGCGCGCCCGCCGAGCGCCGCTACGAGAATCTTGCGACCCAGTGGTTCATCGTGTCCGACCTCGGGCTCGCCGCCTATTCCGGCAACGATGGCGTCAACGTGTTCGTCAATTCGCTGGCGACCACCGAGCCGAAGAGCCAGATCGAAGTGCGGCTGCTGGCGCGCAACAACGAGGTTCTTGCCACCAAGCGCAGCGATGCGGCGGGCCGCGTCGTGTTCGAGGCCGGGCTGACGCGCGGCGAGGGCGGTCTTGCGCCCGCCATGCTGGTCGCGACCGAGCCGAAGGGCGACTACGCCTTCCTCAGCCTGAAGTCGCCGGCGTTCGATTTGTCCGACCGTGGCGTGGCGGGGCGGCAGTCGCCGGCCGGGCTTGATGCCTTCGTTTACACCGAGCGCGGCGTCTATCGCTCGGGCGAGACGGTCCACATCACCGCGCTGCTGCGCGACAGCCAGGGCGCGGCTTCGCTCAACGTCCCGATGACGATGGTGATCGAACGCCCCGACGGCGTCGAATACCGCCGCGCCGCGGTGGCCGACCAGGGTCTCGGCGGCCGCTCGCTCAGCGTGCCGATCAATGCGCCGTCGACCGGCACCTGGCGCGTCCGCGCCTACAGCGATCCCAAGCGTCCGGCGATCGGCGAGGCGACCTTCCTGGTCGAAGACTATGTGCCGGATCGTCTGGAGTTCGAGCTGACCGCGCCCGCGGGCCAATTGTCGAAGACCGCGCCCGCGGAAATGAAGGTCGATGGCCGCTATCTCTATGGCGCGCCGGCGTCCGGCCTGTCGCTGGAAGGTGAAGTCGTGATCGGCTCGGCCAAGGAGCGGCCGGGCCTCGCCGGCTATCGCTTTGGCCTGGCGGATGAGGACATCAACGCCAACCGCGAAACCATCGAGGCCATGCCGGAGACCGACGAGAAGGGGCAGGCCACCTTCACCGTCAATCTGGAGAAGCTCCCCGCGGCCACACGCCCGCTCGAAGCGCAGGTGATCGTTCGCATGGCGGAGTCCGGCGGCCGCGCGGTCGAGCGCAAGGTGACGCTGCCGATCGTTCCGGCCTCGAACATGATCGGCGTCAAGCCGCTGTTCTCCGGCCGCTCGCTCGGCGAGGGCGAGACCGCGAACTTCGATGTGATCTTCGCAGCACCTGACGGCAAGACGCAGGCGCGTTCGGGGCTGCGCTACGAACTGCTCAAGGTCGAGTCGCGCTACCAGTGGTATCGCCGTGACGGCAACTGGGGCTACGAGCCGATCAAGCTCACCCGCCGCATGGCCGACGGCCAGATCGACGTCGCGGCAGGCCAGCCCGGCCGCATCTCGGTCCCGGTGCAATGGGGCCGCTACCGGCTCGAAGTCTCGACCTCAGACCCGAACGGTCCTGTGACCTCGGTCGCGTTCGATGCCGGCTGGTACACCGAAGCCAGCGCCGACACGCCGGACATGCTGGAAATCTGGCTCGACAAGCCGGAGTACCGCCCGGGCGATACGATGACCGTGGCGGTCACCGCGCGCACCGCGGGCCGCGTCACGCTCAACGTGATCGGCGATCGGCTGATCTCGTCGGTCACCCAGGAGGTGCAGCCCGGCGTTTCGCGCATTCGCGTGCCGGTCGGCAAGGATTGGGGCACCGGCGCCTACGCGGTGGCGACGCTGCGAAGGCCGCTCGACACCACGGCGCAGCGCATGCCAGGCCGCGCCATCGGCGTGCAGTGGTTCGCGATCGACCGTCAGGCCAAGACGCTGAAGGTCGATATGGCGCTGCCGCAGTTGCAGCGCCCGAACGGCACCATGCGCGTGCCAGTCAAGGTCGGCGGGCTTGCCGCAGGCGAGGAGGCGCGCATCGTCGTCGCCGCCGTCGATCTCGGCATTCTCAACCTCACCAACTACAAGCCGCCCGCGCCGGACGATCACTATCTCGGCCAGCGCAGGCTCACCGCCGAGTTGCGCGACCTGTACGGCCAACTCATCGACGGCATGCAAGGCACGCGCGGCCAAATCAAGACCGGCGGCGACGCAGCAGCCGAGCTGAGCGGCAGTCCGCCGTCGCAGAAGCCTGTCTCGCTCTACTCCGGCATCGTGACGGTGAAGCCGGACGGCACCGCCGAGGTGTCGTTCGACATCCCGGCGTTCGCCGGCACCGTGCGCGTGATGGCGGTGGCCTGGAGCAAGGACAAGGTCGGCCGCGCCAGTGGCGACGTGACAGTCCGCGATCCGGTGGTGGTTACCGCGACACTGCCGCGCTTCCTGCTGACCGGGGACCGCGGCACCATGCACCTGGAGCTCGACAACGTCGAAGGCCCGGCCGGCGAGTACAGCGTCGCGGTGCGCGCCGACGGCGGTTTGAGCCTCGGCAACCAGCCGTCGCAGAAGCTGCGGCTCAACGCCAAGCAGCGCACCAGTCTGACGCTGCCGGTTTCAAGCTCGACGGCGGGCGCCGTCAACGTGACAGTGCAGATCGCGGGGCCCGGCGGCTTCGCGCTCGAGCGCAGCTATGCGCTCTCGGTGAAGCCTGCAACGCAGGTGCTGACGCGCCGGACGGTGAAGCCGCTCGCCAAGGGCGAAAGCTTCACGCTGTCGAGCGACCTGTTCGCCGATCTCGTGCCCGGCACCGGCGCGGTGGCGCTCTCGGTCGGTCCTTCGACCGCGCTCGACGCGGCAACGCTGCTCAAGGCGCTGGACCGCTATCCGTTCGGCTGCTCGGAGCAGATCACCAGCCGCGCGCTGCCGCTTCTCTACGTCAACGAACTGGCGGCGGAGCAGCATCTGGCGCTCGACACCGGCATCGACCAGCGCATCCGCGACGCGATCGAGCGGCTTCTTGCACGTCAGTCCTCCAATGGCTCGTTCGGTCTGTGGAGTGTCGGCGGCGACGATGGCTGGCTCGACGCCTACGTCACCGACTTTCTGACGCGGGCGAGGGAGCGCGGCTTTGCCGTGCCCGACATCGCGTTCCGGCTGGCGCTGGACCGGCTGCGCAACGAGGTCAACGCCGCGCAGGACGTGTCGAAGGACGGAGGCCGCGATCTCGCCTACGCACTCTACGTGCTGGCGAGGAACGGCGTCGCACCGCTCGGCGACCTGCGCTATCTCGCCGACGCCAAGCTGAACGATCTGGCAACGCCGATCGCCAAGGCGCAGATCGCAGCGGCGCTCGGCATGCTGGGCGACCGGGTGCGCGCCGAGCGCGTTTATGCTGCGGCGTTGGAGCAGATCAAGCCGCCGGCGCAGCCGGAGCTGTTCAGCCGCCCCGACTACGGCTCGACGCTGCGTGACGCTGCGGCCCTGATCACGCTCGCCAGCGAGGCGGGCGGGTCGCGGTCGATGATCAGCAGCGCGGTGCAGCGCGTCGAGCAGGTCCGCTCGGTCGCGTCCTACACTTCGACGCAGGAGCAGGCCTGGCTGGTGCTCGCGGCGCGCGCGCTGGCGAAGGACACCGGCGGCCTGTCGTTCGACGCCAACGGCGAGCAGCGCAAGGGATCGCTCTACCGCAACATCAAGGCGGGCGATCTCGACCGGCCGTTCCGGGTGACGAACACCGGCGACGGCACGGCGCAGGCAGTCGTCTCGGTGACCGGCGCGCCGACCACGCCGGAACCTGCCGCCGAACGCGGCTTCAAGATCGAGCGTCTCTATTACACGCTCGGTGGCGAACCCGCCGATCCGTCGCAGGCCAAGCAGAACCAGCGCTTTGCCGTGGTGCTCAAGATCACCGAAGCCCAGCCGCAGTTCGGCCGCCTGATCGTGGCGGATTATCTGCCGGCGGGCTTCGAGATCGACAACCCGCGGCTGGTTTCTTCGGGCGACACCGGCACGCTGTCCTGGATCACGGAAGCCGCGGCGCCGGTTCACTCCGAGTTCCGCGACGACCGGTTCAGCGCCGCATTCGAGCGCAGCTCGCGCGACAAGCCGGTGTTCACCGTCGCCTACATCGTGCGGGCTGTGTCGCCGGGCCGTTACGTGCTGCCGCAGGCTTACGTCGAGGACATGTACCGTCCCGACCGCTTCGGCCGCACCGGCTCCGGCGCGATTGAGATTGTCGGGAAGTAATCGGGTTCTGCAATGAGCGAAGCGGCTCGGCATTCTCTCTCCACCTCCCCCCTTGCGGGGGAGGCAGGCGCGCGTAGCGCGCCGGGAGGGGGGTATTTGTCTGGTGCGTATCGCTCATTATCACCCCCCTCCCTAGCCCTCCCCCGCAAGGGGGGAGGGAACAGACCGGTTGTGCCGCGCCGACGGCGAGCAACCGCAATGGTCGTTTGCGGTGCCATATGTTCACTCGCGCTCGGTTGTGCGTGGTGGGTCCATTCGCTTGGACCTGTTCCGCGTGGCGAGGCGCTGGAGTATTCGACACTGGTGGTCGATCGCGACGATCGTTTGCTGCGGCCCTATGCGACGCCGGACGGACGTTGGCGGGTGCCAGCCACGCTTGCCCATGTCGATCCGCGCTTTGTGGACATGCTGCTGGCCTATGAGGACCGGCGCTTCCGTTCTCATCCCGGCGTCGATCTGATTGCAACGGGACGCGCCGCCTACCAGTTTGTCACCAGCGGCCGGATCGTGTCGGGCGGCTCCACGCTGACCATGCAGGTCGCGCGCCTGCTGGAGCCGCGTGCCGAGCGCACGTTCGGCGCCAAGCTGCGTCAGATGGTGCGCGCGATCCAGCTCGAGCGTTCGCTGTCCAAGGACGAGGTGCTGGCGCTCTATCTCAGCCTCGCGCCGTATGGCGGCAACCTGGAAGGCATTCGCGCCGCATCGCTCGCCTATTTCGGCAAAGAGCCGCGCAGGCTTTCGATGTCCGAGGTGGCGCTCCTGGTTGCGTTGCCGCAGTCGCCTGAGCTGCGCCGGCCGGACCGCTCGGCCGCAGCCGCGCGCGCCGCGCGCGACCGCGTGCTCGACCGGATCGCGCTCGCGGGCCGCGTCCCGGCCGACGAGGTGGCATTCGCCAAGCTCGACGGCGTGCCGTTCGGGCGAAAGCCGATGCCCGCGCTCGCGCCGCATGCCGCCGATCAGGCGGTTGCGCTGGCGCCGGGGCGGAAGGTCCATCGCCTCACCATCGACGCCGGGTTGCAGAAGTCGTTGCAAGAGCTGGCGCGCGAACGGGCGAGGGCGCTTGGTCCCGACATCTCGGTTGCGATTGTCGCGGTCGATCACACAACCGGCGAGGTGCTGGCCCGCGTCGCCTCCGCCGACTACTTCGACGAGCGCCGCGCCGGTCAGGTCGATATGACCCAGGCGCTCCGCTCGCCGGGCTCCGCGCTCAAGCCGTTTATCTACGGACTGGCGTTCGAGGATGGCCTTGTGCATCCCGAAACGCTCATCGAAGACCGTCCGGTGCGTTACGGCGCCTACGCGCCGGAGAACTTCGACATGACGTTCCAGGGCACGGTGTCGGTGCGTCGCGCCTTGCAACTGTCGCTCAACGTTCCAGCGGTCGCGCTGCTCGACAAGGTCGGCGCCAGCCGCCTGTCGGCACGGCTCGCGCAGGCCGGTGCGCCGCTGGTACTGCCGAAGGGCGAAGCTCCTGGTCTTGCAATGGCGCTCGGCGGCGTCGGCGTGAAGCTCAGCGATCTCACCATGCTCTATGCCGGCATCGCGCGCGGCGGCATGGCCGTGCCGCTGATCGAGCGAGAGCATTCGGGAGAGAGCACGCCGTTGCGGCTGATCGATCCCGCCGCCGCCTGGATGATCGGCAACGTGCTGATCGGGGCGCCGCCGCCCGAGCATGCGGCGGGCGGGCGGATCGCTTTCAAGACCGGAACGTCCTACGGCTACCGCGACGCCTGGTCGCTCGGCTTCGACGGCAAGCGCACCATCGGCGTCTGGGTCGGACGCCCGGACGGTGCGCCGGTCACAGGCCTGATCGGGCGCGTGGCCGCGGCGCCGATCCTGTTCGACGCCTTCGCACGCGGGCCCGCGCCCACGGCGTTGCCCGCGGCGCCGCAAGGCGTCGTGTTCGCCACCAACGCCAAACTGCCGCCGCCGCTGCAGCGCTTCCGGCCCGGCCGGCTGGCCGGCGACGACGCGCAGCCTGCACTTCGCATTCTCTATCCGCCGAACGGCGCGCGCATCGAACTGGCTTCGTCCGACGGCAAGCTCGATCCGGTTGCGCTCAAGATCGCGGGCGGCACCGGGGTGCTCACTGTGCTGGCGAACGGCGTGCCGGTAACAGCGCTGGCCGGACGGCGGTCTCTGATGGTCGATGCCGACGGTCCGGGGTTCCTGCGGCTGACCGTCATGGATGCCCGCGGCGCCACCGACAGCGTGATGGTCCGGCTGCAATAAGCCGCGGCTTGCGCATGGCTGGCCGTCCGGCCCCGTGTTTCCATTGAACGCGCCGCCGTTGTAGGTTGCGGCGCAAGAATGGACGGGAGGAATTGCTATGCTGCTGGATCACCGGACCTATACCGTCCGCGTCGGCACCCTGCGAAAACAGATCGCGCTCTATGAGAAGCACGGCTTCGAGGTGCAGAAGCGCCATTTCGGCGAGCCGCTCGGCTGGCTGGTCAGCGAGACCGGCGACGTCAACACCTACGTCCACATCTGGGTCTATGAGAACGCGGAGGACCGCAACCGCAAGCGCGCGGCGCTGTACAAGGATCCCGAGTGGCTGAAATACATCGAGATGAACGCCGAGGCCGGCTATCTCATCAAGCAGGAAAGCAAGCTGATGTCGCCGGCGCCGTTCGCGCAGCTGCGCCGCTAGCATGGATACATTCGAGAGGGAGGGTGGTCTTGAAATCGGTTTCGTTGTTTGCGGCCATCGTTGCCGGATCGATCGTGGCGACATTCGCGTCCGCTCAGGACTTTCCGTCGCGGCCGGTCAAGCTGATCGTGGGCTTCGGCGCCGGCGGCCTCGGCGACATGGCGGGCCGCGCCGTGGCGCAGCAGCTTGCGACGACGCTTGGCAAGCCGGTGATCGTCGAGAACATGCCGGGCGCGGGCGGCTCGACCGCGGCCGCATCCGCTGCACGCTCGGCGCCCGACGGCCACACAATGCTATGGGTCAGCGGCCAGAACGCCATCGCGCCGTCGATGTTCAAGTCGCTGCCGTACAACTGGGCGACCGATCTGTCGCCGGTCGCTCCGGTCGGAAAGTTCGACTACATCATCGTGGTGGGCAAGGACAGTCCGTACAAGACGCTGCGCGATGCAATCGATGCGTCCAAGAAGGATCCCGACAAGTTCAACATCGGCGTGATCAGCGCCGGCAGCGCGCAGCATCTCAACGCGCTGTGGTTTCGCTCGCTCACCGGCATGACGGTGCCGACCGTGCATTTCCGCACCACGGGCGAACTGGTCGGCGCGCTGATCGGCGGCAACGTGCAGGTCGTGTTCGAGACGCTGCCCGGCGTGATCGGGCAGGTGCAATCCGGCACGCTGCGGGCGCTCGCGGTATCGTCCGATCAGCGGCTTGCGTCGCTGCCGGATGTGCCGACCGCCCGGGAGGCGGGCGTCCCGGAATATTTGATGACATCCTGGAACGGCATCGTGGTGCCAGCCAAGACGCCGCGCGACATCGTCATGCGCCTCAACAAGGACCTCAACCTGGCGGTGACGACCGAGGGCGTGAAAAAGCGGTTTACCGAACTCAATCTCGATCCGCTGACCGGCTCGCCGGAGGATTTGCAGAAAATCTTCGAGTCCGATCTCAACCGTTGGCGTAAGGTGATCGCCGACGCGAACATCCAGCCGCAATAGATTGCCGCCGAGGAGGGCCTGCCATGAACACGGTTCCGAAGATCGACACCGCGACCGCGCAGCCTGCGAATGGAATCGATCCCGCCGAATGGGAAGCGCGAGTCGATCTCGCGGCCTGCTACCGGCTTGTCGATATGTACGGCATGACCGATTTGCACCTCAACCACATCTCGGCGCGCGTTCCGGGCAAGGACGAGCACTTCCTGATCAATCCGTTCGGCATGATGTACGAGGAGATCACGGCGTCCTCGCTCATCAAGATCGACATCGACGGCAAGATCATCGCCAACGCCAATCCGCAATACACGGTCAACCTTCCGGGCTATGTCATCCACGGCGCGATCCACGCCGCGCGGCACGACGTGACCTGCGTGTTGCACACCCACACCAACGCCGGCATGGCCGTCTCGACGCTCAAGTGCGGATTGCTGCCGCTGACGCAGACCGCGATGCGCTGGGGCAAGATCGCCTACCACGATTTCGAGGGCGTGGTGGTCGACAAGGACGAGCAGAAGCGGCTGGTCGAGAACCTCGGCGACTGCGAGGTGATGATCCTGCGCAATCACGGCCTGCTGGCGCTCGGCGTCACCATCGGCCAGGCGTTCAACAACATCTATCGCCTGGAACGCGCCTGCCAGACGCAGCTGCTGGCGATGGCCTGCAACTCCGAGCTCAACACGCCGCCGCAGGAGATCATCGAGCGCTCGAACGCGCAGCTCACGGTGATGCCGTCGCCGGATGCCAGCGGCAAGCGGCGCCCACACGGCTCGCTGGAATGGCCGGCGCTCAAGCGGATGCTCGACCGGCGCGATCCGACCTACAAGAATTAAGTCCGTTCCCTGGCGCTGTCCGGGCGCAATTGTTCTGCGATTGCAGCGGTTTGGGGTGAGTCTCCCGCGCGCTTTCCTGCCCGGGCGCTTTTCTTTATGGTCCGCCCGTTTTCGAGGAAAGCATGGCGACAACCACGGCCACAGGCGATCGGCGCGCCATCGGGCGAAATGGCCGCATCCAGGCGGCGATCGATTTCGTCACGGCGTCGCATGCGCGCGCGCTTGCAGTGCTGGCCATCGTGGCGCTGGTGGCGTTCCTGCCCGGCTTTTTCCAATTGCCTCCGATCGACCGGGATGAGGCCCGCTACGCTCAGGCCACCAGGCAGATGAGCGAGACGGGGAACTACATCGACATCCGCTATCAGGATGTGCCGCGCTATCTCCAGCCCGCCGGCATCTATTGGCTGCAGACCGCCGCCGTCAAACTGACCGGGTACGGAACTTATGCGCCGATCTGGGTGCATCGCCTGCCGTCGTTGATCGGTGCGACATTGGCGGTGTTGCTCACCTACTGGATCGCGCTGCCGTTCGCCGGCGCGGTGGGATCGTTTGTGGCCGCGCTTTTTATGGCGGTGTCGATCCTGCTCGGCGTCGAGGCCCGGCTCGCCAAGACCGATGCCGTGCTGCTGGCGTCCATTCTCGGCGCGATCGGTTTTCTGGCGCGGGCGTATCTCGGCCATGCGCTCGGCTGGGCGGGAGCGATGGGGTTCTGGATTGCGATGGCCGCAGGCGTGGTGGTCAAGGGCCCCTTGATCATGCTGGTGGTTGGAAGCACCACGGCGGCGCTATGCATCATCGATCGCTCGGCCGCCTGGCTCAAGGCGCTGCGGCCGCTGCCCGGCATCGCCGTTCTGCTGCTGCTGGCGCTGCCTTGGTACATCGCCATCGGCATCGTCAGCGATGGCGAGTTCTACCGGATCGCCATCGGCAAGAGTTTTCTCGGCAAGGTCGGCGCAGGCGAGCAGGGCCACGGCGGGCCGCCCGGCTTCTATCTCGCGCTGTATTGGCTCACGTTCTGGCCGGCCGCGGGCCTCGCGCTGATGGCTGCGCCCTGGGTTTGGCAGCATCGCCGTGAACGGCCCGTGCGGTTCTGCCTCGCATGGATCGTCCCGACCTGGCTGATCTTCGAAGTGGTTGCGACCAAGCTGCCGCATTACGTGCTGCCGGTTTATCCGGCGATTGCGATCCTGATCGTGATGGCGCTGCTGGCGGGCCGGCGGCCTTGGACACTGCTTGCCGGGCTGATCGCCCTCGCGGCGCTGGCCTATGCGGCGCTGGGGCCGGTGCTGCTGTATGTGCTGCAGGGCCAGTTGGCGTGGGCCGCCATCGTCATCGCACTCGCCGGTATTGCAATCGCAATATGGAGCGTGCGGTTTGCCCGCTCGGAATCGATCGCGGAGTTTCCGGTCATGATCGCGGCCGCCGCGTTGCTGATCCATGCTGCGAACTTCGGACTGGTGATGCCGCGGCTCGACAGCGTGTGGATGACGCCGCGCCTTGTCGCCGCGGTCAAGCGTCAGGCGCCATGCCCGGATCCGCAGGTCGTCTCCGCCGGATACTGGGAGGCGAGCCTGGTGTTTCTGGCCGGAACCAAGACGCAGCTCATATTCGGCGCGGATGCGGCAAAGCTGATGGGCGCCGGCGGGTGCCGGGTCGCCCTGGTCAGCCCGGAGCATGAAACGATATTCTTGGAGGTCATGGCGCTGCAGCCCCGGCAGGTCGAACTGCGGGAGCGCGTCACCGGGATCAACATCGGCAACGGCCGCTCCCAGAACATCGGTGTCTATGTTCCGAAGTAGCCCCCGCGGCGCGCAGCAGCCCGAAAGGTCATCGGCGTGAGCAATCCGCAGTTTTCGATCGTGATTGCCGCCAAGGACGAGGGCGACAGCCTCGCCGACACGGTGAACGAGATCGCCGGGGTGCTGGCCGGCCGCGACTACGAGATCGTCATCGTCGATGACGGCAGCACCGACAACACCCCGCAGGTGCTCGGCGGCCTGGCCAAGCGGTACGGTTTCGTCCGGCATGTGGTCCACGCCCAGAACTGCGGCAAGAGCGCCGCAATCCTCACCGGGGTCCGCTGCGCCCGCGCGCGTCATATCGTGACGATGGATGGGGACGGGCAGAACGACCCGCGCTTTGTACTGCCGCTGCTGGAGCCGCTGGCTGAGCCCGGCGTCGGGCTGGTCGCCGGCCAGCGGATCAAGCATGCCCATTCCGGGCTCAAGCGAATCGGCTCCAAGCTCGCCAACGGCCTGCGCGCGTCGATGCTCAAGGACGACACCCGCGACACCGCCTGCGGATTGAAGGCATTCCCCCGCGATGTCTTTCTGCGGTTTCCCTATTTCGATACGATGCACCGCTATTTGCCGGCCCTGGCATTGCGCGAGGGAATGCAGGTGCGGCATATCGATGTGACGGATCGTCCGCGGCTGCACGGCAAATCCAAGTATGGTCTGATCGACCGGGCGCTGGTGGGGCTTGTTGACCTGTTCGGTGCGCGGTGGCTGATCTCACGGCGCAGGCATGTCCCGGAGGCCCGCGAGATTTTCTTGGACAAGCCGTAAGCTGGCTTGCCGATGGCACGACTGCCGCTTGACGGACCGGGAATGGCGACGCTTCGAACCGAGACTGCCCGACCGGCGCGCCTGGACGCGCTCGATGTCGTTCTCGATTGGGCCGTGGCCAATCACTTGCGTGCGCTGGCGCTGCTGGCCGTGGTGGCGTTGCTGGCGTTCACCCCGGGGATGTTCTCCATTCCGCCGATCGATCGGGACGAGGCGCGCTTCGCCCAATCGGCAAAGCAGATGGTGGAGAGCGGAGATTACATCGACATCCGCTTCCAGGACGACGCCCGCTACAAGAAGCCCATCGGCACGTACTGGCTGCAGGCCGCCGTGGTGAATGCGGCCGATGCGCTCGGCAAGAGCAACGCCGCGACCACCATCGGGCTCTATCGCATTCCCTCGGTGCTCGGCGCGCTGGCCGCGGTGCTGCTGACGTATTGGACGGCGCTGGCCTTCGTGTCGCGCCGCGCTTCGCTGCTGGCCGGATTGATGATGGCGACGTCGCTGATGCTCGCCGCCGAAGCGCATCTGGCCAAAACCGATGCCGTGCTGCTGCCGGCCGTCATCGCAGCGATGGGCGCGCTTGCGCGTATTTACCTCGATCCTCGCCTGAAGCCCGGTTTGAACGGATGGCGCTGGCCCGCCGTGTTCTGGACCGCGCTTGCCGCCGGTACGCTGATCAAAGGTCCACTGATCCTGACGATCGCCGGATTGACGATCGTGACACTTGCGGCGTGCGACCGCTCGGGACGATGGCTGATCGGCTTGCGTCCGCTCCCCGGCATCCTCTGGTTCGCGGTCCTGGTCTGCCCGTGGTTTATCGCCATTGCGAGCCGCAGTGGCGGCGCATTCGCCGCGGAATCGATCGGCCAGGATTTCCTGCCGAAGCTGTTCAGCGGTCAGGAGGGCCACGGTGCGCCACCGGGGTACTACTTCGCGCTGTTCTGGGTGACGTTCTGGCCGGCGGCGACGCTGGCGGGATTGGCGGCGCCCGCAGTGTGGGCTTCGCGACATGAAAAGGGCGCGCGCTTCCTGCTTTGCTGGCTCGTGCCGATGTGGGTCGTGCTGGAACTGGTGATCACCAAGCTGCCGCACTATGTGATGCCGCTCTATCCGGCGATTGCAATCCTGATTGCAGGGGTCGTCGATTCACATCGCTTGACGCGCAAGAGTTGGATGCTGCACGGCGCCGCGTGGTGGTTTGTGCTGCCGGTGCTGTTCGGCGCATTGATGGTGACCTGGCTCTTGATGTTCGGCCGGCAGATGGGCGTGCTGGCCCTGCCATTCGCGGCGGGCGCTGTGGTGTTCGGTCTGCTGGCATGGCGGTTGTTCGAGGCGGACGGCGCTTTGCGTTCGCTGCAGCGCGCGATGGTGGCTTCAGTGCTGATTTCGATCGCGACGTTTGGATTTCTCATTCCGATCCTGGGCGGGCTGTTTCCGAGCGTTTCAATGGCGCGTGCGCTGCGCGCCGCCGATTGCGAGCGGCCGATTGCGGCAGCAGCCGGTTTTCACGAGCCGAGCCTGGTCTTTCTCACCGGCACCGAGACCCGTCTGGTCGATGGCGGCGGCGCCGCGGAATTCCTTCGTCCGGGCGGGTGCCGCTTTGCGTTCGTCGAAGCGCGCCAGGAGCGGAATTTCCTGCGGCGCGCCGATGCGATCGGCCTGCGCTATGCGCCGGGGCGGCGTATCGACGGCTACAACTTCAGCGTCGGACGGCCGGTCTCCATTGCGATCTATCGGGCTGATCGATGACGGCGGCCCTGTCGAGCGGGCAGGAGACGCGCCTGCAACGTTTCGGCGCGGACATCCGGTCTGCCGTACTCATGTTCTTCAGATCGACGCGTCCTCCGGGCCGCCGTCCGGCCTGGCCGTCGCACAGCCGGTTGGCGCTGGGCGCCGTCATCGCTGTCGCGATCCTGGCCGCGACGGTGGTGCTGATCGACGTGCGCGCGCTGGCTAGCGCGCGTCAATTACCTGCCGGACTGATCCAGATTTTTCGCATCATCACGGATCTCGGCCTGTCCGGCTGGTTCCTCTATCCGACCGCGATCCTGCTGCTTCTGCTGGCGATGGCGGATTCACCCAGGCTGCCGGGCGTCTCACGGCGCGTGCTCGCCGCCATCTCGCTGCGCGTCGGCTTCATCTTCATGGCGATTGCCATGCCGGGGTTGTTCGCAGCCGTCGTGAAGCGGTTGATCGGCCGCGCCCGGCCCTATGTCGCGGGCGAGGACGCATGGACCTCGCTGTGGTTCGGCTGGCGCTCCGCCTACGCCGCCTTTCCGTCGGGACACGCCACCACGGCGTTCGCCGCCGCCGTAGCGATCGGCGCGCTTTGGCCGAAGCTGCGGCCGGCGATGTGGATCTATGCGGTCGCCATCGCGGTCAGCCGGGTGATCGTCACCGCGCACCATCCCAGCGACGTCATTGCGGGCGCCATCGTCGGAACCATCGGCGCGCTGCTGGTGCGAAACTGGTGTGCCTCGCGCCGGCTCGGCTTCGCCGTTCTGGCGGACGGCACGGTCTACAAGCTGCCGGGGCCGTCTTGGCGGCGAATTAAAGCGGTTGCCCGCCGCGCGGTCTCTGCTTAGAACGCGCCAATCCGCGTCCAGCCGACCCCCGAGATGAATCAGGCGAATTCCTCAACTCCCGACGTTTCCGTCATTGTTCCGGTGAGGAACGAGGCCGGCAACGTTGCGCCGCTGGTGGCGGAAATCGCCGCGGCGCTGGAGGGGCGCTGGGCGTTCGAGATCATCTACGTCAACGACGGCTCCAGCGATCGGACCGAAGCCGAATTGCTGGCGCTGATGGCGTCGCGGCCTTGGCTGCGGCAGATCGGGCACACCCGCTCGTGCGGCCAGTCGGCGGCGCTGCGCACCGGCGTCGCACAGGCGCGGGCGCCGCTGGTCGTCACCCTCGACGGCGACGGCCAGAACGATCCGGCCTTCATCCCCAAGCTGATCGAGGCGTTCGAGGCGGGACAGCCCCGCCTCGGAATGGTTGCCGGCCAGCGCGTCGGCCGCAAGGCGTCGGGCTTCAAGAAATTCCAGTCGCGCGTCGCCAACGGCGTGCGCGGCCTCATCCTGCGCGACGGCACGCGCGACACCGGCTGCGGCCTCAAGGCGCTCGACCGCGACATGTTCCTGGCGCTGCCTTACTTCGACGGCCTGCACCGCTTTCTGTCCGCGCTGGTGCGGCGCGAGGGCCGCGACATCGGCTATGTCGATGTGGTCGATCGGCCGCGCCTGCATGGGCAATCCAACTACGGCATGTGGGACCGTCTCTGGGTCGGCATTCTGGATCTGTTCGGCGTGTGGTGGTTGCTCCGCCGCAGGAAGCGCGTTCCTGAAGTCTCGGAGGTTTAGATGGTTGCGGACCTGATGAGTTTCTTGGGGACGTATTTCCACGACGTGTTCGTGATGCGGTTCGACCTTTGGGTGATCCTCGGCCTGGTCGCGCAGTTCTTCTTCACCATGCGCTTTGCCGTGCAGTGGATCGCCTCCGAGCGCGCCGGGCGCAGCGTGATCCCGGTGGCGTTCTGGTTTTTCTCGATCGGCGGCGGCTTGCTGCTACTGGTCTATGCGCTGTACCGGCGCGACCCGGTGTTCATCATCGGGCAGGCGTTCGGTGTTTTCGTCTATCTGCGCAACCTGTATTTCGTGTTCCGCGAGCGCAACGCCGCGGCGCCGGCGGCGTAGCGCTATTTCGCAGCCACCAGCGCGGCAAAGCCGCGCTCCAAGTCGGCGATCAGATCGCCTGTATCTTCCAGTCCGATGTGGATGCGCACGCACGGCCCGCCGGGCGCCCAGGTGGTGGCGCTGCGCACGTCCTTGAGCTGGAACGGAATGGCGAGGCTCTCGAAGCCGCCCCACGACGCGCCCATGCCGTACAGCGTGAGCGCATTGAGGAACGCGTTGATCGCGGTGTCGGGTACCGGCTTGAACACCACGCCGAACAGTCCGCAGGCGCCGGTGAAGTCGCGTTTCCAGATGGCGTGGCCGGGATCGCCCGGCAGTCCCGGATGAAGCACGCGCAGGATCTCCGGCCGCTGCTCGAGCCAGCGCGCGACCTTGAGACCGGATTCATGATGGCGGGCGAGGCGGACGCCGAGCGTGCGCAGGCCGCGCAGCGCCATGTTCATGTCGTCGGGGCCGACGCAAAGCCCGAGCGAGAACGCCATCTCCTTGAGTTGCGGCCAAGCCTTTCCGTTGGCGGACACCGTGCCCATCATCAGGTCGGAGTGGCCGCCGATGTACTTGGTGGCCGACTGGATCGAGAGATCGACGCCCTTGTCCAGCGCCCGGAAATACAGCGGGCTCGCCCAGGTGTTATCCATCAGCACCAGCGCGCCGCGCGCATGCGCGGCCTCCGCGATGGCCGGGATGTCCTGCATTTCGAACGACAGCGAGCCCGGCGCCTCGGTGAACACCGCGCGCGTGTTGGGCTGGATCAGGGCCGCGATGCCGCCGCCGATCGAGGGATCGAAGTAGGTGGTGGTGACGCCGAACCGGGCCAGCACGCCGTCGCAAAACTTGCGGGTCGGGCCGTAGCAATTGTCGGTGATCAGGACGTGGTCGCCGGTGCGCACGACCGACAGCAGCGCGGTGGAAATGGCGCCAAGGCCGGAGGGCAGCAGCGCGACCCCCGCGCAAGCCGATCCGTCGAGCTCCTGGATCGCCAGCGCCAGCGCCTCGGAGGTGGGGGTGCCGCGCCGGCCGTAGAAATACTGGCCGCGCCGGGCCAGGAAGTCCTCGGCGGTGCGATAGAGCAGCGTCGAAGCGTGATAGACCGGCGTGTTGACGTAACCGTGATGGGCGTGCGGATTGCGCCCGCCGGTGGCAAGTTTGGTGTCCGGCTTGAGTTCCGCTTTTGGGATTTCGCCGCCTGTTGCCTTGGTCATTGCTTGCGCCTCGCGATCCGGGCATTTACGGCGTCCGTTCCGGCAACCGCAACCCCTTGACCTGTATGCTTGGGCGTCCTCAGATGGTCTTTCGAGGGGACTAAAAGCGGTTGCGGACGGCCCTGCGGCCTTCGCGGTCTATTGTTGTGGGAGATTTTGGTATGAAACGCGTTTTCGTCCGCCTTGCGTTGGCGGCGGTTCTTGGCGCCACGGCTTCGGTAGCCTCCGCCCAGACGCTCAACACGATCAAGCAGCGCGGCTCACTGAACTGCGGTGCCAACGGCACGCTTGCGGGCTTCGGCTTGCCGGATTCGCAGGGACGCTGGACCGGTCTCGACGTCGATTTCTGCAAGGCGTTGGCGGCCGCGATCTTCAACGACCCGAACAAGGTCAAGTTCGTGCCGCTCACTGCGAAGGACCGCTTTACCGCGCTGCAGTCTGGCGAAGTCGATGTGCTGGCGCGCAACACCACCTGGACGTCGTCGCGCGACACCTCGCTCGGGCTGAACTTCACCGCCGTGAACTACTACGACGGCCAGGGCTTCATGGTGCGCAAGTCGCTCAAGGTGAATTCGGCGCTGGAACTTAACGACGCTGCGATCTGCGTGCAGCAGGGCACCACCACCGAGCTCAACCTCGCCGACTATTTCCGCGCCAACAAGATGAAGCTCAAGACCGTGACGTTTGCGACGGCGGACGAGGCGCTCAAGGCTTATGACGCCAGCCGCTGCGACGCCTACACCACGGACGCATCGGGCCTCGCCGGCGAGCGGCTGCGGCTCGCCAACACCAACGACCACATCATCCTGCCGGAGATCATCTCCAAGGAACCGCTCGGTCCGGTGGTGCGGCACGGCGATGACCAATGGTTCGACATCGTCAAATGGACTCATTACGCGATGGTGACCGCCGAGGAATTCGGCGTGACCCGGTCCAACGTTGACGATCAGGCGAAATCCGACAATCCGGAAATCAAACGTCTGCTCGGCACCGAAGGCAAGCATGGCGAGGCGCTGGGCCTGCCCAACGATTGGGCGGCGCGCATCGTCAAGCACGTCGGCAACTACGGCGAGGCATTCGAGCGCAACGTCGGGCAGGGCTCCGCTCTCAAGATCGGCCGCGGCATCAACGCACTCTGGAACAAGGGTGGTTTGCAGTACGCTCCGCCGATCCGCTGAGGGTCGCGCGGAACTGTCTGGTTTGGCGCAGCCTGAAGGATCGCGCGTTGGCTGGGGCGAGGCCGCATGAGCGCCGTTGACACCGGCAGGTCCAGAACGGCGCTGATCTACAATCCGAGGATTCGCGGCTTCGTCTATCAGGCCCTGCTGTGCGCGGCGATCGCGTTTCTCGCCTGGGGTGCGATCAGCAACGCGATCGACAACCTGGCGCGCGCCAAGATCGCTTCGGGCTTCGGCTTCTGGCACAACACCGCCGGCTTCGACATCAGCCAGACGCTGATCGAGTACTCGACCACCTCGACCTATGGCCGCGCGTTCTGGGTCGGACTGCTCAACACGCTTCTGGTCGCGGGGCTCGGCATCGTGCTTGCGACCGTGCTCGGTTTCATTATCGGCATCGCGCGGCTCTCGACCAACTGGCTGGTGGCGCGGCTCGCCGGCGTCTATGTCGAGTTGATCCGCAACCTGCCGCTGCTGCTGCAATTGCTGTTCTGGTACAACGCCGTGCTCAAGGTGCTGCCGGAGGTGCGCGACAGTTTTCTCGTGCCGGGCGGCGGCCTCCTCAATAATCGCGGCCTGTTCCTGCCGCAGCCGGTGTTTCACGAGCGCTTCCTCGCGGTGGCTGCCGCGCTGGCCGTGGCGATCGTGCTTGCGGTGGCCTATCGCGTCTTTGCCAAGCGCCGTCAGATGCGCACCGGGCAGCCGGCACCGGTGTTGATCGTCGCGGCCGCCATGGTGATCGGTCTGCCGCTTGCCGCGCTGATCGTCACCGGCTTTCCGGTCGATTTCACCTATCCGGAGCGGGGACGCTTCAATGTCCGCGGCGGCATCGAGGTGCTGCCCGAGTTCATGGCGTTGCTGTTCGGCCTCGTGATCTACACCGCCGCCTTCATTGCCGAGGTGGTGCGCGCCGGTATCCAGGCGGTGGCGAAGGGGCAGGCCGAGGCGGCGTATTCACTGGGTCTGCGTCCAGGGCCCACGCTGCGGCTCGTCGTGATGCCGCAGGCGATGCGGGTGATCGTGCCGCCGCTGACCAGCCAGTATCTCAATCTTACCAAGAACTCCTCGCTCGCGGTCGCGATCGGCTATCCCGACCTGGTGCAGATTTTCACCGGCACGGTTCTCAACCAGACCGGCCAGGCGATCGAGGTCGTGGTCATCACCATGGCCGTCTATCTCACCATCAGCCTCGTCACGTCGCTGCTGATGAATCTCTACAACCGCCGCGTCTCATTGGCGGAGCGCTAGCGCATGAGCGACACCGCGACCATCACCGACGCGCGGCTCAGCTTCGTTCGCGACCGGCCATTCGATCCGCTGCCGCCGCCGCTGGTTCATTCCGGCGCGATCGGCTGGCTGCTGCAAAACCTGTTCTCAAGCTTCACCAACATCCTGCTGACCGTCAGTTGCGTGGCGATGGTCGTCTGGCTTCTGCCCCCGCTGATCGAATTCCTGATCTTCGATGCGGTGTGGGATGGCTCGAGTCGCGCCGACTGCATCGTGACGCCGCAGCGTCCCGCGGTCGGGGCCTGCTGGGCGTTCGTGATCGAGCGGCTCGGCTTTTTCACCTACGGTTTTTATCCGATCGAGGAGCGCTGGCGGGTCGATGTGTTCTTCGTGCTGCTCGCCTTCGGCATCGGCTGGATGACGTGGCTCGATGCGCCGCGCCGCGGCCTCGGCATGATCTATTTCTTTGCTGTGATGCCGGTGCTGTCGTTCTTCCTGCTGGTCGGCCTGCCTGCCATCGGCCTGCAGGCGGTGAGCACCGCGCAATGGGGCGGGGTGCTTGTCACCATCGTGGTGTCCGCGGTCGGCATCGTGGTCTCGCTGCCGCTCGGCGTGCTGCTGGCGCTCGGACGGCGCTCCAAGATGCCGGTGGTGCGGATGTCCAGCGTGATCTTCATCGAGGTCGTGCGCGGCGTACCGCTGATTACCGTGCTGTTCATGGCGAGCGTGATGCTGCCGCTGTTCGTGCCGGAAAGTCTGACGCCGGACAAACTGCTGCGCGCGCTGGTCGGCGTCGCCCTGTTCGCCGCGGCCTACATGGCCGAGGTGGTACGCGCAGGATTGCAGGCGATCCCCCGGGGCCAATACGAGGCGGCGATGGCGGTCGGCCTGAGCTACTGGCAGGCGATGCGGCTGATTGTGCTGCCGCAGGCACTCAAGGTTACCCTTCCCAACATCGTCAACACCTTCATCGGGCTGTTCAAGGATACGACGCTGGTGTTCATCGTCGGCATCTTCGACTTCCTCAAGACCATCGAGGCTGCGCGCGGCGACGTGAACTGGGCGACGCCGGTGACGAGCGTCACCGGATACGCCTTTGCCGCCATGTTCTATTTCGTGTTCTGTTACGCCATGTCGCGCTACGCGCGCTATGTCGAGCATCGCCTGCGGGCGGGCGACCGGCGCTGAGGGATTGATGGACGAGAACGCACCCGGTCGAACCCGCTTCAAGCCGGCCAGCCTTAACACGGCGGTCGCGGTCGATCTCAGCGGCGTGCACAAGTGGTACGGCGATTTTCATGTTTTGCGCGACATCAACCTGCGGGTCACCAAGGGCGAGCGCATCGTGATCTGCGGGCCGTCCGGCTCCGGAAAGTCCACCATGATCCGCTGCATCAACCGGCTGGAGGCACACCAGCAGGGCCGCATCGTGGTCGATGGTGTAGAACTCACCGACGACGTGAAGAAGATCGACGAGGTGCGCCGCGACGTCGGCATGGTGTTCCAGCATTTCAACCTGTTTCCGCACCTGACGGTGCTGGAGAACCTGACACTGGCGCCGATCTGGGTGCGCAAGATGCCGAAGGCGGAAGCCGACGAGATCGCCGTGCACTATCTGCGGCGCGTCAAAATCCCCGAGCAGGCCGGCAAGTACCCGGGCCAGCTTTCCGGCGGCCAGCAGCAGCGCGTCGCCATCGCGCGCGCCTTGTGCATGAGCCCGAAGATCATGCTGTTCGACGAGCCGACCTCATCGCTCGACCCGGAAATGGTCAAGGAGGTGCTCGACACCATGGTTGAGCTTGCCAACGACGGCATGACCATGCTGGTCGTCACCCACGAGATGGGCTTTGCGCGCCAGGTGGCGAACCGCGTCGTGTTCATGGACGAGGGGCAGATCGTCGAGATGAATGCGCCGCAGGAGTTCTTCGCCAATCCGCAGCATGAGCGGACCAAGCTGTTCCTGAGCCAGATTTTGAATTGAGGGGAGCAAAATGCGCTGTTTCGCTACTTTCATCGCCGCCGTTGTTGTTGCGATTCCATCTCCGGCGGCCGCGCAAACCTACCCATCGCGTACCATCACCATGGTCGTGCCGTTTCCGCCGGGCGGAAACACCGACCTGATGGCGCGGGCGTTGCAGACCGAACTGGCGAAGGCGCTCAACCAGCCGGTCATCATCAGCAACAAGGGAGGGGCTGCCGGCACCATTGGAATCCTCGATCTCGTGCGAGCCGAACCGGACGGCTACACGATCGCAATGACGCCGAACAATCCGATCACCGCGCAGCCGCACATGAGCGCGCAGCCGCGTTACGGAATGGAAACGTTCCGCTATGTCTGCCTCAGCTACTACACGCCCTATGTTCTGATCGCGGGGCCGAAGGCGCCGTTCAAGACCTTCCGGGAGTTCGTCGCCTTCGCAAAGGCCAAGCCCGAGAACCTGGTCTATGGCCATCCGGGCGTCGCCAGCCAGCCGCACCTCGTGATGCTGGCGGCTCTCAAGGCGGTCGGCGCCGACGGCCTCGGCGTGCCGTTCCAGGGGGCGGGGCCGATGGCGCACGCGTTGCTCGGCGGCACCATCATGGCGATCACCGAGAGCCCTCCGGTCGCCAAGGCCAGCGATCTGCCGATCCTTGCCACGCTCACCGACACGCGGCTTCCGTCGCTGCCCGACGTGCCGACCATGAAGGAGCTCGGCTTTCCGGCGCAGGGCTTCTCTGCCGGTGGCCTGATCGTGCCGGCCAAGACGCCCGACGCGGCGGTGAACGTGCTGGAGAAGGCGTGCGCGACAGCAACTGCGGCCCCTGAGTACAAGGCGATTGTGGAGCGGCTCGGCGCCGAGCCCCGCTATCTGCCTGGGGCAGCGTTCCGCAAGATGTTCGAGCAGGACTCAACCGCCAGCGCCGACGCGATCAAGGGCGCAGGTTTGGGCGGGAAGTAGCGGACGATCTCTATCGATCGGGAAGGGCCGTCCTGCGTTCGCGGGACGAAGATGAATCGTTCAATGGCCGACAGCCCAGAGGACGACTGTTCCACTGAAGTACGTTCAATGACTGAGCGGCCCGCTGACCTGTTTCCACGCGCCCATGCCGCCGTGGATGTGGCAGGCCGAGGCAATCCCTGCATCCTGCGCCGCTTGCACCGCCATCGCCGACCGTTCGCCGAACGCGCAGTAGAACAGGATGCGCTTGGAGGTCGATTTGGCGAGCTCGTGCAGCATGCCGCCCGCGCTGATGTTTTCCTGCAGGCTCGGATAGGGCACATGCAGCGAACCGGGGATGATGCCGTGGCGTTCGCGCTCGGTGCGCTCGCGCAGGTCGATCAGCGCAATATCCGGCTGTCCGGCGAGGTGTAGCGCCTGCTCCGCGCTCACCGACCAGCCGCGATTGGCGATCTGCTCCTGCATGTAGCCGACCCGCATGTTGGCCGGGATCGCCACGTCCATCATCTTCGGGTTGGGCAGGTTGAGGCCGTTCATCAGCGCGATGTACTCGTCCACTGACTTGACCTGGAGGCGGGGATTGAACGCCTTCTCCTCGCCGATGGTGGAGCAAGTGTCGCCCTTGTAGTCGTGCGCCGGGTAAACCAGAGTCGTCTCGGGCAGCTTGAGCAGCCGGCCGAAAATCGATTCATATTGCGCGCGCGGATCGCCGTTCTGGAAATCGGTGCGGCCGGTGCCGCGGATCAGCAGCGTGTCGCCGGTGAACACCCGGTCTGGCAGGATGAAGCTGTAGGAATCGTCGGTGTGGCCGGGCGTGTAGATTACATCGAGCGCGAGCCCCTCGATGGTGAGCTTGTCTCCGTCGGCCAGCCGCATCGAAACCACGTCCGCCTTGGTCTGCTCGCCCATCACGGTGATGCAGTGCGTCTTGTCGCGCAGGGCGCCCAAGCCTGTGATGTGGTCGGCGTGCATATGGGTGTCCACCGCCTTGACCAGCTTGAGATCGAGCTCCTTGATCAGTCCGAGATAGCGGTTCACCTTCTCCAGAACCGGATCGATGATCATGGCTTCGCCGCCGCGGCGGCTGGCCAGCAGGTAGGAGTAGGTGCCGGATACGCTGTCGAACAGCTGGCGGAAGATCATGGTTCGCTCCCGCGTGGAAGGGCCTGCCATTTTAGCACAGCCTGCTAGAATGTCGTGACTGCAAAAGCCGTTCCGGGAGGATAAGATGCTGGGGAAAAGCCGCGCTCTGTGGCGCCTGACGTTCGGCCTGCTGGCGTTCGCATTGGCATTTGTATGGGCCGGCACGGCAGCGGATGCGCAGACACCCTCGCAGGCATCCTCACAGACTTGGCCGAACCGGCCGGTCAAGGTGATCATGGCGACCGCCGCCGGCAGCGCCCCCGACGTGATCGCCCGCATCGTCACCGACCGGCTGTCGCAACTCTGGGGCCAGCAGGTCCTCATCATCAACCGTGCCGGCGCCGGCGGGCTGATCGCGATGCAAGCGCTGGCCGCAGCCGAGCGCGACAACCACACGCTCTACCTGCCGTCGTCGTCATCGCTCGTCGTGCTGCCAGAGACCAATCCGAAATTGCCGCTCGACATCGCCAAGGATCTCATCCCGATCGGCCTGGTCGGCGAGCAGCCGTTCCTGATCGTGGCCGGCAACGATCTCGGCGCCAGTACGCTGCCGGATCTGATCGCGCTGGCGAAAAAGAAGCCCGGCGAACTCACCTACGCGGCGAATTTCCGCGGCTCGCTGCCGAACATGACCGGCGAGATGTTCCGCAACGCCGCCAAGCTCGAACTGACCTTCGTGCCGTATCCCGGCGCGCCGCAGGGCCTGCAGGATGTGATGGGCGGCCGCTTGTCCATGATGGTGGAGGGGCTCGCCGCGTTCACCGGCGCGATGGCGTCGAATTCGGTCAAGCCGCTCGCGGTGACCTCGCCGTCGCGGCTGCCGAACTATCCGAACCTGCCGACGGTGGCCGAGACGCTGCCCGGCTTCGACTCGCGCGGCTGGTTCGCTCTGCTGGCCCCAACGGGCCTGCCGGACGACGTGGTGCGCAAGATCAACGCCGATCTGCGCTCGGTGCTGGCGCAGCCCGAGGTGCGCTCACGGTTCGAAACGCTGGCGACGTATGTCCGCGACCTGTCGCCCGCGGAGACCGGCAAGTTCATCCGTGACGAGATGGACGCCTGGCGGCCGATCGTGAAGCAGGTGTCGGCGGCTGCGAAATAGGGCGGCTAGCCGCGTTCCACCGGCAGGTCGGGGCGGCCGCCCCACTCGGTCCAGGAGCCGTCGTAGAGCTGCTTCGGCGCCTTGCCGATCGCGTCGAGCGCGAACCACAGCGTCGCCGCGGTGACGCCCGAGCCGCAACTGGTGATGGTGGGCCTGTCGAGATCGACGCCGCCCGCCTTGAATTTTTCCACGATCTTCTCCGGCGCGATCAGCCGGCCGTTCTCGATCAGCCCGGTGACCGGCACGTTGAGCGCGCCCGGCATGTGTCCGGACCGCACGCCGGGGCGCGGCTCCGGCGCTTCGCCGCGAAAGCGGTCCGCTGGTCGTGCGTCCACCACCTGCTCCGACTTGTTCATCAGCGCGAGCGAGATGTCGTCGGAGTTGGCAACCTTGGTGGTGTCGAGCGCAGCTTCAAACGTCTTTGCCGCGGGCCTCGCCTCGCCGGATTCGACCGGACGGCTCTCGGCCTTCCACTTCGGCAGGCCGCCGTCGAGGATGAACACGTTCTTGGCGCCGAAGATGCGGAACGTCCACCACACCCGCGGCGCGCCGCCCAGGCCCGCGCCGTCGTAGACCACGATGGTGTCGCCGGTGGCGATGCCGAGCTTGCCGGCTGCGTCCGCGAACATGGTCGCGCCGGGCAGCATGTGCGGCAGCTCGGTGGAATGGTCGGCCACCGCATCGATGTCGAAGAACACCGCGCCCGGAATGTGGGCGGCGAGATACTCCGCTTTGGCGTCGCGCTTGAGCGCCGGCAGGTAGAACGAGCCATCGACGATCGAAACGCCGGGCTTGCCGAGCCGTTCGGCGAGCCATTCGGTGGTCACGAGATTCTTGCTGGCGGGGGGGCGAGTGTCGGTCATGGTGCTAAAATTCCTTCCTATACCAACGCCAAACGCACGCGCCGGTTCAATTTCCCTTTTTTCTCGACCTGCGTCACGCGAACCGGGCCGATTTCGGCCGTGGAACGCACATGAGTGCCGCCGCAGGGTTGCAGATCGTAGCCCGCGATCTCGATCAGCCGCACCCGGCCGGTGCCTATCGGCGGCTTCACCGCCATGGTCTTGACCAGTCCCGGATTGGCTTCGAGCTCGGCGTCCGCGATCCAGCGGCTCGTGACCGGGGCGCCGGCCGCGATCATCTCGGCGAGCCTTTCGGTGATGGAGTCCTTGTCGAGGCCTGCGTCGGGAATGTCGAAGTCGAGCCGGCTCTCGGTTTCGCCGACCGAGCCGCCGGTCACCGGATAGGGCAGCACGGCGGAGAGCAGATGCAGCGCGGTGTGCATCCGCATGCGCGCATAGCGCACCGGCCAGTCGAGCACGGCCTGGACCTTGTCGCCGGCCTTGAGCGGAACGGCGCCGGGCGAGGGGACATGCGCGATCTGTGTCTTGCCGGGATCGGTGAACACCACGTTGGCGAGCGGGATGCTCTCGCCCGATGGCGAAACCAGCGTGCCGCGATCGGCAGGCTGCCCGCCGGATACGGCGTACAGAACGGTGCGGTCGAGCACGATGCCGCCCTCGGGCGTCACCGCAACCACCGTTGCCTCGCAATCCTTGAGGTAGGAATCCTCGCGGAACAGGCAATCGGTCGGCATGGCGGCTTAAGCCTTCGCGAACGGGATCGTCACGTCGGGCTTGCGCTCCAGCCAAGCCGGCACCGGGAGCTTCTTCGAGCGCAGGAATTGCGGATTGAACAGCTTGGACTGGTAGCGCGTGCCGGAATCGCACAGCACGGTGACGATGGTGTGGCCCGGCCCCAGATCCTTGGCGAGCCGGATTGCGCCCGCCACGTTGACGCCCGACGAGCCGCCAAGGCAGAGGCCCTCGTGCTCCAGCAGATCGAAAATCACCGGCACGGCTTCTTCGTCGGGAATGAGGTAGGGCTTCTCCACCTTGAAGCCGTCGATCACGGGCGTCACGCGGCCGAGCCCGATGCCTTCGGTGATCGAGCCGCCCTCGGAGGCCTTCGCCTCGCCGGTCGAGAACAGCGAGTACATCGCGGCGCCGCGCGGATCGGCGCAACCGATCACGATGTCCTTCTTCATTTCACGCAGATACTGGCCTGTGCCCGTCAGCGTGCCGCCGGTGCCAACCGAGCAGATGAAGCCATTGACCTTGCCGCCGGTCTGCTGCCAGATTTCCGGGCCGGTCGAGAGATAGTGCGCCTTGCGGTTGTCGAGGTTGTTCCACTGATCGGCGAACAGCACGCCGTTCTTCTCGGTCTTGCGCAGGTCGTCGGCGAGACGCCGGGTGACGTGCTGGTAGTTGTTGGGGTTGCTGTATGGCAGGGCGGGCACTTCGATCAGCTCGGCCCCGCACAGCCGCAGCATGTCCTTCTTTTCCTGGCTCTGCGTGTCGGGGATCACGATCAGCGTGCGATAGCCGCGCGCGCCGGCGACCAGCGCCAGCCCGATGCCGGTGTTGCCCGCGGTGCCTTCGACCACCAGTCCGCCGGGCTTGAGCTCGCCGCGCTGCTCGGCCTCCAGGATCATCTGGCGGGCCGGGCGGTCCTTCACCGAGCCGCCCGGGTTCATGAACTCGGCCTTGCCCAGGATCAGGCAGCCGGTGGCTTCGGACGCCCGCCGCAGCTTGATCAGCGGCGTATGGCCGATGGCGTCGATGACACCGTCGCGTGTCTGCATTTGGCACACCAGTTGTTGCGGCCGGAAACCTAGAGGACCGCCATTGCCGCCACAAGACGCACGGCCGAAGGGTGCGGTTTGGTTTGGCGGCGCGACGGAAAGGTTGCCGAAACCATATGGCGGCAATTGGCCCCCGGCGCCCGTGCCGATTCACCCATTCTTTTCCAACATTAATGCAGTTTCGGCCATTGGGACGGGCATTTCCTGAACCGGCCGCTTTCGCGGAAGGCCAACGATGGCTCTCGACGTCAATACGCTGTTCCTCGTCACGATCTATGTCGAGGCGATGCTGGGACTGTTGCTGCTGTTCGCGTGGATTCAGAACGCGAGCATCCACGCGGTGGCGTGGTGGGGCAGCGCGCACCTGCTGCGGGCGGCGTCCGTCATGCTGTTCGGCATGTACGGCTCGGTACCGGATGCGATCTCGATCGATCTTGCCAATGGCATCTTGTTCACCGCGTTCGCCGTCATGTGGACCGGCGCGCGGGTGTTCGACGGCCGCAGCATCCAGCCGGTCTATCTGTTCGGCGGCGCCATCGTCTGGCTGTTCGCCTGCCGGATGCCGCTGTTCCAGGAGTCGCTCGACGCGCGCATCCTGCTCTCCTCCGGCCTGATCACCGCATACACCTGGGCCACGGCCTACGAATTCTGGCGCGGCCGCAGCGAGCCTCTGGTGTCGCGCTGGCCCGCGATCTTCATGCTGTTCGCGCACGGCGCGCTGTTCCTGCTGCGCACGCCGCTGTCGCTGGCGCTGCCGTGGTCGCCGACCAATCAGGTGTTCGACAGCGTGTGGCTCTCGGTGCTCTCGTTCGAGGCGTTGCTGTTCACCATCGCCATCGCCTTCATCCTATTGGCCATGGCCAAGGAGCGCACCGAACTTCGCCACAAGACCGCGGCGCTGGTCGATCCGCTTACCGGAATTCCGAACCGCCGCGCCTTCCTGGAGAATGCCGCGGTGCTCGCCAGGCGGCAGGCCGTCGAGCCGCAGCCGGTGGCGGTGCTGCTTGCCGATCTCGATCATTTCAAGTCGATCAACGACCGGTTCGGTCACGCGGTCGGCGATCATGTGCTTCAGGTGTTCGCCATGTCGGCCAGCGAGGCGCTTGGTCCCGGCGATCTGGTCGGACGCCTCGGCGGCGAGGAGTTCGCCGTGGTACTCAACGATGTCAGCCGTGAGGACGCGTTTGCCGCGGCCGACCGCATCCGCGCGGCCTACGCCGAAGCCGCAGCCGCAGTGGACGGCCACCTGATCGGCGGCACGGTCAGCATCGGCGTTGCGATCTGCGACGACGGGCTGCTCGATGTCGCGGCGCTGCTGGCACAGGCCGACGAGGCGCTCTATTGCGCCAAGGAGCGGGGCCGCAACCGCGTCGAAGTGGCTTCGCTCGAATTGATCATGGAGCGCGCCCGGGATGCCGCGGGCGCGCGCGTCGCCGCCGCATCCGCCGCCTGATCCAACGTCCCCTGTACGCAGACCTGGGTTCTCGCCTTCGCGGGGACGAACGGGCCGGGCTTTGCTATGAAGCGGGATGATCGAAAGCATCGAGATCGGCAAGTGCACCGGCTGCGGCATCTGTGACGTGGTCTGCCCGGCCGATGTGATCCACATGGAGCCGGTCGCGGTGAAGCAGGAAATCGCCGGTCTGATGCAGACCAGGCTCCTGCCGGTGATCAAGTTCCGCGAGCACTGCATCACCTGCTTCAGTTGCGAGATCTACTGCCCGGAGCACATCGTCGACGTGCATCCGTCGGTCAAGAACCGGCCGCGGCCGTGGTGACCTGATGACCGACATCGACGGCGTGCTGATCGACACCGACGTGCTGGTGATCGGGGCGGGGGCGGGCGGGCTGGTCGCCGCGCTCT
>JAKFYI010000042.1 GCA_021730985.1 Hyphomicrobiales bacterium | reverse complement strand
AAGCGGCGATCTTCGGTAACGGAGATATCGCCGTGGATGCGCTTGGCGGGCCGCAAGGCTCGCCCGGCAGGTCTCGTCAGCCTGCTGATCAAGGGCGGCGATCCGCCCTGGCGCCTCCCGGCGCTCCATCCCCTCAGGGGAAACGGAAAAAGGGGAAAGACGGCGCCGGTCCGTCTTGAAACAACCGGCGGCGGAGCGTTGGCTAAATTGAAATGCAAATCTGAGAGTTGAAACGGCGCAACACAATGAACTGTCATGCCCGCGAAAGCGGGCATCCAGTACTCACAGTTCTGTCGGTGTTTACTGGGTCCCCGCTTCCGCGGGGACGACACCGAATTTGCAGCGGCCGACGGATCGAGAACCTAGTTCACATCCAGCGGCGCGGTGCCGCCCGGTTTGCCCGAGGCATCGAGCGTGATCTTCTCGACGCGCGCCTCGGCGTGGCGCAGCAATTCCTCGCAGCGGCGCTTCAGCGCCTCGCCGCGCTCGTAGATCGCGACCGACTCCTCGAGCGGCACTTTTCCCTCCTCGAGCCGTTTCACGATCGTTTCCAATTCCTCGATCGCGGTCTCGAACGACATTTTCTTCGGGTCGGCTTTGTCGGTCATGTTCGATCCTGTGAGCGATCTTCTGGTTCTGGAATCATCCGTGCATCAGCGCCGTGACGTGGGCGGCTGCCGACTGCGACAGGCCTTCGAGATCGTAGCCGCCTTCCAGCACGGAAACCACGCGGCCTTCCGCACTCTTGTCGGCGATTTCCATCAGGGCCTTCGTGGCCCATTCGAAATCGCTTTCCACAAGCTGCAGGTTGGCGAGCGGATCGCGGCGGTGCGCGTCGAAGCCGGCCGAAATCACCACCAGTTCCGGCGCGAAATCCCGCAATCGCGGCAGGATGCGGCTGTTGAACGCCTCGCGAAACCGCTCGCCGCCGTCGCCCGCCGAAAGCGGCGCGTTGACGATGGTGTTGCGCTCTCCGGTCTCGGACTTGGCGCCGGTGCCGGGATAGAGCGGCATCTGGTGGGTCGAGCAGTACATCGCGGTGGCGTCGGACCAGAAGATGTCCTGCGTGCCGTTGCCGTGATGCACGTCGAAGTCGATCACAGCGACCCGGCCAAGCCCGTGATGGTCCTGCGCGTAGCGCGCCGCGATCGCCGCGGTGTTGAACAGGCAGAAGCCCATCGCCCGCGACGTCTCGGTGTGGTGGCCGGGCGGCCGCATGCAGACGAACGCGTTGTCGGCGCGCTTGCCGACCACCTCGTTGACCGCAAGGACCGCGCCGCCGACCGCGCGAACGCCGGCTTCGAAGCTGCCGGGCGACAGCGACGTATCGGCGTCCACCGCGACGATGCCGTGCTTCGGCGTGGCCTGGCGCAGCGCCTCGATGTGGTCCATCGGGTGGCACAGCGCGATGGTCTCAAGCGGTACGCTCGGGGCCTCGAGGCGCTTGAGCGGCTCAAAGCGTTCCTCGCTGAACACCTGCGCCAGCGCGCGCAGCCGGTCGGGCCGTTCCGGATGACCTGTGGGGGTGAGGTGGTTCAGTCCGGCCTGGTCGTGCGTGATGAGAAGTGTCGTCATCGTCCAGACTTAACCCTTCGATGTGCGCTGCGAAAGCGCTCAATCCCACCTTTTCCCCGCGATCTCGACGCCGGCCGGGGCGGGCGGATGGTCCGGCACGAAAAAGGTTCCGGCCAGCGGCTCGCCCGGCTCCGCGCGGTACTTCTCGAAATCGGTGATGCCTTCGCCGGCCAGGAACGTGTCGTCGATCAGGAACTGGCCGGTGAAGGTCTTCGCGGGCTTGTGGAAGATGGCATGAGCAGCGTCGGCCATGATCTCCGGCGTGCGCGACATCCGCATCACCCGGTCGCCGCCCAGCAGGTTCTTGATCGCCGCGGTGGCGATGGTGACGCGCGGCCACAGCGCGTTGACCGCGATCCGCCCGCGCAATTCGCCGGCAAGCCCCAGCACCACGAGGCTCATGCCGAATTTGGCGATCGAATAGCCGGTGGAGCCGGCAAACCATTTCTCCTGCATGTCGAGCGGCGGCGAGTTCATCAGGATATGGGGGTTCGGGGCCTTCTCCAGGTGGGGAATGGCATATTTCGACACCATGAAGGTGCCGCGGGTGTTGATCGACTGCATCAGGTCGTAGCGCTTCATGTCGGTGTCGGCGACGCTGGTGCGCGCCACCGCACTGGCGTTGTTGATGACGATATCGATGCCGCCGAACCTGGCTGCGGTCTGATCGATGGCGTCCTTCACCGCCGCTTCGTCGCGCACATCGACCACCAGAGGCAGGGCCCGGCCGCCGGCTTTCTCGATGGCCTCGGCGGCGGTGTGGATGGTGCCTTCCAGCTTGGGATGCGGCGTATCGGTCTTGGCCGCGATTGCGATGTTGGCGCCGTCGCGGGCGGCCCGCAGCGCCATCGCCAGCCCGATGCCGCGCGAGGCGCCCGTGATGAACAGCGTCTTGCCCTTGAGCGACATCGATCCACCCTCGCAATTTGACGCGGCCGTTCCTAAATGCCTGACCGTCATCCCAACAGCGTTCAACGTTCCATGCAACTCACCGGCATCCACCATTTGACCGCGGTTTCCGCCGACGCCCCCGGCAACGTGAAATTCTACACGCAAGCGCTCGGCATGCGGCTGGTGAAGAAGACCGTCAACCAGGACGATGTCAGCGCCTACCACCTGTTCTACGCCGACGGGGAGGCCCGCCCCGGCACCGACCTGACCTTCTTCGACTGGCCGGCCGGCCACGAGAAGCGCGGCACCCATTCGATCGTCCGCACCAGCCTGCGGGTGTCCGGCGCAAGCCTGCCGTGGTGGCAGGAGCGGCTGACGCAGGCTGAGGTGCGTCATCGTGAGATCGCCACCATCGACGGCCGCGCCACGCTGGAGTTCGAGGACCCGGAAGGCCAGCGGCTCGCGCTGATCGGCGACGGCGGGACCGGCGACGCGCGGCCGTGGGCAAAAAGTCCGGTGCCGGCCGAGCACCAGATCCGCGGGCTTGGTCCGATCACCCTGAGCGTGCCGCAACTGCGCTCTACCGACGTGATCCTTCGCGAGGTGATGGAGCTTCGCAAGGCGCGCGAGTATCCGCATCCGCAAACGCAAGACCCGATTCACGTCTATGAAATGGGCGAGGGCGGTCCCGCAGCCGAGTTGCACGTTGCCGTGCAGCCAGGGCTTCCTGTCGCTGAGCAGGGCGCGGGCGCCGTGCATCACGTCGCGTTCCGCACGCCGGACGACGCGCAATACGACGCGTGGGCGAAGAAGCTCGCGGACCTGGGCATTCCCAACAGCGGCAAGGTCGACCGCTATTATTTCCGCAGCCTGTACTTTCGCGAACCGAACGGCATCCTGTTCGAGATCGCGACCGACGGGCCTGGGTTCGCCACCGACGAGCCGCTCGCGACGCTCGGCGAGAAGCTTGCGCTGCCGCCGTTCCTGGAGCCGCGGCGGAAAGAGATCGAGGCGGGGCTCAAGCCGTTGTGATTTTGCGTTCAGCGTTTGCGCGCCAGGAAAGCCGCGAACGCCTCACGCGCTTCCGCCGATTGCAGGCGCTGCTTGAACAATTGCACCTCTTCGTCGATGCGCTCGATGATCTGGCCGGGTGGCCCGCGCATCAGGCGCCGCGCTGCGGCGAGCGCCTCGGCCGGAAGCGCCGCGATTTCGCGGGCGGCTTTGAGCGCTTCCGTCTCGACCTCGCCGGGCGCCACAATGGTGCTCACGAGGCCGCAGGCGTGCGCCGCAGCCGCATCGAGCGGCCGTCCCATGGCGAGTAAAGAAAATGCACGCTGGTGTCCCATCAGCCGCGGCGCGAGCAGGCTTGAGCCTGCTTCGGGCACCAGCCCGAGACTGATGAACGGCGTCGAAAACCGGGCGTCGCTGCCTGCGATCACGTGGTCGCAATGCAGCAGCATGGTGGTGCCGACGCCCACCGCGACACCTTGCACGGCCGCGACCAGCGGCCGCTCGTTTCGCGCCAGCGCATGAAGGAAACGGACAACGTTCGTTCCGAGCCCTTCGCCGGTCGAGGCGGCCTGCAGGAACTCCTGCAGGTCGTTGCCTGCCGAGAATGCGCCCGGTCCGCCCGCGATCACCACGCAGCGGACGGCATCGCTGCCGTTTGCGCTTTCGATCGCGTCGGCCATCGCGCCATACATCGACGCGGTCAGCGCGTTCTTCTTGTCGGGGCGATTCATCCGCAAGGTTCGGATCGCGCCCTCATCGGCAACCGCTACGAGATCCGTCATGGTGTGCCAATCGGAAGTCAGACGTCGAGCGCGGCGTCTGCATTGTTGACGCTGTCGGCGCCTTCGGTGATTGTGCGCTCCAGGCCTGACGCCTGGACGGCCACGTTCTCCGCGAAGAACCGCGCGATGGCGATGCGCGAAGCCGGATCGCCTTCGGAGAGCCGGATCGCCGCCAGCGCCTCGCGGGCCAGCATGCAGCCGCCGGCGGCATTGCCGAACAGCCGCAGGTATGGCGTGGCGCCGGCCTGCGCTGACTGCGGCTCCTTTTCGAGCTTGCCGAGCAGCCAGGCGGTGGCGCGCTCCAGACTGTCGAGCGCTTCGGCGAGTCGCGTTCCGGTGAAGCCGAACGCCGGATCGTTGCTGGCGTTGACCTGATCGACGGTGTTGCGCAGCTCGGCGATATAGCCGCGCACGGCACTGCCGTTCGACATGGAAATCTTGCGGCTCACCAGATCGAGCGCCTGGATGCCATTGGTGCCTTCGTAGATCGCGGCGATCCGGGCGTCGCGCAGATGCTGCGCCGCGCCGGTTTCCTCGATGAAGCCCATGCCGCCGTGAACCTGGATGCCCAACGACGCAACCTCGATGCCGATGTCCGTGGAAAACGTCTTCGCGATCGGGGTAAGCAATGCGGCGCGCTCGTCCGCAGCTCTGCGCTCGGCGTCGCTGCCGTGGTGCGAGCGGTCGATGGCTGCGGCGGTGGCGTAGCAGATGTTACGCGCCGCGCGGGTGAGGGCGCGCATGGTCAGCAGCATCCGCTTGACGTCGGGGTAGGCGATGATGGCGGCGCGGCCTTGCTTGCGGTCGCGGGCATACTCGACCGCCTGCTGGGTGGCGCGTTCGGCGATGCCGACGCCCTGAAGGCCGACCGAAAGGCGCGCGAGGTTCATCATGGTGAACATGCAGGCCAGGCCACGGTTCTCCTCGCCAACCAGAAATCCAACCGCGCCGCCCTGATCGCCATAGACCATCGTGCAGGTCGGCGACGCATGGATGCCGAGCTTGTGCTCAATGGAATGGGCGCGGACGTCGTTGCGCTTGCCGGGCGAGCCATCCGGGTTGAGCAGGAATTTCGGCGCCAGGAACAGCGAGATTCCCTTGGTGCCCGGCGGCGCATCGGGCAGCCGCGCCAGCACGAAGTGGATGATGTTGTCGGTGAGCTCGTGCTCGCCGTAGGTGATGAAGATCTTCTGGCCGGTGATGCGATAACTGCCGTCGCCCGCGCGCTCGGCCTTGGTGCGCAGAGCGCCGACGTCGGTGCCGGCCTGCGGCTCGGTGAGCTGCATGGTGCCCATCCACTCGCCCGACGTGAGCTTGGGCAGATAGGCCTTCTTGAGTGCGTCCGATCCGTAGGCATTGAGCGCCTCGACCGCGCCCATCGTCAGCACGGGACCGATGCCGAACGCCATCGACGCCGAATTCCACATCTCGATGCAGGCGGCGTTGATCGCATGCGGCAACGCCTGGCCGCCTGAAGCTTCGGGCGCCGACACCGCGTTCCAGCCGGCCTGCGCCCACGCCCGGTACGCCTCTTTCCAGCCCGGCGGCATGGTGATGCAGCCGTCCTTGAACGGGGTGCCGTGCTTGTCGCCGATGGCGTTCAGCGGCGCGATCACGTCGCTGGCAAAGCGTCCGGCCTCGGTGAGAATGGCATCGATATCGTCCGCGCCAACCGCATCCGATGTGAAGTCCGCGCCGTGCTTGAGTGCGAAAGCGATGTCGGCAACCGGCGCGCGAAACGGCATGGTTCAGTTTGCCGCGACCGGCAGGGTCTTGAACAGCTCTTTCCACTTGGCCGATTCAGCCGCCAGCAGCTTTCCGAACGCTTCTTCGTTCGCGTAGGCCGGTTCGACCGACAGCAGATCGATCTTGGCCTGCACCGCGGGCTTGGCCAGGATAGCGGCGATCTCGGACGACAATTGCCGCACCTTCGCCGCCGGCGTTCCGGGCGGGGCAAAAATCCCGATGAAGCCGGACGAGCCGTCGAAGCCCGGAACGCCGCCTTCGGCGATGGTCGGCATGTCGGGCGCGGTCTTGGCGCGTTGCAAACTCGTGACCCCAAGGGAGACCAGCGTGCCGGCCTTGATGTGGGGGTGTCCCGAGGTGAGATCGACCGAGGCGAGCGGGATCTGGTCGCCGATCACCGCCATCGCGGCGGGCGCGCTGCCGCGGTAGGGCACATGGACCAGATTGGCGCCGGTGACTTTTTTCAGGAGTTCGATCGCGAGATGCTGGCTGGAGTTCGCGCCCGTGGTGCCGAAGCTCAGGCCGCCGGGCGTGGACTTCGTACGCTCGATCATTTCCTTGACGGTCTTCGGCCCGGTCTTGGCATTACTCACCAGGACGATCGGGATGTCGATCAGCTTGGCGACCGGTGTGACCTCCTTAAGGGGATCGAACCCGCTTGAGCCCGGCACATGCGGGTTGATCACCAGCGCGCCGGTCGCGCCGATCGACAGGGTGTCGCCGTCGGGCGGCGCTTTCGACAGCAGTTGCAGGCCGAGCGCGCCTCCGGCGCCGGGCTTGTTTTCGACCACGACCTGGCGTCCGAGCCGTTCGCCGAGCTCCAGTCCGATGATGCGGGCGATGCCGTCGGCGGAACCGGCGGGCGGAAACGGCACGATGATCTGCAGGGTCTTCTGGGACGATTGCGCGAAAGCAGACCCGGACAGCACTAAAGAGGCGAGCAGCAGACCGATCCTGAGCAGCATGGTTTCCCCCAGGCTGCGGCTGTGCATCAGCGGGAAGGGGCCCTGCCGGCCAGCCGCGTGCATGTTATGGACATGAGCCTAGAGCGGGCACGCGCGGCGTCAACCGGGGTGCCGGGCTCGCCGGGCGAGGTCCGTTGATCGATGCCCGGGGCGTCGTTATATGGTCGCCTCGCTCACGAGCGCGAGAGTTGGGGCGTAGCCAAGTGGTAAGGCAGCGGATTTTGATTCCGCCATCCCCTGGTTCGAATCCAGGCGCCCCAGCCAACCAGTCCGGTCTCTGTATTTTTCGCGCCACAACGCGCTAGAAGGCCGGCAAATACGCGACGTTTTGCGCATCCGTCGGTCTCTGAGGCCCCAGGTCTCGAACCAAAACTCCCAGTTTCGCCGGAAAGTCTCTCGCGCTTTCCTAGGAAATGGCGGTTTTGCGGAGTCAAAAAGTGGAGACTGGTTCGATCATCGACTGAATGACCGGGCTGGCAGTGCTGACTGGCAGGGAAAGATGACAAACCTTATCAGTTGCTTCGATCTTACAATACCTTGGTCCTCAAATGAGCGAAGCGCTCCGTTAGCAATGAGCCTGGATAGTATGTAGGTGCGAACGCCGCATGCTGCCGGATCGATTCGTACCATTTGGCGACGGACGGCAGATCACTCCAGTCGTCCTCTCGACCCAGGTCCGCCATGCGTACGAGCGCGGGCATCACCGACACATCGGCGAGCGTGATGTCCTTGCCAAACAGCCAAGGCCCGCCGCTGTCAGTAATCGATAAATTCATGCGCACGTATGTCCGGCGCAATCGTTCGAGCGAACTATCCATCTCCTTCCGTGGAAAGCCAGTGCGGCCCATAGCCATCATGAACTCCTTACGCAGTGGCTTGCTCTCCGCGAATGCGATGAATTCATGCTCGCTCATGGCGGCAAAGTGCGGCAGAAAGGCAAGATTGAATGTCGGTATTCTCACCGCAGCAGCCGGCATCTCGTCGATAAAGCGCATTAGCGAACGCATTGCTGCGCGCTTGACTGGATCGCGAGGAGTTAAATCTGAAGTCTGCGGCACTACCTCGTCGAGATATTCGATGATGACGGATGAATCCGTTACGATGTTACCGTCATGGTTAAGAGTCGGCACCACGCCATTGGGGTTAAGTGCAAGATATTCCGGCTTGAGCTGATCACCTGCCAGTAAATCTAGCTTTATCTCGTCGAATGATTGTGCCTTGGCGTTGAGGACGAAGCGAACCCGCTGACTGCAGGTCGATTGAGGGGAGTTGTAGAGCAGGAAGGCCATGAGTTTCACCCCTTCTTGTTCATAGACGTCATCTGAAACCACGGCGCCGCAGATCTTCGCAGATGCCAACGTGACCTGGCCGCACTCGTTGGTTGGTGTTCGCCAGAGCTCAAACGACCCCGTGTGGAAGGGCCACTAGAGACTAATCAGCCTTGTGGTCGAGGACGGGGAGCGTTCCGCCGTTCTTCGCCTTTTTGATCTGAAGCGGACTCGGTGATGCATCGTTCCGCCCGACTGCGTGATCGATGAAGGCAGCGGGATCACGCGGAGAGCGGTCGATGCTCAGATCAAAGATGTCGTAGCGATTGTAGTAGCCGACGACGTCGTGAAACTGCTTGGGCTCGACGCACTCCGCCACATCAATGTCGGCATAGACAATGCCCTCGTTCTCGGACAGCACGTCGCTGACGATTGCTCCAGTCGGATCAAGTACCATCGACACAGGGCGTGGCGACTTCTCAATCGTTTCCATTGCCTGCTTGTCTAGGCTCGCGAGTGCGTCACGCATCGAAAGATCAATGGCGCCGGAAGCGACGATGTTGAATACCTTGGCTTCGAAGGCATGCGCGCCCGCGCGTATTTCAATAGCCCGGCGCAGATCGTAGCCGCCCTTTTCGGTCACCGGCCGCGTTGGCCAGACCGGCGGATAGGACGACATGTGAACCTGTTCGCCTTGCGCCATCAGCGCATACCGCGCCAAAGGGTTTGTATTCTCTCCGCAAATCAACATGCCTAAGCGACCGACTTCAGTTTCCACCACGCGCAGGCCGCGTCCGTCACCGCTCGCCCATACAAGCTTCTCGTAAAAAGTAGGCATAAGCTTGCGGTGATGGTTGAGAATCGCGCCGTCGGAACCAATAAGAACGTTGCTGTTCCAAAGGCAGCCCACGCTCGTTTCCGTACCTTCAGTGAATCCTACGGACACCAAAACGCCGTGCGACTTCGCAGTCATCTGGATTTTCGACATCGCCGGGCTTTCGAGGCGCGTCGCCTGTGACGCCAGCAGTTTGAAGAAGTCATGCGATAGGATCGGCGATTGGACAGCCGCCCACACCGGGAATCCAGCGACGAATGATTCCGGGAAGACAACGAGGCTCGCGCCGTTGCGCGCGGCCTCCGCAATCCAGTCACACAGCTTATCGACTGTCTTTGGTGTGTTGAGGAAGACGGATGCGGCGTGACAGGCAGCGGCCTTAAAACGTGGATAGTGTCCCTGTGGCATTACTTGCCCCGTTGTGAATGGCCTATTGTGGGGAGGTGGTCCGTACCTGGGAACGCTAGAAAAATGCAAAGCACGTTGCAAAAGGACGCTGCTTCATCACGCTACCGTCACGGCAACGCTATGCATGGCGTTCCGAAAGCCCGACAAAGGCTGCTCACTTCCATCTCGGCTGGTGGCAAGTGCGCCAATGCTTATTCGCCCGGGCCGATCAGGTGTCCACGGCAACGAAAACCGCTGCCATGACCGCTCGACGGGTCCCTGCAGTTTGGCTTCGCGCCAAGTTGTTCCGTCATCGACACTGACCCTGACACGGCTGATGCCACCATCCGCCCATGCCCGGCCCCAAATCAGACACTCCTGGCCGAGGCTGAGGAACACGTCCGGCGCAGGTGCGACGATTGCGGATTCGGGAGCTATAGCCCAGACCGGCACCGTCTGCCCGGTGGCGCGGCCTTCGCGGTCAAGCACTGCATCGTTATACCAGCGCGTTGTGAACGGACTATCAGCGCGGCGACCCGCCAACGTCATGCCGGTCAGCCATTTGACACTGTTTGTGCCGTAAAAACCCGGCACTACCAGTCGGGCGGGAAAGCCATTTTCGGCGCGAAGCGGTTCGTCATTCAATTCCGTTGCAATCAACACGTCTTCCGAAAGACGCGTGAGCGGAAGGTCCTTCGTATAGCACTCCACCGCAACGCTCGCGAACTCTCCATAATCGGCGCCGTGTGACCACAAATACCGAGCCTCTGGGTGTACTCCGCAGGCTGCAAGGATGTCACGGACCCGCACGCCGCTCCATCGCACATTCACAATTCGGCGTTTGGGATCCTGCGGCGCCAGCGGACTTCCGGCGCATTGGTGGATGGTCTGGACATGGCGTTGAGGAAATCGCTGCAAGTCTTGCAAACGCAGCCGCGCAGGTTTCGCAACCAAGCCATCGATCGACATTTCCCAGGATGTAGCATCGATGCGCGGCACGCCGAGATGACACAGCACTATGACGTCTTCGCGCGGCGTCACGTCCTGCGTTAGCTGGTGGGGCAGGAGTGGGATTTTCGCGTGAAATCCGGCCGGGTCGAGTTTAGGTCGCTGCACGCCTGCCTCGCTTGCATGCCAAGTTAGCCTTAATCCGCCCACGCCGCGCCTAGGAAATTCCGCAAGGCTGGCTGCAAAAAACCGGTGTGTCAGCCATTGTTGAGATAAGCAGCGTCCTTTTCGAACAGGCTGAACAGAAACTTCGTTACCGCCCGCATCCGCCCCATAAATTGGATGTCTTCATGCACGGCGATGAAAAGGTCGCGCTCCACGGCAACCTCTGGAAGGACTCGAACCAAACGCTTGTCGGTCTTCGCCGAAAAGAACGGAAGCAGTCCGATGCCGCGCCCGGCCGCTAGTGAATTTTGCTGAGCCGCCATACTGCTGCTGCGAAATACCACATGCTCCGGCTCGATCACATCCAGCAGCCAGTGCACCTTGTCGATCATAATTAAATCGGAGACGTAATCGACAAAGTCATGCTGTTGCAGGTGTTGGACAGTCTCAGGCCTACTCCGCTTCTGCAGATAGGATTCGGATGAATAAAGACCGAGCTTGAATACCCCCGCTTTGCGCACGTCGAGGCGCGGACCCATTGGGGGTACGAAACTTATCGAGATATCGGCTTCGCGTTTGGAGAGATTGATTAGGTGCCGTTCGGTGACCAGTTCCACCACTATCTTTGGATATGATGCATTGAAATCTACTAAGCGCTCCGTCAAGTAATAGGCAGCGATGCCTTCCATCGTGGAGAGGCGCACGCGTCCTGACAGTTCGGTTGAGTTCGAGGATATTGTCTCGGTCACCGAGTGGCTCTGCGTCTCCATGCGCTCGGCGATGGCCAGTAGTTTGTGACCATCCTCCGTCAGGACAAAGCCATCCGGTTTGCGTTCAAACAGCTTGACCGTGAGATCCTTCTCAAGCTCCGAAATGCGGCGGCTGACGGTGGTGTGATCGACCTTGAGCCGCCGAGCGGCGGGCATTAGCCGGCCCTGTCGGGCCAACTCCAAGAAAAAGACTAAATCGTTCCAGTTGAACATCTGGGCAAGTTTACCCCGCTCCGACGTTTCGTCTATCTGCTCACCTATGGTGCACTGCACGCATCATAATGCGGCACTCGGCTGCTTGGATTTTTGCAAGCGGATTTGCAGCTTTGGGCGCTGGTAGCTTGGCTTCCAGCCCGTTAGCTTTTCATGCCGGTAGCTGTGCAAACAAGGGGGAACACCACCGTGCTTGATAAATCCCATCTTCATTTGTTCGTCGGCGGTATCTGTCAGTGCGGTCAGAATAATACCGAGCTAGGTTTTTCCGCCGAAGCCGTTGTATCGAACCAGATTGATACGGCTCTCGTGCATGGGTTGTTTCCCGATCCGGTGCTGCGTCGGACCCTGCTAAAAACGGTCGGCGCGTCGGTCCTCCTCGGTGCGCTCGCGAGCATTGTCCCTGTCGATACGCTCAGGGCCATTGCCCAAGAGCGCAAGCCGCTCGAGAAAACCAAGCTCAATGTCGGGTTCCTTCCGATCACCTGCGCGGCGCCGCTCATTTACGGCGAGAAACTCGGCTCCTATTCCAAAGAAGGACTCGAAGTCGCGCTGCAAAAGATCGCAGGCATCGCGCTAATACGCGACAAGATGATTAACGGTGAGCTTGACGTGTCGCAGCAGGTGATGCCGGTAGCGCTCACAATGAGTGCGGGTCTTGGCGGCAATACACAGTCGATCAAAGTGCTCACGATCCTCAACCAAAACGGCAATTCCCTCGTGCTTGCGCACAAGCACAAAGACAACCGCGATCCTAAAAACTGGAAAGGCTTTACTTTCGCTGTTCCGTTCGAGCAGAGCCACCAGACGATGCAGCTTCGCAATTATCTTGCAACCGCCGGGCTCGATCCTGACACGGACGTGAAGTATCGCGTCGTCCCGCCGACCGAGTATGTTTCCAGCTTGCGGGTCGGCAGCATCGACGGGTTCTTCGGCGGAGAGCCGGGCGGCCAGCGCGCCGTGTTCGAAGGCGCAGGCTTCATCCACCTCATTTCAAAAGAAATCTGGGATGGCCACCCGTGTTGCTCGGTCACGGCGGCAGAGAGCTGGATCAAGCAAAATCCGAACACCTTTATGGCTTTCTACCGCGCGATTATTGCCGCTAGCCTGTTCGTCGCGAAAAAAGAAAATCGAGGCGAGATGGCGAAAGTACTGGCACAGCCGCAATATCTCAATGCGCCCGAGGTCGTTGTCGAGCAGGTCATCACAGGCCGCTACGCAGATGGCCTTGGCGCAATCAAAAACGAACCTGCGCGCGTCGATTACCAGCCGTTCCCGCACTACTCTGCTGCGGTCTGGCTGATGGTGCAATTGCGACGCTGGAACATGCTCAAGGAAGACATCGATTACAAGAAGCTCGCCGAGCAGGTGATGCTGGCTACAGACGCCTCGAAGATCATGCAGGAGCAGGGCGTCACTCCTCCACAGGGTGGCTTCCGTACCGAGACGATTCTTGGAAAACCGTTCGATTCTAGCCAACCCGAGGCTTACCTGAAGAGCGTGCGGAAGCCCACTTGATCATGCGCCGTGAGTTGACGCGCCCCTGGGTTGCGTCGGTCCTGCTGCTCATCGCGTTTCTTGCGATCTGGCAGTTTTTGACCGCCGCAACCGGAGGGCCTACGGCGAATGTCGACCCTGAGTATGCACGCCTCGCTGGCCAAAGTGCCTCGCAGGAAAAAACGGGGGCGATCCCCACGCCGGTGGCAGTAGCCAAGCGCGGCTATGAACTGTTGATCAATGCCTTCGACAGTTCGAACCCGAACAATCTCGGCATTGCTTGGCACCTTCTCTACTCGCTAGGGCGTGTGATGCTTGGCTACATTCTAGCTGTGCTAGTGGCGGTGCCGCTCGGGTTCGCGCTCGGTCTCATGCCAAAGCTCTATCAATCGCTTAATCCATTCATTCAAATCCTGCGTCCCGTCTCGCCATTGGCATGGATGCCGCTGGCCCTCTACGTGTTTCGCGACAGCAGTGTTTCGACGATCTTTATCATATTTATTTGCGCCATCTGGCCGATGCTAATTAACACAGCCGTTGGAGCGGCCGGCGTTCGCCCGGAATGGGTCAATGTCTCGCGCGTATTTGGTGTCGGTAGGCTGGAGCACGTCGCGCGCATCGTCTTTCCGGCAAGCATGCCCATGATCATGACCGGCATGCGCATCTCCATCGGCATCGCGTGGTTCGTCATTGTGGCCGCTGAAATGGTCGGCGCGCAGAGCGGCATCGGCTACTTCATCTGGAACGAGTGGAATAACCTTCAGATCGCCAGCATGATCGTCGCGATTGTATTGATCGGGATTATCGGCCTTGCGCTCGATGTTGGCCTCTCGTGGACCGCAAGCCGGCTCAGCTTCCGAGAATAGCCATGGCCTCCGTCGATATTCGCGATATTTCCATGGCATTTGCAGGCAAGAACGACCTGCCGTTCGTCGCCCTCGATGGCATCAATCTCTCAGTCAAGGATGGCGAGTTTGTCTGTCTGATAGGACACTCCGGCTGTGGCAAGAGCACGCTGCTCAACCTGATTGCCGGCCTGCTTCTTCCCACCAAAGGGACGGTGGTATGCGGAGGTACGCCAGTCAAAGCGCCAGGGCCCGATCGCGCAATGGTTTTTCAGAGCCACGCGCTGCTTCCGTGGATGACCTGCGTCGAGAATGTGTCGCTTGGCATACGGCAAGCGTTTCGCGGTCGCCTGAGCAAGGCCGAAATGCAGGAAAAGGCAGAGCAGGCGCTGAAGCTCGTACACCTTGACCACGCCATTCACAAATATCCCTATGAAATCTCCGGCGGTATGAAGCAGCGTGTTGGTATCGCCCGCGCGCTCGCCACCGAGCCGCGCGTGTTGCTTCTGGACGAGCCATTTGGCGCCCTCGATGCGTTAACGCGCTCCAGCCTCCAGGACGAACTGATTCGCGTCATTGAGAAGACCAAGTCCACCGTCGTCATGGTCACGCATGACATTGATGAAGCCATCCTGCTCGCGGACCGCGTCGTGATGATGACCAATGGGCCAGAAGCCCGAATTGGCGATGTCATGGATGTATCTCTGGATCGCCCCAGGGACCGCATAGAACTGGCATCCAATGCGCACTACGGCGAATACCGGCGCCAGTTGCTCGACTTCCTATACCGCAAGCAGTTGGCCCGCGCGGAAACCGGCGCCTGATCCGAAGACGATGCAGTAGAAACGGACGCAAAGATGAATACGTCCTTCTTCGGGGAATTGATCCAAACCATCAGCGAGCGCAGCCGCGCCCTGGTCGAGCGAAAGCGCGGCCAAACCCCCGACCCGGCGCGGGAATTCGAACATCTCCTTTCCGATTGCGATGCGTTACTTTCAACGCGGGGCGAATCGTCTGGCGTCGCGCTCGCAGGTGATGTTCTCGCCCGGTATGCGACGTTGACGTTAGACGCACGCATTGCATTCTTCGAAGCGCTGGCAGGCCGGTACGGTTTTGATCACAGTCGGCTGCTAACCGCCGTAACCGAGTGGCAGGCCGACGCTTCTCTCGAAGCCACATCCAAATTGCAACAAGCGGCCGAGCCGCGCCGTCAGGAATTGCTAAGACGGCTGAACCTTGCGCCAGGCGGAACGCGAGCCCTGGTCCGTATGCGTGAGAACCTGCTTGATGTGCTGCAAGATCGCGCCGATCTGAAGGCGGTCGACAGCGACTTCATTCACCTATTTGTATCCTGGTTTAACCGCGGCTTTCTTGTGCTGCGCCGCATTGATTGGAGTACGCCGGCGGTCATTCTCGAAAAGCTCATTCACTATGAAGCCGTTCATGCCATCAGGGGCTTCGAGGACTTACGACGGCGGATCGACCCTCCCGATCGTCGCTGTTACGCATTCTTTCATCCCGCTTTGGTGGATGAGCCGCTTATCTTCGTCGAAGTCGCACTCACGCGCGGCATCCCGAACGCGATCGCTCCAATCTTGACCGACGCGCGGGAAGTGCTCGATCCAACAAAGGCAGATACCGCCGTTTTCTATTCTATATCGAACTGTCAGCGCGGCTTGTCAGGTGTCTCGTTCGGCTCTTTCCTTATCAAACAGGTGGTCGAAGAAGTCTCTCGCAACCTCGGCAATCTTTCGACCTTCGTCACATTGTCGCCAGCTCCAAACTTTGCCAAATGGCTGTCGGTCGAATGCCTTCGTCAAGATTCCAAATTTATGAAAAGTCGCGATTCCGAAGTTTTGTTGGCACTTGAGAATGGGGGTTGGCACCACCGGCAGCACGACGTCGAGAAATTGCGGGAACCCGTGTTGCAGGCAGCGGCGCGCTATTTTCTTCAGACAAAATCACAGCGTGGTTTTCCAATAGACTCCGTCGCGCGCTTTCACCTGGGCAATGGCGCTCGTCTGGAGCAGATTAATTGGATGGCCGACCTTTCCGAAAAAGGTCTCAAGCAATCCTTCGGCGTAATGGTCAACTATCGATATGATCTCGATTCAATCGAGAAAAATCACGAGAACTACGTTGCAGGTGGTCCAATCGCAGTAGCAAGTAAGGTCTTGCGGGCATATCCGCCGAACGTAAGCTGACCTGCGGCCCAGCTGATTGATCTCGCTGGACGGCATTGGCTCCTCCGAACAATGGAGCCCGAGTCTGCCGCCGGTCCATTTGCCTCCTTGCCGGAGGCCGCCACCTTGTCGCGCACGCGCTCGGACGAAAGCTGTCGTTCGAGTTGGGCAAAGGACAGCGGCATGTTGAGCGTCGCGCGCGCTGGCGCGCTCCTCGCCAGATCCCGCTCTAGCGCGCCAGCCCGATCGCGTTGACCACCTTGGCCCACTTGTCCGCTTCGGCGGCGTAGAACTTGCCGAACTCCTCCGGGCCGAGGTCGAGCGCCGTGAAGCCTTGTTTGGCGAGCGTCTCCTGCACCTCCGGCAGAGCCAGCGCCGTCTTGAGCGTAGCGTTCAGCTTCTCGATGACCGGGCGCGGCGTGCCCTTCGGCGCGGCGAGCCCGAACCAGAGCGGCATGTCAAAACCCGGCACGCCAGACTCCGCGATGGTCGGAAGTTCGGGTAGCACCTTGTCGCGCGTGGTTCCGGTGGTGGCGATGCCGCGCAGCCGGCCGTCCTTCACGAAGCCCAGCACCGGCGGAATCGTCGAGAACATGATCTTCATCTCTCCGGACAGCAGATCCTTGATGGTCTCGCCGCCGCCCTTGTAATGAACTGGCATCAGCTTGGTGCCGGTCATGAAGTTGAACAGCTCGGCCGCAAGATGCGTCGCCGTCCCGGCACCGGCGCTGGCGTAGAGCAACTGCCCGGGCTTCGCCTTCTCAAGCTTGATCAGATCGGAAACATTGTTGACGTCGAGCGTCGGATGCACGAGCAGCACCAGGCCGGCGTGGGCGATGCCGCCGATCGGTTCGAAGTGATCCGAGAACTTGATCTTGAAGTTCTTGAACAGGCTCTCGTTCACCGCGCTGCTCATCAGCGTCACCTGGACGGTGTAACCGTCGGGTTCCGCGCGCGCAGCCGCCTCGGTCGCGATGTTGCCGCCGGCGCCGGTGCGGTTCTCGACATAAAACTGCTCGCCTGCGACCTTTCCTAAACCGGCGCCGACGACGCGCGCCAGAATGTCGGTAGGACCGCCCGCGGCAAATCCGACCACCAGTTTGACCGGCCTGTTCGGATACGCTGTCTGCGCCTGTGTGGCCGTGGCTGCCGATACCGCGAATCCGGCAAGCACGACAGCGGCGGCGGTACGCCCGATTCGCGTGTGCAGTGGATGCGGTTTGTGCTGTGCGGTTGGCTGGCAACGCATGCGTTTCTCCTCCGCTAGTCGGTGTGGCCATCGAGCGGCGCACCTGGCGCGTTTGGAGCGCTCGTGCCAGGGTCGCTTGTCGCAACGAGGCTTTGGAAACTATTGCAGTGCGTGGCCGCGATGTCGAGTTCTGCAGCCGCGGCAGCACGCAACCGGCGCGGCGAGTCCCATCGGGGTTGCTGCCCACCGGGGACCTCTTGAATTATCGCCCGCGTCGATGACGATCATGTACAGCATCGACGATGGGATCGCTGCCGCGCCCGCCGCCGGTGCAATGCGCTCCATCGCATCGTAGGATGGTCCCGATGAACTCCGTTGGGATGGAATGGGATGAACACGGTCGATACAGCCAGGAAGTCGGAAGTCCGTGACGGGATGCAGATCGATTGGGACGTACCGATCCCCATGGACGATGGCGTGGTGCTGCGCGCCGACGTGTTCAGGCCGCGCGGCGATAAGCCTCATCCCGTCATTCTCACCTACGGAGCGTTCGGCAAGGGCCTGGCGTTTCAGGAGGGCAACAAGAGCGCCTGGGACCGGATGATCGCCGCCTTCCCGGAGGTCGCCGAAGGCTCAAGCTGCAAATATCAGGTCTGGGAATTGGCCGATCCGGAAAAATGGGTGCCTGACGGCTACGTTTGTCTTCGCATCGACTCGCGCGGCGCCGGGCGCTCGCCCGGCTTTATGGATCCGTGGTCGCTACGCGAAACCAAGGACATCTACGACTGCATTGAATGGGCCGCGGTCCAGCCTTGGTGTGACGGCAAGGTCGGGATGAACGGCATCTCCTACTTCGCCACCAACCAGTGGCAGGTCGCACAGCACAAGCCGCCGCATCTCGTCGCGATCTGCACATGGGAGGGCTGTGCCGACTGGTACCGCGAGTTCACCCGCCACGGCGGAATCTATTGTGGCTTCCTTGACAACATCTTCCCGCGCGCGTTTCACCGCGCACAATACGGCCTCGGCGAGCGTGGACTGCGCAGCCGCGTGACCGGGGAATTGGTATCCGGACCGGTGACGTTGAGCGACGAGGAGCTGAAGAAGAATCGCATCGACATCGAGCAGTTCATTCTCGATCACCCGTTCGACGACGCGGCGTGCCGCGAGCGCACGCCCGACTTCAACAAGATCGATCTTCCGGTGCTCACTGCCGCGAACTGGGGAGGACAGGGCCTGCATCCGCGCGGCAACTTCGAGGGCTTCCTCGGCGTATCCTCCAAGCAAAAATGGCTCGAGGCGCACGGCGACGCGCACTGGACGCACTTCTATACGAACTACGGTGTGAACCTGCAGAAGCGCTTCTTCGGCCACTTCCTCAAGGGCGAGGATAACGGCTGGGACAAGCAGCCGCGTGTGCAACTGCAGATCCGCCATCCCGGCGAGAGTTTTGTGCAACGGCACGAGAACGAATGGCCGCTGGCGCGCACGGAATGGGCAAAGTTCTATCTCGATCCGCAGACCATGAACCTGGTGACGGACGACCCCAAGCGCGACACGACGCTGAGCTACGAGGCGTTCGGCGACGGCAAGAATTTTATGACGCCGCCGCTGACCGAACCGCTGGAGATCACCGGTCCACTCGCGGCCAAGCTGTTTCTGTCGTCATCGACGAAGGACGCCGATGTCTTCCTGGTGCTGCGTGTGTTTGACGAAAAAGGCAAAGAGGTCACGTTCATTGGCTCGAACGATCCGCGCACGCCGATCGCCAACGGGTGGCTGCGCGCGTCGCACCGCAAGCTCGACGCGGAGCGCAGCCGGCCCTACCGGCCCTATCACACGCATGACGAAGCGTGGCCACTCACGCCTGGGGAGCCGGTCGAACTTGACGTCGAACTCTGGCCAACGTGCATCGTCGTGCCGCCCGGTTATCGCATCTGTTTGTCGGTGCGCGGCAAGGACTACGAGAATGAAGATCCGCCACTTGCCCTGGAGGGCGTCAAGTACACGCTGACCGGCGTCGGGCCGTTCATCCATGTCCATCCAAAGGACCGGCCGCACGACGTGTTCGGCGGCACCAACACGCTGCACTTCGTGCCGGGAAAGCCTTCCTACATCTTACTGCCCATTATTCCTTCGTGAGCCGGCCTGCCGGCGTTGGCACTTCAGTCTGTTTGCAACAGCCGGGGCAACCAGACCGAAATGACGGCTGAAGTTCCCTCACGAACGCTTTTCATGCCGCGTTGCAGCGCCGGCCCCACTTCTTCGGGATCGGTTACGTTTTCTCCATAAGCGCCGGCCGATCGGGCTTCTGCAGCAAAGTCGATCGGCGGCTCGAAATAGCCGCCGTGATATCCGGCCTTGGCAGCAAAGCCATCCGGGTAGCTGCGCGACACGCGGAGCGTCCCAGTCGAATAGCTGCGGTTCTGGTAGACGATGGTGAGGTACGGAGCCTTGTATTGCGCGGCCGACCACAGCGAATGGATCGCCGTGCCGAACATGTAGAAGCCGTCTCCGGTGATCGCGACGACGTTGCGGTCAGGGGCCGCGAGCTTGGCGCCGAATGCAGCGCCCGGTGCCCATCCGCCGCTGCTGCCGGGATTGTAGAAATAAGAGTTCGGCTGTGCACACTGAAGATAGTCGTGAACCTGGCTCACGACGATCGTGTCGTCGAATACGATCCAGTCGTCGCCGAGGGCTTGTCCGATCTGATGGGAAAGCCAGCGCACGTCGATCGGCGTATTGCCCGTTGCCGCTTTCGCGTTGTCGGCGAGCGTTCGGCGGCGCTGTGCGGAAGCTTCGCCCCAGCGTTCGGCGCGAGCCGCAAACCGCTCGCGGTCGGCAGCCGAGCTGATGGCACGGACCTCCGCTTCCAGCGCCTCGAGCGTCAACAGGGTGTCGGCGGTGAGCCGCAAGTCGGCGGTGAATTCCATGATGGGAATGCGCCGCTTCGACGGCTCGACATCGACCATGGCGACGAAAGCTTCGTCCGTTGGCGCATTCGGTCCGATCATCCAGGGGATGTCGACGTCGAGCACGAGCACCACGTCGGCATCCTTCAGGCCCATACTGCTCTGGTACAGCGGATGGGTGAGCGGGAAGCATTGGTAGGAACGTTTGGCCGACTGCGCGACGGGCAATCCCATGAGTTCGCAGAATCGGACAAGCGCAGGCACCGTCGCGGGATTGCGGCCCGAGCGGGACACCACAACGACTGGATTGGCTGCTTTCACCAGCCGCGCCGCGAGTTCGCGAACGCCTTCCGGCTCCGGCGCCGCCGGACGCCCGACGCCAAGCTGATCCAGAGTGGGGAAGCGCGCGCTGTCCGCCTTCGCGAGCGATACCTCACGCGGAATGCTGAGATAAACCGGGCCGCGCGGCTCGGTGCAGGCGACCTGCAGGGCGCGCGAAACCGTGAGGCCGGGATTGTCCTGGAATTTTAGCAGATGGTCCCACTTGGTGTATTGCCGCACGATGCCATTCTGGTCGAACGTCTGTTGCAGCCAGAGGTGCCCTTCCGGCTCGCGCGCGCCGATCATGCTGCCAGGATACGCAGTCGGCGGGATTCCGGCGGTGATCAGCACCGGCAATCCCGCATGCCAGGCCGTGTGAATCGCACCGCCGTAGTGCTGTGTCCCGCAATCGACGTGCGCCGCCGTCGCGACCGGCTTGCCGCTGACCGCGGCACAACCGAGTGCGGCATTCAAGTTGGCATGTTCGTGCGTGACGGAGATCAGCTTCGGGGCCTTGCGGCCCTGCGCCTCGGCCTTGGCGATGGCCTCCTGGTAGAAGCCGATCTCCGAACCGGAGGTGAAAAATACGAATTCTACGCCCGCTTCCGTCATCGCCGCGACGATGGCTTCACCGTTGTCCGCAACGGGAACATTCACCCATTTGCGGCTTTGGTTGCGGCGGCCGCCGGTGTGATTCATGGGTTTGTCCTTTTGTCTCTGATGGGACGCCGTCGCGATCAATCCGGTTCATTGATGCGGTCGATGTTCGGGCGACTGTCGACTTCCCGCGCGAAGCCAACATGACCTAGATTGCCGCCTGCAGGAAACACAAGGTGACGACAATGTTGCGTGCGGCGATCGTGGGATTGGGCTGGTGGGGCAAGAACCTTGTGACGTCGGTGCAAGGCAAGACCGATGAAATCCGCTTCACCGTCTGCTGCGCGCGGACACCCGCGAAGGCCGCCGAATTCTGCGCCGAGCATTCCATCGCGCTGGTGGACGACTACGCCCGGGTTCTCGCCGATCCGAATGTCGATGCCGTCGTGCTGGCGACGCCGCCGAGCGCGCACGGCGAGCAGGTGCAGCAGGCGGCAAAGGCGGGAAAGCATATCTTCGTCGAGAAGCCGTTCACCTTGACCGCGGACACGGCGCGCGCGGCGATCGCGGCGGCGCAGAGGGCCGGCGTGGTGCTCGCGGTCGGCTTCAACCGGCGCTTTCACCCTTCGATGAACGAGTTGCGCAGTCGCATCCGCGACGGCCGGCTCGGCGCTATCACCGGCTTTCTGTTCGAGCACACGGCACCCGGCGGCGCCACCATGCGTCCCGACGAATGGCGCGCCAACCAGGAGGAGACGCCGGCCGGTGCGATGACTGGGATCGGCATCCATATTGTGGACGGGATGATCGATTTGTTCGGCCCCATCGCCGAGGTGCATTGCATCGCAACGCGCCGGGTGGCGCCGCTGGTGGACGACACCACGGCGGTGCTGGTCAGGTTCAGGAGCGGCCTGTCCGGCATGTTCTATGCCTCGTTTGTGACAGTGCCGAATTATCGGCTCGCAGTGTACGGCGCGAATGGCGTCGCGGAGGTGCTCAAGCCGACGCAGGATGAATTCCGTTTCGCTCCGCTGACTGACCCGAAAGCCGGGCACCTGGCGCCAGCCAAGCCGGAGGTGATCGTCACACCGGGTTTCGACACCCTGCAGGCGGAGCTCAAGGCGTTCGCCGTCGCCGTCAGAGATAAACGGCCGTATCCGATTTCTGCGGATGAGGTTCTGCATGGCGTCGAGGTGTTCCAGGCAATCGCGGCGGCAGCCAAGGAAGGCCGGCCGGTCGCGATCAGGTAGATCCTATTTCACGAACGTTGCAGTGGCCTGACCGACGCCCTCGAAGTCAGCGACGATGGTCTGTCCGATCTCGACCGGAAAAAACCCAGTGAACGATCCGGTTGCGATCACCTGGCCTTTCCTGAGGCCGTCGCGTTTGCGGAACTGGTTCGCCAGGATCACGATCGGCGGGAATGGATCGACGAACGCATGGCCGCCGATGGATTCCACGATCGTCTTGTCGTCGGCGCTCATGCGCACTTTCGTCGCCCCAAAATCGATGTCGCGCCAATTCTTGACGCCCGGACCGATGATGAACGCTCCATTGGTTTGATGATCCGCGTAGGCTTCCACCAGCGTCGCGCGTTCGTTGAGCCGCTGGCGGATGGTGCGATGCTTGGTGTCGAACCGCGTATCGACGATTTCCATCGAGGGGCAGGCCTCGACTGCGCCCGCCACCTCTTCGGGCCGATAGAGCCTATCGCGCGGCGGCAGATCGGCGAGCAGCCGGAAGGTAATCTCCGGTTCGATGAAGAGCGACGGCGTCAATGACGCGGGGATTTTTGCAGGACTCAAGAACATCAGGTGCGAGTAGATCGGAGACTGGAACGGAATTTCGCGCGGTTTGTAGAGGAACGTGATCTTCCAGCCGGCGATGTCATGGCCGAGAATCTTGCTGATCTCATCGACGATCTGGTTGGAGTCGGCGGCGACCAGCGGCCGCATTTCCTGCGGCAGCTCCTTGATTGGGATTCCAGTCCGGCGCGCTTCGACCAGAAGGCGCGCAGCTTCAACCGCTTTGGCTTGTTCCATTTTCACTCTCCAGGAAACGTAATGGTGGGATCGGCATGACGGATCACGAGGCGGCGGCGCGGTCGTATTCGCGTGCCTTGGCGTAGAGGTACTCGCGGGATCGTTCGAGCAGCGCGATGGTGCGGCGCGGGTCGCAATCGAGCATCCGGCCGTTCCATTTCACCGGGCGGCCCTCCACGATCACGGCTTCGACGTTGCCGGCATGGCCGCCAAGCACCAGCGCGGCGGCCGGGTCGCCCATCGGCGCCAAGTTGAGTGCGTGGCGCGGAATCAGGATGAGATCGGCCGATTTCCCCGGGCTGATGCTGCCAATCCTGTTCTCGAGCCCGACCGTGTGGGCGCCCGCGACGGTCGCAAGCCCGAGTACGTCCCGCGCCGTCATCGAGACGGCGCGCGGACGACTCTGCAGATCGTTCAGCGTCAGGGCGCGTTCCATATTGAGGGCGGCGCGCATCTCCGAAAACAGGTCGCCGCTGGCCGACATCTCGCTGTCGATGCTCAAGCCGGGGCGAACGCCGTGGGAGAGCAGCTTTCCCGTCGCGGGAAGCCCGAACCCGCCGCAGGTCGATGCGATCTGCGCCGATACGCAGGCCGTGGTGCCGGTTTCGGCCATCAGGTGGAATTCGTGATCGCTGCAATTGCAGCAGTGCACGAAGGTGACGTCGGGACCGAGCAGCTTGCGCTGATGCATGCGCTCGACGCCGCGATACTTCGGTCCGTTGGCGCCGAGGCCGATGTGAATGGTGATGCGAAGCCCAAGCTCGCGGGCGAGCTTCAGGTCGTGCTCGGTGGTTTCGATGGTGGTGAATTCCGGCCCGCGCGCCGCCATTGCGAGCGTGACCAGGGCATCGTCATCGGACAACGTCCGCTCGCGCAGACGCCGGATGTCCGCCGGGTGCGGCAGCGTGCTTTCCTTCATCCAGCGTTCCGGCTCGATGCCCGGCTGGCCGTGCGCATAGATCGTGCGGCCGCCGGCCTCGCGCAGTGCGCGGATCGCCTCGTCGGCATGGGCCGGGGAGTTCTGGATGTGCGCCCAGTCGAGCAGCGTGGTGACGCCGGCATCGAGCGCCGCGAGGCGGCCGAACAGCGTCGCGGCATAGACATCTTCGGGCCGGAAGTTGGGGCCGAAGCGCTTGAACAGCTCGACGAACATGCGCGGCAGGTCCCAATCGAGGCCAGTGTGGCGGATCGGGCTCTGCCAGGTGTGACGATGGGAATCGACCAGGCCGGGAAGGATCAGATAGTCGGCGGCGGCGACGACCTCGGCGTCGCCGCCATCGATGCGTGGCGCGGCGTCCTTGATCTTGCCACCGGCGACCAGGATGTCGCCGGTGAAGTCGCCGAGCCGTTCGTCCATCGTGATGAGCGATGCACCGCGCAGCACATACGTGCCGTCTCTGGGCGCGGGTATCGTCTGTGGTGCCGTCATGCTGCGCTGTCCATTCACGAGCCCAGATAGGCTTTCACCAGGCGTTCGTCCTTGAGGAACGTGTCCCACGCGCCCGGCTGGATTTCGTGCTCGATGCGCCCGAGTGCGAGCACATAGGCGCGGTCGGTGATGGCTGAGGCGATGCCGACGTTCTGCTCCACCAGCAGCAGCGCCATGCCGCGCCCGCGCAGCTCCTTGATGACGTTGAGGATGTCCTTGACGACCTTGGGCGCAAGTCCGGTGGACGGCTCGTCCATGATCAGAAGGTTCGGTTGCAACAGCAGCGCGCGCGCGATCGCCACCATCTGCTGCTGGCCGCCGCTGAGAAGATTGACCGGCGTTTCCAGCCGCTCCTCGATCATTGGAAAAAGCGCATAGATGTCCGCCCAGTCGAACACTTTGCGAGCGCCGCGGCCGCGCCGTTCCGCAAGCAGCAGGTTTTCACGCACCGTCAGTTCGCCGAACAGGCGGCGGTTTTCCAGCACGACGGCGATGCGATGGTCGGCCATGTCGTGCGTCGGTGTCTGGCTGATGTCGACCCCGTTCTTCAGGACGCGGCCGGAGCGCGCACGCAGCAGGCCGCAGATCGTGCGTACCAGCGTGGTCTTGCCGGCGCCGTTCGCACCCACGATCGCCACCGCCTCACGATCCCCGATCGATAGCGAGACGTCGTGCAGCACGGTGAGCGCGCCATAGCCGGAAACGAGGGAGTGGATCTCAAGCATCGTCAGACCCCGAGATATACTTCGCGAACGTTGGCGTTCTGCTGGATCGCCGCCATGTTTCCCTTGGCGATGATCTCGCCGAAGTTGAGCACATGAACGGCCGATGCGACGGCCATCAGTTCCATGTCGTGCGAGACCAGCAGGACGGCGAGACCCGCCTCGTTGATCCGCCGGATGGCGGCGATCAATTGCTGCATCTCTTCGCGATTGAGCCCGGCCGACGGCTCATCAAGCATCAGGAGTTTCGGCTGGCCGGCGAGCGCCCGTGCAATCTCAAGGATTCGCCGCTGACCGGCGGGCAGGGTGCTGGCGGGGAGATCGCCGGCCAGCCCGAACTCGCCGGCGACGCGCTCCGCCAGGCTCCTGATCTGGCGCATTTCGCCGCGGGCGTGGGGCAGGCTGAGCAGATCCTGGATCATGCCGGTGCGCGTGATCTTGCAGGCGCCGACCATGATATTTTCGAGCACGCTCATGCGCTCGAAAATCTTCGGCGTCTGAAAGGTGCGGACCATTCCGGAGCGGTTGCGGTCCGGCACCGATTGCGTGGTCAGCGGGAGGCCGCGAAATTCGATTGTGCCGGTCTGCAGCGGCAGATAACCGCTGATGATGTTGAACAGCGTGGTCTTGCCCGAGCCATTCGGCCCGATCAGCCCGATTATACCGCGTTCCGGGACCGACAGAGTCACGCTGCGTAGCACGGTGAAGCCGCCGAAACGGTGGCCGACGCCATCGAGCTTGAGGATGTCGCCGCTCATGCGCTCACCCTCGACCAGCCAAGCTTGCCCGCCGCCTGCCGCAGCAGGCCCATCAGGCCGTCCGGCAACAGCACGACCACGGCCACCAGCGCGATCCCGAACAGGATCTGATGGATGTCGCCAAACTGGCTCAACATCTCCGGCAGTATGGTGACGAACATGGCGCCGAGCACGACGCCCCACAGCGAGCGCACCCCGCCCAAGACTGGAATGAGCAGAAAGCCGATCGACTTGTCGACTGTGAAACTCTGCACGCTGGTGAACGAGACGTAGTGCGCGAACAGGCTTCCTGCGATGCTGCCCAACAGCGCACTCAGCATGAACACGCGGGTGCGCAGCCATTGCAGATCAACACCGAGACTGGCGGTGGCCTCGCTCGAGTCGCGCATGCCGCGCAGCATCAAACCGGTGCGGCTGGACACGAGATTGCTGACCAGCAACATGGAGAGGAACGCGACGCCCCAGGCGAGGTAGTAGAACCGCCCCGGCGTATCGAGCTTGAAGCCGAAGAAATCGAGCTTCGGGATGCCGCCGATGCCGAGTTCGCCGCCGGTCAGCCAGTCCCATTCGTAGAAGATCGAACTGGCGATGATGCTCAACGCGAGCGTTGCAAGGGCAAGGAAGTAGCCGGTGAGGCGCAACACCGGCCACCCAACCACAAGCGCGATCAGGACGGAGACCGCGGCGCCGACCGCAAAGCCGGTGACATTCGGGTAGCCAAGCTCCACCGTCAGATAGGCACAAGAATAGGCGCCGATCCCATAGAACGCGGCTTGTCCCAGGTTGACGATGCCACACTGACCAAGCAGCAGACCGACGCCGAGACCCGCGACCGTGTAGATCGCGGTGAACACCAGAAGATCGGTCATATGCCGCGTCAGGAGATGCGGAAGCGCCGCCCATAACACAAAGCCGAGCAATACCAAGGCGAAACGGGGACGCATCATCCGCCGCCCCTGCCGCCGCGCCCGAGAATGCCGTGCGGCATGAAAATCATGATCGCGATCAGGATCGAGAAGGTCAAAACGTCCTTGTAGCCGGACGACACGCCGACGATGACGAGCGACTCGATTATCCCCAGCGTCAGTCCTCCGACCACAGCGCCGAGCGGATTGGTGAAGCCGCCCAGAACGGCGGCCGCGATGCCCTTCAAAGTAATCGGGAGGCCGGTCGTGTAATCGACCGCGATCAACGGCGTAATCAGGATTCCGGCAATGGCGCCGAGCAGTCCACCGAGCACGAAGGTCAGCGTCCTCATGCGCGCGACGTTTATGCCGGTCGTCGCGGCGCCATCGGCATCGATCGAGGCGGCCGTGAGGGCGAGACCGAGCGTGGTGCGGCGGAAGAATTCGCGCAATGCAATCACCACTATGATGGCGATGGCAATCAGCCAAAGCGAGTGCTCGCGGATCACCACGTCGAACACGATGAAGACGTGGTCGCCGCCGAACGCCGGCAGCAGGTGGCCGTCGCGGCCAATGAAGAACAGGACCGAGGCGGCGATGGCTCGTTCCAGTCCGATCGTCAGCAGGACGAACTGATCCTCGGTGGCCTGCTGGCGGATCATCGGCCGAACCAGCGTAAGCTCGATCAGCGCGCCGATGGCCGGGCCGGTCAGGAGGCCGGCGATGATCGCGAACCAGTAAGGATATTTGGCGGCGGTCAGCACCAGCACGGTGGTCATCGCGCCGACCACGCTGAACTCGCCGTGCATCACGTTGATGACACGGCTGCCGCGGAAAATAACCGCCAGCCCCATTCCCACCAGGGCATAGATGAAGCCGTTGGTGATGCCGGCTTGCAGGGCCTGGAGGATCAAGCTGAGGGTCATCCACCCACCATTGCGCAACGAACACGGCCACCGCGCCTTGGAGTGGCGCGGTGGGCTTGAGGGCCGGACCGTAGCCGGCCTGACCTCATGCCGCCTGGGTATTCACTTGTTGATGCGGAATGGCGTGCGGGTGAATTGCCCGTTCACCAGCTTCGAGAACACGAAGCTCGACAGCCGAATGCCGGTCATATCGTCAGCGGAGAAATTATAGTTGGCCATGACGCCCGAATAGGGCTCGCGCATGGCCGCGCACAATTTCTCGCCGCCGGCATCGGGGCCGACTTTCTCCAGTGCGCGCATCGCAACGTGCGTTGCATCCCACGCCGCCGCCTCGAAGTTCTTGGCGCGTCCGTTCATTTCCTTGCGGAACAGCTCGACGAACTCCTTTTGGTTCGGCAACGGGTCCTCGTTGACGATAAACTCGGGAAACACGATGTCGTTGGCGACAATATTGCCCATCGCATTGAGCGCTTCGTAGCTCGATGCGCCATTCACGGCGACGATCGGCTGCTTCATCTGCAGTTGACGAATGGCGCGGAACGGGGTCGCGGTGGTGCCGATCACGAAGATGGCGTCGAGGTTCAGGGCCCGAAGCTTGGCGGCTTGTGCGGTGGCGTCGGTCGCAGCCATTTCGTATTTCTCGGTGCCGAGCACCTGAATGTCCTTGTAGTCGCCGGCGACGTTGTTGATTTCCCGCATGACCACGTTGCCGTAGCCGGTGTCGTGCAGCACGCCGACTTTCTTGGCGCCGATCGAGCGCGCATACTCGTAAAGGCCACGCGCGTTGAGCTCATGCGGCGGCAACATGTGGAACACGCACTTGCGCTTGAGTTCCACCGCCGGGCCGAGGCCGGTGAAGGTCAACTGTGGAATCTTCGCGGTATCGGTGATGCCGCCGATCGCCACCGCCGGCCCAAGCAGCGATGCGCCGAACACCGTGATGACCTTCTGGTTGAAGATCAGGTCGTTCACCTTGGTGACCGCAGTGTCAGGGTTGGATGTGTCGTCTTCGATGATGATGCGGATCGGGCGGCCTTTGAAGCCGCCTTTCGCGTTGATCGTCTTCTCTGCCAGCAGCAGGCCGTTGCGTTCGTTGACGCCGAGGCCGGCGCCGACGCCGGTCACCGAAAGCACCGCTCCGAACTTGATCGGCTCGCCCGACGTCTGCGGGAAGGCGGGCCCGCCAGACACCGCGGCGAAAGCGGAAGCGCCGATCGCCAGTGCGAAGATTTTGTCTTTCGTCATCGTGATCCTCCCCTTTGGTGTTTGTCGTTCTTTCGTCCCACGCGTCATCAGCGCGCGTATGGCGGTATCTGGCGATGAAACATCGCGAAGATCATCTCCCAGTCGCGTTCGGACGCTTTTTTGTCGAAGATGTCCCGGTCGGGCAGCGCGTAGCCGTGCTCGGCGCCCTTGTGAATCTCGCGGCTGTATTTGACCTGACACGGCTTCAGCAGTTCGCCGAGTTGTTCGACCATCGGCAGCGGCGCGTAATGGTCGAACTCCGCGAAGCCGCAATAGAGCTCGCCCTGCAATTTCGCGACGCCGAGGTGAGGGGAGTCCGGCCGGTCCGAGATCAGCGTCGTCCCGTGCAGGCTCGCCGTGGCTTTGAACTCCGGGTGCTTCACGGCGGCCTGCATCACATGGCGGCCGCCCATGCAGTAGCCGATCGAGCCGACGGCTTGCGGCTTCACCGGATCGCCGCCCTCACGAAGGAATTTCAGGATGGCGCCGGTATCATCGACGACCATGCTGTCGGCCAGCATGTTTGCCGGTTCGAGGACCTTGGCCTGGTCTTCCTTGCTGAGGCGGGCCAGTGAGATGCGTTCGCCCTTGTCGTTGACGAACGTGCTGCGAATCTTGCCCTGGCGGTAATAGAAGTCCGGCACCATGACGTAGTAGCCGACCGTCGCGACGCGGCGCGCCAGGTCGTAGAGCTCCTCGCGCACGCCCCAGACATCCATATAGAAGATCACGGGAGGAAACGGCCCGCCCTGCTGCGGGTGCGTGACGAACGTTTCCATTCGTCCGTCGGCGGTGGCGACTTCAACGAAACGTTCCTTCACGGCGATCCGATCCCTGCATGCGACCGATAGCCGTTCCCAAAAACGGCGGACGGACAGGCTGCTCTGAAAGCGCGGTGGATTGCGACGTGGACGAACTGCGGATAGCCCGGCCGCCCCGCGTAGAGCCCCACCGCGACCTTATGGCCCGGGTGTTGTCCATGAAAAATGATACTTTTCCATCGAACCAATCGATGGCATCAATAGATGCGTTGTAACCGCCGGGTGCGGGCTCCGGCAGGGTGAGGCACCATGGAACTGCGTCATTTGCGTTATTTCACCGCGTTGGCCGAGCAGCTCAACTTCACCCGTGCGGCCGAGACCGTTCACGTCACCCAGTCGACGCTATCGCATCAGATCAAGCAACTCGAGACCGAAATCGGTCACCGGCTGTTCGATCGTATCGGCAAGCGTATTGTGATCACCGAGGCTGGCGAACAATTGCTCGGCAAGGTGAAGCTGGCGCTCTCGGCGATCGACGACGGACTGCGGAGCCTTCGCGGCTCGGCCCAGCAGTTGAGCGGCAGTCTGCGCATCGGCGTGACCCACACGTTCAACGTCAGCCTGCTGCCGACCTGCATCGACATTTTCTTCAGCAAGCATCCTTCGGTGCGCGTCACCGTGCAGGAGCAGAACGCCGAGACGGTCGGCCGCGGCGTTGAAGCCGGCGAGTTCGATATCGGCATCGCCTACCGGCCGAACAGCGCCGCGGCGATTTCATTCGAGCCTCTGTGCAATGATGAAATGGCACTCGTGGTGTCCCCCACGCATCCGTTGGCGCAACGCAAGCGCATCAGGATGGTGGAATTGCACCGGCAGAACCTCGTGCTATCGACCAACGACACGACCACCCGCGAACTGCTGGATGGATGGTTTCGTTCGGTGGGCGCGGAGCCGGTGATCGTCGTCGAGATGAACCCGATCGCGTCGGCGCTCGCGCTGGTCCGCCGCATGGATGTCGGCGCGATTATTTCCCGCCAGGCGCTGATCGAGGTGAAGGACCTCTGCATCATCCCGATCGAAAACCCGACGCCGATGCGAACGCCCGGCATCCTCTGGAACCGCGACCGTCAGCCGACCGCGGCGGCAAAATCATTCGCCGTGATCCTGCGCAACGCCGTACTGGGCACGCCGATGGCGTCGCGCGGCCGCCGCAACGGCAACGGTCAGCGTTTCGCCGGAACGATGGGCAAGACCACGAAATTGTCGCGGTTGGCGGCGAAGTGAAGCGTGGTTTTGCCGCCATAGATCGCCGGCGGGCGGTCCTGCGGATCGTCATGCAGGAACGGCCCGCAGCCGGTGAACTCATTTTTCATGTTGGATAGGCGGCCGCCACTCGCACCCTTGTAGACGTAGTCCTTGCCGCGCACCGAAAGGCCGATGCGGTAGCCGGCCGGGATCACCAGGCAAGTGGGCCAGATCTCGACGTCGAGCTCCACGACCTCGCCGGGCTTGAGCGGCCGTTTTTCGTCGTGGGTGTGGTAGGGCCGGTAAGGCTTGCTGAGTTTCGGGTCGAGCTTGCGGTGCGACGCCCGCAGCCAGCCCTGTGCGATCGGCGTGTGCGGATCGAGCGCGCCGTGGAACACGACCTCCTTGCCATCCGGGTCGAACACCTGGACCACCAGGAAGATGTCCGTATCGGTGGTGGACGACGATACGAACAGCTTGGCGGTGGACGGTCCGGTGATCTCGGTTTCCTGCTCCAGCGGCGGCGTAAGAAACATCAGGCCGTCGCCCAGCGCGTCATAGCTCGCAGTGGTGTCGGAGCCGACGGGATCGTGCGTCAGCGCGTTGCGGGCCGGGTCGAGATGGAATTTCGTCCATTTCGTGCGGGCGAGCGGCCACTCACTTTCGTGCCGCTCGACGAATTTTTCGCCGGGATGACGCACCTGGAGTTGGACCGCCGGCTGCTTGTCCCAGCCGGTGCTCTCGCCCTTGAGGAAGTGCCCGAAAAAGCGCTTCTGCAGGTTGTTGCCGTAGTCCGTGTAGAACAGCGTCCAGTGGCGGTCGCCGTGTACTTCCAGCCACTTCTGCTTCGATGCTGCACGCACGAAGCCTTCGATGTTGCCGCGCAGATGAAGCGAGTTGCCGCCCCAGTTGCCGCAGGACAGCAGCGGGACCGTGATCTTGTCCCAGTCGGCCGAATGATCGCGGTGATACCTATCATCGAACGCATGCGCCGCGATCTCACCGCCGAAGTCGCAGCGGAATTTTTCAAGCTCCTGTTGCGACAAGGTATCCGGGCCGCACACCAGATCGCCGTTGATGTTGCTCACCGGACCGTTGGTGCCGAGGCCATGCTGCACGGTCTTGACCTGCATGTCGTACCAGTTGGTCTGGAACGAGCAGAGAATTCCGCCGTGGTGGTTCTTGTCGCGATACCAGTCGCCGGCTCCTTCCCAGATGCATATTGCCGCGAGGTGCGGGGGCTGCAACCCGGCCACTTGCCATTGGTTGATGGCGTAGTAGGAGATGCCCGCCATGCCGATCTTGCCGGTGCTCCACGGCTGCACCGCGGCCCATTCGACGCAATGAAAGATATCGAGCGTCTCGCGCGGCGAGAACGGGTCGATGAAACCGGGCGAGCGTCCCGCGCCGCGTGAATCGACGCGCACGATCACGTAGCCGTCCGGCACCCACTTCTCCGGATCGACCACCTCCCAGCTCTGGTAGTTGTTGGTCGAGCCGGCGGGAACGTCCGGATGCTCCTTCACCATGATGTCCCAGGCGGTCGAGTAGCCGTCCTTGAACAGCAGCCACTTCGCATAGGGCCCGTAGGAGAGGATGACCGGATAGCGTCCCTCCACCACGGGACGATAGATGTCGGCGCGCAGTACGAGCCCATCGTCCATCGGGATCGGGACGTCCCAGTCGATCACCATGCCGTCGCGGGTTTCTGTGGTGCCGCGACGCTCAACGTGGGTTTTGGGCCGTTCGGTGACCTGATCCATGGCCTGCCTTTCGCTGCTACTGCTCGATGGGTCCGAAGGTCGCGACGACCTTGCCCCATTTTTCGATCTCGTCCTTGATGAAAGCGCCGAACTGCTGGCGGCTGCCGGTGAGCGGATCGTAGCCTTGCTTGGCGAGCGCGTCCTTTACGCTGTCGGACTTCACCGCGTCGGCGGCTGCCTTCGACAATTTGTCCACGATGTCGTCCGACGTGCCGACCGGGGCCATCAGGCCGAACCACATCCGCATGTCGAAGTCCTTCAGTCCCTCTTCGGCGACCGTCGGCAGGTTCGGCACCACCGCCGAGCGGCGCGGACCGGTTGAAGCGACGCCGCGCAGCTTGCCGTCCTCGATCAGCGCCTTGACCGGCGGCACGGGCGAGAACATCACCTTGATCTGGCCTGACAGCAGATCCTTGGTGGTCTCGCCGCTGCCCTTGTACGGCACCGCGGTGAGCTTGACGTCGGCCATCAGATTGAAGAGTTCGCCCGCGAGGTGTGTCGTCGTACCCTTGCCGGCGGTCGCGTACATGATCTCGCCCGGCTTGGCCTTGGCGAGGTTGATCAAGTCCCTGACCGACTTCACCTCGAGCGAGGGATGCACGACCAGCACGGTCGGCGCCTCGGCGAGCGGCGCGACCGGAACTAGGTCCTTGGCAAAGTTGAAGCCGAGGTTCTTGAACAGGCTCTCGTTGACCGCGTTGCTGTTGGCACCCATCAGGATGGTGTAGCCGTCGTTCGGCGCGCGCACGACGAATTGCGTCGCGATGTTGCCCGACGCGCCGGTGCGGTTCTCGATCACGACCTGCTGGCCGAGTATCTCACTCATTTTGCCGCCGATGATGCGCGCCAGCACGTCGGTCGGGCCGCCCGCGGCAAAGCCCACGATCAGGCGGATTGGGCGCGATGGATAGGACTGCGCGGCGGCCGGCACGACGCCCGCCAGGGTCGCGGCGATGATGCCGATGGAAAGCAATCTGCGACTGGCGGTCATGGCGGTTTTCCTGCCCTTGGTCGATGAGCGCGGCATTGCGAGCCGCTTGGGTGTTCTCGGTCACGTTACGATTGCCGACATAGTGGCGACAATGGCGAATCTCCATCAATAGGATTGACATCATCGATGGTCGTCGCCCGTTTGGGCTTGCACTTGGCCCCATGACCGCGTTTCTTGCTCCGACACAGCCGTAGCCACGGAGATGAGAAGTTGGCGCAGTCAACCCAACCGTTCCGGATCGATGTTCATCATCATTATGCGTCGCCGGCGTTCGTCGCCGAGATCAAGGCTCGTCAGACCGGGCAGCAGCCATTGATCGATTGGTCGCCGGCGCGCTCGCTTGATGAAATGGACCGTGCTGGCGTGCGCACTGCGATGACTTCGGTTGCTCCACCGGGAGTATGGTACGGCGACAACGCTGCGGCACGCGCCCTGGCGCGCGAGAGCAATGAGTATGCGGCGCGAATTTCAGCAGACCATCCCGGCCGGTTCGGGGCGTTTGCCGCTTTGCCGCTGCCGGATGTCGCTGGCAGTCTGGCTGAGATCGAATATGCGTTCGACGTTCTCAAGGCGGACGGCGTTGGCCTGATGACCAGCGTCAACCAGCAATGGCTGGGCGATCACGCTTTTGCGCCGGTGATGGACGAACTCAACCGGCGCAAAGCGGTGGTTTACGTGCATCCGACGTGTCCGCACTGCTGCCGCAATCTGATGGCGGACGTGCCGGACCATTTGATCGAATTTGCCACCGATACGACGCGCACCATCGCGAGTCTGATGCTGACCGGCACCGCGCATCGCTGTCCGGATATCCGGTTCATTTTCGCACATGCGGGCGGCACGATGCCGTTCCTCACCGAACGGATGACGTGGTGGGCCGGCGTGAAGAAGGACTTGGTTGCGCAGATGCCGAACGGACCGCTGCACGAGCTCAAGCGGTTCTTCTACGACACCGGCTTCTCGGCCAATGCCTACGCGCTGTCGTCCCTGCTGCAACTCGTTTCGGTTTCGCAGGTCATGTACGGCACAGACTTCCCGTTCCGTGGCTGCGTCGAAAATGTCGAAGGCCTGAAGGCTTACGGCTTCGGTGCCGGCGATCTTCGGGCCATCGAACGGGACAATGCGATTAGAATTATGCCGCAGCTCGCGCCTTGAGCGCGGGCTCCGATAGGTTGAGCGAAACAAAAGATCGATGATCGGGAGGTGGCCATGACTGAAGTTTCCATGCTCCGGGGTCCGCGCCGGCGAGGCGCCGCCGCCATCGTGGGTGCCTTGGCCGCGGCGGTCTGCATGGTGGGCGCGAGCGCGCAGGAGACCTATCCGAACAAGCCGGTCAAAATCATCGTTGGCATGCCTGCCGGAAGCTTCACCGATCTGTCGGCGCGGCTGATCGGCGACAGCCTTCGGGCCGAGTTGAAGGAATCATTCGTGATCGAGAATCGGCCGGGCGCCGCGACCAACATCGCGACACAGACCGTGGCCCGCTCCCCCAAGGACGGTTACACGTTGCTGTTGTCGACCAACTCGAACGCAATGAACGTCAGCCTATTCAAGGATCTCCAGTTCGACATCGTGAAGGATTTTCAACCGGTGGCGATGATCGCATCCAGCGCATTCATTCTGGCGGTGACGCCGTCGCTGCCCGTGACGAATCTCAAGGAACTTCTTGCCTACGCGAAGAACAACCCCGGTGTTCTGAATTTCGCATCCACCGGATCGGGCACCGCCAATCACCTTGCGGTGGAGATGCTGTCGAAGCAGGCGGGCGTTAAGGTGGCGACCATTTTCTACAAGGGCTCGATGGAAGGAATCACTGACGTGATCGGCGGCCGGACCCATGCGATGTTCGCCCCTGCATCGACCGTGATGCCGCAGGTGCAGGCGGGCAAGCTCAAGGCGATTGCTTTCACCGGCGGAAGCCGCGCCTCGCTCGCGCCGGATGTCCCGACGATGTCGGAGGCCGGTCTTGCAGGTTACGAAGTGACGATGTGGAATGGCTTATTCGCGCCGGCCGGGACGCCTCAAGACATTGTCGATCGTCTCGCGGCGGCGGCGACCGGAGCAGTCGCGTCGCAGGACTTGCAGTCGAAGATCAAGAACAATGGCGGCGACCCGATCGTCATGGGACCGAAGGAGTTCGAAGCATACTTGCAAAAGGATATTCGCCGATGGTCCGACGCGATCACAGCCGCTGGCATCAAGCCGCAATAGGCTTAGCATGAACGCGATGGACAAGACGGAAAACGAATCCGCCGAGACTTTGGCTGACCGCCGCCTGGTGCAGGATGGCTACGCTCGCGTCAACGCGATGTGGAAGACTCAGGGTGGTGTCGCGACCCTGCGTTACGTCCACCACCTGCCGCATGGCCGCGCCATCCCGCTCGGACTTGAGCTCTCGGAGGTCGATCGCATCATTGCAAGCTGTGACAGCTTCTATCGCGGCGGTTATCGGGACTGGCCGACGCAATGGTTCAAGGCTGGCGATCAGTACCTGGAGCGCGGGCGCAAGGCGCTGGCAAAAGGATATCGCGAAACCGCCGCGCAGATGATCTTCACCGCAGCCGCCTGTTATCACACCGCCGGCTACATGCATCACGATATCGGCCGGCTGCTGCCGGAAACAAAGCATTCGATGTTGCGCGCGGCCGAAATCTATTGGGAGGCTGCGCCGCTGTTCTCCCCGCCCTCGGCTCCGGTGGAAATTCCATACGACGGTACGACGCTGCGTCCGTTCCTTCGCTTGCCGGCGGGGGTGCAGCGCCCGCCCTGCGTCGCTCTGATCGGCGGTGCAAACTCCAACATGATCAACATGCATGCGGTTTCGGAATATTACCTGGCCCGCGGCATGGCGACGGTCGGTTTCGACGGGCCCGGACAGGGTGAATTCTACGCAAGGACCGGTCGCCCATGCCGGGTGGACGCCTACGACCGGGCGCTGAGCGCAGTCGCGGACTGGGCCGCGCAGGACAGCCGGGTCGATGGCAAGCGCATCGGCATCTATGGCCGCGCCACAGGCTCGTTGCTCGCGATGCATGCGGCGGCCAAGGACAAGCGGTTCAGGGCGGTGGTGGCGCACCCCGGTGCGTTCGCCGTCGGAAATTATTTTGAGCAGGCTTTCGCCCACACACTGGTCTCGCATCGGCTGGAGATGTGCAATTTTGTGGGTGGCAGGACGCTCGAGGATGGGGAACGGCTCTGCCGGGAGGAACTCACGCTGGAGCACGTTGCTGGCGATGTGGATTTCCCGATCCTGACGGTCTGCTCGGCCGACGACGAGACGATGCCGACCACGGAATCCGCGATCCTAAAGGAGCGCGTCAAAGGGCCGGTTGAGATCGTCACGTTTCCGGGCAAGGGGCACGGCGGTCCGTCACGGCTATCGCTTCCCTTGGAAGCGGATTGGATGCGGGACCAGCTGGCAAGCTGAACCGTATGGGCGCGGCACGCACGACGTTGATGTGCGCGCGATCCCGACGGCACCCGTCCGGGCTAACCATTGAAGTGCCGAGCAACAAGACTGCCGGGATACCGAGCACGGCAACGGCGTAACTCTGCCCACTGGATGACGAAACGTCGTTCCGAGGTATTGTTCGCAGAACTCTCAACGCATAAGCTTGTTCGTGAGTGCGTTGGCTTGCACGGCTACGGCGCGTGACAGCGGGGACGAAGAGTCCCAGACCTTCGTATTTCGCTGCACCGTGAACATTGAACGAAGCTGCGGCAATCAGGCGACGACACTCCAACAACGACTCTTGGGGAGGGAAGCCATGACTGTAGCAAGAATTACGCGGCGGGTGTTCGCCGAAGGCGGACTCGGCCTCACCATCTTGAATCTCATGCCGTTCAGCAAGTTCTCGCAGGCGTTGGCCCAGAGCACGCCGGAGGAGCGCGTCATCGCCGCGGCCAAGGGACTGACCCCCACGGACGTGACCGGCATCATATGGTCGCCCTACCTCGTGCCAATGCAGCCTGTGATCGCGGACTTCAAGAAGGCGACTGGTATCGGTGTTGGCGCCGTGCAGGACATCTCCATCTTCGACACGCCGCAGCGGGCGATGGCGGAGGCGCTGTCGCGTTCGCCGCAGTTCGACTTCATCCATATCGACTCCAACATGATCCCATCGCTCGCCTCGGCAGGTTATCTGGAGCCGCTGGACGAGTATATGAAGAAGGCCGATTTCAAGATCGATGCGGTCGCCGACTATGCGACCTTCATGACCTTCAAGGGCAACACCTATGGCATCCCGACCGATGGCAACGTGCACATCCAGTACGTGCGCAAGGACTTGATCGAGAACCCCGACAATAAGAAGAAGTACGCCGACAAATATGGCAAGGAACTGAAGTTTCCGGAGACCTGGGAAGAAGAATATCAGATCCAGGAAACCCTGATGGATCCGTCGAAGGATCTGTACGGCTCGGGCAGCCTGCGCAACCGCGCCAACGGTCCGACCTGGTGGTACATGATGCTGTACTCTGCCGGAGGCTTTCCGTTCGACGACGAGATGAAGCCGACGCTCAATACGCCAGCCGGGCAATACGCGGTCGAAACCTATCTGCGCGAGAAGAAAGTGGCGCATCCGGAATCCGGCGGCTGGGGCACGCCGCAGATGATCCCTCGTATCGCCGGCGGTAACGTCGTGGCCTGTCAGTACTGGGACGGCACCGCCAAGCTCAACGAGAATCCCGAGAAGTCGAAGACCGCCGGCAAGTGGCTCTATGGGCTCGTGCCGGGCTCGGATTTCAGCGGCAAGCGCATTCACCGCTCGATCTCATCGCCGCTCGCGGCGCTGCTGATCAACAAGTACAGCCCGCGCAAGGCGCAGGCCGCTTACCTGGCGCTTTGGCTCGCCTCCGGCAAGAACTCGATTCCGATTGTGTCGGATCGCGTCAATACATTCCATGACGCCTGGGCCAAGGCGCACATGACAGCGGAGCCAGTCATCAAGTCCTACAGCGCGGCAGGCATCAAGGCTATCGAGGCAAACTTCCAGGTGGTGTCGCCACCGGTTTATCTTACCGGCTATCTCGAGTTCCAGGACACGCTCGGCAAGAATCTCTCGGAGGCTTACGTTGGCCAGCTCCCCGCCAAGGACGTGCTCACGAAGACCGAAAACGAGTGGGCGGCGATCGTTCGACGCATCGGCCAGCGCAAGCTCAAGGAAGAGCTGGCGAGTTACAAGGCGCTGATGCCCAAGCGCGACAGGCCGGCGTGATCGGCCGCATCGCGTCTGGCCTCTCCCCGTATCGGGAGGGGTCAACCGTGCCCGGGGCCCATCTTCGCCGGACTTCTTCTTGCCGCGCTACGCGAGGTGCGTGCGCGCTTCGCTCCGAGGTTGGAAATTATTTCCACCTGGACCACTTGCTGCCAGCAAACGAGGTCATGAAATGGCGGTTGCCACAGCCCCGCCCGCAAGAGTCGCTCCACGGCATTCCGCCCGCGAAATATCTCGCTCGCGCGCCCTCAACCGCTTCAAGTGGTCGATCCGCGCGCCGCTGATCTTGTTGTTCAGCCTTGTGCTGACCCCAGTGCTGTTGCTGCAGCTTTACTTCTCGTTCCACGAATGGACCGTCTATCTCGGCTCCTGGTGGGAGGCCGAGTTCGTCGGGATCGACTTGTTCAAGGAGGTGCTGACGGACGAGCGGTTCGGCTGGGCGATCGTGCGCTCGCTTGGCTTTGCGATGGGCTCCACGATCGGCTGCTTTGTGATCGGCTTTGCGCTCGCTTATCTGATGTACGAGCCGTTCCGCGGCAGCGCCATCTATTACATCATCTTTATCCTGCCGATGCTCACCGTACCGATCGTCGTCGCCTATACGGCCGAGATGCTGCTTTATCAAAGCGGCCCGGTGAACGATGTGATCAGCCGGCTGCTCGGTGTCGACTTCAAGCCGGCGTGGCTCACCGATCCGAAGGTCGCGATGCCGGCCGTGACGCTCCTCGAAATTTGGAATTGGACCCCCTTCTCCTTCATCATCATGCTGGCGGGCCTGAGTTCGATCCCACGCGAGCCGATCGAGGCGGCGCAGATTCTCGGCGCCTCGCGCTGGCGCATTTTCTGGGAAGTGCAGCTCCCGCTGCTGCGGCCGGTGATCTTACTCGCCCTGGTGCTGCGGTTCCTGGAAGCGATGGCGGAGTTCCCAAAAACCTGGGCGCTGTTTCAGGGCGGCCCCGGCAGTTCGACGGAAACCATCCCAGTCTATATCTTCCTAACCACCTGGCAGTACTTCCAAATCTCTAAGGGCGCTGCGCTCTCCTACGTGGCGATGATCCTAATGGTCGTCATTGTGCTGTTGGCGATCCAGCTGTTACGGCGCGAGAAGCGCGCGCTCGACGCGATGTACAGCAGCAAGACCGAAGCGGCGGACTAGCGGGGCGGAAATGACGAAATCTCGGAGCCGCCGCATCACCGCGATCATACGCTACACGGTGCTCACGATATGGGCGATCGTCGCGTTCTTCCCGATCTATTGGATGATCTCGACCTCGTTCAAGATCGATACACAGTGGTTCGCGTGGCCGCCGGTCTATTTCCCCGATCCGCCGACGCTCTCCAACTACCTCAACGTCTGGCTGGGCGCGCAGGAATATGCCTCGACCCAATACGCGATCTCGTCGCAGACGCCGCTGGTGTCACTGCTCAATTCCACCATCATTGCCACCACGTCCACGCTGCTCGCCGTAGTGTTTGGCGCCGTAATCGCTTACGGAGTTTCGCGTTATAAGATCCTGTCGGAAGCCCGCATGTTCCAGCTTTTGATGCTGCGCATGATCCCGCCAATTGTCGTTGTCGCACCGCTCTCGCTCTACTATTCGGCGCTCGGCCTGCTCGACACGATGTTCGGGCTGATCCTGATCTACTTCCTCACTAACTTGCCCTATGCAGTGTGGATGACAAAGAGTTTTATCGACGAGGTGCCGCGGGAGATCGAGCAGGCAGCGGAGATTCTCGGCGCGTCGCGGTGGCGCACGATCTTCGAAGTCGTTCTACCGCTGATCCGATCGGGGCTGGTGGCTACGTTCCTGTTCATCCTCATCTTGACCTGGAGTGAGTACTTGCTCGCACTGATCCTGAGCAAGACCAACGTCGCGACACTGCCGGTGGAACTATCGAAATATCAGGGCACAACGGAGGGCAAGGTTTACGGGCGTCAGGCTGCGCTCGCGGTTGGCATTACGGTGCCGCTGATGATCGTCGGCCTCATCATCCGCAAGCACCTCGCGCGCGGCTTTAGCTTCGGCATGGTAAGGAGATAAGCGTGGCGCGCATCGAGCTGTGCGATCTGAACAAGTCGTTCGGGTCCGTTAGGGCAGTGAAAGATATCAACATCACTATTGAGGATGGAGAATTCGTTGTTTTTGTCGGGCCTTCCGGCTGCGGAAAAACGACAACGCTGAGGATGATCGCCGGCTTCGAGGACCCCACGTCCGGAGAAATCCGGATTGACGGCCGCATCGTCAACGATCTCGAGCCGCGCGACCGTGGGCTCGGTATGGTTTTCCAAAGTCACGCGCTTTTCCCACATAAGAGCATCGCGCAGAACATCGAGTTTGGGCTGCGGATGAAAGACGTTCCTGCGCCGGAGCGCATCCAGCGCGTGCGCGAGGTCGCCGAAATGATGCACATCACGCACCTCCTCGATAAGATGCCCGCGCAATGCTCAGGCGGCGAATCGCAGCGTGTCGCGCTTGCCCGCACCCTGGTGACCAATCCGTCTACCTTTCTGCTCGACGAACCGCTGTCGAGCCTCGATGCCAAGCTTCGGCGTGAACTGCGCGCCGAGTGCGGACGACTTCAGGAGGAGCTTAAGCGCACCTTCATTTTTGTCACTCATGACCAGGAAGAGGCGATGACGCTCGCCGACCGAATTGTTGTCATGCGATCGGGCGAAATCGAGCAGGTCGGATCACCCATGGATATCTACTCCGAGCCGATCAGCTACTTCGTCGCCGACTTCTTCGGCTCTCCGTCGATGAACTTGGTCGCCGGCGAGGTCGTTGGCGACACCGACGTGGTGCGATTTCGCTCGACGCACTTTGACTTCGCGTTGCCTGAGCACTTCAAGAAATCCAAACGGGGCGCGGCCACGTTCGGCATCCGCCCGGAGCATGTGGGCGTCGCTTTCGGCGGCAAGGGTGAGATCGAGCTCCCGGTGCGGCTGGTCGAGCCACTCGGCAAAGATACATTGCTGTATTTCGACGACGGTACCGAGCGGGCGTTTATTGCGGTAAGCGAAGGCCTTGAGATGGCGGACGTCAAGAGCGGCGCGCGCATCACGCTCTCCTTCGACCCGCGCCGGCTCTATCTGTTTGATGCCGACGGAAGACGGATTGGCGCCGCCACACAGTTCTAACCCCAGACCAGCCCGGGGTTTATCAAGCAAGAGATCGAGCGCTATCGGGAAATCATCGCCAGTGCGAAAATCATGACCGAATGAGAACCGTTGAGCTTGCGTCGACGATGTTCAAAGGTGCACGGTTTCTGGCTTCGCACGGTCGCGGCATCCGCGTGAAGATCCACGACGTGGCCGTTGTCTTGGCTGGTCCAGATCGATGTCGGTAGCAGAAGATGTCCTGATATCGGAAGAGAAACTGGTCGACTTTCTGTGCGCTGCCTTCTCCGCAGCAGGATTGAATTCCGCGGAGGCCGGCATCGTAGCCACGGCGCTGGCCAGCGCCGATCTTCGCGGTATGCATTCGCACGGCGCGGTCCGCATGCCCATCTACATTGCGAAGATTCTGGAAGGCGGCTTCAGCGCCGGCAGTTCGGGGCAGGTTTTGCGCGACGCCCCCAGCGTCCAAGTGATCGATGCAAAAAATGGGCTCGGGCAGGTTTTTGCGGCGCGGGCGATGGACGTGGCGATCGAGAAGGCACGGCACGGCGGCATCGGGGCCTGCGGCGTGCTCAACAGCAATCACTTCGGCGAGGGTGCGCCTTATGTTTTGCGCGCGGTCGCGGCAGGAATGATCGGGCTGATCTTCACAAATTGCGGTCCGGTGATGCCGGTGTGGGGCGGTCGTTCCAACCTGACCGGGCCTCTGCCGATCACCGCGGCGGCCCCTGCCGGGGACCGGTACCCCTTCGTCATCGATGCTGCGCTGGGTGCCTCTTCTCGCGGAAAGCTGCTCTATGCCGCCGCGAACGGGCGCAAAGTGTCCCACGGCGTCGGCGTCGATAGCACGGGTAGGCCCACCGACGATCCACGCGCAATTCTGGATGGTGGCTGGATCGTGCCGATCGGCGAGCACAAGGGATGGGGCATCATCATGCTGGTCGAGATACTCGCGGGTGTCTTGACGGGTGGTGCAATCGGAAACGAACTCCGGGATCTCATGGACCCGGATCGGAGCTCGAACCAGGGCCTCGGACACTTCGCAATCGCGGTGGACATCACACGATTCCTGCCCCTCGAGGTCTTCAAGGCGCGGATGGATGAATTCATCGCACAAATAAAGTTATCGGAACGCGCCGACGGCGTTGCGGAAATATTCATTCCCGGAGAGATCGAGTTTCGACGGGAAGCCGAACGCCGCCGCGACGGCGTACCGCTCGGACGGCTGCTTGTTGCCGAGCTTGACGCTCTCGCTGAAAAGCTGGGCGTCATCGAACGGCTAGGTTCCCGTTAGGCAACGCACGCAGGCTCATTCAGCGCTTGGCTATCGGAGCCCTATCGAGGTCGGGGATCAACACGCCCGCCAGCCTGGTAAGTCCCCCGAAAATTTAGCTGCGATCCAATACGCACGCGTCCGCTTTTGATCCGAACGGGTCCTAAAGTGGTAGGCGCGACGCGCTGACGGCGGGATCGCGCAACACGTCGGCCCAGCAGCCTTCATCGTCCGGCTGCGCGTGCTGCCAATCGCTCAGTTGAGTTGAAAGCCGGGCGACCTGACAATTGGGCTCCATTTGGTCGTCTCGCTCGCGAGCAGTTCGGCGAATTCCTTGCGTGAACCCGTGACTTGGCCCCAGCCCTGCTTCTCCGCGGCGTTGCGGAATGACGGCTCACGCAAGGCCTTCTGCAGCGCCTGTTCCAGATGTATCAGCACGTCCGCCGGCACGCGCGCCGGAGCGAGCAGCCCGCCCCAGCTTTCGATGGTCAGCGCCGGAATGCCGACTTCGCTCATGGTCGGGACTGAGGGCAAGAGCCTTGAGCGTTCCGGCGAAGTGATGGCCAGTGCAACGGCCTTTCCAGACTGTACGTTTGGAGCCATCACCGAAACCTCGCCGAAAATGGCATCGATCTGGCCACCAATCAAATCGGCCAGCGCGGCATTGGTGCCGCGGTAGGGAACGTGCGTGACGTTTACCGCCGCATCGCGTTTGAGCAGCTCAGTCGTCAAGTGCGGCAGCGTTCCGATTCCTGCAGTCCCGATCGTGGCCTTACCTGGATTGTCCCGGGCATAAGACAAGAATTCGGGTACGGTCTTCTTGCCCAGCGCTGGATTGGCTGAAAAAACCTGGGCCGAGCGATAGACCTGACCGATAGGGGTAAAATCCTTGGCCGGGTCGTAGCGTGACGCGTTGGCGCTTGGGCTTAGGACCAGTGGGCCGATGGTTCCAAAAAGCAGCGTGTAGCCGTCAGGTGCCGCACCTGCCACTGCTTCGGTGCCAATGAGCCCGCCCGCGCCGCCGCGGTTCTCGACCACGACGGACTGGCCAAGGTGCGGTCGCAGCGCCTCGGCGACCAGGCGGGCCGCGACATCGTTGGGGCCGCCGGCCGCAAACGGCACGATGATACGCAGAGGACGATCCGGAAATGTCTGGGCGTGGGCACCGCAGATCGCCAAGCCGCCGGCCACGCCGCATGACAGCAAGTACGCAATCACTCGTCGCCGGTATCGCTTCATCGTAGATGTCATGTCGGCTTTCTCCACGTTGAATTTCCGAGCGCGCGCCTGACGAGACGCTTCGCAGCTATCTGCCTGTGAAAATAGGCTTGCGCTTTTCGGCAAATGCTCGCAGCGCTTCCTTTGTATCTTCCGTCGAAGCAAGCGCTACCGTTTGGGACTGTTCAAAGCGATAGGCGTCGCGCAAGGTCATATCCTCCGTAACGTTGAAGGATCGTTTTGCCGCCTTAATCGCAAGCGGACTCTTGCTTGCGATTTCGCGAGCGATGCCATGCGCGGTATCGAGAAGCGCATCGGCCGAAACGCAGGCCGAAACCACGCCCATCCGGTAAAGCTCGGGACCACTCATCCGTCGCGCCGTATAGATCAGCAACCGCGCGTCAGACTCTCTGAAGAACCGCCGCACATGGCTGACGCCACCGGCCAAGCCGACATCAACCTCGGTCAT
>JAKFYI010000017.1 GCA_021730985.1 Hyphomicrobiales bacterium | reverse complement strand
CTGACCGTCGATCAGCACCGTGCAGGCGCCGCACACACCATGCTCGCAGCCGGCGTGCGCGCCCGTCAGCAGCAGCTTGTCGCGCAGGCAGTCGAGCAGCGTGGTGCGCGGCTCGACCTCAAGCGCGTGCTTTTGTTTGTTGACTTCAAGCTCGACGCGCATGGTCCGCCCTGTGTGCGTCCTTGTAGGCATCCGCGACGGCGCGCGCGGCAAGCGTGCGGGCCGCGCGTTTGCGATAGGCCGCGCTGGCATGCAGGTCGTCCATCGCCTCGATATCGGCGAGCGCCGCATCAACCACATCGTGGACGCGTTGCGCCTCGGCACGGCTGCCGGTCAGCGCGCCGGCGTCGATTCGAAGGGGATAGGCGGTGGCGGCGCCAATGCCGAGCGCCACCCGGGCGCAACGGCCATCGTCGTCGAGCGTCACCTGCGCAGCTGCTGAGACGAACGCGAAGTCGCTGCTGCGCGCATTGACCTCGTGGAATCCGACGCCGACCCTGCGCTCCGGCCACACTGGAAACCGCACCGCGGTCAGGCAGGCTGCCTGTGGCAGCGACGTCACCATCGGACCGATCACGAACTCGCTGACGTCAACTTCGCTGTCCTTGCCGCCCTCACGCCAGGCGATGGTCGCGCCGAGCGTCACCGCGACCAGCACGATCTCCGCCGCAGGATCGGCGTTGGCAATCGTGCCGCCAAGGGTGCCTCGCGCTCGCGTCGGGGTGTGCCCGACGTGCGGCATCACCTTGGCGAGCAACGGCAGTTTGCTGCGGACGATTTCGTCGTTCTCGACCACGCATTGCTTGGTGGTGGCGCCGATCGTGATTTCGTGGCCATCGTCGCGGATATAAGCCAGTCCCGGAATGCGCGCGATGTCGATCAGCCGCGACGGGCGGGCGAGCCGCATCGCCATCAGCGGCACCAGCGTCTGCCCGCCGGCCACCAGCCGCGCGCCATCGTCGGCCGCCAGCAGCGCGCAGGCCTCGTCCAGCGTGGCGGGCCGTGAATATTCGAACGCGGCGGCTTTCATCCGCTCAATGCCAATACGGCGGATAGCCCGAGCTTTGCTGTTCGGCGTCCAGGCGGCGCAGCATCGACGGCCACTCCAGCACGCCGTAAGGCCGCCGCGTGCCAGGCTGATAGAGGTGCGCGGTGTGCGCCAGCACATTCTCCCCTGGCACATTCAACTCGGTGCGCGCCGCCATCGCATCGACCTGGGAGCGGCAGGACTGCTCAAGCTGATACATCAGGTTGAACGCCTCGGGCACCGACGGGCCGCAGGTCAGCAGCCCATGATTGCGCATGATCAGGGCGTTGTGCGCGCCCAGATCCTCGACGATACGCTCGCGCTCGTCGAGATCGACCGCCGGGCCCTCGAAGTCGTGATAGCCGATGTGGTTGTGGAAGCGGATCGAGGTCTGCGACAGCGGCAGCAGGCCGCAGCCCATCGCCGATACCGCGACGCCCGCACGGGTGTGGGTGTGCAGCACGCACGTCACCTCCGGCCGCGCCGTATGGATGGCGCCGTGGATCACGTAGCCGGACTTGTTGATGCCGTAGTCGGTGTCGGGCTTGGAGATAATGTTGCCCTCGACGTCGATCTTCACCAGGCTCGACGCGGTGATCTCCTTGTAAAGCAGGCCGTACAGGTTGATCAGCAGGTGTTCGGTGCCCGGGATGCGCGCCGTGATGTGGTTGTAGATCAGGTCGGTCATCTCGTAGCTATCCACCAGCCGGTAGCAGGCGGCGAGTTCCACGCGGGCCTGCCATTCCTCGGACGAAACCTGGTCTTTGACTGACTTGAAGTCGGTTGCGTAGTTCATGGATAGTCCCTGCTCGCGGGTAAGGCGTCCCGTTCCGTACAAAAGCAGTATAACTCCGGCCCATAAGCAACGCCAACGAGGAACGCCGTGCCGGCCAGCGACATTCTGCGGAACAACGTCAAGGACATGCTGGCGCGCGGCGAGGTCGCGGTCTCGATGACCGTGCGGCTGACCCGCGGCATCGAAATCGCGCGGATCGCCAAGACCGCGGGCTTTGACATGCTCTACATCGATCTGGAGCACTCGCCCTTGACGATGGATGCCACCGGACAGATCTGCATGGCGGCGCAGGACGCCGGCATCATGCCGGCCGTGCGGGTGCCGGCCAACACGCCGGAATACATCTCCCGGGTGCTCGACGCCGGCGCCATGGGCATCATCGCGCCGAACGTGCGCTCCGCCGACGAAGCCCGCGCCGTGGTTCGCGCGGCCAAGCTGCCGCCGCAGGGCGGGCGCTCCAACACCGGCCTGTTCCCGCAGTTGCAGTATCGCTCGTTTCCCGCCGCCGAGACCTGCGATGCGATCAACGATGCCACCATGGTGATCGTGCAGTTCGAGTCCGCCGTCTCGCTGGAGCGCGCCGACGAGATCGCGGCGGTCGAGGGCGTCGACGTGGTGCTGGTCGGCCTCAACGACATGCTCGGCGACATGGGCCTGACCGGCCAATACGACCACCCCAAGGTGCGCGAAATCTACAGCCGCACCATCGAGGTGTGCCGCAAGCACGGCAAGCATTGCGGCGTCGGCGGCCTGGCATCGCGGCCAGACCTGATCGCCGAATATGTCCGCCTGGGTGCGCGCTACGTATCGAGCGGCACCGACCTCGCCTTCCTGCTCGGCGCAGCCACTCAGCGCGCCAAGCAGATCAAAGACATCAAGCTCTGATGGCCGGACCTAAGAAATCCAACACCGGCCGCGTCTATGCCAGCGCTTTGGCTGCGGATGCATTCGCGCGCTCGGTGCTGTCGGCCAACGGCGTGCCGGACGCGCACGCTGCGATTGTCGCGAACTGTCTCGTCCATGCCGATTTGCGCGGCGTCGATACGCATGGGCTGTGCCGGCTGCCGGTCTATCTCGACCGGCTGCGTGCCAAACTGATCAATCCGAATCCCAAGTTGGAGCCCAAGCGCGTCACGCCGGTCGCAGCGACGCTCGACGGCGAGAACGGTTTCGGCTTCGTGATCGGACTCCGCGCCATGCAGGAAGCCATCGACATGGCGCGCGAATACGGCATCGGCATCGTATCGGTGAAGCGCAGCACGCACTTCGGGATGGCGGCGTCCTACGCCCTTCCCGCCGTCGAAGCCGGCATGATGGCGATGGTGTTCTCCAATGCGTCGCCTGCGATGCCGCCGTGGGGCGCCAAGTCGATGCTGCTCGGTACCAATCCGTTCTGCATGGCGGCGCCAGGCGGCAAGCACCGCCCGATCATTCTCGACATGTCGCCCGCGGTCGCGGCGCGCGGCAAGATCAGGCGCGCCGAACGGCGCGGCGAGACCATCCCGCTCGGTTACGCGCTCGACGCGCAGGGCAAGCCGACCACCGATCCCAAGGCCGCGCTCGACGGCGGCGTGGTGCTGCCGATCGGCGAGCACAAGGGCTCCGGGATTTCCATGTTCATGGACATCTTCGGCGGCGTCATCTCGGGCGCGAATTTCGGCGGCGACGTCGGCGACCAGTACAAGGCGTACGACCGCGCCCAGGACGTCGGCCATTTCTTCCTGGCGATGAAGCCGAACCTGTTCGTCAGCGAGGACGACTACCGCGCCCGCATCGGCACCCTGATCGAGCGGGTGCGCGCGGCGCCCCCAGCCGACGGCCATGCCGAGGTCCTGTTGCCGGGCGAGCCCGAGGACCGGATCGAAGAGGAACGCCGCAAGCGCGGCATTCCCTACGCGGCAAGCGAAGTGGCCGCCTTGCAGGACGAAGCGAAGAAGGCCGGCGTGCAGCCGCTGGTGGTTTCGGACCAGCCGATCTCTTGAGGACATGAACATGAAAATCAACGACAAGGTGAGCGGCTACGACATCGACGTGATGGTGATCGGCTATCCGGGCAAGACCGTGTGCCACGGCGGATTGGGCTGGAGCACCATCGTGCTGCTGCGCGGGCATGGCCGCGTCGCCATGTTCGACACCGGCGGCATGGGCGTGCGCCGCCATCTCATCCACAAGCTGAAGGAGCGCGGCCTCGAACCCGAGGACGTCACCGACCTGCTGCTGTCCCACGCGCATTACGACCACATCCTGAACTGGACCACGTTCCAGCACGCGCGGATCGTGATCGGCCGGGAAGAACTGGCCTGGGCTGCGAAGGAGCCGTGGGGCCGCACGCCGGTCCCCGAGTTGCACGTCCGGGAGTTGCAGGGCTGGAAGACGCTCCACGCCGCAGCCGACGGCGAGGAGGTGATGCCGGGCATCACCGGTCACATCATGCCGGGCCACACCCCGGGTCACCTGATCTACGTGGTCAAGGGCAGCCAGTACGACGTGATCTTCACCGGGGACGCGGCCAAGAACCGCGCCGAGTTCCTGTGCGGGCGCACCGACATGACCTACGATCCGGCGGTCAGTTCGGCCACCGTTGCGGCAATTTGGACCCTGTGGCGCAGCCGCCCTGGCAATATTGTGATACCCGGGCATGATATACCGATGGTCCTGAAGGACGGGCAGCCGCATTATCTCGCCAAGCGCGAGGACGCCATCAAGGCCTGGTTCGGCGACGACATCGACACGATGACGACGCTGGAGCTGTCGATCCGCTAGTGCTCGGACGCAGGGGCTAGTAAGAAGCGAAGACTTGTAAGACACGAAGACCTGTAAGACACGAAGACTTGGAATGGGAGGAAGCGAGATGTCCAGACTGCGTTCGATCACGATCCAGGCCGCCGGTCTGCTTATCGCGCTGACCACCTCGGTCGCGGCGCAGGACTACCCGAACCGGCCGGTGCGGCTGATCATCCCGTTCCCTCCCGGCGGCAGCAACGACGTGGTCGGGCGCATGATCGGCACCCAGCTCAGCGAGCAGCTCGGCAAGCAGGTCATCGTGGACAACCGCGCCGGCGCCGGCGGCGTGGTCGGCACCGAAATCGTCTCGAAGGCGCCGCCGGACGGCTACACGCTGGGCGTGATTTCGCTCGCCCACGCGGTGAACCCGTGGCTCTACAAATTGCCTTACGACCCGATCAAAGGCTTCGCCGCGATCGGCATCATGGGGACCGGCCCGAACGTGCTGGTGGTGCATCCCAGCCTGCCGGTGAGAACGACGCAGGAGCTTATCGCGCTCGCCAAGGCGAAGCCCGGCGACCTGCAGTACGCCTCGGCCGGCATCGGCAGCTTTCAGCATCTCGGCAGCGAACTGTTCAAACTCACCGCCAAGGCCGATATCCTGCACGTTCCGTTCAAGGGCGGCGGACCTGCGATGACCGACGTGCTCGGCGGCCACACCAAGATCATGTTCTCCTCGCTGGTGCAGACCACGCCGCACATCAAGTCCGGCAAACTGCTCGCGCTCGGCACCGGCGGTTCCAAGCGCAGCACCGTGCTGCCGGACATCCCGACCATTTCCGAAGGCCTGCCCGGCTATACGGCCGAGAACTGGTGGGGAATTGTCGCGCCGGCCGGGACGCCGCCTGCCATCATCAAGCGCCTGCACGCGGCGCTAAGCGCAGCCCAGGACACCGAGGCCGTCACCAAGCAGTTCTCCAGCGAAGGCGCCTCCGTCGTGAAGATGTCCTCCGAGGAGTTCGGCAAGTACATGGTCAGCGAAATGAACAAGTGGGAGCGGGTCGTCAAGGAAGGCGGCATCAAAGCCGAGTAGCGCGCTCACGAACAACAACATTTGGCTTTGCGCCGGGAGCGGGACTTCCCGGCGCGACAGCGGGGGGAACGTCGATGAAGGTCGCACTTCGCGACAACCAGGATTTTTGGTCCGGCGTCATGCTGGTCGCGATCGGCGCGGCCGCGCTCATCATCGGCCGCAACTATCCGTTCGGCACATCGCTTCGCATGGGCCCCGGATACTTCCCGGCCGTATTGAGCAGCGTGCTCTGCGTGTTCGGCCTGATCCTGATGGCCAAGTCCTTCCGCAGCACCGACCGGGTCGAAGCCGGCTGGTCGCTGCGCGGTCTCATCATCATTCCGCTGTCGGTCGTCCTGTTCGGCGTGATGATGACCCACGCGGGCTTCGTACCGGCGCTTGTGGTTCTGATCTTCGGCTCGGCGCTCGCCAGCGATGAATTCAAACTGGTCGAGGTCACGCTGCTCACCATCGGCTTGACGCTCGGCTGCGTGGCCGTGTTCATCTGGGGCCTCGGCCTGCCCTATCCCTTGCTCGCCGAGTTCTGAGGCATGGATCTTCTCAACAACCTGCTGTTCGGCTTCGGCGTGGCGTTCTCGCTGCAGAACCTCGCCTATTGCTTCATCGGCGTGCTGGTCGGAACGCTGATCGGCGTGCTGCCCGGCATCGGCCCGCTCGCCACCATCGCGATGCTGCTGCCGCTGACCTTCAACGTCGAGCCGGTCGGCGCGCTGATCATGCTGGCCGGCATCTACTACGGCGCGCAGTACGGCGGCTCCACCACGGCGATCCTGGTCAACCTGCCGGGCGAAACCGCCGCGGTGGTGACCTGCATCGACGGCTACCAGATGGCGCGCCAGGGCCGCGCCGGCCCGGCGCTCGCGATCGCCGCGTTCGGCTCGTTCTTCGCGGGCACGGTCGGCACCCTGCTGATCGCGCTCGCAGGGCCGCCGCTCGCCGAGGTCGCGCTTAAGTTTGGCGCGCCGGAGTATTTCTCACTGATGCTGATGGGCTTGGTCGCCGCCGCCGTGCTGGCGCAGGGCGACACCATCAAGTCGCTTTCCATGGTGGTGATGGGCCTGCTGTTCGGCATCGTCGGCAGCGACGTGAACACCGGCATGCACCGCTTCACGTTCGATATTTTCGAGCTGTCGGACGGCATCGGCTTCATCGTCATCGCGGTCGGCGTGTTCGCGGTGGGCGAAATTGTCACCAACCTGGGCCAGCCGGAGCGCCGCGAGATTTTCACCGCCAAGGTGAGCAATTTGATGCCCACCCGCGAGGACCTGAAAGCCTCGGCGTGGCCGATCGTCCGCGGCACAGCGCTCGGATCGTTCTTCGGCGTGCTGCCCGGCACAGGCCCGGCCATCGCGTCGTTCTCGTCCTACATGCTGGAGAAGAAGCTCGCAAAAGACCCCTCCCGGTTCGGCAAGGGCGCGATCGAAGGCGTCGCGGGCCCCGAGGCCGCCAACAACGCCGACGCGCAGACCAAGTTCATCCCGATGCTGACGTTGGGACTTCCGGCGTCCGGCGTGATGGCGCTGATGCTCGGCGCGCTCACCATCCAAGGCATCCAGCCCGGACCGCAGGTGATGACGCAACGGCCCGAGTTGTTCTGGGGCCTCATCGCCTCGATGTGGATCGGCAATGCGATGCTGGTGATCCTCAACCTGCCGCTGATCGGACTGTGGGTGAAGCTGCTGCAGGTGCCCTATCGCCTGCTGTTCCCGGCGATCATGGCGTTCTCGGCGATCGGCATCTACAGCGTGAGCAACTCGTCGTTCGAGATTTATTTGACCGCTGGGTTCGGTATCGCCGGATTCCTCTGGCTCAAGCTCGGCTTCTCGGCCGCGCCGCTGCTGCTCGGCTTCGTGCTCGGCCCGATGATGGAAGAAAATCTGCGCCGCGCCATGCTGATGTCGAAGGGCGATCCGTCGGTGTTCGTCACGCGGCCGATCAGCCTCGCGTTCATCATCGCAACTGTGCTGATCCTGGTCGTGATGATCGCGCCCGCCGTGCGAAAGAAGAAGGACGCGCTGGCGGAATAATCGCCGTCATCGTGGCGTCCGGCGCCCATCCACCTAGATGCGGGCGAACGGCGGCGTTAGCCATTCGTTAACCACTCGGACGGCACCTTGCGCGGCAAGGCGGGTCGCCGACTTTCGATTACTCACCGCGTATTTTTCCTGACAGCAGCTTGGCGGCGCGTATTTGCGCCAGCTGTGCGATTGGCTGCGGGCAAATTGTCGGCTGGAATCATCAGAACGTCGTGGTGCTGGCTCGGTCTGGCCGTTGCAATGCCGGCTGCCGCCGCGGCCCAAGGCGACGGCCCAGCACCTTCGTTCGAATGGCGCGCGGCGGGTTCGATCCCCCTGCAATACGTCGAGACCAGCACACCCAGGGGCGACAGGCAGACCCTGAACGGCATTCCCTACCTTGCGCTGACGGCGACCGCCCATCTGCCGTCCGACGTGAGCGCCTCGATTTTTGCCAACGGCGGGCACGGTCAGCTTGGCAGCTTCCGCGACAACGACAACACATTTGCCAGCGCCGGGAGCAGCATTGCCAGGCGCTGGGGAGCGTTCACCGCAGGGGTGAGCTTCGATCACACCAACTACTTTGACGGCGCCTTTCAGGAAAGGACCAACGTCGCGAACGAATTCAACCTGTTTGCCAGTTATCGATGGACGCCCAACCCGGGGCTGCGGATCAGGCCATCGATCGGCGCCACGATGCGCATGGACGAGACGTTCGCGGTGGAGCGCTACAGCTATACCGCGCGGCTCGACATCGAGCAGCAGATCTCGGGGCGATTGTGGTGGGTCGTGTCGCCGCGATTTCGCGCGCTTGACTACGTCGGCAGCGAAGCCGGCCGCCACGACATGAGGCTCGCCGCCGTCACGGGGCTGAAGTACGTGATCAATGACAACATGAGCGCCCGGTTTCTCGTCGGATTCGACAGCAGGACATCGACGGTTGCGAGCAGAGCCGCCGAAAAGTTCACCGTCGGAGCAAGCATCGATTTCGAACTCAGCTCCGCGCGGCCCCGGTGGCCGCTCGGCCAATAGGCGCTTTGTGTCCGGGGATCGAAGTCGTGGTCGGCCATCCGGTACTGCGCCGGCAACCGGCCCGCGTCGCAACCACCCTGAAACGCCTGCCAATAGCCCCCGAGCGGAGGGCTATATGATTGAAAAGTATTGTTAATTTGAAATGTGACAGTTCCAAGCAAGATTATTGCTTGTGTTTTTGTGCGGTGCACTATACCCCGTGCCCTCAGGTGCCAAGCAACCACTGCCCTGGCCGCCAAGCGTCCGCACAGCTTCGCGTAAACAGACAAACGGCATCCAAGCCGAACCCGGCCGGGCGCTTCCTATCCCAATTGGAGAGATGATGAGATTGATCGTTGCTGCGACGTTGCTGCTTGTTGCGACCCCCGCGCTGGCGCAATTCCAGGTTCCGGGCGAATGCGCCGAACTCGCATCGCGAGAGGGCTTTCCGACCGACGTGCTCACCAAGGCTCAGGCGGCCCAGGCCCGCGTCCGGATGGCCCGGCTGGGCGACCGCGATCCGCTGGTCAAGCAGTGCCGTGGTGCGATCCGGCAGGCGCAGGCGATGATGAAGGAGATGGAGAAGGCGTCTTCAACTCCGGTGTCGCTGACGAGCCCGGCGCCCTAGCACCGTTCCGGGAGCCGCGCTGAGCGGCCACCGTTATTTTCAGAACCGCTGTTCAACATCGGACTCTGAAGTGCTGACGCCCCAGGGCGTCAGCGCCAGCCAAGGCCCGGTGCGACGTGCTTCAGGATCGCCTCGATGACATGGGCGTTGTAGTCCACGCCGAGCTGATTGGGCACCGTCAGCAGCAACGTGTCGGCCTCAGCGATTCCTTCATCCTTCGCGAGTTGCTCCACCAGCACGTCCGGCTCGGCGGCGTAGCTGCGGCCGAAGATGGCGCGCGTGTTGTCGCCGAGCATTCCGATCTGATCGTCGTTCTCGCCGCCGCCGCCGAAGTAGGCGCGGTCGCGGTCATCGACCAGCGCAAAGATGCTGCGGCTGACCGACACGCGCGGCGTGCGCGTGTGCCCCGCCTCTTTCCAAGCTTCTTTATACGCCCGGATCTGTTCGGCCTGCTGGATGTGAAACGGCTTGCCGCTCTCGTCGTTCTTGAGCGTCGAACTTTGCAGGTTCATCCCGAGCTTGGCGCCCCACACGGCGGTGGCGTTGGAACCGGCGCCCCACCAGATGCGCTCGCGCAGCCCCTCCGCGTGCGGCTCGAGGCGCAACAACCCGGACGGGTTGGGGAACATCGGCCGCGGATTGGGGCGCGCGAAACCCTCGCCGCGCAGCACATCGAGAAAGACCTCGGTGTGACGCCGCGCCATGTCGGCATCGGTCATGCCATCGGCCGGCGCGTAACCGAAGTAGCGCCATCCGTCGATCACCTGCTCGGGCGAGCCCCGGCTGATGCCCAGTTGCAGGCGGCCGCCGGCGATGATGTCGGCGGCACCCGCGTCCTCCGCCATGTACAACGGGTTCTCGTAGCGCATATCGATGACCGCGGTGCCGATCTCGATCCGCTTGGTTTTTGCGCCGCAGGCCGCCAGCAACGGAAACGGCGATCCGAGCTGGCGCGCAAAATGATGCACCCGGAAGTACGCGCCGTCCGCGCCGAGTTCTTCGGCAGTGACTGCGAGATCGATCGATTGCAGCAGCGCGTCGGACGCCGACCGCACCTGAGACTGCGGCGACGGCGTCCAATGGCCGAAGGAGAGAAAGCCTATCTTCTTGATCACGGGCGCTCCGCCGCCTATTGCAGCGGCAACCCGCTCGCCTTCACCTGATCGGCCCAGGTCTTCATTTCCGTCACCGTGAAGTCGCGCTGGAATGCCGGCGACCGGCGATCCGCGGCGACCGGCTCGATCCCTGCCCTGCGCAACTGTTCAACGGTTGCCGGCCGGTTGAGTGTCTGGTTGCTGGCATCGGCGAGCCGCTGGACGATGGCGGAAGGCGTATCCTTCGGGAACAGGAAGCTCGACCAGAAATACGAATCCACGCCGGTCACGCCCTGTTCCTTCGAGGTCGTAAGCTGCGGAAACAGCGGCGAACGATCCGCCGTGAGCAGGGCGATGGCCTTGGCCTTGCCGCTCTCGATCGGCGGACGCGCGGTGGCGCCCAAGGCGCAAAGATAGTCGAGACGCCCGCCGATCAAATCCTGCGCGGCCAAACCCGAGCTGCGGTAGGGCACATGGACCGTGTCGATCCCGAGCGCGCCGTTCAGCTTGGCGCAAGCGAAATGCGAGCCCGAGCCGACGCCGGCGGAACCGAACTGCATCTTCGCCTGGTTGGCTTTCGCATAAGCCGTGAATTCCGCCAGCGTCTTGACCGGAAGGTCCTCGCGCACAATCAGCACGATCGGCTGTTCGACCACCATGCCCGCCGGCGTGAAGTCCTTGATGCTGTCGTACGACGGCTGCTTCTGCAGGGCCGGCGCGATCGCCAGCGTATCCACGGTGCCGAACAGCAACTGGTAGCCATCCGGCGCCGCGCGCGCGACCCGCAGCGTGCCCGTCATGCCGGCAGCGCCGCCGACATTTTCGATGATCAACTGCTGCCCCAGCACCTCCGACATGCCGACCGAGAGGATACGGGCCGCGGTATCGGTCGAGCTGCCGGCCGCGAACGGCACGACGACCGTGACGGGACGCGTCGGCCAGGTTTGTGCCGAAGCTGGACCGGCCGCGGCCATCGCTGTCAGAGTCCAGAGCGTCAAGCGCGCGAGGCGAAACGGAAACCGCATGATCTTCTCCTTGAGCAGCCAGCAAGAAGCATCGCTCAACCGGCCGGCGATTTCCAGCGCGGAAGTCAGGCAATCGTTGCGCAGGGAGGCGCCACGAGCGTTCGGCGTCCGCCCGGCGCGCCGTTACGGGATCAGCAAAATCTTGCCGAAGTGCGCGTTGGCGCGCATGTGGTCGTGACCGGCCTTCGCGTCGGCGAGCGGATAGGTCTTGTCGACCGGCACCTTGATCTTGCCGGCCGCGACGATGTCCCACAGATCGGCGCGCATCTTGACGAGGATGTCGCGCACCTCCTCCACCGTGCGGGTGCGGAACGTGACGCCGATGTAGTCGATGCGCTTGCGCGCATGTATGTCGAAATCGAACTCGGCCTTCATGCCGGCAAGACGGCCGATGTTGACGATGCGGCCGAGCAGCGCGGTCGCCTGCATGGTCTGGCTCACCACAGAGCCCGACAGCATGTCCACCGTGAGGTTGACGCCCTTGCCGCCGGTCGCCTTGAGAACCTGTTGTGTCCAGTCCGCATCCTTGGTGCTGACCGCGAGGTCGGCGCCAAACTCCTTGAGCTTGGCGCGGCGCTTGGGGTCGGTCGAGGTGCCGACCACGAAGCCTGCGCCCAGCAGCTTCGCCATCTGCAGGCCGATGATGCCGACGCCGGACGAGGCGCCCTGCACCATCACAGCCTCACCCTTCTTCATCCGGCCCGCGGTGATGAGCGCATTGTGCAGCGTGTTGAGCCCGATCGGCAGCGTCGCCGCGGTTTCGAAGCTCATGCCTTGCGGGATCGGCATGGCGCGGCCATAGTCGCTCACCGCGTATTCGGCGTGGCTGCCGGGCGAGTGGCACATCACACGGTCGCCGATCTTGAAGCCCTTGGCCTCGGCTCCGACCTCGACCACCTCGCCGGAGAATTCGCTGCCGACCGGCTTGCCGGCCCCGGCGCCGTGGCTGGTGTCGCCCTTAGCCGAGCCGAGATCGGCGCGGTTCAACGCGATCGCCTTGATCTTGACCAGGATGTCGGTCGGCTTCGGTTTGGGCTGATCGGCGTCCACGATGACGACGCCGTTCGGCGATGCAACACCGGCTTTCATTTGGAAATTCCTCCTGTTTGCGCGTCGTCATGCCCGCGCTTGTCGCGGGCATCCACGCCTTCTTCTTTGATTGAGACGTGGATGGCCGGGACAAGCCCGGCCATGACGGAGCAAATCAACCCGCCTTCTGGGCCTTCATGTTATCCCACCAGGGACACACACCGGCCATCTGATTGTAGTTGCCCTCGAGCACCTGCACCGGCTGGCGCAGGCCCGCCACCGCGGACTCGATGCACAACTGGCGCGACTCCTCGCGCTTCTCGGGCGACATCCACTTGCGGTCGTGACCCCACAGGCTCGGGCCATGCTTGCGCTCGAACGGCTTCCAGGTGCTGTCGTCGATCTCCTGGCCGCCCCAGCCGTACTCCACCATGAAGCCCGAGGGATTCCAGGTGTAGAACGAGGTGACGTAGTCGCCGGAATGGCGGCCGAGCGAGACCGCGATGCGCTCCTCGTCCTGCAGCGCCAGATCGTAACCCTGACCGACGTCGTCCAGGCTGAACAACTCCAGCATCATGTGGTGGACGGCATTCTTGCCGGATTCCACCAGCGCAATCGAATGGTGGCGCGGATTGACGTGAAAGAAGTAGCCGGGGAACGGGCGCAGCCAGTAGTCGCTGAGCTTGAACTCCAGCACCTCCTGGTAAAACGGCATCATGTCGGCAAGCCGCTCGGCGTGCATGACCACATGACCCATGCCGAGCGTGCCGGTGCGGAAGCCGGAGATGTTGCGGCCGGGCTTGAACGGATCGGACGCCACCGCGGCGCCGTGGAAGAATTCGAGCCGGTTGCCGCCGGGATCGTTGGTGACGATCAGGTTTTTGACGTTGCGCTCGTCGGCGAGCGCGCGCGAGCCGCGCGCCACCTTGGTGCCCATCTTTTCGAGCCGCGCCGCCAGATCATCGAGAGCCGCGGCGTCCGCCATCTCCCATCCGAAGAAGCCGATGCCCTGCCCGCCGTCGGCATCGACCACCAGCCGCTGCTTGCGGTCGTCCATGCGGAACGCCATGGCGTTGCGGCTCTTATCGACGCGCTGCAGGCCGAGGAAGTTCTGGCCGTAGGCGGCCCAGTCCTCCAGGCTCTTGGCGCGAACCCCGACATAGCCCAGCGCTTGGACGCTCATGGAAACCTCGTCTGGCCAAATGTGTCGGCAGCCGTTTTATTCCAGCATGCGACCCGCTGCAACCAAGGCCTAGTGTCGCGGTTCGGAAGTTCGCCCGAATTCTCAGCTTGCTCCCAAGCGAACTTCCGAAGCAAAGCGACACTAGCAACTCTATGATTCTAGTGTCCCCATTGGACCCGAAGTTCGCAAAAGTGCTTGCTGAACAATCGTGCGAACTTCGGGTCCGGGACACTAGGGCTGTTGCCCGATCCCCGGAAACAAGGCGTAATCGCGGATTGAACGGAGACCGCGCCATGCTGACGCTGCCCAAACACAACCGCTACGACTATTCGGTGATCGGCGAGCGGAAGGACTACTCCTGGCCAGGCGGCAAGCGGCTGGCGTTTTGTCTATCGACCAACATCGAGGTCTATGCCTACCGCCGCGGCACCGGCTGGGATCCGGCCAAGAAGGGCGAGCCGCAGCACCAGCGCAATTATTCCTGGCGCGACTACGGCAACCGGGTCGGCATCTGGCGGCTGTTCGACATGTTCGAGGAGTTCAAGCTGCCGGCCTCGCACAACATCAATGCGCTGCTCTACGAATACCATCCGCAGATCACCGATAAGATCCGCGCCCGCGGCGACGAGGTTGTCGCCCACGGCCGCACCAACGCCGAGCGGCAGAACGATCTCTGGGAGCTCGACGAGAAGCGGCTGATCGACGACACCACGCAGGAAATTCTCAAGCGCGAGGGCAAGCCGCCGAAGGGCTGGATGGGCCCCGCTGCAGCGGAGAGCGTGATCACGCCGGACCTGCTCAAGGAGGCCGGCTACAAATACGTGATGGACTGGCCGGCCGACGACCAGCCGTTCTGGCTCAAGACCCGCTCGGGCCCGCTGCTGTCGGTGCCGTACCCGGCCGAGTTGAACGATTCCGGCGCCATCATCCACCGCGAGAACTCGGCGCAGGACTTCGCCGACATGATCGTCGACGGCTTCAACGAGATGGTCGAGCAATGCGTGGCGCAGCCGCTGGTGCTGCCGGTCTCGCTGCATCCGTTCGTGGTCGGGGTGCCGTTCCGGCTGCCGGCGCTGCGCAAAGCGCTCAAGCACTGCGTCGAGCATCCCAAGCGCGACCGGGTGTGGTGGACGCGGCCCGGCGAGATTTCGGACTTCTGCTATGCGCTGCCGAAGGGGATCATTCCGGGCGATGGGCCGTAGCGTTAGGCCGCCCTGATCTCCCGGCGGAGCAACTCGGCACGGCGCGATGCCAGACGCGCGCGCAGCAGATCGATGTGGACCTTCAAGGAAAAAAACAGATCGGAATGACGCATCGGAACCCCGAAAATGGTGGCTGCGCGATCGACGCTCTGGAGTTCGGTTTCGAGCGCCCCGAGATGGGCGGAACTGATGTCGTTCTGCAAGTCGGCCTCGATCGCCCTTAAACGCCGGTACAGCGCCCGCAACCGCTCGCGCACGAACCAAGTGTACATTTTCGGCGCATAGCTGAAGACCGGGAGAAGAATTGCCGCGACCGCAAACGATACGGCAAGGAAGCGCTGGACGTGGGTCACCAGCCAGAACGGCAAGAGCCCGTGCAGGAAGGAAGGGCCGTTCTTGTAGAAGCTCGCCGCCACATCGGAGACGTCGAACTCCGGATCGATCGCCGTGGGAAATTCCCCCGCACGCTCGAAAAGTCCCGGTTTCCTGTGCTCTTCCGACAACGCCTTCACCAAAAGATGAACGATGTGCGGATGAAGGTCTTTGCGCACCAGCACAGCGTTGGTGGTGCCGATAAGGTTCACGTCAGAGCCGGGGATGTTTCTCGCAAAATCGATGACCCCTTCAGGCAGCTTCAACTCAACCAGATGCGGAAATATCCGTGTGAGAGCCTCGGTCCGGTTCAGGCTCATGACCCTGATATCGGGATCTCGCATCAAAGACTGCACGATCGGTGCGTTCGGCGAATAGGCGAGAAACGCGGAATCGACGGTGCCTTCCTTCAGCGCCTTGACCGCAGCCGCGCCGCCGAGCGGCGAGAACGTCGTATTCTTGGAATTGACCCCGCTCAATCCCAAAATCTGCGCGGCGGCCAATTGAGTCCCGCTGCCTTCCGCACCGACGGCAATGTGTTGCGCGACAAGTTGCTGCATCGACACCAGCGTGTCGGTGCCGCGATAAAACAGCCAGAACGGCTGATAATTGACCCGCCCCAATGACATCACGTCGGGCGCCAGTTGGCTGTTCGCGACGCCGCCTTGCGCAAAGCCGATCATCACGCCTGAGTTCTTGTCCTGCAGCAGCTTGATGTTTTCCGACGAGCCGCCGGTATGGATGAGTTCAAGCTTCACGCCGGCGCGCGCCAGGATCGCCTGATAGCGCTGCCCCAGAAATTCGTAGCCACCTCCGACCTGCGATGTCGCGGTTACGACGGTCGATGGCGGTGAAGGCACGAAATACAGCAACACCAGCGAACTGGCACCGACGGCAATCAGCGACGCGGCAATAACCTTGAACAGAAACCAACGGCTGATTCCCAACATGACTCCCCCTGGTCGCGCGTATTGGCGGCGGCAGCCCAACAGCCGCACCAGCCTCGATTTTTCGATCGTCGCGCCGCCGATGGCACCGATGCTGCCAGTTGAGCGGCGGCGCCTTCGGCAGGATACCTTCTTGTGAGTAGCTGTTGGGCAGGCAATTGCTTGTGTTGAACGGTAACTACACTGTTTTAACGGCCAAAGCCGCAGCGCGGCAGGCTCAGTCCACCTTGATGTTCGCGGACTTCGCGACGTCCTTCCATTTGTTGTGCTGCACGGCGATGAAGGCGGCGAACTCGGCGGGCGATCCGGGCAGCGACACCGCGCCGAGCTTGCGGATGGTGTCCTGCATCTCCGGCGACTTGAGGCCCTCGACCATCGCGGCGTTGATCGCATTGACGATCGCAGCCGGCGTTCCGGCCGGCGCCACGATGCCGTTGAACGTCGTGACCTCGTAGTCAGGGACGCCGGACTCGGCCATGGTCGGCAGTTCGGGCGCCAGCGGCGTGCGCTGGCCGCTGGTGATGCCGAGCGCGCGCACTTTGCCGTCACGAATGAGCGGCAGCAGGATGGTGATGCTCTCGAACGTCATGTGCACCGCGCCGCTCAGCACCGCGGTGACCGCCTCGCCGCCGCTTCGATACGGCACGCCGGTAAGCTTGGCGCCGGAGCGCACCACGAACAGCTCGCTGGTCAGGTGTGGCAGGCCGCCCGCGCCGGTGTGGGCGAAATTGAACTTGCCGGGATTGGCCCTGGAATCCTCGACCAGATCCTTCACCGTTTTCCAAGGTGACGCCGGGCTCACCACCAGGATCTGATAGCTCTCGGACACCTTGACGATCGGCGCAAAGCTCTTGACCGGGTCGTAGCCCGCGCTCGCCGCCACCGCAGGATAGACCGCGAGCACGCTGGTGTTGCCCGCCATCAGCGTGTAGCCGTCCGGCGCCGAGGCGATCACCGCGCGCGCACCGATGGCGCCGCCGGCGCCGGGCCGGTTCTCGATCACCACCGGCTGGCCGAGTTTCGGCTGCAGGATTTGCGATGCAAAGCGCGCCGGCAGGTCGGTCGGCCCGCCCGAGGCCGCAGGCACGATGATCTTGATCGGCTTGTCGGGGTAGGCCTGAGCCGCGGCGCGGCCCGATACGAGCGCCAGCGCCAATGCCAACGCGGCAACAGAAATGGTCCTTGCCGCCATCGTGCCCTCCCCTGGTTTTGCGAAAAGCATAGCCAAAGGAGCCCGCCGTGTACGCGAAAAATCAGCGGCTGCGCCAGTGCGCGGCCTTGTCCAGCGCCAGCATGACCAGCGGCACGATCGCGATCAGGGCGGCGGCTATTCCCGCGGCCGGCAGGCTCGCGCACTCGATCAGCGGGCCCGTGACCACCGCGGCCAAAAGCGTCATCGCGCCCGCGCCGGTTTCGCTGACGCCGATGGCGCGGCCCCGGTGCGCCGTGTCGGCGTGGTCCGCGATCAGCGCGGTCGAGGCGACATTGGCGGCGCACCAGCCGAGGCCGACAAGGAACGTGCCGACCGTGATCGCGGCGAAGCCTTCGCCAAGTGCCACGAACAGCGCGCCGAGGAGCGTAACCGCGACGCCCGGATACATCACCCACTCGCGGCCGATCCGGTCAGCCGCCCAGCCGAGCGGGATGGTGAAGGCGAACATGCCCGCCGCGTGGAACATGTGCGAGAACGCGATCGCGGTCAGTGAATGGCCGTGGTGGGCGAGCACCAGCGAGGTGAGCACCATGACGATCGCCATGTTGCCCTGTCCCGCGGCGTTGGAGACGATGGCAAGCCGCGTCGGCGCGGATTTCAGAAGCTGCCAGGCGCTGAATTCGGCGCCCTGCCCACCGGCCGGTTTCGGCGGCGGCACGTAGTCGAGGTAGTAGCGTTCGAGATTCTGCCCGATCTCCTTGGGGTCGGGCCGCACGAACCGTACCAGCAGCATGCCGCCGGCGATCAGCACCGGCAGCATCAGCCACGGCAAGCCGATGGCCGCGTGGCCGGTGCGTTGCGACACGATCTCGGCGATGCCCATCACCAGCGGACTGAGCGCAATGCCGATCAGCGAGCCGGTCGCGACGAAGCCCAGCGCCAGCCCGCGCATGCGCGGCGGATACATGTCGGTCGCGGCGACGCGAAGCTGCTGCGCGGCGCTCACGCCCATGGTGAAGAGCAGCATGCCGATGGCGAGGCCCGCCGCGCTGTGCGCCAGCATGGCAAAGCCGGTGATGAAGCTGCCGACGATGGTGATGCCCTGCCCGAACAGGATGCCGGGCTTGCGCCCGAACGTGTCGGTGATCTTGCCGGTCGGATAGGACACCAGGAAACGGCTGACGCCGAACAGCCCAACCGTGAGCCCGGCGAGACTCGCCGAGCCGGTCACCGCGATGACCATCAGCGGCCCGATGCCGTAGGCTAGCTGCGCGGCGGCGCCGATGAACGATTGCGAGAGCGCCAACAGCAGCGTGTTGCGCTTGATCAGCGGCGGGATGCCGCCGGTCAGTCCAACGACAGGCTTGTGCACTAGCGTTTCACAAGGCGCGGCGTGGCGCGCTCGTGCGAGACGGTGAACGCCGGCATGATGTCGCGCGCGAAGCTACGCAAATTGTCGCGCGAGCCGGCCGGGCCGTTGAGCAGGATGTACTCGATGCCACCGGCGCGTAGCGCTTCCAGCTTCGCCGCGATTTCGTTCGGCGTGCCGAACATCGCGCTGTCGCCGGCCGCGTCCAGGGTGTCGGAGAACGACAGGCTGGACTTGAAGCGCCCGTCGGGCGCATCGGACAAGACGGCGAGCCGGCGCTGGTGCGCGAGCCGCGCCTCGATCGCTTTGACTTTTTCCTCGGCGTTGCGCGACACCAGGAACGCGCGCGATACGCCAACATCCATTGGATCGAATATCCGCCCGCAGGCTTCGACTTCGGCCTTGTAGAGCTTGAAGCGCTCGATCACCTCCGCGGTCGATGCGACCTGGTCGAGCAGCAGCTTGTAGCCGCGCCGCGCCACCTTGCGGATCGAATCCGGGCTTCCCGCGGCCATCCATATCGGCGGATGCGGCTTCTGATGGGTCGGCGGCTCGACGATGATGTTCTCGAAGTGCCAGTACTTGCCGTGGTGCGAAAAGCGCTCTTCGGACATCCAGGATTTCACCACCAGCGCCAAGCATTCCTCGAAGCGCTCGTCGGCCTCGCCCTGCGGGATGCAGAAGCTGGCGAATTCGTTGTGGCGGTAGCCCTTGCCAACACCGAACTCGAATCGCCCTCCGGACAGCAGATCGATCGTCGCGGTCTGTTCGGCGAGCAGCACCGGATTGTGCCAGGGCAGCACGATCACGGCGGTGCCAAGCCGCAGCGTCTTGGTGCGCGCCGCGACCCAGGTCAGCAGGTTGAGGCTGGCCGACACTTGCCCGAGGCCGGTGAAATGGTGCTCGACCACGAAGGTGCTTTCGTAGCCGAGCGCTTCAGCTTCGACGTTGTATTCGATGTAGTCCCGAAAGCCCTGACCGCTGTCGAGGTCCGAGCCGCCGCGTTTGGCTTGGGCGCTGCCGAAGAGGCCGAATTTCATCGCGTTAGTTCCCGGGCGATTCCAAGGTGCCGGAGGTTATCGCGATTTCACGGTCCTGTCTGCGGAGCGCCTGCCGTCACTGCACCGGCTTGGAGCGGTCGACCGCTGCGCCGCGCAGCACCACCGACGAGATTTTTCGCGTGTTGGTGATGCTGTCCAGCGGATTGGCGTCGAGCACGATGAAGTCCGCGCTCTTGCCCGCAGCGAGCGTGCCTGCATCGGAGAGGCGCAAGAATTCGGCGCCGTTCCGGGTCGCCGCGACCAAAACCTGCGCCGGCGTCATCCCGGCCGCCACCATGTCCTCCATCTCGATATGCGCGCCCCAGGGCCGGTTGCCGTCGGTGCCCATCGTGATGCGCACGCCCTCCTTGGCAAGCCGCGCGAGGTTGCGCCCCTGAATGTTGAAGAACGTGTTGGTCGCCGGATTGTCGACGTTGGCCTTCTCCAGCTTGTCCAACTCCTCGTCGGGCATGCTGCCCTTGAGCCAAGCCAAGTCCGTCTTGACGCCGCGATCCGGCAGGTTCGGGATCAGCACCAGGCTGGGACGCTGCTTCCACATCGCAACGAATTCGTCGTCGATGTCCTTGTCGCGCACGCCGTGCGCGAATGCGTCGAGATTGGCGCGGATCAGCCCCTTGGCATCGTCGAGATCGAACAGATGCGCGCTGACCCGCAGGCCACGCTTGTGCGCCTCGTCGATGATCGCGCCGTAGATTTCGGGCGTCAGCTTCTTGTACTTTCCGCGCCAGTCATCGACCCAGATCTTGACCATGTCGACCTTGCGATCGGCGAGTTCTCCGACCGACTTGCGGCCTTCCTCCACGGACTGAATCCAGTAAGGCGTCGTCATGCGGCCGGGCTCCGGCATTGTGATGCCGCGGCCGGCGCTGAGGAAGCGCGCCGCGCCGGGAATTGCCTCCTGGCGGATCGGAAGCAATTCGTAGTTGTCGGCGCCCATGCTCATGGCGGCGCTCACGCCGTAGTAGGCGCGCCGCTTCAAGTCCGCGATCAGCCGCTCCCGCGTCGGGCTCAGATGAACGTGGGTGTCGATGATCATCGGCATCACGGTCTTGCCGGCGAGGTTCACCCGCGTGGCGCCCGCGGGCACCGCGACGTTCGCACCGGCCTGCGTGATCCGCGATCCGTCGACCAGGATGGTGCCGCTGCCGATGACCGTGCCGTCGCCGACGATCAGCCGGGCGCCTTCATAGGCGGTGACCTGCCCGCTCGCCGGCGCCGAAACGATCGAAAGGGCAGCAAAGGTTGCCGCGATTGAGAGTGCATTCACCCGGCGCATCTGTTCCTCCCTCGGAATTGTTGCCCCACTCTAGCGCGGGTCAGAGGCAAGCGGGAGGGGAGCCGCGGCGAAGCAGGCGCCTTTTATGCGCGCGCCTGCTTCTCAATTTGTGCCTTGAGCCGGGAATAAACCTTCATCGAGTTGCCTTCGAATATCTTCTTCTTGTCGGCGTCCGACAGCTTGGAGCCCTCGATGTAGCGCTTGGTGTCGTCAAAGCCAAACCCGGTGCGCGGATCGTTGCCCTTCACCGCGCCGACCATCTCCGAGGCGAACAGGATGTTGTCGACCGGCACCACGGAGGTGAGCAGGTCGATGCCGGGCTGGTGATAGACGCAGGTGTCGAAGAAGATGTTCTCGCCCATGATCTCGGCCAGTTCGGGCTTGCCGTTGTTGAGCGCGATGCCGCGGAAGCGCCCCCAGTGGTACGGCACCGCGCCGCCGCCGTGCGGGATGATGAACTTCAGCTTCGGGAATTGCTTGAACAGGTCCGACAGCAGAACCTGCATGAACACCATGGTGTCGGCGTTGAGATAATACGAGCCGGTGGTGTGCTGCGCGGGGTTGCAGCAGCCGGAGACGTGGATCATGCACGGCACGTCCAGCTCGATCATCTTTTCGTACAACGGGAACCAGGACTTGTCGGTCATCGGCGGCGAGTTGAAGTAGCCGCCCGACGGGTCCGGATTGAGGTTGCAGCCGACGAAGCCCATCTTCACGCATCGCTCCAGCTCGGCCACCGAGTTCTTCGGATCGGCGCCGGGCGATTGCGGAAGCTGGCAGACGCCGATGAAATTCTTCGGATAGAGCTGCACCACGCGGGCGATCAGGTCGTTGCAGATCTGCGACCATTCGGTCGAGACGCTCTCGTCGCCGACGTGGTGGCCCATGCCCGAGGCGCGGGGCGAGAAGATGGTGAGGTCGGTGCCGCGGTCGCGCTGCAACTTGAGCTGGTTGTTCTCGATGCTTTCCCGGATCTCGTCGTCGCTCATTTTCAGCGCGGCGCGCGGCGGCATCGCGGCCTTGTTCTTGGCATTGGCGGCCTCGGTCTGCTCCTTGCGGAAACGGAACAGGTCCTTCGGCTCGGTGGTGTAATGGCCGTGGCAGTCGATGATCATGATTTTCGCCGCTTTTGAGGATGTCGCGGCGGATGCTACGGCGCGCCACGCCATTGTCAAACCCGCCCCGTTCTCTCAACGGTCATGGCCGGGCTTGACCCGGCCATCCATCCTCTTCCAAAAAGGATGGATCAAGTCCGCGCATGACGGCGTGCCCATCCGTGCCGCCGCACGCCCAGGGGGAACCGAATGGCCGATCTGCCGCGCCTGAACAACGTCATCCGCGCTCTGGAATCGGGCCAGCATGCGCTGACCTGCTTCGCACCCGCCGAAATCGGCTCCGCGGTCAGCATGAGCACGTCGAAGTTCGACGCCTGCGTGTTCGAGATGGAGCACAACCCGTGGGACGGCCGCCTGCTGCGCGACTGCCTGCAATACATGCTGAACCGCTCGCAGATCGCCAAGGCCGGCTCGCTGGTGCCGCCGGTCGCGCCGATGGTCCGCGTGCCGGTGAACGGCGTCGAGATGGCGCAGTGGCAGGCCAAGCAGGCGCTCGACATGGGCTGCTACGGCATCGTGTTCCCGCACATCTCGACCGTCGCTGAAGCCGCCAACGCGGTCGGCGCCTGCCGCTATCCGCGCATGAAGAACGCGCCGCTGTACGAGCCGGCCGGCATTCGCGGCGACGGCCCGACCGCCGCCGCCCGCTACTGGGGCCTCACCAACCAGGAGTACTACCAGAAGGCCGACGTCTGGCCGCTGAACAAGCAGGGCGAGATTTTCGTCATCCTGCAGATCGAGGACACCAAGGGCGTGGAGAACCTCGACGACATGCTCAAAAACGTGCCGGGCATCGGCGCGATCCTGATCGGCGAAGGCGATCTCTCGCAGGAGCTCGGCTACCCGCGCCAGTACGAGCACAAGGTGGTGCTGGAGTGGATGAAGCGCATCGTGGACACATGCAAGAAGCACAATGTGGTGGTCGGCCATCCGCACGTCGAGACCGGAAACGCCCAGCGTATCGTCGATGAGGGCTACCGCTTCCTGATGATGGCGCCGGTGCAGAGCTATGGTCACTTCGAGACGGCGAAAAAGATCACCGGGCGCTGACATGAAAGTCGGGCTGATCGGATTGGGCCGCATGGGCCGCGCCATTCAGGCGCGGCTCAAGGACAGCAGCGTCGATGTGGTCGGCTGGGACCGCGACGCAGTCGCCATGAAGGCCGCGCAAGAGAACGGCATGCAGGTGGCAGCCCATCCGCGCGCCGTGGCCGACGGCTCCGACGGCATCGTGATCTCGATCATCACCGAGGACGGCGGCATCCGGAACGCATTCCGCGGCAAGGATGGTTTCCTGTCGGGCGATGTTCGCAACAAGCTGTTCATCGAGATGAGCACGCTGCGGCCGATGACGGCACGCGAGCTTGCGCCGCTGGTCGAAGCCGCCGGCGCGCGGTTGATCGACTCGCCGGTTCTCGGCTCGATCCCGACGGCACGCGCGGGAAAGCTGCACGCCATGGTGGGCGGCAAGCCGGAGGACGTCGATGCCGCCCGGATCGTGCTCGAAAAGCTGACGCGCCGCATCGACCACATGGGGCCGAACGGCGCAGGCTATGCCATGAAGCTCGCCGCCAACCTCGGGCTCGCGGCCTACATTCAGGGTCTCGCGGAGTCGCTGGCGCTTGGCCAGCGCGAGGGCCTCACCATCGAGCAGATGCTTTCCGTATTCGCCGAAGCGCCGACCGCCAACGCCTGGCTCGACATGAAGAAGAACCTGCTACTGGGCGCTCCGGAAGACATGACGCTCGACCTCAAGACCATGCGCAAGGACATCATGTCCATGGTGGCGACCGGCGCGACCAACGGCATCGGCATGCCGCTCGCCTCCGGAATGCTGGCGGCGTTCTCCGCCGCGGTCGCCCAAGGCTGGGGCGACAAGGACATCGGCGAGTTGCCGAAGTTCTTCCGCGAGCACATGGGACAGAATTTTTAGAGACGGAATTTCCAGAGCCGGAATTTCCAGCGAGGACCGCCGATGACGACACGACGAAAGTTCGGGGATTCGCGAGACGCCGCCGAAGCCGCTTTCAAGGCGGCGACCACCAAGCCCGCCGATCTTCCTGTTGCAAAGCCCGCCATCCCCAACGCCAAGGAGATGGTGTCGCTGCGCATCGACCGCGACGTGCTCGACTTCTTCCAGGACGATGGCCCGGGCTGGCAGGACCGCATCAACGACGCGCTGCGCAAGGCCGCCGGCAAGTAGGCTAGGCCCTGACCAGCGCCTTCGCGGCACGCGCAGCGGACTTCGCATAATCGCGATCGCCATGCACCAGCATGAGCAGCATCGCGCCCTCCATCAGCAGCATGACCTCTCGCGCCCGCTCGCGCGCCGAGGCGACGCGCGCGGCAGCAAGACCCTCTGCGATCCAGTTCTCGACGGCGGCCTTGTGCTTGCGCGCGATACCGCGCGCGGGGTGGCCCCGCAGGTCCGCCAGTTCGACCACGACCCGCGTGAAGCCGCCGCCGGACCAGCGCGGCTTCGACGCCCACGCGGCCAGTTCGGCAAAGAACGTATCGATCAGTTCACCTGCCTTGGCGGGGCGCTGAAATGTCTGGAGCCGCTGGATCGCCAGATCGCTGGAATGCGCGAGCGCGGCCGCGATCAGGTCGTCCTTGCTGCGGAAGTGCTGGTAGAGCGCGCGCTTGGTGATTTTCGCCCGCGCCGCAATCTCGTCCATGGAGACGCGCAAAAAACCCTGCCGCCAGAACAATCCATAGGCCGCGTCCAGAATGCGCTGCCGTGTCTGAGTCCGCGATCGTTGCATGAGCCGCCCCCGGCCAAATCCCCGAAGCACAAGTATACCGGGGAGTGAATTTACATCGGGATGGCACCGCAGTCAGATGGATTCGCGTGCCTGCCAGATTGAGAATCATGACCGGAAAGCTCACCCTCAAGTCGATCGAAGTTCGCGCCGTTTCGGTGCCGCTGCGCCGCCCAGTCGTCTCCAAGGTCGGGCTGTTCAAGGACTGGCCGCTGATCCTGATCGACCTTTACACCAACGAAGGCGTGGTCGGACGCAGCTACCTCGAACCCTATCTTCGCAACGCGGCGCGCTATCTGGTCCCTGCTCTCCACGATCTCGCCGCCGCGCGCGCCGGGCAGGAACTGGCGCCGCTCAGCGATTTCCAAGACAACCGGCGCGGCCTGAACCTCGTCGGCTACGAGGGAATGGCGATGATCGCGGTCGCGGGCCTCGACATGGCGATGTGGGATGCACTGGCGAAGGCCGCAGCCATGCCGCTCGCTACGCTGCTCGGCGGCACGCTGGGGCCGGTGCCGGCCTACAATAGCAACGGGCTCTGGCTGATCGACGTCGCGCGCCTGGCAACGGAAGCCCGCGAACTGGCCGACGAAGGCCGCTTCAAGAGCCTGAAGCTGCGGCTTGGCCGCGACCGCCTGGCCGACGATCTCGCAGCGATCCGTGAGGTGCGCCAAGGCGCGGGCGAGGACATCCTGCTGATGGTGGACTTCAATCAAGGCCTGGCGCTCGGCGACGCGCTGCACCGCTGCCATGCGCTCGACGATCAGGGGCTCTACTGGTTCGAAGAGCCGATCGCCTACGACAACCTCGCGGGATATTCGCAACTGACACGAGAGCTCGATACGCCGGTGCAGCTCGGCGAAAACTTCTACGGACCGCGTGACATGCACAAGGCCGTCAGCGCGGGCGCGGGCGACTATGTGATGCCGGACCTGATGCGGATCGGCGGCGTCAGCGGCTGGCTACGCGCTGTCCCGATTGCGGCCGCCGCCGGGATTCAGGTTTCGACCCACCTCTATCCGGAATTCGCCGCGCACCTGATGCGGGTGACCGAAACCGCGCATTGGCTGGAATGGCAGGATTGGCACTATCCCATCCTGAAAGACCCATTCCCGATCAAGGAGAGCTGTCTCGAGGTTCCCAACCGGCCCGGCGCGGGAATCGAATGGGACGAAGCCGCGGTCAATCGCTATCGGATGTAGCCTCAGCGGCGGCAGGCCGAAACAAGCCGGCGCAATGCAATCATGGAGGCGGCGCTCGGCGTGAGTTCGAGTATGCTCGAACGATGCCGGTCTCCAGTCTGCTCCGCGCTCCCCTGCTCGCACTGCTGGCACGCAACGCCAACTTCCGCACCTTCACGATCGGCAACACCGTGTCGCTGGTCGGCATGTGGATGGAGCGGATCGCGGTCGGCTGGCTGACCTGGCAGTTGACCGAGTCCGGTTTCTGGCTCGGCGTCGTCGCCTTCGCCGATTTCTTTCCGGTGGTGGTGATCGCGCCGTTCGCGGGTGCGCTCGCCGACCGCTGGGACAAGGTGCGGGTCGTCCAGGTCAGCCAGTTTATCCTTCTGATTCAGGCCATCGTACTGTGGGGCGCAACCGCGAGCGGCCATATCACAGTCACGCTGATCGTGCTGCTCACCGCCATCCACGGCATCGTGGTCGCGTTCAACCAGCCGGCTAGGCTCGCGCTGGTTCCCTCGCTGGTGCCCCGCGCCGACGTGGGAGCGGCGGTGGCAATCAACGCGGTGAGCTTCAATCTCGCGCGCTTCATCGGCCCGATCTTCGCAGGCCTCGCCATCGTGTGGTCCGGCGTCGCCGCGGCATTCGCCGCGAACGCCGTGACCTACGTCGTGTACCTGGTCGCGCTTTCGCGCATCCGCATCGCGCCGGCTGAAGAAGACCAGGCCGCGGCGCCGACCGGCTTCTTTGCCGAGATCCGCGACGGCATCCGCTACACCGCGACCCATCCGGCGATCGGTTCGCTGCTGTTCCTGCTGATCGCGCTGGGCGTCGGCGGGAAGCCGCTCACTGAGCTGATGCCGGGGTTTGCCGACGAGGTTTTCCAAGCCGGCGCCGCAGGTCTATCGATCCTGGCGTCGTCGGTCGGGGCCGGCGCCATCCTGGCCGGCCTCTGGCTCGGCAATCGCACCCACTCGTCCAACCTGCTGGGGATCGCACTCGTGACCACGCTCGGCCAGGCGGTGGCTGCCGTGGCGATCATCGCCACCGACCGGCTGTGGCTCGCGGTGCCGGCGGTGCTGGTTTACGGGTTCTGCATCGCTGCCTCCGGCATCGCCAGCCAGACGCTGGTGCAGTTGGCCAGCGCCCGCCACATGCGCGGGCGGGTGATGAGCCTGTACGGGCTGGTGTTCCGAGGCGGACCCGCCATCGGCGCGCTTGGCGCCGGAATCATTTCGGTACATCTGGGATTGCGCTGGCCGGTGGCGATCGGCGCCATGCTGCTGGTCATGGCCTGGCTTTGGACCTATCTGATCCGCCGGCGGATCGAGGCGGCCCTGCAAGGTGAGCCGCCGGATTCCCCATGACTGTCTTCGTCACCCGCCGGGATCGGGGCCCACGAACGCCCGCGCGCTGGCAATCGCCGTGCGCCCGTGCAAAAAGATAAGCCCTCGACGGCACGGCCGCAGCATGGAGACCAACCCGTGGCAGACATCGTCGGCGCATTCGGCGTACCGCATACGCCGGTGTTCCCGTTCTTCGTCAAGCGCGACGGCCCCGACAGCGAGATCGCGCGCTTCTTCAAGGCGCTGACCGACGAGCTGACGGCGCTGAAGCCCGACCTGATCGTGATGTTCGACACCGATCATCTGAACACATTTTTCTTCGACAACCTGCCGACCTTCGCGGTCGGCGTCACTGACACCTTCAAGGGCCCGAACGACGAGCCGCGCGAGATGCCGGTCTACGACATCAAGTCGCTGCCGGACTTTGCCGCCCATGTCCGCCGCACTGGAATCGAGGCCGGCTTCGATCTCGCGCTGGTGCAGGAGTTTTCGGTCGATCACTCAGTCGCGGTGCCGCTGCACTTCATGACACCGCAGATGCAGATCCCGGTGGTGCCGGTCTTCATCAACGGACACATCCCGCCGCTGCCGAAGGCGCAGCGCTGCTTCGATCTCGGCCGTGCCGTGAAGCGCGCGATCGAGACCTGGCCCCGGCCGCTGCGCGTCGTCACCATGGGCAGCGGCAGCTTCTCGCTCGACGTCTGGGGCCCGCGCATCGATCCCGGCAAGACCGACGGCGTCCCCGATCCGGACTGGTGCACGCGGGTCTGCAAAATGCTGGAGGAAATGCAGGTGTCGGCGCTGATCGGCGAGGCGACCGAGGCGCAGATGCTCAAGGCCGGCAACGTCGGCGGCGAACTGCTCAACTGGATCGCCATGCTCGGCACCATCGGCGAGCGGAGACCTGAGTTCGTCAAGCCACAGATGGCGAACGGCCACGCCTACGCCGCATGGCGGAGGGGCTGACCATGTCGGTGTTCGCCGTCAATCACCTCTGCCGCGAGTTGCTGCGCGATCATGCATTCCGCGCCGCCATGAAGGCCGATCCGGCCAAGGCGCTGGAGGGCAAGAACCTCAGCCAGAAAGAACGCGACGCGCTGATCTCGGGCGACGTCGCCACGCTGTACCGCATGGGCGTCAACTCGTTCCTGATGGGCTATCTGTGCCGTTTCGAGGTCAGCGGGCTATCGTTGCCGGTCTACAACGAACGCATCCGCTCGGCGGCGCCCCCGGGGCAATGAAGTGACCAGCGGCCAGGCCGACGAGGAATTCTTCCGCGCCCGCGGCTTCGGCGTGAAGATCGGCTTCGGCGAGCGGCCGGCGCTGATCGTCATCGACATGATCAAGGGCTTTACCAACCCGGACATGCCGCTCGGAGCGCCGCTTGAGTCCCAGATCGCGGCGCAGAAGCCGATGATCGACATCTCGCACGAGCGCGGCATCCCGGTGATCTTCTCGACGGTGATCTACAACGACGCCGACCTGAAGGATGCGGGCCTCTGGGCCATCAAGATGAAGGGCACCATGACGCTCAAGGCCGGAACGGAGGCGATCGAGGTCGATCCCCGGCTCGGCATGCGATCCACCGACAGCCTGCTGGTGAAGAAATACGCATCGTGCTTTTTCGGCACCGATCTGGTGCCGCGATTGCTGAACCAGCGCGTCGATACGCTGATCATCACCGGCTGCACCACCTCGGGCTGCGTGCGGGCGACGGCGGTCGATGCGGTGCAGAACGGCTTCCGCCCGGCGGTGGTGCGCGAGGCGGTCGGCGACCGCTCGCAGGCGGCGCACGATCAGAGCCTGTTCGACCTCAACGCCAAATACGCCGACGTGGTCGGGCTCGACGAGACGCTGCAATACATGAAGACGGTCGGGCACAACGCGGGGCGGTAACGCGCCTCAATCCGCCACCTTCCGCAAATCCACCACGCGCCTCGTCTTGATCGACTTTTCGTGGTCGTACAGCCCGCCGCGCGCGACGAACTCGATCTCCGGCCGCAGCGACACCGCCTGCCGCACCCGCGCCACCGCAGCCTCGCGCAGGCCCGCGTCCTCGGCATGCTCGATGCGCAGCAGCATCTCGTCCATCGCGCCCGCCTTCTCCTCGCGGCGGAACACGATCTGGAACTCCGACACACCGGGCAATGCCGAAACCGTGTCGGCGACCAGGTCGGTGTTGACCAGCATGCCGCGGCATTTCACCAGGTTGCCGGTGCGCCGCGGCGTCGCGGTGACCCGCTCGCCGATCCGGCCGCATAGCGGGCATGGCGCGCGCGACAGCGTCACCACATCGCCGACCAGATAGCGCAGCATCACGGTGCCGCGCCGATGAAGGTGCGTGATGGCGAGATGGCCCGGCTCGCCGTCCGGCAGGCGGCGGCCGGTGTCGGGATCGAGCGTCTCCAGGTAATACAGGTCCGGCGTGACGTTCTGCCCCTCGGCGTGCTCGGCGCATTGCACCAGCCCACCCTGCATCTCGGTGAAGGCATAGCGGGCACGGATCTGGACGGCTGCCGCTCCCATGCGGCCGAGCGCATCCTTGATCTCGGCGCGCAGCACAACGGGCACCGGCTCGCCGGAGGTCAGCACCAGCCGCACCGCGGAGAGGTCCGCGCCTTTGCGGAGTGCCTCGTCGAGAAAACGCCGCACGAAGCTCGGCACGCCCCACAGCACGGTCGGACGGAACCGCTCCACAATGTCGAGCGCCTCGGCCAGCGAGTTTCGCACCTTGAAGTCGGAATGCGCGCCGCCGGTCAGTCCGTGCACCACCGGAAGGCCGGAGATCATGGTGGAGCGGATCACGCTGAGGAATGCCCCGGTCGGAAAGCCGGCCAGCGGATACAGGTTGGCGACGCGGTCGGTCGCGATCAGGCCCTCCGCCTCGTTGCAACGCCGCGCCTGGTCCCAGATGCCATAGGCATCGTGGGCGGTGTTGTAGAACGGCGACGGCTTCCCGGTGGTTGTGCCCGTGGTGTAGGCGACATCCCACAGCACGCGTTCCTCGTTGGCGCAGTCCGCCGGCAAGTCGTCCGGCAGCAGCCGGAACGCCTCCGGGCCGGTGATGTAGTCCTGCTTCGGCGTCGGCGGCAGACGCTGCAGATCGTCGAGGGTCCGGATGCTATTCGCATCGATGCCGAGCGCCTCGAACTTCGCCCGATAATAGGGATGCGCGGCGGCCACCGCCGCCAGCGTGCGCCGCAGCCGCGCTTGCCGCAGAGCGTCGAGGTCGTCCATCGCTCACACTCTCCGCTGGAACAATCGGCGCCGCGAACTCCGTCCACCTCTCCCCGCTTGCGGGGAGAGGTGGACGAGCGCAGCGAGCCGGATGAGGGAGTACAATTCTTTCGACAGACCTGTACCCCCTCACCCCTACCCTCTCCCCGCAAGCGGGGAGAGGGAGTTCACCGCCGATGCGGCACCGATTGCGGAATTACCTTGATCTAGGCGTCGATCGCGGCGGCGATCTTCTCGGCCACCATCGTGGTCGGGATATTGGTGTTGCCGCGCGGCACCGTCGGCATGATCGAGGCGTCGATGACGCGCAGGCCTTCGAAGCCGCGGACGCGGCCCTGCGTGTCCGTCACTGCGTCGCGATCGTTGGCGTCGGCACTCATCCGGCAGGTGCCGACCGGATGGAACGTGCCGGCGATGTTCTGGCGCAGGTGATCGGCCAGGGCCTCGTCGTCCCTGACCAATTCCGCCAGATCGACCCTGCGGTCGGCGAGCGTCGAGAAGACCGGGCCGGCCAGCGGCGGCACCAGATCGATCAATTTGGCGACGATGGCGCTCTGGATCTTGTTCTTGGCGTTGCGGCGGTTGAGCTGCCGCAGCCGGTCGTCGAACTTCACCGGGAAGGTGTGCGAGATCATGGCGCGCACCTTCTCGTGCGCCAGCACCTCCACCGACATGCGGAACGCCTGCATGAAGCGCTTCAGGTCGAGGTCGTGGCCGAGGAAGTTGAACTCCACCAGCGGCTCCGGCGCGTCGGCGGATTTCAGCGAAACCTGGCCGCGCGACATCGGCTTGAGCAAGGTGGGGCCGAGGTTCGCGACCTGTTGGCCGAGCGGGCTCCACGACGTCTTGCACTGCACGTTGATGTACATGTCGGTGCGCGGAGCGCCCGGCAGCCCGGTGGAATAGCGAAAGCACGTCATCGCATGGGGCCGGATGCGTTCCGATTGCCGCATGCCGGGCTTTTGCAACATGCCCAGAAACGTGATCGCGTGGTTCGAGAGATTCTGGCCGACGCCCGGCATGTCGGCGCGAACCTCGATGCCGTGCTCGCGCAGGTGCGCCGCGGGCCCGATCCCCATCCGCATCAGGAACGCGGGCGAATGAATGCCGCCGAGCGAGCAGATCACCTCGCGGGCGCTGAAGGTCTTGTCCTCACCGCCGATGCGCACCGTGACGCCGGTGGCGCGGCGGCCGTCGAAGGTGAAGCCCGAGACATGCGCGCCGTTCATGATGGTGAGGTTCTTGCGCGCGCGCACCTGCGCATCGAGATAGCAGATCGCGGCGGACGCTCGCTTGTCAGGCCAGTTGCTTTGCGGCACCACGCCATAGCCATCGCGGAAGTCGGAATTCATGTCGGCCAGGAACGGCATCTGCCGCTCCTCGGCGAAGTGCTGCACCGCCGAGGAGAGCGGCGCCCAGTCCTCTTTCTTGGTGCGGCGAATCGGAATAGGCCCGTCCTTGCCGTGCTGGTCGCCGCCGAAATCGAAGTCGTTCTCCAGCTTGCGGTAGAACGGCAGCACATCGTTCCAGCCGAAGCCTTTTGCGCCGAGACCTTCCCACTCGGCGTAGTCGTCCGGCGTGCCGCGATACGCCACCATTCCCATCACCGATGAGCCGCCGCCCATGATGCGGCCCTGGGACATGTTGTTGAGCGGCGAGTTGTCCTTTCGGCGCCAGTGCACCTTCAGGCCCGGCCAGAAATAATCGTCGTTGTAATAGGAGGTCGCGTAGGTATCGAGCACGTCCTCCGGCTCGCGGCCGGGCGGGGTGTCCTGCCCTGCCTCGAGCAGCAGCACCGAACGGCTGGACCTGGCGGAAAGCCGGTTGGCCAGCACGCAACCCGCAACGCCGCCGCCCACGATGATGGTGTCAAAATTCTGAGTCATGACCTGCGGCGTTCCTTCCGGATTTGGCGCGGATTGAAGCATGCCTGCCGGGAACGGCAAAGAGGCGTGGCACTCCCGGTGGTCTCGCCGCGCTTTCACGGCATGACGGCGGCGCGGCGCCCTGCCATAATCGCCGCAACGGATAATAAAACATCGGGAGAACGCCATGCCGAGGGCTCTGGTCCGCACGTTGTTCTTTGCCGCCATGTTAGCGCTCGCCGCCCCGCTCGGCGCGCAGGCGCAATATCCCGATCGGCAGATCACCATGGTGGTGTGCTTCCCAGCCGGCGGCGGCACCGACATCGCGGCCCGCATCATCAACACGCCGCTCGGCGAGGCGCTCGGCAAGCCGGTGATCGTGGAGAATCGCGGCGGCGCCGGAGGCAACATCGCCATCACCGCTGTGTCGCGCATGGCGGCGGACGGTTACACCTTGCTGGTCTGCTCCAGCGCCTTCGTGGTCAATCCGAGTCTGTATGCACAGGCCACCTACGATCCACTCAAGGATTTCGTGCCGCTGATGGTGATCGGCGCGTCGCCCAACGTGTTCGTGGTGCCTGCCCAGTCGCCGGTCAAATCGATGAAGGAGTTCATCGAAAAGGCCAAGGAAGCCGGCGGCAAGCTGAACTGGACCAGCCCGGGAGCCGGCACCACGCCGCAACTCGCCGGCGAACTGATCAAGCTGCGCACCGGCATCCAAATGCAGCACATCCCGTTCCCCGGCGCGGGACCGGCGACCACCGCCGTGCTGGCCGGTCAAGTCGATCTCTACACCGCCAACCTCGGTTCCATGCAGGCCCTGATCGACAGCGGCAAGCTGCGGCCGATCGCAGTGACCTCGAGCAAGCGCTGGCCCACCTTGCCCGACGTGCCGACGCTGGACGAGGCCGGCATCAAGGACGCCGAATCCGACACGTTCCAGGCTGTTTATGTGCGGGCCGACACACCCCAGCCGGTCGTGGACCGGCTGGCCAAGGAACTCGCCATCATCCTGGCGCGGCCGGACATCAAGGACAAATACGACAAGGTCGGCCTGCCGGTGCTCGCCGAGGGACCGGCGGCGTTCCGCAAGCGGGTCGAGCGCGAGGTGCCGATGTACAAGGCGATCATCGACAAGGCGGGGTTGAGGATTCCATGATGATTCCGAACCTCGCCACTCGGTCATTCCGGGGCGCCGCCATAGGCGCGTTCACGCGCGTCTTCGACGCGCTATGGCGGCAAACCCGGAATCCATAACCACGGCTGCGGGGTATGGATTCCGGCTCTCGCTTGCGCTCGGCCGGAATGACGTCGCCGCAATAAGGAATTCGAATGCCCAAACCACTTGCCGGAATCCGCGTTATCGAGCTGGCGAACTTCATCGCCGGCCCGCTGGCGGGGACGCTGCTCGCCGACATGGGCGCCGACGTCATCAAGGTCGAGCCGCCCAAAGGCGACATGGCGCGCGCCACGCCGCCGAATAGAAACGGCGAGAGCGTCAGCTTCGTCGCGCTCAATCGCAACAAGCGCAGCCTGGTGCTCGACCTCAAGCAGCCGCAGGCGCAGGAGATCGTGCGCAAGCTCGCGGCGAAGTCCGACGTTCTGCTCGAAGCCTATCGCCCCGGTGCGCTCGACAAGATGGGACTTGGCGCGAGCGACATCAAAGCAATCAATCCCAAGCTGATCTACACGTCGGTGTCCGGCTTCGGCCAGACCGGGCCGGACCGCAGGCGCGCGGGCGTCAACCTCATCATCGAGGCGTTCTCGGGCGTGCTGTCGGTGACCGGCGCGCCCGGCGAAATGCCGATGCGCCCCGGCGTGCAGTCGGCCGACGTGTTCGGCGCGATGTTTGCCACCTACGCGACGCTCGCGGGCCTGGTGGGCGCCGCGCGTCACGGCGAGGGCCGCATCGCCGATGTGTCGCTGGTCGAGGCTTCGATCGCGGCAGCGGCCTGGGAGGCCGCCGAATATCTCGAAACCGGCAAGGCGCCGCAGCCGATGGGCAACAAGCATCGCCTCACCGCGCCGTATCAGCTGTTCGAGACCAGCGACAAGCGCTACGTCGCGATCGGCACGCCGAACGACGGGCTGTTCGTGAAATTCATGCAGACGCTGAAGCTCGACGCGCATCTGGCCGATCCGCGCTTTGGATCTTACGCCAAGCGCAAGGCCAACGAGGGCGCGCTGCTGCCGCTGGTGGAGCCCGCGATCCGGCAGTGGAAGGCCGCGGACCTCGAAACCGCGCTTTCGGCCGCCGGCGTGCCCTGCGCGCGGGTCAACGACTTCCAGGAGGTGTTCGACCATCCGCAGATCGTGGCGCGCGGTGTGGTGAAGGATGTCGAGCATCCCCGGCTCGGCAAGATGCGCGCGGTGCGCAATCCGGTGCTATTCGACCACGGCGGGCCCGATCTCGCCCGCCACGCGCCGATGCTGGGCGAGCACTCGGAGGAGATATTGAAGGAACTAGGATATGCCCCGGCTGACATTGCGGCACTGGTTTCGTCGGGGGTGACAAATCTTGGCGCATCTTCGAGTTCTGTCGCGGCCGAATAATTCGGAGTGATTGTTGTGTTATGGTGTCATCGCCCGCGAAAGCGGGCGATCCAGTAACCACCGATGGTTCTATGTGTACTGGATGCCCGCCATAGGCGAGCGAAGCGACGCCGTCCTTCGGACGGCTATGCGCGGGCATGACAGTCGGAGCAAAATGAGGACTTGAAATGCCCCTGCCCCGCAGCTTTCTCTACGTCCCGGCCAACCGCGACAAGTTCCTCGAAAAGTCCCTCGGCCTGCCATCCGACGCGCTGCTGTTCGACATCGAGGACTCGGTGCCCGCCGCAGAGAAGGAAAACGCCCGCGCGGGCATAAAGGCCTACGCGCCGAAGGTATCCGGCCCCGAGGTCTGGGTGCGGGTGAACGGCCTCGAAACTGGATACGCCGAAGCAGACCTCGACGCCGTGATCGGCGTGAAGGGATTGGCCGGCGTGTTCCTTCCCAAGGTCGAGAGCCGCGACGAAGTGATCAAGTGGGATGCCATGATCGGCAAGCTCGAAGCCGCGCGCGGCGTGGCCAGCGGCGCGACCAAGCTGGTGCTGTCGATCGAAAGCGCGCTCGGCGTGCTCAACGCCTACGACATGGCGCTCGGCGCCAAGCGGGTGGTGTCGAGCGCGTTCGGCGGCGCGCAGGACGGCGACCTCAACACCGATCTGGGCTGCACCTTCTCGATCGACGGCCCTGAGATGATGCACGCGCGCTGCCACACGTTGCTGTGCGCGCGCGCCGCTCGCTTCGAGTCGCCGCTCGACGGCGTTTACGCCAACGTGCGCGATCCGCAGGGCTTCGAGCAGGACACCTCGCTGTCGCGGCGGCTTGGCTTTCGCGGCCGCAAGCTGATCCATCCGTCGCAGATCGAGCCGTGCAACCGGCTGTACGCGCCGAGCGCGCAGGAACTCGACTACTACTCGCGCGTGCTGGAGGCATTCGACAAGGCGGTTTCGCAGGGTTCGGCCTCGACCACGGTGGACGGCAAAATGATCGACGAGGCGATGGCGAAGGCCGCGCGCCGCGTGCTCGACCAGGCCGCGGCGTGGAAGAAGGCAGGGTAAGAATCCGTCGACTTCGCCGTTCAAATAACTAGTATCGGCACGCACGGCGCATTCGCGCCCGCGACGCGTGGCGGAAATTCCGATGTTGCGGCGATACGGTAAGAGTGCCGAAGGAATTCTCGGCGTCCGGCAGAATTTTTTCGACGAGAACGCTGCGGCGCTGGCGCTCGCCACTTCGCAAGCCAAAATCTACGTATCGCAGCCACGGCGGACATACTGCAAGCTCTGCGATCAACAACTGCCCGAACGTCCAGACTTCATCAAGCTTTCGATCCCATACGTTTCATGCCCGCGGTGCGGGCAGCTCAACGGCATGCATGAGGACACCGACGCGTTCTGCGAGGCCGTCTATTTGGATGACAGCTATGCCATCTACTACGGCAGCGCCGATAGCGAGAGATACCAGTATCGCACCAATGCGATCTATCGGCCGAAGGTCGATTTCCTGTCGGACGTGCTGGCCGCTGACGGCGTACAGGCGAACACGCTGCGGCACGCCGACTTCGGATCCGGCTCAGGATACTTCGTGGGAGCGCTACTCGACGCCGGAATCGATCGCTGCACCGGTCTGGACGTGTCGCCGGCCCAGATCGAATTTGCCAACCGGATGGTTCCGGGAAACCGGAGCAAGCTGATCGACCTGAACGAGACTGTATCAACAATCCGGGAATTGGACGCCGATGTCATTTCAATGATCGGGGTATTGGAACACCTGCAAACTCCCCGAGCAGTTCTCGGCGCGATTCGGGACAATCCAAGACTGCAGTACCTGTTCCTCTGCGTTCCGCTCTACGGACTATGCGTTTTCTTCGAAATGATTTTCCCGCACATTCATCCGCGGCATCTCGTGACCGACCACACCCACCTTTTCACCAAGACCTCCCTGACGTGGATGGAGAGCGCCTATCGGCTCACCCGCCGCGGCGAGTGGTGGTTCGGGTCCGACATGTTGGACCTCTATCGGGCCGTACTGGTGACCCTGTCGGAACAGGAGGGAACGCGCGGCATGACGGATCAATGGGTACAGCGCATGCGGCCGCTGATCGATCCCATGCAGCTTGCGATCGATCAGCAGCACCTTGCGTCCGAGGTGCACGTTGTTTTCCGCATCGAGCGGTGACGCTACTGTACCATCCAAAGCGTTAGAAGGCGTGTTCGCCGCAAATGCCGCCATCCGGCGAATAACTGATCCAGAAGGCCTCGAGGTTGGGATTGTCCGCCCTCATGAACCACGAGACGGTGCGTATATCATCGCCGTAGCCGACCATATCCCGAAGATAGACGAACTCCGTCGATTCTTCAGCGACCGAGATCGTCCGCGTCGCCCGCCGTCCCGAAGCGTCGTAAACCGACAACGCGGCCAACGCCTTGCCCGCATCCCGGCGGTTGTGGGCGATGTTGCGGATCATAACCACGGTTTCGTACTTGTCCGAGATCAGCCCGTGGCCCCAATGGGTGCTCTTGGGCGGATAGACATGCGCGTGCGACCCGGTCGCGATATCGGTGCAGAAATCGCCACTCCGGCCGCGGACCTTGTAGCGATAGGAGGTGTTCAACCGCGCCGGGAGTTCCTGGTTGCGGAAATCGAACGAGACCAGCGCGACGTCAGGATCGACCTGGTAGCGCCAAAGTTCCGCACCGCCGCCTCCGGTCTTCCATTTGATGGACTTACCCGTCTCATGCAGCGCCTCGCCCGCCTCCGAAGCTGTCCGCAATGTCGCGGCCACCTCGGCGGGGGCATTGGTCGGGAAGAACACCATTTCAAGATCAAGGTCGGCGATCTTCGGCGCCGGAATAAAGCTCAGCAGTTCCGCCTCTTCGGGCTGGAGCGTGTCGTCCCCGAGCGCGCTCCAATAGAAGCTATGGGTCGCCTCCAGAAACTCGATGTCGCGATGAAAATTACCGACCACCAGCCGCGGGAAGAAGTCGTCGTCCGGTACATTCACGGAAATGAAATGGTCGTCATTGAATTGGCTGACGTCAAACATCTCGTCGATCTTCACTATCTTTGAGGCAAACGGCGCCGACAGATTAAAGTCGGACGACTGCCGCGCGACGCATCGGCCGGAAGCATCGTGCACCCGGACCTCGACCTCGCCGAGCGCTCCGGCGCGCGGGCCGTTGAAGAGGGCAACGAACGGAGTTACGCCGGATGAGAACTTGCAGGTCCAGTTGGTCTCCTGTGAGCGCGATGGCCGCCGCGGCTCGTCGGTATTACGGACGCGCCCCGATGAATGAACCGCGCTGAAGCGTTCGCCGCTGCGGTAAAAGGCAACGACAGCGGGAAACGCGAACAAAAAATTGCGATCGCCGACAAACTCGAATTCCGCCAACCCCTCGAAATTGTCGGTGCCGAGCAACTTGCCGAGTGATATTTCATTGTGGCTGTCGCTGACGACCATCGAGTGCCGGGCCGCGAGCTTGCCTTCGCTGTCATAAATGCGAATGAAGCACGACACGTTCTCGATCCCGTTCTTGATTCGCCAGTAGTCGAGAAAGACGACGATGGTGTCGGCGGTCGGACGAACGAAAACAGGAAAGAGCGTCGATGCCCGGTTCGCGAACGATCCTTGATGCGATGTGAAGCGCTGCTGCAATGGCAACTGGCTGGCGGTCGTACTCATGTGTCACGCCCCTAAAAATGCACTCAGGAAGCTGCAACTTCACGTCGATGGTAAGTCCGCCAAGGGCATGACAGCAAGGGCCGGACGGCCTACGCTTGGCGTGTCTTCGCCCGCCCAAACGGCGCCTCGCCTTCCTGAAATAGCTCGATCCTGGCCCCCGGCCCGGATTCGTCGCGCAGACCGACGGTCATCAACGGGCCGTCCGCCGTGCGCACGCTGGCGATGCGGCGCGGCTGCCAGTTCTCCTGGCCCAGCATGTGGCGGATGACGGAAATCTCCTCCACCACGCCCTCATGCACCGTGTCCATCGTGAACGCTGGCCCATGACAGCGCGGACACAAAAGCGGCTCGGGAAAAAATCCGCCGCCGCAGTTCGTGCAGCGCCAGATGGTGACGCCTGCCGTTTCCGCGCTCATGATCCGCGCACCAGAATCGCAGCGCCCGCGGTGCCGCCGTAACGGTACATGGTCATGCCGTAGCCGGTGACCACCGCGAGTTCGGCGTCCTTCACCTGCCGCGCATCGGCGCGGCCCTGTAGCTGCAACACCGCCTCTGAAATTCCGTTCATGCCGCCGGCGTGACCGCCGGGCTGCCCGGCCGACAGCATGCCGCCCCAGGTGTTGATCGGCAGCGTGCGGTTCGCGATCACCGTGCGGCAGAATTTCGCGATGTCGTTGCCGGGAATCAGTCTGAGATCGTTGATCTGCGCCAGCACCATGGTCGGATAGTCGTCGTAGATGCTGGCGAGGTCGATGTCGGCCGGCTGCACGCCTGCCATGCGCCACAGCTCGTCCGCGAACGCCGAAATCCCGGTCTGCAGCCCGTCGCCCTGCTGGTGATCGTGGTTGAAGCTGTGCCGGATCGCGCGCACGCGCACGGGAGGCCGCGACTTCGGCGCCTGCTCGCTGCGCCCCACCACGATCGCCTGCGCGCCCGCGATCACCGGCACGCAGTCGTAGCGCGACAGCGGATCGGCCACCATGGGAGCGGCGAGGTACTCCTCCATCGTCATCGGCGTGCGATACACCGCATTGGGATTGCCCGCCGCCCATTTGCGCTGCGACACGGCGATGTGGCCATAGTCCGATTTCTCCAGGCCATATTTCTTCATCTGCCGCGCCGCGACCAGCGCATAGACGCCGTTCGGCCCGCCGTGACCAAGCGGCGCCAGATGCTTCTGCGTCACCGTGTTGAAGTTCGCCGCCACCTTGGCATAGCCCGCGAGCCCGGTGGCATCGCCGCCGATCAGCAGGATCGGCGTGGCGTAGCCGCTCTCCACCGTGCGCAGCGCATGGCCCAACATGCTCACCGCGGAGGAGCCGCCGTTGGTGTCCTGCACCAGCCAGCGCAGCGACAGGCCGAGCTTCCAGGCCAGATCGACCGCAGCGTCCGGCGCCATCGAGAATGACGCCACCGCCATGCCCTGGATGTCGGAGGCGTCCACCTCCGCGTCCTTGAGCGCGGCCACAACCGCATCGCGCATGAAGGTCAGCGCGGTCTGGCCGGGTTCGGGCCGCCGCGTGTAGGCCGACTGGCCGACGCCGATGATGGCGGCGTTTTGGAACATGAGCGACGCCCTTTCGTCCTTCGCAGCTTCGATGTTAGCTTTCGGGCCCGTGCCCGCTCCAACAGTAACCGCGTGCCCATGAAATCCGAAATTCGCGAAGGAATGAAGATCGATTGGGACGCCCCGATCGAGATGGACGATGGCGTGGTGCTGCGCTGCGATGTGTTCCGCCCCATCGCCGACGGCAAATACCCGGTGATCCTGAGCTACGGACCCTACGCCAAGGGCCTGTCGATGCAGGAGGGCTACAAGAGCCAGTGGACCCGCATCGTCAAGGCTGCGCCCGACGTGCTGGAAGGCTCCAGCAACGTTCACCAGAACTGGGAGCTGTTCGACCCCGAGAAATGGGTGCCGCTCGACTACGTGCTGGTGCGGGTCGATTCCCGCGGCGCGGGCCGCTCACCGGGCCATCTCGAAGTCTGGTCGCCGCGTGAGGCGAAGGACATCGCGCTCAGCGTGGACTGGGCCGGCGTGCAGCCCTGGTCGAACGGCAAGGTCGCCCTGCACGGGATTTCGTACTACTCGACCAACCAGTGGCATGCGGCCCCCCACAGGCCGAAGCACCTGGCCGCGCTGTGCATCTGGGAAGGCTACTCGGACTATTACCGCGAGCTGTGCCGCCACGGCGGCATCCTCTCGGATTTCTTCTCGAGCTGGTATCCGCGCCAGGTCACCGCCGTGCAGCACGGCGTGGGCGAACGCGGCGCCAAGAGCGTCGTCACCGGCGAGCCGGTCGCCGGCCCGCTCACGCTGTCCGATGATGAGTTGAAGAAGAACCGTGCCGACTGCGACGGCGACGCGCTGCGCCACCGGCTGATCGACGACTACTACAAGGCGCGGCTGCCGAAATTCGAAGACATGGAGGCGCCGATCTTCTCCGCCGCCAACTGGGGCGGCATGGGCTTGCATCCGCGCGGCAACTTCGAAGGCTTCCTGCGCGCCGGCTCCAAGAACAAATGGCTGGAGGTGCACGGCGACACGCACTTCACGCTGTTCTACGCCAAGTACGGCCAGGACCTGCAGAAGAAGTTCCTCGACCACTTCCTCAAGGGCATCGACAACGGCTGGGACAAGCAGCCCAAGGTGCTGCTCAACATCCGCCATCCCGGCGAGAAGTTCGTGCTGCGCGCCGAGAACGAATGGCCGATCGCACGCACGCAATGGACCAAACTCTATCTGCATTCGGACCGTGAGCTCGATCTCGCGCCACCCGAGGACGCGGCCACCGTGACCTACGAGACATCGAGCGACGGCGTGACGTTCTCCACCGAGCCGATGGCCGAGGATATGGAGATCACAGGCCCGGTCGCCGCCAAGCTATTCGTCTCGTCCGACACCACCGATGCCGACCTGTTCCTGGTGCTGCGTGTGTTCGACCCGCAGGGCAAGGAGGTCGTCTTCATCGGCTCGAACGATCCGCGCACGCCGGTCGGGCTCGGCTGGCTGCGCGCCTCGCACCGCAAGCTCGATCCGAACGAGAGCAAGCCGTACCGGCCCTGGCACACTCACGACGAGCTGTGGCCGCTGACCCCTGGCGAGCCGGCCGAGCTCGACGTCGAGATCTGGCCGACCTCGATCGTGGTGCCGAAAGGTTATCGGCTGGCGCTCTCGGTGCGCGGCAAGGACTACGAATACGACGGCACCGACGCGGCGCTGCCCTATGCGCCCTACACGATGAAGGGCGTCGGCCCCTTCACCCACACCAACCCGCTCGACCGCCCGCCGGAGATTTTCGGCGGCAAGAACACGCTGCATTTCGGCGACAAGTTCGCGCCGTATGTGCTGCTGCCGATCATTCCGAAGCAGGCGTGATGAAAACAAGGCACAGCGCAGCCGCGTGCTCGGTCACCTCTCCCCGCTTGCGGGGAGAGGTCGGCGAGCGCAGCGAGCCGGGTGAGGGGGTACAGGTCCGTCGTGGGAACTGTACCCCCTCACCCAAACCCTCTCCCCGCAAGCGGGGAGAGGGAGCGCACCGCCCGCGTGCCTACGTCAACATCCCATGACCATCCGCGCCGCCATCATCGGTCTGGGACGCTGGGGCCGCTCGCAGGTCAACGCCGTGCACGGCAAGAGCCACGACATCGAATTCGCGGCCGCCTACACCCGAACACGCGCCAGCGCCGAGGAATTCTGCCGCGACAAGAACATCCCGCTGCGCGACAGCTACGCCGAAATCCTCGCCGACACATCCATCGACGCGGTGGTGCTGGCGACGCCGCACAGCCAGCACGCCGAGCAGGTGATGCAGGCGGCGGCCGCCGGCAAGCACATTCATGTGCAGAAGCCGCTCACGCTCGACCTGCCCAGCGCCAAGGCCGCGGTGAATGCGGCGGCGAAGGCCGGCGTCATGATCGCGGTCGGGTTCAACCGCCGCTTTCATCCCTCGGTCGCCGAAGTCCGCAAGCGGCTGGCCGAAGGTCGGCTCGGCCAGGTGATGTCGCTGGTGGCGCAGCACACCACCAGCACCGGACAGTTCATCGCAGCCGACAACTGGCGGGCGCAGCCCGACGAGGCGCCGGGCGGCGCCATCACCGCCGTCGGCGTGCACTCCATCGACCACATGATCGAGTTCGGCGGCCGGGTGCGCGACGTACTCTGCACCACCGCGCGCTACATTCCCGGCCCCTCCGACGACACCTCGAGCATCGTGCTGCGGTTCGAAAGCGGCGCGACCGGCCTGTTGTTCTGCTCGGTCGCCACCGCGACCACCTTCAGCTTCACGCTATTCGGCACCAAGGGATTGGCCGAAATCTCCACGCCCAACCTGGGACGGATCCGCTTCGTGCCGACGTCGATCGTGGCGCCGACCGGACCGGTCACCGCGCCGCCGGACGAGATCGTCGAGCATCCGACCTTCGACATGCTGCACGCCGAGATGAACGCGTTCGGCCGCGCCATCGCGCAGAAAAGCCCCTACCCCGTTGCAATCGGCCAGGTGCTGCACGGCATGGCGGTGTTCGATGCCATCGTGAAGTCTGGAAGAAGCGGCAAGATCGAGACAGTGGAGTGAGGCGTCATGCGCGGGCTTGACCTGCGGATGACGCAAGAAACAGGAAAGCGCTATGGAAAAGCTCATCATCACGGTGGCCGCCGACTCGCGGACGTCCTACCCGCACAACAATTTGTGCCCGCCGCAGGAGGATATCGCGGCCTGCGCGCAGCAATACGTCGACGCCGCCAAGGCCGGCGCCGCCATCTCGCACATTCACGGCCGCCGCACACTGGAAGAAACCATCCAGTCCGACGGCCGGATGGTGTCGCGCATCCATCACGCCGACTGGAAGAAGCTGCATCACATGATCACCGACAAGGTCGATACGATCATGCAGTACGGTGTGGCCTCGGCCCGCATCGAGGAGAAGATCGAGCTGATGAAGCTCGGCCCCGACATGATGGCGGTCGCGTTCAACGCCCATGACGAATACTTCCAGCCGGTGCCGACGCTGCCGCCGAAGCGGATGATGGCGATCCACCCGGTCGAGGAGCTGATCGCCTACGCGCAGGCCGCCGAGGAGCACAAGGTCAAGCTGGAGTGCGAATGCTTCCAGACCGGCGCGTTCTGGCATCTCGATTTCGTCCGCAAGGCCGGTTACCTGAAGAAGCAGACCTACGTCACGCTGTTCATCGGCTGGCCGGGCGGCACCTGGATGCCGCCGACCGAGCGGGCGTTGCAGTTCTTCGTCGACAACCTGCCGCCGGACGTAATCTGGAACGTCAGCGTGATGAACCCGGAGAAGCAGTGGTCGATTCTGGCGCTCGCGGTGGCGCTCGGCGGCCATGTGCGGGTCGGCTACGAGGACAATCCCTTTATCGCGCCGGGTGAGTTCGCCAAGAACAATGCGGTGCTGGTGGACCGAATGGTCGGCATCGCGCAGCGGCTCGGCCGCGAAGTGGCAACGCCGGAAGAGGCGCGGAAGATCCTGGGATTGCAGCGGTCGCAATAATTCTCAACCGGCCTCATCCTAAGGAGCATTGCGGAGCAATGCGTCTCGAAGGATGGGGCCGCCCTCGATCCTTCGAGACGCGCCCACGCAGCCAAGTATACGCAGGCTGCCCCTGCCATGGGCGCTCCTCAGGATGAGGGCGGAGAGACAATCGTCGCATGGAACAACGCAAACTCGGCAACTCCAGCATCACCGTCTCGGCCGTCGGGCTCGGCTGCAACAACTTCGGCGGCCGGATGACAGACATCGCGACCGTGCGCGCGGTCGTGCACAGGGCGCTCGATCTTGGCGTCACGCTGATCGACACCGCCGACGCCTATGGCAACAAGGGCGGCTCGGAGGCCTTTCTCGGCCGCATTCTCGGCTCCCGCCGCAAGGACGTGGTGCTGGCGACCAAGTTCGGTCTGCCGATGAAGGAGCCGGGCTCGGGCGGAGCCTCGCGCCACTATGTCACGAAGGCGGCCGAGGCCAGCCTGAAGCGGCTCAACACCGACTGGATCGATCTCTACCAGGTGCACTATCCCGACCCGAACACGCCGATCGAAGAAACGCTGCGCGGGCTCGACGACCTGGTGCGGCAGGGCAAGGTGCGCGCGATCGGCTGCTCGAACTTCTCCGCCGAACAGGTGAACGAGGCGCAAGCCGCAGCGGCGCGCGGCAAGCTGACGCCGTTTGTTTCATGCCAGGACGAGTACAGTCTGCTGGTGCGCGAGCTTGAGCGGAGCGTCATCCCTGCTATGGAAAAGCACCGCCTCAGCCTGTTGCCATACTTTCCGCTCGCCAGCGGGCTCCTGACCGGAAAGTACAAGCGCGGCACGCCGATGCCGAAGGATGCGCGCCTCGCCTACAGCAGCGGCCACAGCGAATTCATCAACGACCGCAACTGGACTCTGGTTGAGCGGATCGGTGCGGTCGCCGCGAAGACCGGCCACTCCATGCTGGAGCTGGCGTTCGGCTGGCTGCTCGGCAAGCCTGTGGTCGCAAGCGTGATCGCGGGCGCCACCAAGCCGGAGCAAATCGAGCAGAACGTGCGGGCGAGCGAACGGCGGCCGTCGGCTGCGGTGCTCGACGAAATCGATAAGACCACAGCATGACAAAGCGCCACGCTCTATCTTCCTTCACCTCTCCCCGCTTGTGGGGAGAGGTCGGATTGCGAAGCAATCCGGGTG
>JAKFYI010000050.1 GCA_021730985.1 Hyphomicrobiales bacterium | reverse complement strand
GGGCGGCGGCGGCTCCTGGTCGAACACGTCGAGGCCGGCGCCGAATATCTTGTGGTCGGCGAGCGTGCGCGTCAGCGCCTTCTCGTCGATCACCGGCCCGCGGCTGGTGTTGACGACGATCGCCTCAGGCTTGAGCATTGCGAGCTCGGCCTCCCCGATCATGTGGCGCGTGCTGCCGTTGAGCGGCACATGCAGCGAGACCACGTCGGAGGTGCGCAGCAGCTCGCCGAACAGCCGGAACTTGACGCCCAGCGCATCCTCCTCGTGCTCCGGCAGCCGCGCGATGTCGTAGTACTGCACCCGCATGCCGAACGCGCGCGCCAGCCGCGCCACCTTCTTGCCGATGGTGCCGAGCCCGATGATGCCGAGCGTCTTTTCGTGAATCTCGTACATGCGCGGCGCCGGACCGTTGCCGCGCCAGCGGCCTGCGGCGACGTTGTTGTGCTGCCAGATGACGCGGCGGTTCACCGCCAGCATCAGCATGATCGCGTGCTCGGACACCGAGATCGCGTTGGCGCCGCCGTTGTTGGCGACCGGAACCTCGGCGCGCCGCGCCGCCTCGAGATCGACGTCGTCGTAGCCGGCACTGAGCAACTGGACCAGCTTGAGCCTGGGCGCCGCGCGGTGGAACGCGTCCGGCATCTTCAGGTTCGGATAGCAGATCACGTATTCCGCGGAGCCGATCGCGGCCTCGGCCTCGCCCTGCCCCTTGACGATCACGGTGTCAAAACCGGCCGGCGCCATCTGGCGGGCAATCTCACCGATCTCGGCAAACGAAGGCGGCGAAACGACAATTCGAGGTGGCATTTTCTTTGTTTCTCCCGGCGGGACCGTATCAGGATTGGCGAAAAATTCGCAAAGGCCGCGACCATGCGGTGGCCAAGGCGGCGGTGCGCTCCCTCTCCCCGCTTGCGGGGAGAGGGTTGGGGTGAGGGGGTACAATTCCATCGAGAATGGTACCCCCTCACCCGCTCGCTTCGCTCGCGACCTCTCCCCGCAAGCGGGGAGAGGTGACCGAGTGCGCGGCGCGGCTTACCGAATCCGCCCCACCGGCCGCTCCAATCCGAAATGGTCGCGCAGCGTCCGCCCTTCGTATTCGGTGCGGAACAGGCCGCGCTTCTGCAGGATCGGGATGACGCCCGCCGCGAAGTCGTCGAGGCCGCCCGGGAAATACGGCGGCATGACGTTGAAGCCGTCGGCCCCACCCTGCCGAAACCACTGCTCCATGCGATCCGCGATCTGCTCCGGCGTGCCGCACATCACGTAGTGGCCTCGGCCGGTGGCGACCATCTGGGCCAACTGGCGCAGCGTGAGGTTGTCGCGGCGCGCAGCATCCGTGAGCAGCTTGGCGCGGCTCTGTAGCTGCTCCGAAGCCGGCAGTTCCGGCAACGGCCCATCGAGATCGTAGCCGGAGATGTCGTGCCCCAGCCGGTCGGACAGCATCGGCAGCATCTTGCTCTGGTCGGTCCAGCCGTCCAGCAGCGCGAGCTTGTCGCGCGCCTCCTGCTCGGTGCCGCCCAGCACCGGCAGGAAGCCCGGCATGATCGCAAGCTGCTCGGGCCTGCGCCCGAATTGCGCGAGCCTGCCCTTCAACTCGCGATAGAACGCCTGCGCGCTCTCCAGGCTCTGGTGCGCGGTGAAGACAATGTCGCCGGTGCGCGCCGCAAGCTGCTGACCCGGCCCCGACGAGCCGGACTGCACGATGAGCGGATGTCCCTGCGGCGGCCGCGAGATGTTGAGCGGACCCTTCACCGAGAAATATTTGCCCTTGTGATCCAGCACATGGCGTTTCGACGGGTCCGCGTAGACGCCGCTCGTCTTGTCCTTGGGAAACGCGCCGTCGTCCCACGAATCCCAGAGGCCCCGCACCACGTCGATGAACTCCTCGGCGATGGCGTAGCGGTCGGCGTGCGCCGGATGCTGCACCCCGAAGTTCGCGCCGGTCGAGGCGTAGGACGTGGTCACCGCGTTCCAGCCGGCGCGGCCCTGGCTCATGTGATCGAGCGAGGCGAAGGCGCGCGCCAGATGAAACGGCTCGCCGTAGGTCGTGGACGCGGTGGCGGCGAGCCCGATCCGGCTGGTCGTCGCGGCGAATGTCGCCAGCACCATCAGCGGCTCGAAGCGCGCGATCTGCGAAGGATGCCCGTCCTCGCCGGAGGTCAGGCCGTCGGCCAGGAACACCATGTCGAACTTGGCGCGCTCGGCCGCCACCGCCTGCCGCACCAGATGCGGCAGGTTCTCGCCACCGGAGTCCGCGCCGGGATGGCGCCAGCCGGCGAGGTGATGCCCTGCCCCTTGCAGGAACATGCCGAGGTGCATTTGCCGGGGTTGTTCAGGCACAGGCGGCGCTTTCAATTTCCGAGGCAATGAACCGACTCGTCATCGCCGGGCTTGACCCGGCGATCCATCTGGTTCGCGAAAGATGGACCCGCGGGTCAAGCCCTCGGGTGACGAGCCTAACGCTATCCGTCCCGAAACGGGCTGTCGTTAGCGAACTGGACGTGATGTATGCTGGCCTCGAACTCAAGGAGGAATTGCAATGCGTCCGTTCGAGGGCATCCGGGTGATCGACGTCACCCACGTTCTGGCGGGGCCGTTTGCCGCCTACCAGTTGGGCCTGCTGGGCGCCGACGTCATCAAGGTCGAGGACCCGAACGACCCCGACCAGAGCCGGCTGTCGGGCACCGACAAGGCGCTCAGCCGCAAAAACATGGGCACCTACTACCTCACCCAGGCCTCCAACAAGCGCGCCATCACCCTCGACCTGAAGACCGAACGCGACCGCGAGATCCTGAAGGAACTCGTGAAGACCGCGGACATCTTCGTGGAGAACTACCGTCCCGGCGCGTTCGAGGCGCTGGGGCTCGGCTACGAGGCGTTGGCTGCGATCAACCCGCGGCTGATCTATGCCTCGTTCTCCGCGTTCGGCCACGGCGGGCCGAAGGGCGAACGGACCGCCTACGACCATGTGATCCAGGCGACCTCCGGCATCATGGCCGCGACAGGGACCAAGGACACGAACCCGATCAAGCTCGGCGCGCCCGCGGTCGATTACTCGACCGGCATCACCGGCGCGTTCGCGCTGTCGGCGGCGCTGTTCCAGCGCGAGCGCACCGGCAAGGGCCAGCGCATCGACATGGCGATGCTGGACGTGGCGATGACGCTGATGTCGTCGCACATGACCGGCTACCTGCGGAACGGCGTCGAGCCGAAGCCGCGCGGCAACCGCCACCCGCACGCCACCAACGGCGCGTTCAAGACCAAGGACGGCGCGCTGGTGATGATCGGCGCCAGCAACATCCGCCAGCAGCGCAGGCTTTGGACGCTGCTGGAGCGGCCGGACATGATCAAGAAGAACAACGACGAGCGCGACGCCGACCACGACAACGAGATCGCGGTGCTGGAGGACATCATGGCGACGCGCACGGCCGACGAGTGGGAGGAGTTCCTGCAGGCGCGGCACGTTCCCGCGGCGCGGGTGCGAACCATGGCGGAGGCGCTGGCCGACCCGCAGATCGCAAGCCGCAACCTGATCCACCATCACAAGTCGGGTTATGGGATGGAGGGCTCGTTCGGCGTGCCGCTCGCCGCCTTCAGCTTCGCGCACGGCGGCCCGCGCATCGACACGCCGCCGCCGACGCTGGGTCAGCACAACGAGGAGATTTTCGCCGAGTTGGGTTTCGGCGCGCAGAAGGAACGGAAGAAGGCGTAGGCGGCCTCGTGTCCCGGGCGCAGCGCAGCACCTCTTGGTGGTGCGCTGCAGACCCGGGACCCCGGTTTGAGGCATTCAGAAGAAACCGGGACCCCGCATCTGCGGTGCACCGCTACGCGCTGCACCGCGTGCGGGGAACGGCGGATGGGTCAGTGCTTGTGCGCCGCCTTCTCGAAGGCCGCCTTCTGATCCTTCGAGGCGTCCTTCTGGTGCTTGGTCTTCCACTGCTCGAACGGCTCGCCGTAGACGATCTCGCGGCTCTCGTCCTTGCTCATCGGCAGGCCCTTGGCGTCTGCCGCGTCCTTCATCCAGTTCGACAGGCAGTTGCGGCAGAAGCCGGCGAGATTCATCATGTCGATGTTCTGCACGTCGGTGCGCGTGCGCAGATGCTCGACCAGGCGGCGGTAAACGGCGGCCTCAAGTTCGGTGCGGGTTTTGTCGTCCATGGGGTGGTCCTCGGTTGTCCTGAAGATAGCCACCACCGGCAATACTTTGAAGGCCCCCAATCGGCCTCATCCTGAGGAGCCCGCGAAGCGGGCGTCTCGAAGGATCGAGGCCGCCCCATCCTTCGAGACGCGGCCCATAGCGCGTCGAAGACGCGCGTAAACGCGCTTACGGGCCGCTCCTCAGGATGAGGGCGGTTAAAAAAAGCCCGCCGCGTTTCCCGGCGGAAACGCGGCGGGCACGGTATGCGCTCTCCCCGCTAGGCGAGCGCTTTCTTCACGCGCTCAGCCGACATCGGCAGATGGCGCAGCCGCTTGCCGGTGAGCTGGGCCACCGCGTTGCCGATCGCAGGGGCGACGGTCGGGATGCCGACCTCGCCCATGCCGGTCGGCGGGTTGTCGGTGACGATCACCTTCATGTGGATTTGCGGCACCTCGCTCATCCGCATCACATGATAGTCGTTGAAGTTCGACTGCTGCACCGCGCCGCCCTTCATCGTCAGCTCCTCCGACAGCGCGCCGGAGAGTGCATAGATGATCGAGCTTTCAAGCTGCGCGTTGACGTTGTCGGGCTGGATGATCAGCCCGCCGTCGATCGCGATCCAGTAGTTGTGGACCTTGATCTTGCCGGTTGCCTTGTCCAGCGACACCTCGGCCACGCCCGCGGTGAGCGTGTCGTGGTAGTCGGAGAACGCGATGCCCATGCCCCGGCCCGGGCGCTTCTTCTTGAAGTTGGACATCTCGGCCACCGCCTTGATGACCGCCTGGGCGCGGGGGTGGTCCTTCGTCAGTTCGAGCCGGTAGGCGAGCGGGTCGATGCCCTTCGCCGCAGCGACCTCGTCCAGGAAGGACTCGCTCACGAACTTGTTGTAGCCGGCACCGATGCCGCGCCAGGCGTGGACCCGCATGCCGCGCTGCTCGCGGATCGCGTCGGCCTTGAGGTTCGGGATTTTGTAGAAGTCCTGGCTCATCCCGACCCAGCCGATGTAGTCGCGGCCCTTGGTCGCCGCAAAGCGCGGCGGAGCGGCGACGGCATCGACGTTCTCGGCGACGATCCGGTGATGCCAGCTCACCATGTTTTTCTTGTCGTCGAGGCCGGCCTTCATGACGTGATGCGTCATCGGCCGCGGGCGGGCCGCTGCGAGATCGTCTTCGCGGGTGAGCATCAGCTTCACCGGCTTCTTGACGATGTTGGAGATCACCACCGCCTGCACCGGAGCGTCCGGCCAGATGCGCCGGCCAAAGCCGCCGCCAAGCAGTTGGTTGTTGATCTTGATCTTGTCCGGCGTGGTCTTCAGCACGTTGGACGCAACCGCCGCGACCAGCGGCTGCACCTGCGCGCCGCACCAGATTTCAGCCGATAGCCCGTCCGCCGCAACCGAGGCGACCGCGTTCATCGGCTCCATCTGGGCGTGATAGGTGTGCTCGGACCAGTACGCCGCCTCGACCTTGGAGGCTGCGCCCGCCAAGGCCTTGTCGGCATCGCCGGTCTTGAACGCATCCATCGCCTCGGCTTTCGGATCGGCCGCCTTCCTGGCGTACTCCTCCTTGGCCTTCTCGGAGTCGAAGGGCGCCCCGACGGCGCTTGCCGTGTCCCACTTCACGTTGAGCGCCTGACGGCCGAGACGGCTCGCCTCGATGGTCTCCGCCACCACGGCCACGCCGAACGGCAGCGACAGCACATGGGTGACGCCCTTGATCTTCTTGACGTCGTCGGCGTTGACGCTGGCGACCTTGGCGCCCTCCATCGGCGAATGCATCAGCGAGGCATAGACCATGCCCGGAATTTGCACGTCGATGGAGTAGCGGGCGCTGCCGTTGACCTTGGACGGCACATCGACACGGCCGATGTCCTTGCGTCCGATCAGCTTGTAGTCCTTGCGCTTCTTGAGATCGCTCTCGGCGATCTTCGGCAGCTCCGCCGGCACCTTGGCGGTCTTTGCCACGTCGCCGTAGGAGATGCTGCGCTTCGACTTCTTGTGCGTGATCTTGCTCTTGTCGGTGGTGAGTTCAGCGACAGGCACCTTCCACTGCTCGGCGACGTTGTCGAGCAGGACCCGGCGCGCCTGCGCGCCCGCCATCCGCAACTGCGTGAAGTAGGCCGGCACCGAGACGCTGGCGAGCGTCACCTGCGCGCCGGGGAACATCTTGTGCTGGCCGCCGTACAGCTTCGGATTGCCCGGCGCGAACTCGCACTTGACCTTCGACCAGTCGGCGTCGAGCTCTTCCGCCAGGATCAGCGGCAGCGCGGTGAGCACGCCCTGCCCCATTTCGGATGACGGGCACAGGATGGTGATGGTGTCATCGTGGCCGATGGTCACCCAGGCGTTGAGCTTGGCGCCGTCGGCGGCGTACACCTCGGAGATGCGGCCGAGCAGCGTGCCCGACAGCGCGAACGCGAACGTCAAACCGCTCGCGCCCTTGACGAAGCTGCGGCGGGAAACGTCGAGCGTGTCTTGCTTGATCTGCTTGTTCATGGCTCAACCCTCCCGCGACGCGCGTTGGATGGCGCGCACGATGCGCGGATAGGTGCCGCAGCGGCAGATGTTGCCGTCCATGTGCTGGACGATCTGGTCGCGCGACGGCTTCTTGGTCTTCGCCAGCAGTTCGGCCGCCTGCATGATCTGGCCGGACTGGCAGTAGCCGCATTGCGGCACCTGCTCGGCGATCCAGGCCTTCTGCAGCGGATGGGAGTTGTTGGGCGACAGGCCCTCGATGGTAGTGACCTTCTTGCCGGCCACGTCCTTCAGGCCGGTCTGGCACGAGCGCACCGCCTTGCCATCGACATGGACGGTGCAGGCGCCGCACAGGCCCGAGCCGCAGCCGAATTTGGTGCCGGTCAATTTCAGGTGCTCGCGCACCACCCAGAGCAGCGGCGTATCGTCGCCGGCGTCCACGCTGGCCGCCTTACCGTTGACTGTAAACGAGACCGCCATTTGCGTTCCCTCCCTGTGACTTTTTGATTGCAGATGGGCAGGCCCTACCACCCGGCCAACGCGCGGCGGCCGTCATACACGGCGCAGCCGAGCGCTTCTTTAAGTTTGCTATCCGAGACAGGCCGTTGCCCGGCCAAGTCCTCCCCAAGAGATTCTTATTTGGAAGCATTATAAGCACGAACCGGCCGGTGTTGGCAGCCGTGACATGCGATAAATTGGCCTCTCCACGGCCTCCGGGATGACGTTGGAATCACAGCGGGAAGTCGTGAGATAGTCCGGCGGACATGACAGCACCGGCCACCCCCAACCCAAGCCTTGCCTTGCTCGACAAGCTGTTCCGGATTGCGGTCGCAGCAGCCCACCCGTCGGGCTGCCTGCCCGCGCATCTGCCGCCACCACCCGCGAAGGGACGCCTTATTATCCTCGCCGCCGGCAAGGCCGCAGGCGCGATGGCCGAAACCGCGGAGCAGCACTACCTGCACGATCTGCGGCTTCCCAGAGAGCGCCTCACCGGCCTTGCCGTCACCCGCCACGGCTACGGCCGCCCGGCCGAGCTGATCGAAGTGGTCGAGGCCGGCCATCCCGTACCGGACGCCGCGGGGCTGGCGGCGGCCGAGCGCACGCTCCTGCTCGCCAGCCAGGCGACCGCCGACGACCTTGTGCTGGTGCTGCTGTCCGGCGGCGCGTCCGCCAACTGGACCGCGCCGGCGGAAGGCATCGCGTTTGCCGACAAGCAGGCGCTGACGCGCGCCCTGTTGCGCTCCGGCGCCAACATCACGGAGATCAACGCGGTGCGAAAGCACCTCTCCCGCATCAAGGGCGGACGGCTCGCGCTGCGCGCGCAGCCGGCGCGGATTGTCACGCTGGCGATCTCCGACGTGCCGGGCGACGACCCTGCCGTGATCGGCTCGGGGCCGACCGTGCCGGACCCTGCGACGCTCGACGATGCGCGCGCGGTGCTGGCGCGCCACCGGATCGACGTGCCGCCCGCGATCGCGCGGGCGCTCGCCGATCCCGCCAGCGAAACACCGAAGCCCGGTCATCCCGCGTTCGCAGCGATGACGTACCAACTGGTCGCGCGCCCGGCCGATGCGTTCCGCGCAGCCGAGGCCGCGGTGCGAGCGGCCGGATACGAGTGCATCATGCTGGGCGACCGGATCGAAGGCGAAGCCCGCACCGTCGCAGCCGATCATGCGGCGCAAGCCCTGACGCTTCAGCGGGAGGGCCGCCGGGCGATGCTGCTGTCCGGCGGCGAACTGACGGTGACGATCCGGGGTCAGGGCCGCGGCGGGCCCAACCAGGAGTATGCGCTGGCGCTGGCCATTGCGCTCCAGGGCGCGCCCGGAATCGCGGCACTGGCCGCCGACACCGACGGCACCGACGGCGGCGCAGGCGCAGCCTCCGACCCGGCCGGAGCCGTGGCCGAACCCTCGACCCTGGCGCGCGCCACGGCACTCGGCCTCGATCCGGCCAAGTTTCTCGCTGAAAACGATTCCACCGGCTTTTTCGAGCAGATCGGCGGCCTGGTGATGACCGGCCCGACCTGCACCAACGTGAACGACTTCCGGGCAATCGTCGTTGACAGGCCGTAAGCCTTCACGCGATACCGCTCCCCAAGAGGCTCCGCACCGTGGATTCGACCCTTATCCGATCCCTCCGGCGCGCTTTGTTCGTCGCGGCGATGGCGTTGACCCCCGCGACGGCGTTCGCCGATTTCCACATCTGCAACAATTCCGGCAGCCGGGTTGGCGTAGCCGTCGGCTACAAGGATGCCGACGGCCAGTGGACCACCGAAGGTTGGTGGAATTTATCGGCCCGAAGCTGCGAGACATTGCTGAAAGGCGCGCTGATTGCGCGCTACTATTACATCTACGCCATGGATTACGATCGCGGCGGCGAATGGGCGGGCCAAGCACACATGTGTTCGAGAGAGAAGGAATTCACCATTCGCGGCACCGAGGACTGCCTGGCGCGCGGATTTGACCGCACCGGCTTTTTCGAAGTCGACACCGGCGAGCAGCGCGCCTGGACCGTGCAGCTCACCGAGACCGGGGAGCAGCCGCAGCGGCCGCTGACACCGGGCACGCCGCTGCTGCCGACGCCGGGACGGCAAGGCCCCACGCAACTGCCCGGGGGCCCCGGCCGATGAGGCGTCTGCGCCGCACCAAGATCGTCGCCACGCTCGGGCCCGCCTCCGGCAATCCGGAAATGATCGGCCGCCTGTTCGAGGCCGGCGCCGACACCTTCCGCATCAACATGAGCCACTCGTCGCATGACCGCATGCGCGAGCTGGTCGCAGCGATCCGCGCGGTGGAAAAGCACCACAACCGGCCGATCGGCATTCTGGTCGACCTGCAAGGACCGAAGCTGCGCGTCAGCACGTTCGCCGACGGCCCGGTGATGCTCGACAACGGCGCGACCTTCACGTTCGACGCCGACGCCACCCCGGGCGACGCGAGGCGCGTACACCTGCCGCACCCCGAAATCTTCGCGGGCATCAAGGCCGGCGACCGGCTGCTGCTCGACGACGGCAAGATCCGGCTCACGGTGACCGAGTCAGACCGCCAGCGCATCGCCACCCGCGTCGAGGTCGGCGGCAAGCTGTCCGACCGCAAGGGCGTGAGCCTGCCGGACACGCTGATCCCGTTCTCGGCGCTCACGCCCAAGGACCGCTCCGATCTCGACGCCGCGCTCGATGCCGGCATCGACTGGATCGGGCTGTCGTTCGTGCAGCGCCCCGACGACATCGCCGAGGCCAAGAAGATCACGCGCGGCCGCGCCGCGGTGATGGCCAAGATCGAGAAGCCCGCTGCGGTGAACCGGCTCGACGAAATCATGGAAGCCACCGACGCGATCATGGTGGCGCGCGGCGATCTCGGCGTGGAGATGCCGCTGGAAAAGGTGCCCGGCATCCAGAAGCAACTGACGCGCGCGGCGCGCCGCGCCGGCAAGCCGGTGGTGGTTGCGACCCAGATGCTGGAGTCGATGATCACCAGCCCGGTGCCGACCCGCGCCGAGGTGTCCGACGTCGCCACCGCCATCTTCGACGGCGCCGACGCCATCATGCTGTCGGCGGAATCCGCCGCCGGGCAATTCCCGGTCGAAGCGGTCTCCACCATGAACCGTATCGCCGAGGAGGTGGAGAGCGAGGAAGGCTACCGCGCCATCATGGAGGCGCAGCACGCCGAGCCCGAGGCGACCGGCGCCGACGCCATCGCAGCCGCGGCCCGCCAGATCGCCGATACGCTCGATCTCTCCGCCATCATCTGCTGGACGTTTTCGGGCTCGACCGCGCTGCGGGTCGGCCGCGAGCGGCCGCGAGCGCCGATCGTTGCGATCTCGCCAAACATCGCCGCCGGCCGCAAGCTGTCGGTGGCCTGGGGTGTCCATTGCATCGTGGCGGAGGATGCCAAGGACCAGGACGACATGATCGAGCGCGCCTGCCGCCTCGCCTTCCGCGACGCCTTCGCCAAGGCCGGACGGCGCGTCATCATCGTGGCCGGCCTGCCGCTCGGCACGCCCGGCGCCACCAACATGCTGCGCATCGCCTTCGTCGGCGCCGAGGCCGGCGGGGACTAAGGCGCGGGTCTGGCCATCAGGCCGCCGCCCGCGCTTGGCGCATTGCCTGGAATAAACATGGCGCCGCTTCTCACGTCCTGATCAACGCTGGACGCTTGGCATCGAATTTCCAGCCCGGAATGAGAAACTGCATCGCCGCGGCATCGTCTCGCCCGCCTTGTCCGAGGCCCTGGTAGCGCGCATGCGCCGCCTCGATCTGCGCCATGTCGATCTCAATGCCAAGGCCAGGCCGCTCGGGGACCGCAACAAGCCCGTTGACGATCTTCAGGGGCTCTCTGGTCAGGCGCTGGCCGTCCTGCCAGATCCAATGGGTGTCGATCGCCGTGATCTGCCCGGGTGCGGCCGCCGCGGCATGAGTGAACATCGCCAGCGAAATGTCGAAATGGTTGTTGGAATGCGAACCCCAGGTGAGGCCCCAGTCGCGGCACATCTGCGCCACCCGCACCGAACCTTGCAGCGTCCAGAAATGCGGATCGGCGAGCGGAATGTCGATCGATTGCAGCTGGATCGCGTGGCCCATCTCGCGCCAATCGGTTGCGATCATGTTCGTGGCGGTGGGGAGCCGCGTCGCGCGGCGGAATTCAGCAAGGATTTCGCGGCCCGAGTAGCCCCTTTCCGCGCCGCAGGGGTCTTCGGCATACGCCAGCACGTCGCGCTTGCCGCTGCACAGGCGCACCGCTTCATCGAGAGACCACGCGCCATTTGGATCGAGCGTGATGCGCGCGTCGGGGAAGCGCTCCGCCAGCGTCGTGACGGCCACGATTTCGTCCTCACCGCGCAACACACCGCCCTTGAGCTTGAAGTCCTGGAAGCCATATCGCGCCTGCGCCGCTTCCGCGAGGCGGACCAAGGCTGCGGGCGTCAGCGCCTCCTCGTCGCGCAGCCGGAACCAGTCGTCCTTCGCGCCGGTTGCGCGACGATAGGGCAACGGCGTTTTGGCTCCATCGCCGATGTAGAACAGGTAGCCCAGCATCGGCACAGCGTCCCGCTGCTGGCCTTCTCCGAGCAGCGCGCAAACCGGCACCTCCAGGAACTGCCCGAGTAGGTCGAGCATCGCCGCTTCGACCGCTGTCACGGCGTGAATCGCAACGCGCAAGTCGAAAGTCTGCTGGCCGCGGCCGCCGGCATCCCGGTCCACAAACCGGCCGCGCATGGCGTTCAGCACGGCGTTGACGTCCGCGACCGAGCGGCCGACGACAAGCGGCCTGGCCTCGTCCAGCGTCCGCCGGATCGCTTCGCCGCCGGGCACCTCGCCCACGCCAGTGTGTCCGGCGTTGTCTCGCAGGATGACGATGTTGCGGGTGAACAGCGGGCCGTGCGCGCCGCTCAGATTGAGCAGCATGCTGTCTTCGCCAGCCACCGGGATGACGACCATATCGGTCACCGCGGGCGCGCCCTGCGCGGCGCGGGCCATGTCAACGTCTGGAGGCAACGGGTTCAGTCCCTGGGTCGCGGCCGCGCGCTATTCCGGCGTGATCTTTCCGGTTTTGATCACCGTCTTCCAACGCGCGATTTCTTCGGCGGCGAAGGTCTCGAACTGCTTGCCGTTGCTGCCGACCACATCGAAGCCGACCGCTTCGAACTTCGCCTTCACATCGGGTGCCTGCGCCGACGCCGCGAGTTCCGTTTCCAGCTTCGCCTTCACTGCCGCCGGCAGACCTTTCGGCGCGGCAGTGGCTTGCCAGGAATAGACCTCAAGGTCTTTCACGCCGGCTTCGGCCATGGTGGGAACGTCGGGAAGGGTGGGAACGCGCTGGTTGCTGGTGACGGCGAGCGCCTTCAGCCGTCCGCTCTTCACCTGCTGCGCGATTGCGCCCAGATTCTGGAACGAGACGTTGGCATGGCCCGCAATCAGGTCGTTGATGGCGGGTCCGCCGCCCCGGTACGGAACGTGGATGCCGGTCGTGCCGGTCTTCTGCCAGAACAGCGCGGCGGTCAGATGATCGGACGAGCCGGTGCCGGAAGAAGCAAACGTCACCTTGCCGGGATTCTTTTTGAGGTGCTCGACCAGCTCCCCGACATTGCTTGCGGGAAAGCCAGGATTGGCCACCAGCACGTTCGGGGTGCGCACCGCAACGCTGAGCAGGTCGAAGTCCTTCTGCGGGTCATACCGAAGGTCCTTGAACAGCGCCGGGTTGATCGCGAACACGCCGATCGAACCGATCAGAAGCGTGTAGCCGTCGGCAGCGGCCTGCTTGATCGACACCGAACCCACCGCGCCGTTCGCACCGGCGCGATTGTCGATCACGACCGTCTGCTTCACGCGCTCCGATAGTTTTGCCGCGATGAGGCGCGCGGTCATGTCCGAGGCGCCGCCGGCCGGGAATGGCACGACGACGGTGATGTTGCGTTCGGGGTATTGGGCCTGAGCGGGCGCCGCCGCCCCCGCGAGCATCGCAAGAGCCGCGAGTGTGCCGTGGGCGAGGAATTTCATGGATGCCTCCCTAAAGGTTGGGTGGCTGGTTGAGCCCGCCACATCGCGCCTTGTGAGACTAGCGCCTGAACTAAGCTAATGCACTAATGCATTAGTTGTCAAAGTGTGGTAATTCGCTGCTGGAACGCTTCGTCCGGAACGGCCCGCATGAATGTATTGCCCCTCGAAGTCCCCTCGCGCTCGCAACAGGCGGCCGCGCAGGTTTATGAGCAACTTCGCGACATGATCCTTTCGCTCAAGCTCGCGCCCGGGACAGTGCTGTCGCGGGCCGATCTGCAACGGCAGTTCGGGCTCAGTTCCACGCCAGTCCGGGACGCGCTGATGCGGCTCGACGAGGCGGGGCTGGTCGAGGTGTTCCCCCAGAGCGGCACGATCGTGAGCCTGATCGACGTGCCGCTGGCGCGACAGGCGCAATTCCTGCGTCGCGCCATCGAGCAGGAGACGGTGCGCGTGCTCGCGGAGGCGCCGGATCGGGCGCTCATCGAAAGACTGCGTGGGATCATTCGCGAGCAGGAGAGTCTCGCAAAATCCAACAACCTCGAACGCTTCGACGACGCAGACCTTGCGTTCCACAAGTTGCTGTACGAGGCCGCCGGTGTGCCTGACCTGTGGTCGTTGGTGCGCCATCGCAGCGGGCACATCGACCGTATCCGCCGGCTCCATCTGCCGATCGGCGGCAAAGCAAATCAGATCGTCCGCGATCACACCGCAATTGTGAACGCGATCGAGAAACGCGAGCCCGATCTCGCGCAGGCGGAGTTGCGCGGGCATCTTTCACGCTCGCTGGCGTTCAGCGCGGAATTGCGCGCCAGCTTTCCAGGTTATTTCAAGGAATGATCGCCGCGGTGCTTGTTCAACCCGCGCGCTGCAGGCTGGTTTCGATGAAGCGCACCGCTGGCGGCGGGGACTAAGTCTCGCCAGGCTCAAGCTCGTTGCGGCGAAGCCGAAGTTCCCGCTCGGATTCCATAGCGATGTCGCGCATTGTTCCGCGCTGGCCCAATTGTATATTGCGCGCTCGTCGTCCCGGATGCGGAGCGCAAATCGATGTCTTCCACACACCTGACCGTTCTCGTCGGCACCACCAAGGGCGCATTTCTGATTTCCGGCGGCAATGACCGCAGCGGCTGGGCCATTCAGGGTCCGCACTGTGACGGCTGGCCGATCAATCACATCATCGGAGATCCTTCGACCGGCACCATTTGGGCGGGCGGCGGCGGCGAATGGCACGGCGCCGGCGTCTGGCGCAGCGAAGACGGCGGCACCAGTTGGAAGGTCACCCGGCTGACAAAAGGAAAGATGGACGATTGGGCGGCCAACGATCCCAATTTCGCAACGATGATCGGTTGGACCGGAGAACCGCTGCCGTTCACCGACACGTTCGCTCAAATCTGGTCGCTGAGCCACGCGCACGGAACGCTGTATGCCGGCACCAAACCGGCGAGCCTTCTGGCCAGCGAGAACGGCGGCAAAGACTGGAAGCGGATCGACGCTCTGACGGATCACCCCTCCGCCGATAGTTGGAACCCCGGTGCCGCCGGGCTGGTGCTGCACACCATCGTGTCCGATCCGGGAAATCCGAAAAAGCTCTGGGTTGGAATCTCGGCAGCCGGCGTGTTCGCGACCGAGGACGGCGGAGCCACCTGGGAGCGGCGCAACCGCATCTCGAACGCCGACGCATGCGTTCACCACGACCACCCGGCCGCGCCGCGCGATGGCGAGACCGGGCACTGCGTCCACAACATGATGCGGGCGCCGGGCACAAGCGACGTGCTCTACCAGCAGAACCACCACGGCGTATGGCGTTCGAGCGATGGCGGACGAAGCTGGGACGACCGGACCAAAGGCTTGCCCTCGACCTTCGGCTTTCCGATCCGCGTCCATCCGCGCGATCCGGATACCATCTGGACGCTGCCGCTCAACGGCGACATGGCGGGGCGTTTTCCGCCCGACGCCGCCGCCGCGGTCTGGCGGTCTCGCGACGCCGGCCAAAGCTGGCAGGCGATGCGCCAGGGTCTGCCGCAACAGGGTTGTTTCTTCACTGTACTCCGCCAAGCGATGGCGGGAGACGAACGCGACCCGGCGGGCATCTACTTCGGAACGAACAGCGGCTCGGTGTTCGCGAGCATCGATGAAGGTGAGAATTGGCAGGAGATCGCGCGTCACCTGCCGACGATCCTTGCCGTCGAAGTGCTCGAACGGAAATAGCATCTGCCGGCCGGCTACGGGCGCGTCGTGCTGCACATCGCCGAATGTGGCGCACCCCGGCAACGCCGGGAGGCCTCAAATAATCGTTCCAATCCGGCAGCCATCGGCGAAATCCCAAGCTAGACTGCGTCCATTAAACAAGCGCCGCCGATCAGCGAGCGGTGCCATCGGGGGAGGCCACCATGCTGACACGGCGCAATTTCATTGGCTCGACGATTGGTGCAGGTGCGGCGCTGACGACGGGCGTTCAGCCCGCGCTGGCCCAGCCGGCGCGCAAGCGCACGATCGTCGATGCGCAAATCCATCTGTGGAAGGCAAGCTCGCCCGACTATCCCTGGAACCCGGGCGTGACGCCGCAACTTCCGGAACCGTTCACCATCGAGCGCGCGCTGCCGCTGATGGACGAGGCCGGCGTCGATCGCGTCGTCATCGTGCCGCCGGGCCTCAACGACGTGAACGGCTATGCGCTCGAAGCGGCCAAGCGCTATCCGAACCGCTTTGCGGTCATGGGCCGCATCCCGTTGCAGGATCCGAAGTCGGCCGCGCTGCTGCCGGACTGGAAGAAGCAGCCGGGCATGCTCGGCGTGCGGGTGACCTTCCTCGGCCCCGCCGCCAATTGGATCACCGACGGCACCGCCGACTGGTTCTGGCCGGCGGCCGAAAAGGCCGGGCTTCCGGTCATGTTCCTGGCGTTTGGCCGGACAGCGGCGTTCGCGCCGATCGCGGAGCGACATCCCGGGCTGCCGCTCATCATCGATCACATGAACACCAACACCGCGATCGCGAAGGAAGGGAAACTGGCCGAGCACATCGGCCATGCGGTCGCTCTGGCGAAATACCCGAACGTCAGCATCAAGATTTCGAATCTGGTCATTTCATCGCTGGAGCCATATCCGTTCCGCGATTTGACCGATCACTTGAAACGGGTGTTCGACGCCTACGGGCCGCAGCGCTGCTATTGGGGCACCGACATGACGAACGCTTACGCCCGGGCGACCTGGCAACAGCGCGTCACCCACATCACCGAACAACTGCCCTTCCTGTCCGAGAGCGACAAGGACTGGGTGATGGGCCGCGCGATCCTCGAACGGCTCAAATGGGCGTAGGCTGCGCCGACTGCCTTTGGCACTTGGCGGACATTGCGCCGACCGGTTGAGCCGACAACCATAGCGGACGTGCGTCAACTGCTCTTCCGGCGGCTGCCCCTGCTGATTCGATGGGATTGTTTGAGCCTAGGAGCCGATATGAGACCAAGGGATTTCTTTGGCAACGTCGGACCGTCAGCTAAGCGATGTTGGCGCGCAGAAGCGGGTCTCGTCACTTCGCTTGTTATGGTCCTCCTCCTAGTTATTGCCATTCCGGGCGCGGCACAGCAGTCCCCAAGGATACCGCGACTTTGCTTTCTGACATTCGATCCTGGCTCGGCCGAAGCGCCAGCAAGTCGTTGGGCAGCATTTTTCGAGTCACTGCGTGAGCTGGGTTACGTTCACGGCCAGACGATTTCAATCGAGTATCTCGCGGATGACGGTCGCGGGGACCGTTTTCCCGATCTAGCTGCGGAATGTTTGCGGAGGCAGAGCGACATCATCGCTTTGACGACCACTCCCGCCGCAAAGGCAGCGAAGGAGGCGACACAAACCGTACCGATCGTGATGCTTTCACTCGGCGATCCCGTTCGGACTGGACTCGTAAATAACCTGGCTCGGCCCGAAGGCAATGTGACTGGCATGTCCAATATGAGGGCTGAGCTGGCGCCCAAGCGTTTGGCACTGCTGAAAGAGACAGTGCCCGCAGTATCGAGAGTTCTTGTGCTGACATATCTTGTCGATCCTATTTCAGTGTTGCAGGCAGAAGCCCTGAAGGAGGCCTCCACCTCACTTGGTCTGACACTGTTGTTTCGCGACATCAAAACAGCAGCGGACATTCAGATTGCGGTCGAGAGCGGCGTGAAAGAAGGAGCAGATGGGCTATTTGTGTCGAGCGCCAGCATATTCAACGTCGAACGCGTCAGCATTACCAGGTTGGCAGCGAGACATCGATTGCCAGCGATTTACCCCTTCCCGTCACATGTGCTCGATGCTGACGGCTTGATGGCCTACGACATCGATGAGCCCGCTCTTCTCAGGAGCGCGTCAATCTATGTCGATAGGATTCTGAGGGGGACAAAGCCCTCCGATCTTCCCATTCAGCAACCATCGAAATTCAAGTTACTAATCAATCTGAAAACTGCGAAAGCGCTAGGTCTCGCGATACCACCTTCAGTCGTAGCTCGTGCAGATGAGGTGGTTGAATAGACTTCTCGGTGACGTCGCCTATTGGCACTTAGCGGACGTGCAGACCACGCCATGAACGTCTGCTCTTAAGCAAAAGCCGACATCCTGGCGGCGTTCGATGAACATCCGCCCTAGCCCGCGCGCTGCAGGCTCGTCTCGATGAAGCGCACCGCGGGCGGCCAGGACAGCCGCGTCGCCGCGGCATTGGCCGGCACCGATTGCAAATCCGGCCGCAGGAAGCTGTGCACCGCATCCGGATGGACCTGCGCCACGGTCGCGGCCTTGCGCCGCTCCAGCGTCTCGCGCAGCTTGAGGAAGGTCGGCTTGAGGATCACCTGGTCGGCGGTGCCATACACCACATGGACCGGACAGGGGATTTCCGCCGACAGGGCGATCGCGTCCCGCGTCTCGTTCGGCTTCAGCGGTTCGCGGATCGACGGATAATACGACACGCAACACACCAGCCGCGGGTCGTGCGCCGCGAGCAGCAGCGCATAGCGGCCGCCGAGGCAGAACCCCAGCACCGCAACCGACGGCAGCCGGAGCGTGCTCAGCATGTACCCGACGCATTCCGACATATCGCCGACCGCATCGTCGGACAGCTTGCCGGCCCGCGACATCGCCTCGTCATGCCCGGTCGGCGCGGCCTCGCCCGGATAGGGATTCCAGATCAGCGTGGTCAGTCCGGCTTCGGCCAGCATCGCGGCGCGGCCTTGCGAGAAACGGTCGATGCCGAAAATCGTCGGCAGCAGGATGATGCCGCCGCGCGGCTTATCGGCGTGTGCGATCAGGCCGTGAACGCGGCCGTGGTCGATCTGCTCGGTGCTTGTCATGGTCTCTTCCCCTGCCCCGCGCACGATATAGCGCGAGCGCGCGTTTATTGTCTTGAACTGTTTGCGGCTGCCAGCTCGGCGATCGCTCCGGCGATCCGCTCTCCCGCCGCGAAATGCAGCATGTGGCCGACGCCCGGCAGCACGATCAGCCGCCCGCGCGGCAGCATGGCGGCGATGGCGCGCGAATGGATATCCACCGACACGACGTCGTCGCTGTCGCCGCTGACGATGACGGCGGGCGCCTCGATCGCGCCGTATCGGGGCGCCTGCGCGGTGACGAACGGCTTGAGCGCCAGAATGTCCTCGGCGTTGGCGACAGCTTCACCCGGCCGCAGCAGCAATTCGCTGCCGGCCCGCTCGGCGTAGTCCGGCGGCGGCGTTTGCGGGGCGAACACGGCGCGCACGCCGGGACCGAGCAGCATCTTGCCGATCGGCACCGTGAACGTGTGCGCGAACAGCGGCCCCACGATCGGCGTGGTGAGCACATGATGATACCAGGCGACGCCGCCCGGCCAGGGATGGGTGACCGGCGCCAGCAGCACCAGGCCCGCGACCGCCTGCGGAAATTCCAGCGCAAAGGCTGCGGCGAGCGCACCCGACCACGAATAGCCAACGACGATGGCGCGCCGCACGCCCATCGCTTCCAGCGCCTGATGAATGAGCGCAGCCTGGCGCGCGGGCGACGCATCGCGGCTCCCGCCCGGCCGCTCGCTCCAGCCGTGACCGGGACGATCGATCAGGATCACGCGGAATTGGCGGGCGAGACGCTCGCCGAGCGCGAGTTGCAGATCGCGGAGGTTGCCGCTCGCGCCGTGCAGCAGCACCAGCGGCGGCGCATCGGCGGGCCCCAATTCGACCACATGCAGCCGGCCGCCCTCGACCGCCACGAAGCGCCCCGCGGGCGGATGCGCGCGCTCGATCGCCGCCACCGACCATGCGGAATAAATCGCAAGCGCGCCGAACAGCCCGGCGATGACGGCGGCAACGGTGAGGATCATGCGAAGCGGACGGCGCGCGGTCAGATGTCGCGGCCTTCGACCTTTTCGGTCAAGGACTTGATCAGATCCGGCAGCTTCAGCAGATGGGGATGGATCGCCACCGCGCGGCGGAACGCGTCGAGCGCGCGCTTCTCGTCGCCGAACTCCTGCAGGATCATGCCGAGCCCTGAGATCGCCCCAAAGTGGCGCGGCTCGCGCGCCAGCACCTGACGGATGTCGCCCATCGAGCGGACGTAGTCCTTGCGCAGGTAGTAGATCGTGGCGCGGCGGTTCCAGGCCTCAACGTAATCGGGCCGCAACTCGATGACGGAGTTGAGCAGTTGGATCGCGAGGTCGAGGTCCTTGCCGTCGGTCGCGGCCTTGACGCGGCTCATCAGCAGGTTGGCGGTGTCGCTGCCGGAGGCGACCCATAGCGCCCAGATTCGGTTCTCGATGTGCTTGGCGCTCTCGGCGTCGGGCGCGATCTTGAGCGCCTCGAACAGGAAGTCGAGGCCGCGCACCTGGTCGCCGCGCTGCGGGCGCGGCAGGTCGGCGGGCGGCTGCACCGGCTCCATCGACGGCGCGCTCGGGGAACCTGGCGGCTCAACGGTCTGGGCGAAAGAAGGTCCGGCGAGGAAGAAGCCGGAACAAGCGAAGATCGCCAGAACAACCGCGAGGAATCTCGTGCTCATGGGCACAAGTTTAAACCTCCGCGGTGCGGCGGCAAGACGGCAAAAACGGCGGAATGTGCGTAAAACCGCGCCGCGGTGCTGCGTCAGCCCTGGCGGGCCTTGAAGCGCGGATGGGTCTTGTTGATGACGTAGACGCGCCCCTTGCGGCGGACAATCTTGTTGTCGCGGTGCCGGCCGCGCAAGGATTTCAATGAGTTACGGACTTTCATAGCGGGTCTCGATGTTCGGATTTGAGGCGTTCATAGGGGGGCCTGCGGGACCTGTCAACGCCGGGGCACGGGCTGCGCCCACCCTTGGTTGACGGCGGTGGGCCGGCCTAAAGTCGCGCCGGGAGGATTCATGAAACGCAGCACCGAACGCTTTCTCACGACCCACACCGGCAGCCTGCCCCGTCCGGACGACCTGATCCGCATGATGTACGCCAAAGAAGAAGGCGTGCCGGTGGACCAGGCAGCCCTCGCGGCCCGGGTGCGCTCGGCGGTCGCGGAGGTGGTGAGAAGGCAGGCCGATGCGGGCGTCGATCTGATCAACGATGGCGAATTGTCGAAGCCCTCCTACGCGACCTACATCAAGGACCGGCTCAACGGCTTCGGCGGCACCGGCAACACCTTCGTCTATCAGGATCTGGCCGAGTACCCGGCGCTGGCGAAGCGCGTGTTCGGCGATCCCGGACGTTCGCGCCGCAAGACACCGGCCTGCAACGCGCCGATCAGCGTGCGCGACCCGCAGGCCGTGCGCGACGACGTCGCCAATCTCAAGGCCGCGCTCGCGCAGGTGAAGCACGCGGAAGGCTTCATGAGCGCGGCGTCGCCGGGCGTGGTGTCGCTGTTCTTCCGCAACGACCACTACAAGGATTTCGAGACTTACATTTATGCGATCGCCGACGCGATGCGCGACGAATACGAGACGGTCGCGAAGGCCGGCTTCGTGTTGCAGTTCGACTGTCCCGATCTCGGCATGGGCCGGCACATCCAGTACGCCGACCTCGACCTCAAGGAATTCCGCAAGCGCATCCAGCTACACATCGAGGCGCTGAACTACGCGGTGAAGAACGTGCCCGCCGAGCAGCTTCGCATGCATCTGTGCTGGGGCAACTACGAGGGGCCGCACCATCGCGACGTTCCGCTCGCCGACATCGTCGATGTGGTGTTCAACGCCAAGCCGAACGCGATCTCGCTCGAAGGCGCCAACCCGCGGCACAATCACGAATGGGCGGTGTTCGAGACGGTGAAGCTGCCGGACGGCAAGGTGCTGATCCCCGGCGTCATCGAGTCGAAATCGAATTTCATCGAGCATCCGGAACTGATCGCGCAGCGCATCGGCCGCTACGCCAAGCTGGTCGGCCGCGAGAATGTCATCGCGGGCTCGGACTGCGGCTACGGCACCTGGGTTGGCCAGGCCGCGGTCGATCCCGACGTGGTGTTCGCCAAGCTCAAGGCCATGGCGGACGGCGCGGCGCTGGCGACGAAGCAGTTCTGGAAATAGGCGCGGGCTGCGCATTTCGCGCCGCCATCGTCGGTCGTCCCAACCACTGAATATCGTAAGTGGCGAGGCTGTCGTCCCCGCGAAGGCGGGAACCCATAGCCATCAGTCCTCATCGGTAGACTGAGAAGTACGGCACTAGGTAGCAAATGCACCACCGCTGCGTTTCTAATCGGATGTCTGATGGCAATTGGGTGCGAGACCTTGCGGCTCGATGACGGCGCTTAGGTCTTGCCTTCGATCATTTTGATGAGATCGGAACCAAGCTCCTTAAAGGTCACACTCATGGATCGAAACGTTTTGAAATCGTAGGCCATCTCGTGATTCGGAAAATTATCCGGTTCGAAATCGTCGATGGCGAGACGATAAACGTGTGGCGGGACGAAGGTAAGGTTCGGGGCTTCCTTGGGATAAAATCGCGCCGCCAATGCCTCAAACTGCTCCAGCGCACGCCTGAATTTTCGGAAACGGTCGCTCCAACCGCGCCAGTCTCGTCCGTCTTTAGCTTGTTTCAGCGGGCGCTCTAGCAGAATTGCCAGTCGGTCTAGGTCGCGCTTCAGACGATGCATCTCGTACACCGTTTTTTGAGCGCTCACTTTCTCCGATAGCCAGTCCAGTCGATGCGTGAACGATGTTGCGGTGTTCTCAATCCGCTCATTGATGGCGGCATTTTTTGTGTCAACCGCGCGCAACTGCTGCGCCAAAGTATCAACAGTCTGCTTCGTCTCTCGAAACCGATCTTCCAGGCTCACGGCGACTTGGAGGGCCTTCAGTATTGGCTCCATATCCACCTCATATGAGGTGTTTATCGCCTGCGGCGGATTGCTACCCGGATTGGGGGATTCCAATACAGTCTTCCGAATACGGGCCGCCAAAACCCGCTCGTAGGCCCAAGCCACAAGTCCGACCAAAACCGCAGCGGCGAAGACTGCGACCGCGATTGCAATCACCCAGGCTGCCGCAGCAGCTTCGAAGCTGTTGAGCCAACTGGCTCCCGAATAGAGAGCCGTTCCGACCGCCGTCAACACGGCAGCGACCCCGGTAAGGAAAGTCGTCCAGTACCCAACTCGGTTGACGTTTTGGTCAATCGAGGGGAGGTATTTGCGGAGCATGACGAAACCCTACCACTCCGCCTGGTTGCGGGGAGCCGATAGGCCTCGGTTATTCGCCGTAATTCCCAACCTGATAATGCCCTCACCGGGCTCCTTTCCCGGCACCTGCAGCTAGGAGCTTCATCTCCAAAAGCCCGGAGACTTGGCGCATTTGCTACCTAGTGCCGGAGAAGTATGGGTCCCCGCTTTCGCGGGGACGACAGCGAATTTGTTGCGCGGATAGCGGCAAACTCACTATCCCCGCCTGTTTTCATTCTCGCCCTTTGAAATCATTGCCGAATAAAAAATCTATCCCCGGGTGCTCCGACCGCTCCCATATTGATCGCGCCTTGCTCAACGAGGGCGTCAACCGGTGACGCAGTTGATGGAGCAGGGTGCGGCGCCCGCGGGCGATGCCTCGTCAGCATCGCTCCCGGGAGGCCTCGGGACCCCGCCCTACGGACACTACGATCCGTGCGCAGGGAGCCTGCTGAACGACCCGGACCTCATTCGGTCCAGGCTCGCAAGCGCGGCCCGAGAGCCAGTGCGGATCAGCGTAACGCCCCGCACGAAAACGCCGCGGTGGAGCGCCGGCAGGCGGCACGCTCTCCGAGCGTGGTCGCCGCAAGGCGATAAGTCCAAGGAACGCCTCCCGGCGCTCCGCCTCCCTCACTTCGGTGAGAGAGGACAATGCAAGGAAAGCACCGCGGCGCCTCAAAGTCCGCGGACGATGACGCATGGCCGAATGAATCTTCACGCAGCCGATTCGACCGGACACCCGACCATGGCGTTGCGCCCCAGCCGTGATACTGCATCACATCGATTCTCCCCGCGGTGTGCATCGTCATGAGCGAAATCTCCCAGCCGCCAACGTCGCATCCAGCGCCGGTGCCAAGCGCCCGCGCCGCCTGGATCGACAACCTGATGCGGCCGATCCTGGCGTTTCGCCTGAGCTACGTGCCGGTGGTGATGGTCTATTTCGCCTATGGCGCACTCGGCCTGATCGACGTCGCACGCGATATCTGGATCAAAGAAGCCCTGACGCTGACGCCCGCGCAGCTCGCCGGCATCGCGGTCTGGCTCAGCCTGCCGTGGACCATTAAGATGGTGTTCGGCGAGCTGGTCGACAGCGTGCCGATTTTCGGCTCGCAGCGCACCGCCTATGTGCTGATCGGCGCGAGCTTCACGGCAGCCGGCATGGTGACGCTGGCCGGCGCGGCCGGCGGCTGGCTCTCATTTCTTTCGCCCAACGAGCTCTACATCTTCGGCGCCATGCTGCTGGTGCTCGGCACGGTCATCCAGGACGTGGTGGCCGATGCGATGTCCACCGAGGTGGTGCCGCGCGTCGATCAGGCCGGCAATCCCCGCCCCGACCATGACGTGCGCGCCGACCTTGGCATGGTGCAGGTGCTGGGCCGCATCGCGCTTTCGACCGGCATCCTGGCGGTGGCCGGGCTCTCCGGTTTTCTCGCCAGCATGTTCTCGCGCGAGACCGTGTTTTTCATGGGCCTCATCATTCCGGTGATTTCGATCACCGGCGTGTTCCTGCGGCGCACCACATTGGCCGAGCGACGGCCGATCGACTGGCGGATCCTCGGCGGCGGCATCGCCTACGGCGCAGTCGTCATCGTGATGGGTGTCGGCGGCGTGCCGCACGCACAGGAATTCGTTTTTGTGCTGTCTCTCGCCGTGGTCTGCACCATGCTGTTTCTGGTGACGCGCGAGCTTGCCCCGGAATCCAAGCGCGCCATCCTTTACACCACCATCCTGATCTTCGCGTTTCGCGCAACGCCGTCGGTCGGCGACGCCTACTTCTGGTGGACGCTCGACGTGCTCAAGTTCGACGCCGCGTTCTACGGCGTGCTGCGCCAGACCGGCGCCATCATCGCCATCCTGGCGATGTGGATGCTCAGCAAGCAAATCACGGAATATTCGGTCACCGCCGTGCTGTTCTGGATCGCGGTCGCGGGCACCGTCCTGTCGCTGCCGAATATCGGACTGATCTACGGCCTGCACGAATGGACCGAAGCGCATTTCGGCTTCGGGGCCCGCGGCATCGCGTTCGTCGATACGGTCGCGGCCTCGCCGTTCGCGCAACTCAGCATGATCCCGCTGCTCACGCTGATCGCCTACTACGCGCCGGCCGGGCATCGCGCCACATGGTTCGCATTGATGGCCTCGTTGATGAATCTTGCGCTGGTGGCGGGGCAATTGCAGACCAAATATCTCAACCAGATTTTCGTGGTGGACCGCGGCCAGTACGAGGCGCTCGGCCCGCTGCTCATGGTCGTGGTCGTCGTCGGTTTTGTGCTGCCGGTCGCCGTCATCGTGATCTTCGGGCGGCGTATTGCGCGCAACTAAGCTTTCTGGTGGGCTGTCGGGCCGGTCGAGGAGCGCGCGTGCAGTTCGGGCTGAATTTCTTTCCCTGTGTGGGACCCGCGGAAAAATCCGCGGAGTTGTATTTCCGGGAGGCTATGCACCTGTGCGGCCTCGCGGACGAGCTCGGGTACACGCATGTCCGGCAGGTCGAGCACTACTTCCACCGCTATGGCGGCTACAGCCCCAATCCGTTGCTGTTCCTCGCCGCCGCCGCTTCGCGCACCAGACACGCCCGTCTGATCACCGGGGCGGTGCTCCCCGCGTTCAACAGCCCGCTCAAGCTCGCCGGCGAGATCGGCATGCTGGACGGCATCAGCGGCGGGCGGCTTGAAGTCGGATTTGCCCGCGCGTTCCTGCCGCACGAGTTCGCGCAGTTCGGGATCAGCCTGGATGACAGCCGCCGCCGGTTCACGGAAGGCGTCGCCCAGATCGCATTGCTGCTGAAGCAGGAGAACGTTTCCTCGCAAGGCGAGTTTCACCGCTTCAAGAACGTGACCTCGCTGCCGCGGCCGACGCAGCAGCCACACCCGCCGATCTGGATCGCCGCCACCAACACGCCCGAGACCTTCGAGTTCGCCGGCCGCAGCGGCTATCGGGTGATGAGCATTCCGCTCGAGCCCGAGCGCATGCGCAGCCTGATCGGCGCCTATCGCGATGCGTGGCGTTCGGCGGGCCATGCCGGCCAGGGGCATGTCATGAGCACGTTTTTCATGTGCTGCGCGGCCACCCGCGACGAGGCGATGGCGACCGGTCTTGGACCCAGCAACGGTCATCTGCGCGGACTGGCCGACGCCGCGAAGGAATGGCTGGCCGGTGCCAGCACCAAGGACTATCCGGGCTACGACATGCTCATGGCGCATGTGCTGAACGACAGCGCGGAGGCGCAGGTCGCTAAGGGAAGCGCTTTCATCGGTTCGCCTGCGGACATCGTCGAGATGATCCGGTCCTTCAACGCCAAGGTCGGCGGGCTCGACAGCATCTCCCTGCATTTCACGCCGGCCAATATGCCGGTCGAGGCGGCGGAACGCTCGCTGCGGCTATTCGCGCGCGAAGTGATGTCTCAGGTTGCGGCCTTGTGAAGGGGAAAGCGGAAAGGACCGGAGATGCCAGGAACCAGGCCGTTTGCGGACGGTTGACAACGGGCGTTGCGCCGGGGGTATTGAGGATTATATGAGTTCCCCTGCACCCTGGTGACCACACGTCGGTACCCCGCCAGGCTCCACCCACGGCAAGCGGCAGAAATACATGATCCCCCGACCGGCTGAATTCATGATGCGCGCAATCGGCGCTTCGGTTGTCTTGATGCTGCTTGCATCGTCCGGCCAGGCGCAACGCTCCAGCCCGTTTAGCGCCATGTCGGGCGCCTGGGCCGGTCCGGGGACCATCACCCTGAACACCGGCGCGAAAGAGCGAATCCGCTGCCGCGCGCAATACAAGGTCACGGAGAGCGGCGCCGACCTGGCGCTTGAACTCCGCTGCGCCAGCGACACCTACAAATTCGAATTGCAAAGCTCCGTCAGCCACAATGCCGGTGCGATCTCCGGGACGTGGAGCGAAGTGACCCGCGGCGCGATCGGCAACATCACAGGCACGTCGAATGGCCCTCAACTGAACCTGCGCGCCTCCAGCCCGGTGTTTTCCGCATTGCTGGCGGTGAACACGCGCAGCAACCAGCAGACGATTTCCATCGAGTCGCCCGGCAGCGAGATTTCCGCGGTTGCGATCAACCTGACCAAGGGCGCGAAGTAGCCGCACGACGGCCTGGCGAACTCCACATTTCGCCAGAGCGCCTGAGGCGCATTTTTTCTTCCGTGTTCATCAAAAATTGCCGTGCCGGCGAGGCCTCACTGCGACGTGCCCTCGGCGTCGTCTGTGGATAAACATGTGGATAATCAGTCAACTCCCTGAGGAGATGACTGGGGATAACTGCCGCAAAACGACTGCGAATCAACGCGTTGTTTCCTAACCCCATCAGAACTCAAAGCCTTGGGAAGGAACAACCACATGCGCCGTCTAGCTTTGCTGCTTTTGAGTACCGTGGCGTTTGTTGGGTTGAGTGCCGACGCCAACGCCCAGAAAGCGAAGCGGGCGGTCTACAAGGCGCCGGTCGTCAAGGCGCCACCGCCGTCATCGTCAGGCTCCGGTTTCTACCTCGGTGTGAATGGCGGTTACGGCTGGAACCGCGCGCACTTCTACAACGCCGTCACCGGCACCAGCATCAACGTGCCGACCGGCATGGCCGGCCTGACCTTCGGATACAACGCGCAAAGCAGCGCGTTCGTTTATGGCTTCGAGACCGACATCAACGGCGCCTGGAACAAGGGCACCAACGGCATCGCAGCGCCCTGCTTCGGGTGTCAGGCGGGCCTCACCTATTTCGGCACCGTGCGCGGCCGCTTGGGCTATGCGGTGGGCCAGGCGCTTCCCTACTTCACCGGCGGCTTCGCCTACGGCGGAATAGAGTCCGGGATCGGCGTCGCCAGGGACTACGACAACAGGGGTGGCTGGACCGCAGGCGCCGGCGTCGAATACGCGCTGGGTGGCTCCTGGTCCGCGAAGACCGAATATCTCTACTTCGACCTCGGCCGCGCGATTTGCCAGGCGTCGGCTTGCGGTGCGGACACCGCGGTCAAGCTTTACGGCAACCTGCTTCGCGTCGGTCTCAACTACCGCTTCTAGCCAAGCGCCCCCGCAACGAACAACGGGCCGGGTTGATCCCGGCCCGTTTTGTTTTGACTGGTGTGCGGATGCAAACGCGTCCGCCGTTGCCGCTCAGAAGGCGGCAACCAGCTGCTGAAAGCCGAGATTGCGCGCGAACGCGATGGCGTCGCGCTTCTGGCTATCATCCAAGGTCTGGATGAGCGGCATCGCGACCGCCTTGAGGCGGCGAAGCTGCGTCGCGGTCGCTGCGATCGCCGAACTGCGATCGGTCAGCTTGTGAGAAAATCCCGCGGCCTCGCCGCGCGCCTGCTGGCGAGCCAGATCGTTCAAAGCGGCTTCGACCGGCGCCCAATGCGGAACCTGAGCCGGCGTGAGCTTCAAGGCCGTGCGCAACCGCGCGATATGGCTTTCGGTGATGACGACATCGGCCGGATCGGCCTTGGTGCGCTCGCGAACCGGAGGGCTGCGGCGCGGATCGGCCGAGGCTTCCACCCGCGGCGGGACCGATGCGGTCGTCCCGGCGGACGTACCGGAGCCCCACTGCTGCTGAGCCGAGGCGAGAGAAACCATCCCCGTCACAAGCGCGATGGCTCCGACGGTTGCCGATTTCATCATGTTGGAGGTCCCTGTTCCCCGTGATTAAAAAAACGCTACAGATTTCAAGACAAGCGAACAATTAAAAAAGAGATATTTCGCGAGCGATCTCGCGACATGGTTTCCGCGCGAAAACGCCCGTAAAACCTGGGTTTTTTGACCTGCGGTTAGGTAAAGATTCGGCGCCGTTGGTTAACGCGCGCGGCCTGTTGCAGCGATCGAAATCAAGCTGATGCTGCGTGCGATGGTGGGTGCGACAGGGATTGAACCTGTGACCCCTACCGTGTCGAGGTAGTGCTCTACCGCTGAGCTACGCACCCATCCCGCAGGCGTCTATATCGGCTGGGTTGTGACGAGGCAAGCCGCCCTCACGAAGGTCTCAGGCCGCCGCCAGCATCTTCTGCACCTCGTTGACGAGGTCGCGCAGGTGGATCGGCTTGGACAGCACCTTGGCGTGCTTGGGCGCGGCGCTGTCCGAATTAAGCGCAACCGCGGCAAAGCCCGTGATGAACATGATCTTGATATCGGGATCGAGTTCCGCCGCGCGCCGCGCCAGCTCAATCCCGTCCATTTCCGGCATCACGATGTCGGTGAGCAGGAGCTGGAACGGCTCCTCGCGCAGCCGCTGATACGCCGACATGCCGTTGTCGTAGGAGATCACTTCAAAGCCGGCGTTCTGCAGCGCCTTCACCAGGAAGCGCCGCATGTCGGTGTCGTCTTCCGCGAGAAGAATTTTCGCCGTCTGTTCGTTCTGATTCATTGACCCGCCTGCCCCTGAGCGCAAAACCATAGCGGCCCGACGCTAACGCCACGTTACACGGGGCGTAATTCTGCCCTCTCCCCGCACCGCCGGACAACCTCAGGCGCCCGATTTCACCGATTTGGCCTGGATTCCGGCCCGGCCCGGCCACAAGCCACGGGTCTGGTAAATAAGCCATGAAACGGAGGGGCCTTGGCAGCGGCGGGCCCGGCGTGGACAATGCGAGCAGGCTGGCCGGCTGGGCCGGATCGATCTTTTGGAAGACTTTTGAGAACGCCCGCTCAATGAGCCAACTGCAAGACGAGCTCGATCCGCCGTTCGAGGTCATCGAGCCTGCCGAGCGGAGCGGGCCGTTGATCTTCAACTCACCCCACTCGGGCTGCGTCTATCCGCGCGAATTCCTCGCGGCCTCGCGGCTGGATCTGCCGACCCTGCGCCGCTCCGAGGACTGCTTCGTCGATGCGCTGGTGATGGGCGTCGTCGAGCGTGGTTTCCCGCTGATGCGGGCGCACTTCCCGCGCTGCTATATCGACGTCAACCGCGAGCCCTATGAGCTCGACCCGCGCATGTTCGATGGCCGGCTGCCGTCGTTCGCCAATACGCGGTCGATGCGGGTGGCGGGCGGGCTCGGCACCGTGGCCCGGGTGGTCGGCGATGCCCAGGAAATCTACGACCGGCGGATCCCGGTCAACGATGCGTTGCGGCGGATCGAGAGCCTCTACAAGCCCTATCATCGCACGCTGCGGCGGCTGTTCACGCGCGTGCATCGCGAACATGGCGCGGCAACCCTAATCGACTGCCATTCCATGCCGTCCTCCACCGGGGGAGGCCGGGACGAACGGCCCCGGGCCGACGTGGTGCTCGGCGACCGCTACGGCACAAGCTGCGCACCGGCCGTCTCCGAAACCATCGAGACGACGCTGCGCTCGCTCGGCTACGTGGTGAGCCGCAACAAGCCCTACGCTGGCGGCTTCATCACCGAGCACTACGGCAACGCGTCCGCAGGGCTGCACACAATCCAGCTCGAACTGAACCGCGGCCTCTACATGGACGAGCGGCGCCTCGAACGGTCGCCTGATTTTTCGAGGCTCGCCGGGCATCTCGAAGTGCTGGCCGAGCGGATCGCTGCCATTCCGATCGAGGAGTTGCGGCCTTACCGCGCCGCAGCCGAATAAGCAGACCCTGAAAAGAAAGAGGCCGCCGAACATGTCGGCGGCCTAAGTCTAGGGAGGAAACGCCCAAGGAGGGCGGCGGGAACGCGATCCAGAAGATCGCCTACCGCGCTGCAACAATATGCCACCGCGCTGCACAAAGCGCAAGTGATACTGACCTATTTGCCATCCAATAGGGCATGGCTGTTATTGGCGCAGCGCAGGGCGGCTATTGGCGTAACCCCTTCTCGTGACTTCCGAAATAGGCCCAGGCGCCTACCAGGACGAGCATCGCCTGCAAGGCAAACACGAGCCGGTAAGCCTCCAGTGGATAGGCGCCATTCTGCGCCGGGAAGAGGTCAATCACCGCGCCGCTGACGAACTGGACCAGAAATCCGCCGCCCATGGTGCCGATGTTGAGAAGCGTGATGCAGCGCCCGAGCAGGTGCGGCGGCACCAACGAGCGGCCATGCGACATCACCACCGAGGTCATGCCGGTCGAAAAACCCAGCAGCGCGAAGGCGCCCAACAACAAAGCCCCTGGCAGGACGCCAACGCCTGCGAACAAGGCCAGCGCGCTGAAGCTCAGTGCCGTGCCGGCCAGGATCGGCGGCTTGAAGCGCCCGAAGATGCGGTCGCTTGGCCCCCAGAAGAACGAGCCGAGCACCTGGGCGAACGCCGCGACGAACAGAATTTCGCCGCGGCCTTTGAGATCGTAGCCGTAGATGTGCGTGAGATACGGCCCGCCCCACAGCCCCACCACCAGCACGAAACTCGGATAGCTGGTGAGTTGCACCAGGAAGATGCGCCCCATCGACGGCGTGCGGATCACCTGCCAGATTCCGGCGACACTCTCCCGCAGCGTTTCGTTGTGCGGCTCGGTCCTGCGGCCGGGCGGATCGTCGCTGACAAACAGCCACGTCAGAATCCCGATCATCACTGTGATGGCCGCGACACCGAGAAAAGCAGCGCGCCAGCCGAAGCTTGCCGCCGTGAATGCGAGCGGCGCGGTCGCAAGCAGCGCGCCAATCGAGCCGACGCCGAGATGGATGCCGGCGAACGTCGAGAACCGATCCGGCGGGAACCAGCGCGCATACAGCGCGACCGGCGCCATCAGGAAACAGGCCGTACCAAAACCTAAAATGGCGCGGCTGGCCACCAAGCCACTGATATCGTGAGCCAATGCAAACGCGGCGCTGCCCGCGACGGTGACCGCGATGGAAAACAGCATGCATTGGCGGGGGCCGAAACGGTCGAGCGCGACGCCGAGCGGTAGCTGGGTCGCCGCGAAAACGAAGAAGTAAATGCTTGATAGCAAACCGATTTCCATCGGCGACAGGCCGACCTCGGCGGCCAGGTCCGGGGCGATCACACCGACCGAATTGCGCAGGAACTGGCTGACGACGTAGAGCAGTCCCAGGATCGCCACGACAGCGATGGCGAGCGCCGACAGGCCCGCAGCCCGCGCAATAGGCTCACCTCCAGTCATCTTCCTTGTTCTTCCTCGGCGTTATTCTTGCGAGTTTCTGCAGTACTCGCTTTTTATTCCTGACGGACCTGTTCATCCCGGCGGCCGGACTGGACAAGCCAAGCCTGCGGCTTGCGATTTCCACTGTAACATCGGATGACTGGATGCCCCGCTGAGGCTGTGTCTGACAAGTGCGAACCCGCGCATGACTGCCATCGATTTCACCGCCTTCGTCGATAAGTTGGCCGCCGCCGCGGGCGACGCCGTGCTGCCGTTTTTCCGCACCTCGCTCTCGGTCGAGAACAAGGGCCGCGCCGGCAGCTTCGATCCGGTGACGGCGGCCGACCGCGCCGCCGAGCAGACCATGCGGGCGCTGATCCGGGCCAACTTCCCCGAGCACGGCATCGTCGGCGAGGAGTTCGGCAACGAGCGCACCGAAGCCGAATACGTCTGGGTGCTCGACCCGATCGACGGCACCAAGTCCTTCATCTCCGGGATGCCGGCTTGGGGCACGCTGATCGCGCTGATGCGCGCGGGCGAGCCGGTGTACGGCATGATGCACCAGCCGTTCACCCGCGAGCACTTCACCGGCGACGGCGGCGCCGCGCGGTATCGCGGACCCGCGGGCCCGCGCGCGCTGCACGCGCGTCGTTGCGCATCGCTCGGCGAAGCGATCCTGATGACGACAAGTCCGCTGCTGATGGACGACGCCGAGCGCGTGGCGTTCGGCCGGGTCGAGCAGGCCGCGCGGCTGTCGCGCTACGGCGGCGACTGCTACGCCTATTGCATGGTGGCGGCGGGCCACGTCGATCTGGTGATCGAGGCGGGCCTCAAGCCCTACGACGTGATCCCGCTGATCCCGATCATCCTGGGCTCCGGCGGAGTCATCACCACCTGGGACGGCGGCAACGCCAAGGAGGGCGGCCGCATCATCGCCGCCGGCGACAAGCGCGTGCACGCGGAAGCGATGGCGCTGCTAAAGGGTTGATGCGCGGCACTGTGCGACCGGCCTGACGGCCACCCCAGCTTGCTCCGAACTCCGTTCGTTCCCGCGCAAGCGGGAACCCGGGGTCAAAAGCGCCGCTCGCGCCTCACCTTGTCCAGCAGCGTCTTCAACTCCGCGGCATCCACACCATCAGCCTGCATCGCCGCCTGGATGACCGGATCGGCCAGCATCTCTGCCAGTGTCGGTTCGCAGAAAACGACGACGTCGCGGGATATCGCCTGGACGGCCGTATGACACTGCATCATTCGGCCGCCACCCGCATCGGCACCATGTGAGGTTCGAGCGCGGCCGCGGCATCGTCGTCGGGGAACGACGACACCACGGCCGGCTCGTTCTCCCGCACGCGGAACCACAGCGCATAGAGCGCGGGCACCACGAGCAGGGTCAGGACGGTCGCGACAGCGAGGCCGCCCATGATGGTGATCGCCATCGGCCCCCAGAACAGGCTGCTGGCGAGCGGGATCATGCCCAGCACGGCGGCAAGCGCCGTCAGCACCACCGGACGCGCACGGCGGATGGTCGCATCGACGATGGCGCGATGCCGCGAGTGGCCCTCGGCGATGTCGCGGTCGATCTGGTCGACCAGGATGACCGTGTTGCGCATGATCATGCCGGCCAGCGCGATCATGCCGAGCAAAGCGACGAAGCCGAACGGCCGGTTCGAGATCAGAAGGGCTGCGGTGGCGCCGATGATGCCGAGCGGCGCGGTGGTGAACACCAGCGCCAGCCGCGAGAAGCTCTGGAGCTGGATCATCAGCAACGCCAGCATCGCCACCGCCATGACCGGAAATACGGCGGCGAGCGAGGCGTTCGCCTTCGCGCTCTCCTCGATCGCGCCGCCGGTCTCGATGCGGTAGCCATAGGGCAGCGCGTCCTTGATGCCCTGCAGCTTCGGCAGCACCTCCATGCTCACGTCGGGTGCCTGCACGCCGTCGACGATGTCGCCGCGCACGGTGAGCACGAGATCGCGGTTGCGCCGCCACAGGATCGGCTCCTCGTACTCGTAGTGCAGCCGAGCAAGCTGGGAGAGCGGCACCGCGACGCCGTTGCGCGTGGTCATGGTGAGATCTTGCAGGCGGTCGAGATCGAGCCGCTCGGCCGGTACCGCGCGCGCCACCACGTCGATGGTCTCGATGCCTTCGCGGTACTGGGTCACCGGCAGACCGGACAGCAGCGTTTGCAGCGTCTGCGCCACGTCCTGCGGGGTGAGCGCGAGCACGCGGGCGCGGTCCTGATCGACCTCGAGGCGGATCGACTTGACCTGCTCGTTCCAGTCGAGATGCGGCGCAACAAGCTTCGGGTTGGCCGCCATCACCTTGCGAACCTCCTGCGCGATCTCGCGCACCTTCAGCGGATCGGGCCCGGCGACGCGGAACTGCACCGGATAGCCGACCGGCGGGCCGAAGTTGAAGCGATCGACGCGAGTGCGCGATTCCGGCAGCGCGCCGTCGGTGAGCGCCTTCTCAAGCCGCGCCTTGAGGCGCTCGCGCGCCTTCAGGTCCTTCGCCACCACGACGATCTGCGCGAAGTTCGAATTCGGCAGCACCGGGTTCAGTCCGAGCCAGAAGCGTGGCGCGCCCTGCCCCACGTAGGTCGTGTAGATCGAAATGTCGGGATCGTCGCCGAGCAGGGCCTCCGCCTTCTTCGCCGTCGCATCGGTGACGCCGATCGAGGTGCCTTCCGGCAACTGCATTTCGACGAACAGCTCGGTGCGGCTCGATGTCGGGAAGAACTGCTGCTGCACCAAGCCGAACGCCGCGATCGATCCTGCGAACGCCACCACCGTCATCGCGACCACGGTCTTGCGCCAGCGCACGCAGAACTCGACCACGCGGCGCAGCGCCCGGTACATGCGGGTGTCGTAGATCGCGTTGTGATCGTGCGCCTGCCCAGCGGCGCGCTTGGCGAAATCCGGCAGCAGCTTCACGCCGAGATAGGGCGTGAACAGCACCGCCACGAACCAGGACGCGATCAGCGCGAGACCGACCACCCAGAAGATGCCGCCGGCGTATTCGCCGGTGCTCGAATTGGCGAAGCCCACCGGCAGGAAACCCGCGGCCGTCACCAGCGTGCCGGTCAGCATCGGGAATGCGGTCGAACTCCAGGCGAAGGTCGCCGCCTGGGTGCGGCTGAAGCCCTGCTCCATCTTCACCACCATCATCTCGATGGCGATGATGGCGTCGTCGACCAGCAGCCCGAGCGCGATGATGAGCGCGCCCAGCGTGATGCGGTGCAGATCCATACCGGCCGCGTACATCACGATGAACACGATCGCGAGTACCAGCGGCACCGACAGCGCCACCACGATGCCGGTGCGCCAGCCCAGCGTGAGGAAGCTCACCAGCAGCACGATGCCGAGCGCCTCGATGAAGGTCTTGAGGAACTCCGAGACCGACTCGTCCACGATATGCGGCTGGTCGGCGACCTGGGTGATGTCGATGCCGACCGGAAGCTCGACCGTGATCGCCTTCATCGCCTTCTTGAGGTCTTCGCCGAGCGTGAGAATGTTGGAGCCGTCCAGCATCGAGACGCCGAACCCGATCGCGGGCTTGCCGCTCTGGCGCAGGATGAAGCCGGGCGGGTCCTCGTAGCCACGCTTCACGGTGGCGATGTCGCCGAGCCGGAACACGCGGCCATCGGCCTGCACCGGCACGGCTGCGATGGCATCGACGCCGGAGAACGCGCCGGTGACGCGCAGATAGATGCGGTCAGCCGACGTATCGACCGAACCGCCGGGCACCACCGCGTTCTGCCGCGCCACGCTGTCGAAAATCTGCTGCGGCGAGATGCCGAGCGTCGAAAGTTTGGCGTGGCTGAATTCGATGAATATCTTTTCCGGCTGCACGCCGATCAGATCGACCTTGTTGACGTTCGGCACGCGCAGCAACTGCTGACGGATATCCTCGGCACGGCGCTTTAGATCGCCAAGACCCAATCCGTCGGCGGTCATCATGTAGAGCGCCGAATAGACGTCGCCGAATTCGTCGTTAAAGTTCGGCCCGATGATCCCGGCCGGCAGGTCGCCGCGGATATCGCCAACCTTCTTGCGCGCCTGGTACCAGAGGTCCTTGACGCGGCGTGGCGGCGTGGTGTCGGACAGGAACACCTGGATGAATGCGGTCCCCGGCTGGGAATAGCTCGCGACGCGGTCGAGATACGGCAATTCCTGGAGCTTCTTCTCGACCTTGTCTACAACCTGCGTCTGCAGTTCCGCCGCGGTGGCGCCAGGCCAGCCGACGTGAATGTTCATCACCTTGATGGTGAAGGACGGATCTTCCGCGCGCCCCAACTTGGAATAGGAGAACAGGCCGGCGGCGCCGATCAGCAGGATCAGGAACAGCACCAAGGCCCGGTGCGTGATGCCCCATTCCGAAAGATTGAATCGCATTGGCATTGTGTCGCTCCCCGCAAGTGGCCAATCAAGCCGTCTGAATTATTCGCGCGCGCCGACCGTGCGCACCCGCAGACCCGCTTCGAGCTTCTGCACGCCGAGGGTCACGACGCTGTCGCCGTCCTTGATGCCGGAGGTGACGTGCGCCGCCTTCTCGGTGAAGGCCGCGACCTGCACCGGCTGCAGCGCCAGCGTACCGTCGGCAACCACATAAACCGCAGGTCCTCCGCCATGATTGAGCACAGCCGAGAGCGGCAGCTTCGCCACCGGCGTCTCGCGCACGCGCTCGAGCGTCACGGTCGCCGTCATGCCGAACGCCACGCGCTCGTCCGCGTCGGCAATCGTGAAGCGCGCGGCGTAAGTGCGGGTTGCAGGATCGGCCTGCGGCGACAGCTCACGCAGCCTGGCCTGATAGCGCCGCTCCCGGTCCGACCACAGCGTGACCGTGGCGTTGGAGTCGCGCACCTCGCTGAGCCAGGTCTCCGGCAGCGAAACGATGGCTTCCTTCTCGCCCTTGTGGGCGAGGCGGGCCACCGGCTGGCCAATCGAAACGACCTGGCCGGGTTCGGCGAGCGTGGTGGTGATGACGCCATCGGCGTCGGCCTTCAGTTCGGCATAGCCGAGCTGGTTGCGCGCCAGTTCAAGCGAGCGCTGCGCACGGGCGAGGCGGCCTTCGGCTTCGTCGTTGGCAGACTTGCGGCGGTCAAATTCGGAAATGGGCGCGAAGCCGCGTCCCTTCAAAATTTCGTAGCGCTGCAGATCGGCCGAAGCCTGCGACAGGCTCGAAGTCGCCGCCGCAAGCTCGGCGCTGGCGCTCTCGGCCTGCAGCCTCAGGTCCTGCGGATCGAGCCGCGCGATGACATCGCCGATTTGCACCCGGTCGCCGACGTTGACGACGCGCGCGACGATCTTGCCGCCGACGCGGAAGCCGAGATCGGTCTCATGGCGCGCGCGCACCGTGCCGACGAACTCGCGCGAGGCGCCAGCCGTCTCGAACGTCACGCGCTGAATCTGAACCAGGCGGTCCGCACCGGGGGCGGGAGCGGTCTCCGCCTGGCAGCCGGCGAGCAGCAGTGCTGCGCCGAAAACTGCGAGCAGCGGGCGCCACGAACGGGCGGCGCCACGATGATGACTGATGAATGTCGAAAATGAGAAATCGTCACTTTCTGGTCGAAAAAAAGCGTGCTTGGACATGAACATAGGTCACTTCCGGGGTGTGATGGCGCGGAGCAGAAAGCGGATCAGGGAGCGGGCCTCGGTTTCGAGATCCTGGCCCTCCTGCAAGCTCTGGGCGAGCAGCATCGGATGGCAGTAGCCAACGTAGGCCTTCATGATCAGCGCCGAGGTTTCGCGCGGATCGACCGCTTCGAATTCGCCGGACTCGATGCCATCGCGCAGGATCAGTTCGATGGCGTTCCGGATGACTTCCTTGTGCGCGAGGATGGCGGCCCAGCTCTCCTCCATCGCGACCTGCACGACTTCGCTAACCTTCTGCTCTTCAAGCAGATTTTCCTTGTGATAGGCGAGCAGTTCGAGCTCCAGGCGCTCCACCCGCTGGGCGGCCGGGCCGCGCGAGCGCGCGATCGCCCAGATTTTTTCCTCCACCTCGGCGAGGCAGCGCTGGCACATCGCCTGGACGATGGCGGTCTTGGACGGGAAGAAGCGGTAGATGTTGGCCGGCGACATCCGCAATTCGGCGGCGATGTCAGCCACCGCGGTCTTGGAGAAGCCGAGCCGGCGGAACAGCGTCTCCGCGGTTTCCATGATCCGCTCGCGCGTATCGTCGGGCTTGGTCTTGGCGGACGTGATCATGGCGGCTGCCGGTTTCTAACTTGTGACGAATATCATAATTCGTCAGTCGATTCTGTCAAGCCCTGTCCTGCCGGTTGTCACCAAGCCTGCCAAATCTGGCCAAGCGCCTGCGCCTAAAGGGAATTCGCCACTAAAACAGCGGCGTGCCGGGCACGAATGCGTCGAACGCGGCCCAGAACTGCACCCGGTAGCGCTCCTGCTCCGACATCAGCTCGTGCCGGCTGCCCGCCACGATCAGATGCGAGCCGGCGCGCAGCCGCACCGCGAAATCCTCGATGGCGGCCGTGGACACGATCTCGTCGCGGCCGGCGGCGATCAACATCAGCGGCTGACGGATCTTGGTGGCGAAGTTGATGTTGGCGAAATCGTTCATGGTGCGGTAGGCGGCATCCGCCCAGCCGACCGTCGGCGAGCCTATACCGAGCGCGGGCTCCGCCTCCAGGATCGCCTTGGTGCGCGCGTGGCGCACCGGGTCGGAGGTCAGCAGATTACCGATGTAAGGCCCGGACGCCACCACCTGTTCATTGCCGCCCGGAATGTACGACGTGCCCATGCCGGCGAACCGCATCAGCCGGGTCGAAGTCCGGAAGAACGTCGAGCCCCACATGCCGTGCAGGTCGATCATCGGCGCCGACAGCACGATGCGGTCGAACCAGCGCGAGCCCTTGCGGGACATGTTCATCAGCACGCTTCCGCCCATCGAATGCGCGACGGCGAAAATCGGCGGCGGACAGTCCGGCAGCACCACCTCGTTCATGAACACGTCGAGGTCGAGTTCGTACTCCGAGAAGTCGCCGACGTGCCCCTTGCGGCGGTCGGGCAGCGCGCGGTCGGACATTCCCTGGCCGCGCCAGTCCAGCGTCGCCACGGCAAAGCCGCGCGCGCGCAACTCGCGCACGGTCTCGAAATACTTCTCGATGAATTCGGCGCGGCCCTGGAACAGGCACACCGTGCCCTTGCGGCCCGGCGGCGGCTGCCAGCGGGCAAATCGCAGGTTGACGCCATCCTTGGTCTTGAGCGTGCCGGTGACCGCACTCTCAGGCACCGGATTGGCGGGGATGGAGACGAGATCCATGGGCGTGAATTCGAACGTGAATCGGGGCGTGGATTCGCCTGGGCAGCTTGGCCTTATAGCAGGGCGAGCAAGCCGCTCAATCGGCGGCGGCGCATTCTGTTGGCACGGCTAGGCCATTTGCGAACGCGCTCGAACGACCATCCATGACAATGCGTAAGAGGCCGTTTTTCCAAGCCATTTTGGGGGTCTTGCGGTGCGCCGCGATGACCCCATATCGGGGCTGCGCAGGCCCATTCGGGCTGCGTCAATCCAACTGGGGTCCGGCCCATCCGGGCGGATCGCCGCATGTCGCTCAAGGAGGATATGCTATGCGAACTTTCGATCTTGCTCCCCTCTACCGTTCGACCGTCGGTTTCGACCGGCTCTTTTCGATGCTCGATGGCTTCGACACCGCTGCGCCGGGCTACCCGCCCTACAACATCGAGCGCACCGGCGAGAATGACTATCGCATCAGCGTCGCCGTTGCAGGCTTTGCCGACAACGAGCTGTCGATCGAGTCGAAGGAAAACACGCTGACCGTGAAGGGCGAGAAGCAGACCAAGGAAGAGACCAACGGCGAGCTGCTCTATCAGGGCATCGCGGCCCGCGCCTTCGAGCGCGTCTTCCAGCTCGCCGACTACGTCGTGGTCAAGGGCGCGTCGCTCGAGAACGGTCTCCTGCACATCAACCTCGTGCGCGAGATCCCCGAGGCGAAGAAGCCGCGCCAGATCGCCATCAACGGGAGCGGCAACTCCGGTCCGCAGGCGGTCGAGTCCAAGGTGGCTGCCTAAACCGCGAACGGCTTAGCGAAAGAGTGGAGCGCCCCGGAAGAGATCCGGGGCGCTTTTGTTTTGAACGAAAATTCAATGCGGCAGCGAACGCGGGTCGGGCTTCGCCTCAAGCGTCGGTGAAACAGCGGTCGCACTTGGTTTTGCGGCTTCGGCTGGAGGCTTGCTCGTTTCCGCACCGGGCCACGCCTCGACGGGCTTGCTGCCTTCGGCGGTCGCCTCGGCCGCGGGCTTGCTCGCCTCAGCGGCGGGCCTGTTCGCCTCGGCGGCGGGCCTGGGCTTCGGCAACGGCGTCGCCGGAGGCGGCGCGGCGGCACGCTTCACCGGCGCAGGACTAACCGCCGGCTTCTGCGCGGGCTGCGGCGCGACGCGCTGCGGGAAACGCTCCGGCGGCGGCGGCAATGCGCCCTCCTCCCGCATGATGTTGGGATCGGTGAGGCCGGACTCCGGATCGCGGGCGCCGACGCGCGGGCCACGCGGCGGCACATTCGGGATCGCCTCCATCGGACGGCGGTCGTAGATCAACGGACGATCGCCCTCGTACACCACCGGCGGCCCGGATCGATGCACGCCCGGCGGCTCCGGCGCAGCGATATAGCCCGGCGGCGCGATCCGCTCGTAAGGCCCGAGCCGTTCGCCCGGCATAGCAACCTCGGCGGGGCCGACCGGCACCGCCGACACGATGCCGCCGCGGCGCCCATTGACCGTGACGCGCATCTCCCGCCCGTCCGGCGCGCTGGCGCGCAGCACGTAGCTTTCGCCGCGGCGCATCGCAGGACTCATCGGAATGAAGCCCGCCGAGCGCACGATAGTCGCGATCTCATGGGCCGGCAGCATCGCAGGCATCGCCTGTGCGAACCGCACCGGATCGGCCGAAGCCCATTTGACCGACAGGGCGATCGGCAGCGAGACCGACAACCCGATCGCCGCCGCGAAGAAAAACACCCGCTGTTTCACCGCGCCCTCCAGAGGTTGAACACGGACTGAAAGAACCGGACCCCACGATAGCGCCGAATGGGGCGCCCCTTGGGCCGTAGTGTCACGCTTTTGCGGCGATCCCGGCCAACCTGTCGATCTCCGTCTCACGCGTGGCGAACGATGTGACCAGCCGAACCAGCACGTCACCCGGCCCTATCGCGACGCCGGGCGGCAGGCAGTCCGAGACGCGCACATAGTAACGAGCGCCTGCGGCGCGCAGACGTTCTTCCACAGCTTTCGGCAGGATCGCAAACACCAGGTTCGCCTCCACCGGCCAGACCGGCGCAAGCCCCGCCTTCTCCAAGCCTAAGGCGAGACGGTCGGCCATCGCATTGGCGTGGCGCGCCAGCCGCAGCCAGCAGTCGTCGCGCAGGTACGCGTCGAACTGCGCGGCGATGAAGCGATGCTTCGAGACCAGATGTCCCGCGCGCTTTCGGCGTTCGCCCATTTGCGCTGCAAGCGCGCGATCGAAGAACACCACGGCTTCGGCCGCCATCGCGCCGCCCTTGGTGGCGCCAAACGACAGCACGTCCACGCCCGCCTTCCAGGTCGCTTCGGCGGGGCTCGCGTTGAGCCGCACCAGCGCGTTGGCGAGCCGCGCACCATCCATGTGCAGTTTCATGCCGCGCGCATGCGCGATCGCGGCCAGCGCCGCGATCTCGTCCGGCCGGTAGATCGTGCCGGCTTCGCTCACCTGCGAGATCGACAACGCCGAGGGAATGACCTGGTGCGGCGCGTGACCCCGATACGGCTCAAGCGCCGCCGCAAACGTATCGGCTGCGACCTTGCAACCGACGCCGGGCAGGCCGATCAGCTTCAATCCGTTGCCGAAGAATTCCGGCGCGCCGCATTCGTCGGTGACGATGTGCGCCTCGTTATGGGCGAACACCGCGCCCCACGGCGGGCTGACATGGGCCAACGCCAGCGCATTGGCCGCGGTCCCGGTCGGCACCAGGAACACCGCGACGTCGCGCTCGAAGATTTCGCCGATGCGGCGTTCGACGCCCTTGGTCAGGTCGTCGTTGCCGTAGCCCAACACAAAACCTTCGTTGGCGCGCACCAGGGCGTCGAGAATTTCCGGCGCCACACCCGCCGTGTTGTCGCTCGCGAAGTTCATGGGCGCTCCGTCACGTCATCTCCCACGCCGGGCTTCCGGCGGTCAAACTGATGCCCCGGCGCAACAAATCGGATGAAAGCAGGGAATTCCGGCAACAAATCTCAAGAAAACTCGCCGCCAACCGGTGGAAAGAATTGCAATCGTCCGGACTATAGGACAGTATTACTGTCCCAATTGGCGAACGCGCAGCAATTTCGGCGTCGCGCCGCGGTCCGGTGACACCCTTGCGCATGCAGCGCATGCCCCTCAACATGAGCGGCGCGCGAGGTGCCGGACGGCGGCCCGCGAGAAGGCTGCTCTCAAATTTGGTTCGCCTTGGGCCGCAGCGCTGGCCGGTGCTGAGGGTGTAACGGGCGTGCCGGCGCCGGTACCAGGCGCCGCGAGAGTGCTGGGATGACGAAGAGCGCGACACGAGACGGCAAACATGGCGCCCCGGTTGCTCCGGTTGGCGACGCGCGTTTGCTCTATCGCGACAGCGCCGATCCGGGAACGCCGGAAGGCTTCGGCCTATACGATCCAGCGCTTGCCAAGGATTCCTGCGGCGTCGGTTTCATCGCCGACATCAAGGGCCGTAAGTCGAACAAGATCGTGCAGGACGCGCTGCAGATCCTGTGCAACCTCGAACACCGCGGCGCGGTCGGCGCCGATCCGCGCGCCGGCGACGGCGCCGGCATCCTGGTTCAGATTCCCCACGCATTCTTCGCACGCAAGGCGAAAACGCTCGGCTTCATGCTGCCGAAGGCCGGCGAGTACGGCATCGGCGTGCTGTTCATGCCGCGCGATGCCGAACGGCGCGATCAGGTGCGCAAGATTTTCGAGCAGGTCACCGCCGAGGAAGGCCTCAAGATACTCGGCTGGCGCACCGACATGCAGATCGACAACTCGACGCTCGGCGAGTCCGTGAAGCCGACCGAACCCTTCCACATGCAAGTTTTCATTGGACAGGGGAAAAAGAAGCTCACCGAGGACGAGTTCGAGCGCCGGCTCTACATCCTGCGCAAGACGATCTCGGCCTCGATCTACCGCCAGTATGAGCGCAGGCTCTCCGGCTATTACCCGGTGTCGATCTCGTGCCGCACCATCATCTACAAGGGCATGTTCCTCGCCGACCAGCTCGGAACCTATTACCGCGATCTGCACGAGCCGGACTTCGAGAGCGCGCTCGCGCTGGTGCACCAGCGCTTCTCCACCAACACGTTCCCGACCTGGTCGCTTGCGCACCCGTACCGCATGGTCGCCCACAACGGCGAGATCAACACGCTGCGCGGCAACAACAACTGGATGGCCGCGCGCCAGGCGTCGGTGTCGTCCAAGCTGTACGGCGACGACATCGGCAAGCTGTGGCCCATTTCCTACGAAGGCCAGTCCGACACCGCCTGCTTCGACAACGCGCTCGAATTCCTGGTGCAGGGCGGCTATCCGCTCGCGCACGCGATGATGATGATGATTCCCGAGGCATGGGCGGGCAATCCGCTCATGAACGAGGAGCGCCGCGCGTTCTACGAATACAACGCCGCGATGATGGAGCCGTGGGACGGCCCCGCCGCCATTGCCTTCACCGACGGCCGCCAGATCGGAGCGACGCTCGACCGCAACGGCCTGCGGCCGGCACGCTACTTCGTCACCCGCGACGACCGCATCATCATGGCGTCCGAGATGGGCGTGCTGCAGATTCCGGAGAAGGACATCGTCACCAAGTGGCGGCTACAGCCCGGCAAGATGCTGCTGGTCGATCTGGCGCAAGGCCGGCTCATTCCCGACGAAGAGCTGAAGTCGACGCTCGCCAAGAGCCACCCTTACAAGCAGTGGCTTGAGCGGACACAGATCGTTTTGGAAGATCTGCCGGGCGCGACGGCGGAGGCACCGATCTCCAACCTTCCGCTGCTCGATCGCCAGCAGGCGTTCGGCTACACGCAGGAAGACCTCAAGCTGCTGATGGCGCCGATGGCGGCGACCGGCGAGGAAGCCATCGGCTCGATGGGCACCGACACGCCGATCTCGGCGCTGTCCGACAAGTCCAAGCTGCTGTTCACCTACTTCAAGCAGAATTTCGCGCAGGTGACGAACCCGCCGATCGATCCGATCCGCGAAGAAATCGTCATGAGCCTGGTCTCGATCATCGGACCGCGGCCGAACCTGCTCGACCTGGAGGGCATGTCGCGGACCAAGCGGCTTGAAGTCCGCCAGCCGATCCTGTCCGACGAAGACCTGGAAAAGATCCGCGAAATTTCCAAGGTCGGCGACGCCCAGTTCCAATCGACCACGCTCGACACCACCTGGCCCGCCGATCAGGGCGCGGCCGGAATGGAAAAGGCCATCGAAGTCTTGAGCGCGCAGGCCGAGAAGGCGGTGCGCGACGGCATCAACATCATCATCCTGTCCGACCGCAAGGCCGGGACCGACCGCGTTCCGATCCCGTCGCTGCTGGCTTGCGCAGCGGTGCACCACCATCTGATCCGCCAGGGCCTGCGCACCTCGGTCGGCCTGGTGGTCGAGTCCGCCGAACCGCGCGAGGTGCATCACTTCGCCTGTCTCGCCGGCTACGGCGCCGAGGCGATCAATCCCTATCTCGCGTTCGAGACGCTGATCGCGATGAAGAGCGAGTTGCCCGGCAAGCTCGACAAGAAGGATCTGCTCAAGGGCTACATCAAGGCGGTCGGCAAAGGCCTGCTCAAGGTGATGTCCAAGATGGGCATCTCGACCTATCAGTCCTATTGCGGCGCGCAAATTTTCGACGCGATCGGACTCAAGGCCGATTTCGTCAACACCTACTTCACCGGCACGGCGACGCGCATCGAAGGCGTCGGCCTGATCGAGATCGCCGAGGAGGCGGTGCGCCGCCATCGCGATGCCTTCAGCGAAGCGCCGATCTATCGCGCCATGCTCGACGTCGGCGGCGAATACGCCGTGCGCGTGCGCGGCGAGGAGCATGTCTGGAACGCCACGTCGGTCTCGACGCTGCAGCACGCGGTGCGCGGCAACTCGTATGAGAAGTTTCGCGCCTACGCCAAGGTGCTGAACGAACAGACCGAGTCGCTCGTCACCATCCGCGGCCTGTTCCGCTTGAAGACAGCCGCGGAAGACGACCGCAAGCCGGTGCCGATCGAGGAGGTCGAGCCGGCCAAGGACATCGTGCGCCGCTTTGCGACCGGCGCGATGTCATACGGTTCGATCTCTCGCGAGGCGCACACCACGCTCGCCATCGCAATGAACCGGATCGGCGGCAAGTCGAACACCGGCGAAGGCGGCGAGGAAGCCGACCGCTACAAGCCACTGCCGAACGGCGACTCGATGCGCTCGGCGATCAAGCAGGTCGCCTCGGGACGTTTTGGCGTGACGGCGGAATACCTCGTCAACTCGGACATGATGCAGATCAAGATGGCGCAGGGCGCCAAGCCCGGCGAAGGCGGCCAGTTGCCGGGCCACAAGGTGGACGCCACCATCGCCAAGGTCCGCCATTCGACGCCGGGCGTGGGCCTCATTTCGCCGCCGCCGCATCACGACATCTATTCGATCGAGGATCTGGCGCAGCTCATCTTCGACCTCAAGAACGTCAACCCCGCGGGCGACGTCTCGGTGAAGCTCGTCTCCGAAGTGGGCGTCGGCACGGTGGCCGCCGGCGTTTCCAAGGCGCGCGCCGACCATGTGACGATCTCGGGCTTCGAGGGCGGCACCGGCGCAAGCCCCCTCACCTCGCTGAAGCATGCCGGATCGCCGTGGGAGATCGGGCTCGCCGAAACCCATCAGACGCTGGTGGCCAACCGGCTGCGCAGCCGCATCGCGGTGCAGGCCGACGGCGGCTTCCGCACCGGCCGCGACGTGGTGATCGGCGCGCTGCTCGGCGCCGACGAATTCGGCTTCTCGACCGCGCCGCTGATCGCGGCGGGCTGCATCATGATGCGCAAGTGCCACCTCAACACCTGTCCCGTTGGTGTTGCGACGCAAGATCCGGTGCTGCGCAAGCGCTTCACCGGCCAGCCCGAGCACGTCATCAACTTTTTCTTCTTCGTCGCTGAGGAGGTGCGCGAGCTGATGGCGGAGATGGGCTACCGCACCTTCAACGAGATGATCGGGCAGATGCAGATGCTCGACCAGCGCAAGGTGATCGAGCACTGGAAGGCCAAGGGCCTGGATTTCTCGCGGCTGTTCACCAAGCCGGTCGCGCCGAAGGGTGTCACGATCCACCACAGCGAAGCGCAGGACCACAAGATCCACGACATCCTCGACCGCAAGCTGATCGCCCAGTCGAAGTCCGCGATCGAAAACGGCACGCCGGTCAAGCTCGCCGCCGAGATCCGCAACATCGACCGCACCGCGGGCGCGATGCTCTCGGGCGAGATCGCCAAGCGCTACGGCCATGCGGGCCTGCCGGACGGCACCATCCACGTCAGCCTGACCGGCACCGCAGGCCAGAGCTTCGGCGCGTTCCTGGCGCACGGCGTGACGTTCGAGCTGGAAGGCGAAGGCAACGACTACGTCGGCAAGGGCCTGTCGGGCGGCCGCCTGATCATCCGGCCGACCGCGGACAGCGGCGTGGTGCCGGGGCAGTCGATCATTGTCGGCAACACCGTGCTGTACGGCGCGATCGCCGGCGAAGCCTATTTCCGCGGCGTCGCGGGCGAGCGCTTCGCGGTGCGCAACTCGGGCGCCACCGCCGTCATCGAGGGCGCCGGCGACCACTGCTGCGAATACATGACCGGCGGCATCGTGGTGGTGCTCGGCTCGACCGGGCGCAACTTCGCGGCAGGCATGTCGGGCGGCATCGCCTACGTGCTCGACGAGGACGGCAGTTTCGAGCAGCGCTGCAACCGCGCCATGGTCGAGCTGCAGGAAATGCCGGAGTGGGTCGAGGGCGAGATGCATGGCGACCTCACCGACATGACCCAGCACGACAACGAGCGGCTGCACCGGCTGGTCACCGACCATGCCGGCTACACTGGATCGCAGCGCGCCGCCGAAATCCTTGCCAAATGGACAGAATATCTGCCTAAGTTCCGCAAGGTGATGCCGCTCGAGTTCAGCCGGGCGCTCGCCGAGATGGACAAAGCGCGCGCGATGCAGGCCGCTGAGTAGAGGCGGATGGGTAAGGTCACAGGCTTCCTAGAGTTCGAGCGCGAAGAGCGCGATTATCAGCCGGTGGCGGAGCGCATCCGCCATTGGCGCGAATTCGTGCTGCCCCTGCCCGAACAGGACACCAAGACCCAGGCCGCGCGCTGCATGGACTGCGGCGTGCCCTATTGCCACGGCACCGACCAGACCGTGGCCCAGCCCACCGGCTGCCCGGTCAACAACCAGATCCCGGACTGGAACGACTTGGTCTACCGGGGAAACTGGGAAGCGGCCGCGGTCAACTTGCATTCCACCAACAATTTCCCGGAGGTCACCGGCCGCGTCTGCCCGGCGCCGTGCGAAGCCTCCTGCACGCTGAACATCGACGACAACCCGGTTGCGATCAAAACCATCGAGTGCGCCATCGCCGATCGCGCGTTCGAGAGCGGCTGGATCAAGCCGGAGCCGGCCTCGCACAAGACCGGCAAGAAGATCGCGGTGGTCGGCTCAGGTCCGGCTGGAATGGCCTGTGCGCAGCAACTCGCCCGCGCCGGACACGACGTCCACGTCTTCGAAAAATACGCCAAGGCCGGCGGCCTGATGCGCTACGGCATCCCCGACTTCAAGATGGAGAAGGGCATCATCGACATCCGCGTCGAGCAGATGCAGGGCGAAGGCGTCACCTTCCACTACGGTGCCAATGTCGGCGTCAACCTGCCGGCCGAGACGCTGCTCAAGGACTACGACGCGGTGGCGCTGACCGGCGGCGCCGAGGCGCCGCGCGATCTGCCCATCCCCGGCCGCGATCTCAAGGGCATCCATTTCGCGATGGATTTCCTGCCGCAGCAGAATCGCCGCGTCAGCGGCGAGCCGGAAGGCAACGACACGCCGATCCTCGCCGCCGGCAAGCACGTCGTGGTGATCGGCGGCGGCGACACCGGTTCGGACTGCATCGGAACCTCGATCCGCCAGGGCGCGAAGTCGGTGCTGAACTTCGAGATCATGCCGAAGCCGCCGGAGCACGAGAACAAGCAGATGACCTGGCCGCTGTGGCCGCTCAAGCTGCGCACCTCGTCCAGCCACGAGGAGGGCGTCGAGCGCGACTTCGCGGTGCTGACGACGAAATTCACCGGCGCGAACGGCCAGGTGCAGACGCTGCACTGCGCGCGTGCCGACGCCAATTTTCAGCCGGTGCCCGGCACCGAGTTCGAGATCAAGGCCGACCTGGTGCTGCTGGCGATGGGCTTCGTGCATCCGGTGCACGACGGCATGATCAAGTCGCTCGGCCTCGAACTCGATGCACGCGGCAACGTCAACGCCGACCAGGTCGCCTACCAGACCTCGCTGCCCAAGGTGTTCGCGGCAGGCGACATTCGCCGCGGCCAATCGCTGGTGGTGTGGGCGATCCGCGAGGGGCGCCAGTGCGCCCACGCGATCGACAAGTTCCTGATGGGAACGACGACGCTGCCGCGATAGGCGGGCGCGCGGCGGCTATCTCCGGAAGAACGGAAAGAAAAACGGCTGCTGCACCGGCTGCGGCGGCTGACGCGGCGGCTGTGGCGCAGCCACGCGGCGCGGCGCGGCCGTCGCGGGCGCATCGGCATTCGGCGCCAGCACCGTCTTGGCGGGCGCCGCCAGCATCACCGGCAGCGGC
>JAKFYI010000037.1 GCA_021730985.1 Hyphomicrobiales bacterium | reverse complement strand
GTTGGGGGTGGCGGGGGCACGGTGGGCGCGCAACGCGTGGCTCGTGCACAACCTGACGGCTACACGTTGCTGCTCGGCACCATTGCCACCCATGCCAATCCGCAATTGCTGAGTGAAAAGCCGGCCTACGACCCGGTCACGGATTTCGAGCCGGTGGCTTTGATCGCCGAAATTCCGCTCATCCTGATCGCCCGCAAGGATTTTCCGGCCGACAACTTCGAGGAGTTCCTGGCCTATGCCAAGGAACACCAGACGAAAATGAACTACGGCTCGGCGGGGGTGGGTTCGGCTGCGCATCTCGGTTGCGTGATGCTCGACCGCGCCATGGGGACCAACATCACCCATGTGCCGTATCGCGGCACCGGTCCCGCGATGCAGGATCTGGCCGGCGGACGGATCGACTTCCTTTGCGAGATCGCTGTCACGGCGGTGCAGAACATTCAGTCCGGCACGGTGCGGGCCTACGCCAATCTTTCAAATTCGCGTTCGCCGGTGCTCCCGGACTTGCCGACGGCTGCCGAAAAGGGGTTGCCGTCCGTGCAGGCCTACACCTGGACGGCTGTGTTTGCGCCCAAGGGCACGCCCGCGGCGGCGATCGAAAAGATCAATGCGGCCACCCGAGAGGCAATGAGCGGCCCCGAACTGCGCGAGCAACTGGCGAGCCTGGCCGCCACGCTGGTCGCGCCGGAGCGCCGCACGCCGGCCTATCTCGGCGGCTTTGTGAAGTCCGAATTCGCCAAATGGGGCGAGGCGATCCGCGCCGGCGGCGCCATTCCGAAGTAGCCGCACTTTCGCTCCCGGCCTCATGCTGAGGAGCGGCTCATCATAGGTATAGCTGCGTAGACTAGGCTGCGATGGCAGCGTCTCGAAGCATGGCGCCGCCCATCCTTCGAGACGCCCGCCGTAGCGCGTCGAAGACGCGCGTGAACGCGCTGATGGCGGGCTCCTCAGGATGAGGGCGAAACTGCGAAGCTGACAGACGCGGATCGTATGCCCTATATAAACCTGCGCCCGGCACCCGCCGGGCTTTCGGCGTTGGAGATCGCATGACCGGAAGCACCAGATCGAGCGAGGGCCTCGACGCCCGCCGCCGCCGCGTGCTGTTCCGTTCGTGGCATCGCGGCATCAAGGAAATGGACCTGATCATGGGCCGGTTCAGCGATGCTCATATCGCGGACCTGTCCGACAAAGAGCTCGATGACTACGAGCGATTGATGGAACTGCGCGACCAGGAAATCCTGTCCTGGATCGACGGTACCGCCCAGGTTTCGCCCGAATACGACACGCCGATGTTCCGCCGCCTGCGCGGCTTCAATCATCGGGTGGACCGGTGAGGGCCTCGGCGAAATCTCCAGTGGAATTGCTGTCGCCCGGCCGGCCGCTGACGCTCGCCAACGTGGCCGATGGCGTCGAGGGCTTGGTCGCCTCCGATCTCGCCCGCGCGATTGCAGCCCGCGTCAATCCACCAGCCACCAGCGCGCTGGTGATTTGCCGCGATGGTCCGCGCATGGCGTCGCTTGCGCGCGCGATCGCGTTTTTCGCGCCCGGCATCGAGGTGCTGCAGTTCCCAGCCTGGGATTGCCAACCCTACGATCGAGTATCGCCGCACGCCGGCATCGTTGCGCAGCGCATGACCGCGCTGTCGCGGCTTGCCCGCATCAAGGGCCGCGACAAGCCGGCGGTCCTGCTTGCGACCGTCAATTCGGCGCTGCAGCGGGTGCCGGCGAAGGAACTGCTCGCCAAGCAGGCGTTGTCGGCAGCGCCCGGCAACATGCTCGGCATGGACGGCGTGATGCAGTGGCTGGAGCTGAACGGGTTCGTCCGCGCTTCGACCGTGCGCGAGCCGGGCGACTACGCCGTGAGGGGCGGCATCCTCGATCTGTTCGCGCCCGGCATGGATTTGCCGGTGCGGCTCGATTTCTTCGGCGACACACTGGAGACGATCCGCAGCTTCGACCCGGAGACCCAGCGCACCGTGATGGAGATGCGCGGGCTCGATCTCGTTCCGGTGTCGGAATTTCAGCTCACCACCGAGACGATTCGAAAGTTTCGCACCGGCTATGTCGCGCAGTTCGGCGCGGCCGAGCGCGGCGACATGCTCTACGAGGCGGTGAGCGAGGGGCGCCGCCATCCGGGCATGGAGCACTGGCTGCCGCTGTTCCACGACAAGCTCGATACGCTGTTCGACTACGTGCCGGGCGCGCCTGTGATCCTCGAGCCGCTCGACGAAGAGGCGGCGCACGAACGGCTGACGCAGATTGCCGACTACTACGAGGCACGCAAGCATGTGGTCGGCGGCGACAGCGGCCCGATCTACAAGCCGCTGCCGCCGGACCGGTTGTACCTGTCCGAGCAGGAGTGGAAGGCGCGGCTCGATGCTTCGGCGATGGCCCGGCTTTCGCCGTTCGCCGTGCCTGACGGGGATGGCGTGTTTGACGTCGGCGCGCGAACCGGCCGCAACTTCGCGGCCGAACGCACCGAGCAGAACGCCAACGTGTTCGAGGCGGTGGCGAAGCATGTGCAGGCGCTGCAGGCCGCAGGCAAGCGGGTTGCCGTTGCGCTGTGGAGCGATGGCGCGCGAGACCGGATGAGCCACGTTCTTGCGGATCACGGGCTGGCCAATCTGTCCAACGTTGCGAGTTGGCCGGAAGCGCAGGCGCTGCCGAAACCACAAGTCGCGCTCGCCGTGCTCGGCCTGGAATCCGGCTTCGAGACCGCGGACGCCGCGGTCGTCGGCGAGCAGGACATTCTGGGCGACCGCCTGGTGCGGCCGCGGCGTGCCGCCAAGCGCGCCGAGAACTTCATCGCCGAGGCGACCAGCCTGTCGGCGGGCGATCTGGTGGTTCACGTCGATCACGGCATCGGCCGGTTCGTCGGTCTGCAGAACATCGAGGCTGCCGGCGCGCCGCACGACTGCCTGGAGATCCACTACGCCGAGAACGCCAAGCTGTTCCTGCCCGTCGAGAACATCGAGCTGCTGTCGCGCTACGGTTCCGAGGACGCCAACGTCGAACTTGACCGGCTCGGCGGCACTGGATGGCAGACGCGCAAGGCGCGGCTCAAGAAGCGCATCCAGGAAATCGCCCACGAGCTCATCAAGATCGCGGCGGAGCGCAGGCTGCGCGAGGCGCCAAGGCTTTCGGTCGGGCATGGCCTGTACGACGAATTCGCCGCGCGCTTCCCCTACGAGGAAACTGAGGACCAGCAGAACGCGATCGATGCGACGATCAAGGACCTGGGGTCGGGCCGTCCGATGGACCGGCTGATCTGCGGCGACGTGGGCTTTGGCAAGACCGAGGTGGCGCTGCGGGCCGCGTTCATGACCGTGATGAACGGCAAGCAGGTCGCGGTGGTGGTGCCGACCACGTTGTTGGCGCGGCAGCACAGCAAGACCTTCACCGAGCGTTTCCGCGGCTTGCCCGTGAAGGTCAGTCAGGCGTCGCGGCTGGTTTCGGCACCGGAACTGAAGCTGGTGAAGCAGGGTCTGGCGGACGGCTCGGTCGAGATCGTCGTCGGCACCCACGCGCTGCTTGGCAAGGGTATTAGCTTTAAAGACATTGGCCTCGTCATCGTGGACGAGGAACAGCACTTCGGCGTGGCGCACAAGGAGAAGCTCAAGCAGCTTCGCGCCGAGGTCCATGTGCTGACGCTGACCGCGACGCCGATCCCTCGCACGTTGCAGTTGGCGCTGGCCGGCGTGCGGGACCTTTCGATCATCGCGTCGCCGCCGGTGGACCGCCTCGCGGTGCGAACCTTCGTGGCCCCGTTCGATCCGCTCAGCGTGCGCGAGGCGCTGCTGCGCGAGCGCTATCGCGGCGGTCAATCGTTCTACGTCGTGCCGCGCATCGAGGACATCGCGGGCGTGAAGGATTTCCTCGACAAGACGGTGCCGGAGGCGCGTGTCGCCGTGGCCCACGGCCAAATGCCGCCGACGGTGCTCGAGGACATCATGTCGGCGTTCTATGACGGCAAGTACGACGTGCTGCTGTCGACCACCATCATCGAGTCCGGTCTCGATATCCCGACCGCCAACACGCTGATCGTCCACCGCGCCGACATGTTCGGGCTGTCGCAGCTCTATCAGTTGCGGGGCCGGGTTGGCCGCTCGAAGCTGCGCGCATTCGCGCTGTTCACGCTGCCCGCGGTTCGCAAGATCACCGGGCAGGCCGAGCGGCGTCTCAAGGTGCTGCAATCGCTCGACACGCTGGGCGCGGGCTTCCAGCTTGCCTCACACGATCTCGACATCCGCGGCGCCGGCAACCTGCTCGGTGAGGAGCAGTCCGGCCACATCAAGGAGGTCGGCTTCGAGCTCTATCAAGAGATGCTGGAGGAGGCGGTGGTCAGTCTCAAGGCCGGCATCGAGGCGCCGGCTGCCGATCGCTGGTCGCCGCAGATCACCATCGGCACGCCGGTGCTCATCCCGGAGGACTATGTCGCCGATCTTTCGGTGCGGCTGGCGTTGTACCGCAGGCTCGCAGACCTCGACGACGAGCAGGAAATCGAGGCGTTCGGCGCGGAACTGGTGGACCGGTTCGGGCCGCTGCCGGAGGAGGTCGATCACCTGATGAAGATCGTCGCCATCAAATCGCTGTGCCGGCGCGCCAATGTCGAGCGAATAGAGACTGGGCCGAAGGGCGCGGTGCTGTCGTTCCGCGACAACTCGTTTGCCAATCCCGAGGGCCTGATCGCCTTCATCAGCAAGCAGGGGGCGGCGGCGCGCGTGCGGCCCGACATGAAGGTCGTGCTGTTCTACGATTGGGAAAAAGCCGCGCAGCGGCTGCACGGCACCACCGCGGTGCTTCGCAATCTGGTGCGCATCGTCGAGCAGGCCAAGGCGGCGTAGGACGGGCCGGTCCATTCGGTCGCTGCCACACTCCCGCTGTCATCGCCCGGCTTGACCGGGCGATCCAGTACACGCTCATGGTCTTGTGGCTACTGGATGCCCGCTTTCGCGGGCATGACAGCCGGTGGAATCCGCGGTCAACCCGGCATCCTCAGCACCGGCTTGATGGTGCGGCCTTCGCTGGAGTCTTTCGCCGCGCGGTTGATGTCGGCGAGTTCGTAGAACGTCATCATGCGCTCGGCCGGCAGCTTGCCGTCCATCATCAGATCGACCAGCTTGGGGATGAAGTCGTCGGGCTGGCTGTCGCCCTGGATGACGCCGCGCACGGTGCGGCCGTTCTGCATCACCGGCATCTGGAACGTGACCTCGGTGCCGGCGCGCGCGGTGCCGACCAGCACGCAGGTGCCGACCGGCGTCAACGCTTCGACCGCTTCGCGAAACACCGCGGGCAGGGCGGAGGTTTCCAGTGTAAAGCGCGCGCCGGCCCCGGTGATGCGCTTGATCTCCGCCACCACGTCGATCCCGCCCGCGTGATTGATGACGTGGGTTGCGCCGAGTTCGCGCGCCAGCGTCAGCCGGTGCTCGTGGACATCGACGGCAATCAGCGGATCGCAGCCGGCGTGTTTTGCGGCCATCAGGCCAGACAGTCCGACCGCGCCGACGCCGAACACCACGCAACTGTCGCCGGGTCTTGGCCGCATCGCGTTGAGCACAGCGCCGGCGCCGGTCTGGATGCTGCAGGCAAACGGGCCAAGGCGGTCAAGCGGCGCGTCCTTGCGCACCTTGACGACGAATCGCTCGTTGGAAATCGCGTGCGTGCCGAACGACGATTGCTGGAAGAACGCGCTGTACACCGGATCGTCGCCGACGCACATCAGCGTCGAGCCGTCGGCGCGGGCGCCGCTCGACTTGAGCGTTCGTGCGTTGAGACAATAGGCCGGCGTGTGCTGGCGGCAGTTCGGGCAGGCGCCGCACCACGGAAATGAAATGATGACGTGATCGCCGGGCGCAACCTTGCGCACGGCTGCGCCCACCGCGGCAACCACGCCGGCGCCTTCGTGGCCGAACACCGCCGGATATTTCAGCGTCGGATAGTAGCCGTCGCGGGCGTGCAGATCGGTCTGGCACATGCCGCTCGCGACAATGCGCACCAAAACCTCGTCGGGCCGCGGATCGGTCAGCGTGACATGGCGAATTTCGAAGTCCTTGAACTGCTGCGGAACGACTGCTGCTGTGATGTCCATGACGGGTCCAGCGTTGATATGCCCCAAAGACTAACCCCTCTCCACGCGAATGGAGAGGGGTTGTTGAGGCCGAGCGGATGTCGAACGCTACTGCGTGGCGGCCGACTTCAGGATCGGAATCAGCCGGTCCATCTCGCTCTTCACCATCGCGGCGAGAGGCTTCGGACCGCGATCCTTCTTCTCGGTGATGACGGCGCCGAGGTCCGAAAGCCGTTTGCGGACCGTTTCATCGTCGAGACCCTTGTCGAGCGCATCCGACAGCCGGTCGATGACCGCTTGCGGCGTGCCCTTGGGCGCGAAGATTGCGTAGAACGGCGCGGCCTGCCAGCCGGGCAGTCCGCCTTCGGCGGACGTTGGCACGTCCGGCAGCAGCGCATGGCGCTTGTCGGTGGCGATGGCGAGACCCTTCAGCGTTCCGGCGCGGATGTGTCCTGCCGGTCCCAGGATCGGGTCGCAGACATAATCGACTTGCTCCCCCAGCATGGCGTTCAGCACCGGCGCGGTGCCCGTGAACGGCACCATCGTCGTCTTGATGCCGATCTCGTGGTGCATCAGCAGGCAGGTGGTGTGGGATACCGAGCCGATGCCCGCATGGGCCATGTTCAGCTTCGACTGGTTCGCTTTGGCATAGGTCACGAACTCCTTGAGGCTGTTCGCGGGGAAGCCTTTGCGCGTCGCGAGGATGACCGGCTGCGTCGACATCAGGCCGATCGGCTCGAAATCAGTGTCCGGCTTGTAAGCGAGGTTGGGTGTCAGCGCGACCGCGGCGGCGTGCGTGCCCATGTGGCCGAGCGCAAGCGTGTAGCCGTCCGGCGCGGCGCGGGCCGCACGGGTGGTGCCGGTTGCGCCGCCGGCGCCGCCGATATTCTCGACTACGAATTGCTGGCCAAACGCCTTGGAGAAAATCTCCGCGGCAAGGCGGCCGGTGATGTCAGCCGGTCCACCCGCCGCGAACGGCACAATCACCGTTCCAGGTCGTGTCGGAAATGTTTGCGCCTGCGCGCTGGCGATGCCGGCCAGCACGGCGAGTGCGGCGGGCAAGAGAAGCTTGATCATCCTGTTCCTCCCCATGCGGCCGCGGTGGCCGCTCATTTCTTTTTGGCTTTGGCCTTTTTCTTTGGCTTCGCGGTCTTTTTGCTGACTTTCTTGCGGGCCGCGGCCGTGCGAGCCTTTACCTTGCTGGAGGTCAGGCTCCAGCCCTTCCAATTGATGTCGAAGATGATGCCGTTCGGATCGCGGAACTTGCGCTCGAAGTCATCGTCGTCGGGGTCGCCGAGATCGAAGAAGAATTTTCCGCCCGCCTTTTCGATCTGGACCTGCTGCTTTTCCAGGTCGTCACACTGAAATCCGAAATGATGGATGCCGACGAACTTGCTCGGATCGACGCCTGACCCGACATCGCTCTTGTATTGCAGCAGCGCGAGGTTGACCTCGCCGTCGCTCAGATAAATACGGAACGCGGTCGGTCCCTCGGACTTCGGCGAGCGGGTGAGGCCCAGCGCCTTTTCATAGAAGTCCGCGGTTTTGTCGATATCCTTCACCGCCAGCGCGATGTGCCGGATGCGTGCCATGGCTTGTCTCCTTCGGGAATTGATAGCGGTCTTAGTTGGCCGGCGCCTCGATCTTATTGTCGCGCACAACCTGGCCCCAGTGGGCAATTTCTTTTTTGAGATAGGCCGCGGCCCCGGTCGGGGTCTGCTGCTCACTGGGATAGGCGCTGACGCCGGTCTTAGCCCAGGCCGCGACGATCGCGGGGTCTTGGACCGCCTCCCGCAGCGCTTCGTTGAGTGCGCTCACGATCGGCTGCGGCGTGCCGGCGGGCGCCAGCATGATATGCCAGAATAGGATTTCGAGCTTGGGCCCGTAGGTCCGCGCAAAGCTCGGCACCTGTGGCATCAACGCCGAGGGTTGAGCCGAGGTGATGCCGAAGGCCTTCACCTCGCCTGAGGCAACCTGGCCGGTCACCTGCTGCGGCGTGGCGAAGAACAGATCGACATGGCCGCCGAGGATATCCTGCAGCGCGGGCGCCGCGCCGCGATACGGAATGTGGGTGACCTCGACGCCGAGAGACTGCGCCAGCAGGAAGGTTGCAAGGTGGCCGGTGCTGCCGGTGCCGGGGTGCGCCATTCGCGCCTTGGTTGTTTTCATCCAGGCGGCGAACTCGGGCAGGGTGTTGGGCGGCAGCGACTTACGGGCGGTCAACACCAGCGGGTTGTTGTTGACCATACCGATCGGCTGGAAGTCCTTCTCTGTGTCGAACGGCAGCGACGGGTAGAGCGATACGTTGGCCGAGATCTGCAGGTTGTGAATGAACAGCGTATGGCCGTCCGGCGCCGCGCGCGCCACGCGCTGGCCCGCGATGTTGGTGCCGCCGCCGCTGACGTTCTCGACGATGAAGTTCTGACCGAACTTGGCGGAGAATTTCGGTGCAAGCTGGCGCGCTGCCAGATCGGTCGGCCCGCCGGCCGGATACGGCACGACGATGGTGACGGGGCGCGACGGATAGGATTGCGCGTTGACGCCCGCGATGCCGGCCAGCAGTGCCATTGCGGCGCCGATAAGAACCCGTGTCATTGCCATCTCCCTCAAGCTTTTGCCGAAAGGTTAGCACACCGGGATCGCAGCGAGGCTACTCCGGTTTGACGTTGCCGGCCGCGATGATCTTGATCCATTTCTCGATTTCGCTATCGACGTGGGAGCGGTATTCGCTCGCCGTGGTTCCGATCGGACTGAACCCGAGTTCGATCAGCTTCTTGGCGAACTCCGGATTCTTGACGGCGTTGGATGTGATCTGCTGCAGCTTCATCACCACCTCATCCGGCGTGGACTTCGGCACGATGATGCCCATCTCGCTCGCGGAATCGACGCTGCCGTAGCCGATCTCCTCCATGCTTGGAATGCCGGGCAGTTGCGGCGCGCGCCCGCGCGTCACGCCCAGGCCGCGCGCCTTGCCGCCCTCGATGTGCGGCTTGATGGTCGGCACCGCGCCGAACGTAAAATCGGTCTTGCCCGCCAGGAAATCCTGCAGCGCGGGGGCGCCGCCGCGATAGGGCACAACCACGAATTCGGTGCCGGTCGCTTGGCGGAACTGCTCGCCGGCGAGATGGATGCCGGTGCCGATGCCGGCGGAGGCGAAGGTCAGCTTGCCCGGATTGGCCTTGGCGTGCGCCACCAGCTCCTTGGCGGTCTTGAACGGCGACGACGGATGCACGCACAGCACAAGCTGCGTGCGCGACAGCAGCGACACCGGGATAAAGTCCTTGCGGGTGTCGTAAGGCAGCTTTTCTTTGAGCAGGCCTGGATTGGTGAAGAAGGCCGAATCCATCATGCCGATCGTGTAGCCGTCAGGCTGCGCGTTCGCGACCGCCTGGGTGCCGATCACGCTGGCGCCGCCGGCGCGATTGTCGATGATCAGCGTCTGGCCGAACTCCTTCTCGATCTGCACCGCGAGCAGCCTGGAGAACACGTCGGTGCCGCCGCCTGGCGCGTAGGGCACGATCAAGCGCACCGTGCGTTGCGGATAGGCTTGCGCTGCGGCCTGGCGCGCGCCGGCCGCGAACGCGGAGAGGGCGGCGGCGCCCGCGAGCCACGCGCGCCTGTTGATCGCATCCATGGTGTCCTCCCGATTTCGTTTTGCTTTTAGATTTTAAAGCGTTCGAGCAGTTCGGTCTCCGGATCGGCGCCGAGTCCCGGGCGGTCGGGCACGTCAACGCCGCCACCGGTGTCCGGCACGGTCTTGGAATAGGCGACGAACGCCACATCGGCAAACAGCCGTTCCAGCACGCTGGTCTTTTCCTTGCAGGCGATGGCGTGCAGCGTGGCGAGATAGCCGGGTCCGAAGAAGAACGCATGCGGCGTGCAATTGATGCCGGCCTTCTCGGCCTCGGTCGCCACCTGCCACAGGTTGGTGAGCCCGCCGATCTTGACGATGCTCGGCTGCACGAAGTCGGTGGCGCCGGCCGCGATCATCTTGCGGAAGTCGAGCACGCCGGTGGCGTTCTCGCCCATCGCCAGCGGGACGCCGGTCGCCTTGCGAAGTTTGGCGAGCGACTCGAAATCCTCCGGCGGCCAGATCGGCTCTTCGACCCAGTGCGGCTTTGACGCCCCTATCGCCGCAACCGGCTGCTCGGCCTCGGCCGGCGTCCACGCGCAATTGGTGTCGACCATGATCGGGATGCCGGGCCCAGCCGCCTTGCGAGAGGCCGCGACGGCATCGGCAGTGCGCTCATGCAGCTTAATGTGCTTGTAGCCGCGCTCCAGCGCGCGGGTGGTGTTGCGCGCCACATGATCGAGGTTGCCGCTGTATTGCAGCAGCGACGCATAGGTTTCGACGCGCTTGCGTTTGGCGCCGCCGAGCAAGGTTGAGACCGATACGCCTTCGAGCTTGCCGCGGATGTCCCACAGCGCAATGTCGAGGCCGCTGATGGCGTGAACCGTCGCGCCAGCGCGGCCCATACCGTGCAAGAGGCGTTCGATGCGTGCGGTCAGTTGCTTGTCGTTGGCATCCTGGCCGATGGCGAGGTGTTTGACCCAGGCGTCGAATGCGGCATTCAGCAGCGGCAGGCTGCTGCCGTAGCATTCACCCCAGCCGACGATGCCGTTGCTGCAGGTGACGCGAACCAGGAACATCTCCACATGGGTGCGCGGCTTGCCGGCAAACATGGGCGGCGGTGCCCAGGTGTCGAGCGGGATGCGGAGCGCGAACGTGTCGATCTTGTCGATGGTGACGGAAGCCATTTCATCCTCAATGCCGCGGACGTGCTGCGGCGCTATAGTGGACGACATGACGCGGCCTGTAACCCGTGCATTTGCAATTCTGCTCTGCCTGACGGCGGCCGCTCCGGCGCTGGCGCACACCGGCGACGTGGTGGGCGGATTTGTGGGCGGGCTCGCGCATCCGGTGCTTGGGCCGGACCATGTCGCTGCGATGGTCGCGGTCGGGCTGTGGGGCGCGTTTCTTGGCAGTCCCGCGATCATCCTGCTTCCCATCGTGTTTCCGCTGGTCATGGCGCTGGGCGGTGCATTGGGCATTCTCGGTGTGCCGGTGCCGGGCACCGAAATCGGGATCGCGATCTCTGCGGTGTTGCTCGGGCTCGTCGTTGTCTTGGCGGTGAAGCCACCGCTCTGGATCGCTGCGGTGCTGGTCGGCGTTTTTGCGATCTTCCACGGCCATGCCCACGGCGCCGAGTTGCCGCCAGGAGCCGATGCGTTGGCCTACAGCCTGGGCTTCGTCGTCGCGACCGGCCTGCTGCATCTGGCCGGTATTGCTATCGGATTGCTGGCGCGCTGGCCCGCCGGCCGCATTGCGGTGCGGACGGCGGGTGCCCTGGTTGCGCTGTCAGGCCTTTTCTTCCTGGCGCGGCTGGCATGATCCGGCGCGCCGCCGCCGTGGCGCTCGGTCTTGCGATGACGGCCACGCCCGCGCTGGCCCATCCGGCGCCGCTTGGCATCGGAGGATTCTTCGGTGGACTGCTGCATCCGCTGTTCGTGCCGGCTCATGTGCTGGCGGTGCTGGCGCTTGGCCTGCTGATCGGACGTCAGGCGGCGTGGACAGGCCTGGTTGCGATCACCTTCATCCTCGGACTGACGGCTGGGCTCGGCGTGATGACGCTCGGCGTCGTGCCGCTGCTGATGAACGAAGCCGTGCTGGCGTTCGCGCTGATCGCGGGGCTTCTGGTGGCGCACGCCCGGTCTATGCCGGAAGCCGTGGGCTGCGTGTTGGCCGTGCTGGCCGGCTTCTGCATCGCTCTCGACTCGCCGCCGGAGGCGGTCACGCTCTCCGAGGCCAACCGGATGCTGCTCGGGACCGGCATCGGCGCGGCGCTGCTGTTGATCGCGGTTGCCGCCGTCGCCGCGCGCCTGACGCGAGGCTGGCCGCGCATTGCTGCGCGCGTGCTGGGCTCGTGGATCGCCGCCAGCGCGATCCTGGTGCTGGCGTTGCGCTTGGTGCGCTAGGCCGGCTGCTCGGCGCGAGCCTGCGCCAGGAACTTCTCGCGATTGTTGGCGATCTGCTCGATCGCATTGGCCAGAACCTTCGGGTCCTGTGCGCCCGAAATCGCCGCCACCCCGCCGATGATAAAGGTCGGCACGCCGTCGATGCCGGCGTCCTTGGCGGAACTGGCGGCCGCTTCCACCGTGTCCACGTCGGCGTCGCTCGCCAGCATCTCGCGCACCTGGGCCCCGTCCATGCCGACGGCGGTTGCCGCCTTGACCAGAACCTCGCGATCGGAGAGGTCGGCACCCTCGGTGAAATAGAGGTCCATCAGCTTCTGCTTCATCTCGGCCGACTTGCCGGACGGCTGCGCCCACAAGATCAGGCGGTGGCAGTCGAGCGTGTTGGGCTGCCGCTTCATCTTATCGACTGCGTAGGTGAGACCTTCGGCGGCGGCGGCGCCCGAGACGCGCTCGGCGATGCTCTTGTAGCGCTCGGGCGAGCCGAATTTGGTGGTGAGATATTCGTCCCGGGCCATGCCCTCGCGGGGCACCCACGGATTGAGGAAATAGGGGTGGTAGCGCACCTCGACCGGAATATCCGGCTTCAACGCCAAGGCCTTCTCAAGACGGCGCTTTCCGATGAAGCACCATGGGCAAACGACGTCGGAGACGACGTCGATGGTGACGGGGGCAGGCTGGTCGGTCGGCATGGCGGGCCTCGCTGGTGTGCCCGCTACAGTTAGTCCGCCGATTACTCGGCGGCAACCGTCGGCGGGGCGACCCGCGCCATCAGGGTGATAGGGGTGTCGCCGGGCTTTAAGGTCGCCAGCGTCACGTCCGCCCGGGCCGGCTCGCGGCTTCGCTCCGGCTGGATCAGGGTGTGCTTGATCACACTGGCGAGGCGGCGGGCCACCACATGGGCGGCCCGCAGATCGGTGCCGGCGAACACGGTGACGATCGAGCCGTCGTCCTGCCGGCAGGCGAAATCGGCGGTGCGCATCAGCCGGCCGACCAGGCGGGCGGCGTCCATGCTGGTGCGAAGATCGACCACCTCGTCGAACGAGAAGCGGGCGATCGAGAACGCCACGCCGCGCTGGTTGGCATCGTCGATAGCTCGAGCGAGGTCGCGCCCGAATGCGTCCGGGCTGAGCAGCCCGGTGCGCGGGTCCAGCATGCCCTTGGAATCGATCGACTTAAGCAGGCGCTTGAGCCTGGTTTCCAGCGCGCGCTGCCGCACCAGCGGCACCAGGCGCTCAATCAGCACATGCGGGTCGCGCGCATGCACAAGATTGGGCAATTCGTCGATACGCTCCTCGGGGCCGAGGATGGCGACCGGCAACTCGCGGAACCGCGCATCCTCGCCAAGAACCACCAGCAAGGCAACGACGAGCTTCGGCGACAGGCCGTCGCCGATCACAACGCCGTCGAGATCGCGGACGTTGAGGCAGCGGGCGGCCAGATCGACACTCATGGCGCCGACCACGCCCATGCGTTCGCCAACCGCGACGCTCAAGGTCGGATGCTGGCGGCCGCGGCCGACCACCAGAACGGTGGCGTCCTCGATGGGGTCGCCCGCCGGAAGTTCGGCGATGATGTCTCGCTCGGCGCGCAGCGTCCGCGCGCGGCCCAGAACCGTTCCGTGCAATGCACGCAGCCGCAACGCGGAGCGCAGGCGTGCAACGATGTGTTTAGGCTGCGCGCATTCTGCGACCGGCAGCGCGCTGGCCAGCGCCGCGGTGCCGTCTTCCCGGGTGCGGCCAACCACCGGCACATAGGAATCGCTCGCCGCGATCTGTCTTTCAAAGGCGTCGGCCAAGGCCTGGTCCGGCGCATCCGGTTCGGCCAGCACGATCGCGCTTGGGTTGATGGAGGCCACAGCGCCCGGCGCCTCGCTCCAGCGCGCCTCGACCACCGGGAATGCACCCGCGGCGGTGAACGCCTCAACGAGACCGGCAGCCGGCTTCTCGGCGACAATGACGATGGGGCCTTGCAGCGACATGACGCGGTACGCCTGCACACTCGGGCGGAAAGGCCCGAATCTACGCGGACGCTGTTAACGGGGCGTCAATGGATCAGGCGGCTTCGGCCTTGCGGCGGGGCAGGAATGCACCGTCGATCAACGGATTGACACCGAGCGCATCCAGCGCCTGGCGGGCCAGCGTGCGATCGGCGGCGTGTCCGGCCAGCCGGTGGCCGGCAAGCGCATCGGGCAGGGCGGTCAGAACCGCCTCGCCAAGCGAGGCTGCGAGCGCGTTCAGTTCATCCTGCCTGAACCGGTAGCCGCCGACGCTCAAAATGCCGGGCGGCGGCCCGGTGACCTCGACCGCGGCATTGTCGCGGTCGGCACGGCATGGATAGCCGGTGTCGGCAAAGCCGCGCGGGTTGGGACTGAAATGCGGATGGGGCGTCCGCTCGGCGCCAGGCGGGAACGCATGGCGCGGCACCATCGCGCCACGGATCGCCAGCGTGCCGTCCTGCGTCACGGCGGTTTCGGCCACCATGATGGCTTCGTCCGTTTCGCTCGATGCGAACGCCAGACCCAGTCGAATGTCCGCGGCTTCTCCACTCGCGCTGCGCTTTCCGCAGATCACCGCGGTTTCTCCGAACGCCTGAACGTCCACCAGCCGCAAGTCGGGCCGCTGCCATGGCGCCGCAAGTGCAAGCCGCTCCGGGCTGCGCCACAGCGCGACGACGTTGCGCAGTCGGGGATGCGCGAGCAGCCCCGCTTCCGCGATCCGCGCGGCCAGTGCGCCCGGTACCGCCACGGTGTCGCAATTGTCGAGCCGCAGTTGGTCTGTGAATGTGCCTGCGTCGAACGAATGGTGTAGCGATAGCGTGCCGCCGGTCAGCAGCCAGGGCATGACGCCGGCCGCCAGTCCCGCGAACGAACTGGGCGCACAGCAGGCGAGGATCGCGGCATCGTCCTGCAGGGCGCTTTCAAGCCGCACGGCTCGCCCGCCGGCGATCAACTCGGCGTGGCTGCGGCCGACTGGCACCAGGCCGCCGGGCGTGACCTCGAAGGTAACAGCCGCGACATGCGCGGCGGCATGTTCGCCGCGATCGAGCGGCGGCGCGGTCTCCAGCAGTGGCCCGATCTTCATCAGGTCGTCGAGCGGGATCACGCCGTCGGGAAGACCGTCGCCGAAGCTGCAGACGTAGCGGATCGGGAACACCTCGGCCGCCACGATCATTGCGATCCCGCAGTGATCGGCGGTGCCGACCCGCGACGTGGTGACGATGGCCTTCGCGCCCACACGGTTGAGTGCCGCGGCGGCATCAGCGCGGCGCCAGAGCAGCGGCAGGGGCGCTGCGATCATGCCGGCCCGCAGCACTCCGAGGAAAGCGAGCACACCTTCGACGGTGTTGGGTAGTTGCAACGCAACCACTGTGTCCGGCGCGAGCCCAAGCCGGCGCAACCGGCCCGCAATCGCAGAAATCACATGATCGGCCTGCGCATAGGTGAGGCGTCGCGGTTCGCCGTCCGTGAATGCCGGGCGGTTGAGGGGATCGCACAGCGCAATGGCGTCCGGCCGCCGCGCTGCGGCGCTGCGGAACAGGTCGTCGAGCGTCGTGCGCCCGGCGGTTTCGATGTGAGGGGCGGTTGGATCGCCGAGGATCATGGGATGCGCCACCAGGTTTCCGGCAGATAGCCAAACAGAGATATTTCCTTGGGATGCGCGATGGTGGTCCAGCGCGCCACCCATTGCTCGCGCAGATGATACAGCGGGACCACGTAAAATCCGGAGATCAGCAGCCGGTCGAGTGCCCGCACCGCGGAGACGAATTCGTTGCGCTGCCGCGCCGTCAGCAAGGCCGCGATCATTGTGTCGATCGCTGAGCTTTTGACGCCCATGTAGTTGCGCGTGCCCTGTTCGTCGGCCGCTTGAGAGCCCCAGTAGAACGCCTGCTCGTTGCCGGGCGACAGCGATTGATCCCAGCGGTATTCGATCATGTCGTAGTCGTAGGCAATGCGGCGGCGGTCGAACTGCACGGCATCGACGATGCGCACACGCATCGTAATGCCGGCTCGCTTGAGATGGCGCGAGTAGGCGATGGCGAGGCGTTCCTGCTCCTTGGTGGTGGCGAGGAATTCGAACGAGAACGGCCGCTTCGTCGCCTTGTCGCGCAGAACGGTTTTCACGAGTTCAAAACCGGCGGCTTCGAGCAGATCGAGCGCGCGCTTCAGGGTGTCGCGATCGCGTCCCGATCCGTCGGCAACGGGCGGCGCCCAGGTGCCGGCCAGCACATCGGCGCGAACGGCGCCGGGAAAGGGCGCCAGCATCGCCCGCTCCCGTTCGTCGGCGGGATTGCCGCGCGCGGACAATTCCGAACCGTCGAAATAGCTCGCGGTTCGCGTGTAGCGGTCGAAGAAAAAATTGTGGTTCACCCACTCGAAATCGAACAGCAGCGTGACCGCCTCACGAACGCGGATATCGGAGAAGATCGCGCGGCGCGTGTTGAACACCAGCCCCGACATGCCCTTCGGCATTCCGGTTGGAAACTGCTCCTTGACGATGCGGCCATCGCGCACGGCGGGGAAGTCGTAGGCGGTTTCCCATCGTCCCGGATCATGTTCGGTGCGGACGTCGAACAGGCCTTTCTTGAATCCTTCGAACTGCGCGTTGGCATCGCGATAGAAGTCGGTGCGCACCTCGTCGAAATTCCAGAAGCCGCGGTTGATCGCCAGATCGCGGCCCCAGTAGGCAGCGTTGCGCTTGAGCGTAACGCTGGAGCCGGGCCGCACGTCGGCGATGATGTAAGGGCCGCTGCCGACGATCGGGTCGAGCGTGGTGTCCTCGAACGTGGCAGGATTGATGGCGTGCTTGGCCAGCACCGGCATCAGGCCGAGGATCAGCGGCAGTTCGCGGTCGTCCGCGCCGGTGAGGTCGAACCGCACCGAGCGTTCGGATAGCGCTTCAACCTTCGTGACCTTGGTGTAATAGGTGCGGTAGTTCGGCCGGCCTTTGTCGCGCAGGAGCTCCCACGAGAAGATCACGTCCGCCGCCGTAACGGGCTTGCCGTCGGAGAATTTCGCCGCGGGATCGAGCTCGAAGGTGACGTAGCTGCGCTCGGCATCGGTTTCCACCGAACGGGCGAGCAGGCCGTAAAGCGTGAACGGCTCGTCGTAGCCGCGCGCCATCAGGCTTTCGATCACGTAGCCCCTGATCTGGGTCGGAGCGAGTCCTTTGACGATGAACGGGTTGAGGCTGTCGAAAGTCCCCACCACGCCGTGGGTAATGCGGCCGCCGCGCGGCGCGTCCGGATTGATGTAGCGCGAGCGTTCGAAGCCAGGGCGAAGCGCGGGCTCGCCGTGCATCGCGATGCCGTGCTTGGCCGCCTCGGCGCGAGCGGCGCTGCCAGCATGGGCGAATGCCACGGCCGAAACCGCCGCCAGCAACACAAGGTGGCGCAGGGCGCAAAGAGTGAGCCCGGGCGGCATTGGCTTGCGGGGTCTGGACGCGGTCAAGGCGGCCACATCCGATCGTTAGAATCGAGGCTCCCGCCTGTTTATCATAGGTCGCGAAAGCCCAGCGAACCGCCAGGTTATCGTCCCCATCAGGCTTTATCGCGACGCCGAATTCAGCTAATCAGACGGCAACCTGCGTCACTTTGCTGCCTCTTTTGGCACTGAGACAGGCGCGGGGGTGTCCGCACGGCCGAATTCCGGAGCGGCGGAACAGAGGAAAAATTTCAATGAATCATCGGATCGTGTCCGCCAGCCCGTGGACGATTTTCAAGCTGTTGGCCACGAGTGCTGCCGCGGCAACGGTCGTGTTTGGCGCGGTATCCAGCGCCCAGGCACAGGCCCCGCAGCCGGCGCAGCCGCAGCAGCAGCCGCGGCGTCCGGCCCAGGCGCCGGCGGCGCAGAAGCCGCCCGCGGCCCAACCTGCTGCTCCGGCGCAGCCCGCCCAAGGCGCTCCGGCCGCCGAAGCGCCGCAGTTGATCTTTTCGCCCTGGGTCAAGCTCTGCAACAAGGATCCCGATCCGAACTCCAAGCGGGTTTGTGTCACCGTGAAAGACGGCCGCGTCGAGTCCGGTCTGCTGGTGGTCAGCGTCGCGATCATCGAAATGGAAGGCGAGCAGCGCAAGCTGATGCGCATGAGCCTGCCGTATGGCGTAGCTCTCACCCACGGCACCCGCATGATCGTCGATCAGGGCACGCCGGCCACCGCGCCATTCGTGACCTGCCTGCCGCCGGTGGTCCCGCCGGGCGGCTGTATCGCCGACTACGAAGCATCGACCGACCTGATCGGTCGCATGAAGAAGGGCCAGGTGCTGACGGTGCAGGCCATCCACATGAACGGCCAGCCGATGAGCCCGCAGATGGAGCTCAAGGATTTCGCCAAGGCCTATGACGGCCCGCCGACCGATCCGAAGGTGTTCGAGGAGCAGCAGAAGAAGCTGCAGGATGAACTGCAGAAGCGCGCGGACGACGCGCGTAAGCGCCTGGAGAGCCAGCCGCCCGCGGCGCGCTGATCGCGCTCACGCTTCGTCGTCGATTTGAAAATCAAAGGTCCCGGCGGAAGCCGGGGCCTTTTTCGTTCGGCTAGTTCAGAACCGAGTTGCGCGGGCGGTAGCCGCCCTTCTTGTCGCGCGTGAAGGCCTCCGCGACCTGCGGATGACGCACGGGATCGCCCGAGGTGTCCGGCAGCAGGTTCTGCTCCGACACGTAAGCCACGTACTCGGTGTCCGAGTTCTCGGCGTACAGGTGGTAGAACGGCTGGTCCTTATGCGGCCGCGTCTCGGCCGGAATCGACAACCACCATTCCTCGGTGTTGTTGAACACCGGATCGATATCGAAAACCACGCCGCGGAAAGAAAACAGGCGGTGCTTCACCACCTCGCCGAGCTTGTACTTGGCGGTTCGCATCCTGGATTTGAGTTCGTCGGTCATGCTTGCGACTCTAGGTGATAATTGTGGCGATGGCGGGCTTTAGAGGCCATAGCGGGTGGCCATGTCCGGATCCTTCGAGGCCACCAGCCTGGCAAGGTCAACCACGACTTTGGCTTGTTTCCAAGTGGCATCGTCCTGCATTTTGCCATCGATCATCGCGGCGCCGCTGCCGTCGGGCATAGCAGCCAGAATCTTCTGCGCCTGGGTGACTTCGCCGGGGTCCGGCGAGAACACCCGTTTGGCAATGACGATCTGCGAGGGGTGCAGCGACCAAGCGCCGGCACAGCCGAGCAGGAAGGCGTTGCGGAACTGCGACTCGCAGCCGTCCTGATCGGAGAAGTCGCCGAACGGGCCGTAGAATGCCTTGATGCCGGCTGCGGCGCAGGCATCCACCATCTTGGCCGTGGTGTAGTGCCAGAGGTCCTGCTGAAACTTCTGCCGCGTGGCGCCGGGGGCTGCGTCGGAGAGCACCGCGTAGTCGGGGTGTCCGCCGCCGACCCGCGTGGTCTTCATGCCGCGCGAGGCGGCGAGGTCGGCGGGCCCGAGGCTGATGCCGTGCATGCGCGGCGAGGCCTGTGCGATCGCCTCGACATTGTTGACGCCCTGCGCGGTCTCCAGGATGGCGTGGATCAGGATCGGCCGCTTGATCGAATGCGCGGCTTCAAGCTGTGCCAAAAGCTGATCGAGATAGTGGATGTCCCAGACGCCTTCGACCTTCGGCAGCATGATGACGTCGAGCTTGTTGCCGATCGCCGAGACGCACTCGGTGATGTCATCGAGCACCCAGGGCGAGTTGAGCGCGTTGATGCGCGTCCACAGTCCGGTCGCGCCGAAATCGACCGCCTTGGCCATGGCGATGAAACCGTTTCGCGCCGCAACCTTGGCATCGGAGGGGATGGCGTCCTCGAGGTTGCCCAGCACCACGTCCACCTGCCGAGCCATCTCGGGCACCTTCGCGGTGACCTTTTCGACGTGCGGGGGCACGAAATGGATCATCCGCTCAAGCTTGACCGGGAGTTCGCGCAGCGGCGTGGGCGCGCCGATCGCGAGCGGTTGATAGAACTGTCGCGGAGGCTTCATAGCCATCCTTCCAAAACACCGGCCTGCCGTTTAGAGCAATGCAAGGGCCGCGCCAAGCGGGCGGGCCGCGGCTTTCAGCAATTCCAGGCTGCCCGATGATCGACGTCCTCAATCTCGCGCTGCCGTATTTTGGGCTGATCTTCCTCGGGTATGCCTGTGGCCGGCTGCGGGATATCCCCGACCGGGGGCTGGCTTGGATGGACTTCTTCATCCTCTACCTGGCGCTGCCCGCGCTGTTCTACCGCATCCTGGCGAAGACGCCGTTCGAGCAGCTCAACAACATCCCCTTCATCCTCACCACGACGCTGGCAACGTTTCTCGTCCTGGCGCTGTCGTTCGGCGTCGCCCTGGCGATGCGCCGCAATCTTGCGGAATCGACCATCGGCGCGCTGGCCGGCGCCTACGGCAACATCGGCTACATGGGCCCGGGTCTCGCGCTGGCGACACTCGGGGCGCAGGCCGCGGCTCCAGTCGCGCTGATCTTCTGCTTCGAGACGCTGCTGTTCTTCTCGCTGGTGCCGTTCCTGATGGCGATCGCGCGGCCCGGTGCGCCGAATCCCGGGGCTGCGGCGCTCGATGTCGCCCGCAGGATACTGCTGCATCCGCTGGTGATTGCGACCGCGCTCGGTGTGCTGTCGGCGGCGCTGGATTTCGAGCCGCCGGTGGCGCTCGACCGACTGATGCAATTTCTACAGAGCGCGGCGGCCCCGTGCGCCCTGTTCACGCTCGGCGTGACGGTGGCGCTTCGCCCGTTCGAGCGCCTGCCGTGGGATGTGCCCGTGCTGGTGGCGATCAAGCTTCTGGTTCATCCGGTGGTGACACTGCTGCTGCTGATGGCGCTCGGGCCGTTCGATCCGAAGTGGGTGGCGACCGCGGTGCTGATGGCCGCGCTGCCGCCGGCGCTCAACGTCTTCGTGCTGGCGCGGCAGTACGACGCGTGGGTCGCTCCGGCGTCGGGTTCGGTGCTGCTTGGCACAGTCGTTTCGGTTGCGACGCTGACCACGGTGATGTGGCTGGTGCAGCAGGGCGGCTTGCCGCAATCGCTCCTGCCATGATTCCAGATTGCCCTGACTACAAAACTTCGCCGCGCATCAGCCGCGGCTGCGAAGCGGCGGGGCCGACGCCCTCGCGCATCACCGTGCGGCGAAGCGGCCCGATCCGGTCGATCAGGTAGAGCCCTAATCCGCGCGCGCCCTGCACCGGCAGGAAGTCCGACAGCAGCGTGCGGTTGATGAAATCGACCACGAAAGTGCGGCTTTTCACGTCGGCGCGGCGCGCGTCGTCGTAGCGCGCCATCAGGCCCGGCGCGCCGGGATCGCCACCGTTGCGCTGTGCCCCCACCACCATCTCGCCGATGGTGGCTGCGTCGCGCAAGCCGAGGTTGAGACCCTGCGCTCCGATCGGAGGCATCGCGTGCCCGGCTTCCCCGATCAGCGCGATGCGGTTGCGGGCGAACTGGCGCGCGGTCTCTACGGCGAGCGGATAGACGCCGCGGCCGGGCTCAATTGAGATTTTGCCGAGGATCGAATGCGAGCGCCGCTCGATCTCCTCTGCCAATGAGGCGTCGTCGAGCGTGCCAAGCTGCCCGGCATCGTCCGGGTTGGTCACGCAGACCAGGCTCGACCGCTCGTGAGGCAGCGGCACCAACGTGAACGGGCCGCCCCCGGTGTGGAATTCAGTTGAGATGTTTTGGTGCGGCCGCGTGTGGCGGAGGTTGAAGGTGAGGGCGACCTGATCGTAACGAGAACTGTCGGTCTCGATGCCGGCGGCGGCGCGGCACATCGAGCGCCGGCCATCGGCGCCGATCAGGAGCCTGGCTTCGATGCTGGTGCCGCTCGCCAGATGCACGACAACGGCATCGGAGGTGGTTTCGATCTCACGCGCCTCGCCATCGACGCGTGTGAGCTGGGCAAATTCGCCGGCGCGCGCCTCCAGCGCTGCCAGCAGATGACGGTTCTCGATGTTGTGGCCGAACGCTTCGAGCCCGATCTCGCCGGCTGCGAAACTCACCTCCGGCGCGCGGATCAGGCGTCCGGTGTTGTCGACGATCCGCATCGTCTTGAGCGGCGCGGCGTTCGGACGGCACCGCGCCCAGGCGCCGAGCGTATCGAGCGCGGTGACGGACCCCGCCAGCAGGGCCGTGGTTCGATGGTCGGGAACGATAGGGCGCGCGATCAGCGCGGTCGCGACCCCGGCTTCGGCAAGCGCAATGGCTGCGGTAAGACCCGCAGGTCCACCGCCCACAATCGCCACTTGCACGGTTAATCGAGCGGGTTTCGTCGCCATAGACGTTACCTAACGCGTCTACGGCCTGAAAACGAGCCGTTACGGAAACCATGATCAGGGGGCGTATTTCCGAAGCCCCAGGCAATGCGCTATCAATTTCAGGTGACCGATCTCGCCCACGATCCGGAACTGACGCACCTGTCCGCGCCGGACACGCGGCTGGCTGCCGCCGTGGCGCGCCCGAGACGGCTGGCTGTGTTCTGCGTGGTCGCGCTCACCGGGCTGGGTTGGGCCGCGCTCGGTCTGATGGCGGCGGACGCCAATATCTGGCGGGCGCTGTGCCAACCCCTGGGCGCCAACGGCGGCGTGGAGACCGCGCTCGTCCTGTCGATGTGGATGGCCATGAGCCTCGCCATGATGCTGCCGACCGCGGCGCCGATGATCCTCACCTATGCCGAAATCGCGGACACCGCGGCGCGTAAGCGCGAGCCGGCGGCGTCGCCTCTGATCCTGGCATCCGGCTATGTGTCGGTCTGGCTCGGTTTCGCGCTGGCCGCGACCGCGCTGCAATTCGCATTGATGCAGGTCACCTGGCTCGACGCCGGACGCGCATCGCCCTGGCTTGCCGCCGCAATCTTCCTCGGCGCCGGGGTTTATCAATTTTCCCGTCTCAAGCACGCGTGCCTCACGCTGTGTCAGCGGCCGTTTCCGTTTTTCTTTGCCAACTGGACGGCGGAGCCGCGCGGCGTGTTCGTCCTGGGACTGCGACAGGGGCTCGCTTGTCTCGGCTGCTGCTGGGCGCTGATGCTGGTGATGTTTGCCGCGGGCGCGATGAACGTCGTCTGGATGGCATTGCTCGCCATCGCCATGACGATCGAAAAGATGAGCACGACACCGCATTTTTCCCGCGGCATCGGCATCGTGCTGGTTTCAATCGGGTTGGGCATCGTCGCGATGGCATTGGTAAATTGACATGTCGATGGTCGAAGATTTGCGTGTCGTCGATCCGTGGTACCTGCGCGGCGAGTTGGCGCTGTCGTGCAACTGCGAAATCTTCTGTCCCTGCGTGCTGTCGCTCGGCAAGCATGCGCCGACCGAGGGCTATTGCCAGACCTGGGCCGGCGTGCGGATCGACGATGGCCGGTTCGGCGAAACCGATCTGTCCGGCTTAAAGTTCGGCTTCATGGTCGATATCCCGGGGCGGCTCGGCCGCGGCAACTGGACCGTCGCGTTGTTTGTCGATGACAAGGCCTCGGCTTACGCAACCAAGGCTCTGACCTGGATCATGACCGGGCGGGCCGGCGGCTCCACCGCGCTCCTGAAAATCCTGGCCGGCAGCTTCCTTGGTACGCGGCAGGTGCCGATCACCTATGAGGTCAAGGGCGAGACCCGTATCGTCAAGATCGAGAAGATCGTCGATGGTGCGATTACACCGGTGCAGGGCAAGGACAAGGGCAACGTCGTCATCCGCAACAGCGAATACTGGATCGCGCCGGACATCATCGTGTCGCGCGCCGACAAGTCGCGGTTCCGGCTGTTCGGCCGCAACTGGAACTTCGAAGGGCGCTCGGCGGAAATCTGCAAGCTCGACTGGGGCAACCAGAAGAGATAGCGCGCCACTATCCCTGCGGACGACGGACGACTAGAACACGACGATGCGCGCGCTTGCATTTTCCGTCCATGTCTTCACGGCGCTTGGCGCGGGCCTTGCGCTGCTCGCGCTGGTCGCGGCCGTGAACGACGAATGGGCGCTGATGTTTCTGTGGCTCGGCCTGGCGCTTGCGGTCGATGCGATCGACGGGATGTTCGCCAGAGCGCTGAAGGTCTCCGAGCGGGTGCCGCGCTGGTCCGGCGATACGCTCGACCTGGTGGTCGATTTCACCACCTACGTGTTCGTCCCGGCCTACGCGATCGTGGCGAGCGGGTTGATGCCGGAGGCGCTGTCCTGGGCAGCCGGGTTTGCCATTGTCATGACCGGCGCGATCTACTTCGCCGACACCAATATGAAGGCGAGCGACAACCACTTCGTCGGCTTCCCCGGCGTCTGGAACTTGGTGGCGTTCTATCTGCTTCTGATCAAGCCAGGATCAATCGCCACAGCGGCCGCGATTGCGGTCCTGGCGGCGCTGACCTTCGCTCCGGTGCGTTTCGTGCATCCGTTCCGGGTGCTCCGGCTGCGGGTTGTCACGGTTGCACTGCTCTCGGTTTGGGCGGCCCTGGCGATGGCGGCGGTGCTGCATAACCTGAACCCCGGCCCCTGGATCACCGGTGGGCTTTGCATCATTGGCCTCTATTTTCTCGGCATCGGGCTGTTGCCGGAGCGCCGGGCGTCATAGATAGGCTGTCATGCTCGAACTGCTTTTCGATCCCCACGCATGGGCCGCGCTCGTCACACTGACGGTGCTGGAGATCGTGCTCGGCATCGACAACGTCGTTTTCATCTCCATCCTGGTGTCGCGCTGCGATCCGAAGCAGGCCAAGCGGGCGCGCCAGATCGGCCTGTCGCTGGCGCTGATCTTCCGCATCGTCATGCTGTTCGGACTGACATGGCTGATGAAGCTGACCGCGCCGCTGTTCTCGATGTTCGGAATGGGCATTTCCTGGCGCGACATCATTCTGATCGGCGGCGGCCTGTTCCTCATCGCCAAGGCGACGCACGAAATTCATGCCGAGGTCGAGGCGCGCGAGGAGGGGACGGGCCCCGGCGCCGTGTCGCAGTCGTTCTTCATCGTTGTGCTGCAGCTCATCGCCATCGACCTGATCTTCTCGCTCGACTCGATCATCACCGCCATTGGCATGGTGAAGGACGTCGAGATCATGATCGCGGCGGTGATTATCGCCATGGCCGTGATGTATGCGGCGTCGGGGCCGGTGTCGGCCTTCATTGCCGAACATCCGACCACCAAAATGCTGGCGCTCGCCTTCCTGGTGCTGATCGGGATGGCGCTGGTGGCGGACGGCTTCGAGGTCCACATTCCGCGCGGCTACATTTATTTCGCGATGGCATTCGCGGCCTCGGTCGAAACCTTTAACATCGTGGCCGGGCGCAATCGAAGAAAGCGCGCAAAAGCAAAATCGAGGGTCTGATGTCTCCTGTCCTGCTCATCACCGGCGCCGGCCGCGGCATCGGCGCGGCCACCGCGAAGCTTGCGGCGGCGCGCGGCTACGATGTCGGTGTGAACTACAAGTCCGACGCGGCCGCGGCCACGGGCGTCGTCGATGCCGTGAAGGCGCAGGGCCGCAAGGCCGTGGCGGTTGCAGCCGACATGGCGGTGGAGGCCGACGTCGAGCGCATGTTCAAGACAGTGGACGACCAGCTCGGGCCGCTGACGCATTTTGTCTACAACACCGGCGTGCCGGGCCGCGCCGGCAGGCTCGACACTGCGGACTCCGCCATGATGCGCGAAGTGCTGGACGTGAACGTGATGGGTGCGTTGTGGTCGCTGCAGCAGGCGATCCGCCGCATGTCGAAGAAGCACGGCGGATCGGGCGGCTCGATCGTGCTGCTCTCGTCGGTCGCAGCCGACATCGGCGGTCCCAACGAGTATGTCTGGTACGCCGCCTCGAAGGGCGCGATCGAGTCGATCACATACGGTCTGAGCAAGGAATTGGCGGGCGATGGCATTCGCGTTAACTGCGTGTCGCCGGGCGCGAGCGAGACTCGTATCCACGCGGATGCCGGCCAGACCGAGAAGCTTCAGAAGGTCGCCCCGATGATCCCCATGGGCCGGGTTGGCAAGCCGGAGGAGCAGGCCGAGGCCGTTCTGTTCCTGCTCTCGGATGCGGCCTCCTACATCAGCGGCACGGTGCTACGCGTGGCCGGGGGGCGCTAGCCCAATTGCCGCCATTGCGTCCTTGCGCCAATCCGGCGTGCCCCTATGATCCGGGCCGAATTTCAGTTTGCGTCAAAGGGAGTGAAACATGGTTGCAGCAGTCCGCGTCCATAAGACCGGCGGCCCCGAGGTTCTGACGTTTGAGCAGATCGATATTCCGGCGCCCGGGCCAGGGCAGATCAAGCTCAAGCAGCACGCCTGTGGCGTGAATTACATCGACACCTATTTCCGCATGGGCATGTATCCGTCGCCGGTCGGACTGCCGTTCGTGTCGGGCAACGAGGGCGCGGGCGAGGTGATCGCGGTTGGCCCGGGAGTGTCCGACATCAAGGTCGGCGACCGCGTCGGCTACGTCGTGGGCCTCGGCGGCTACGCACAGGAGCGGCTGATGCCGGCCGATCGAGCCGTCAAGCTGCCGGACTCCATCAGCTACGAGCAGGCCGCCGCTATGATGCTCAAGGGCATGACCGCGCAGTACCTGCTTCGGCGCACTCACAACGTGAAGAAGGGCGACACCATCTTGGTGCACGCCGCTGCCGGCGGCGTCGGCGTCATCCTGTGCCAGTGGGGCAATGCGCTCGGCGCCACCGTGATCGGCACGGTCGGCGATGAGGAGAAGGCCAAGCTCGCCAAGGCGAACGGCGCGCACCACACCATTCTCTATCGAAACGAGGATTTTGCGGCGAAGGTGAAGGAGATCACCGGCGGCAAGCTGTGCGATGTGGTCTATGACGGCATCGGCAAGACAACCTTTCCGGCGTCGCTCGATTGCCTTCGTCCGCTCGGCATGTTCGCGAGCTTCGGCAGTGCGTCCGGCCCGATCGAGGCCTTCAACATCGGCATCCTGCAGACCAAGGGTTCGCTGTTCGCGACACGGCCGACGCTCAACAACTACGTCGCCAAGCGCGAGGATTTGCTTGCCACCGCCAAGGATCTGTTCGACGTGGTGTCGAGCGGCAAGGTCAAAATTCCGATCAACCAGAAGTATCCGCTGAAGGACGCCGTGAAGGCGCACCAGGACCTGGAAGGCCGCAAGACCACCGGATCGACCATCCTGATCCCCTGACGAGCAGGCGGTGCTGCAATTGCGATCATGCCCGGGCTTGACCCGGGCATGATTTTTTCGTGCAACAAGGCATGGGCCGCCTGACCACACACGTACTCGACACCGCCTCCGGCAAGCCCGCACCGGGCGTGCGTGTCGTGCTGCGCCGCGACGGCGAGGCCGGCGTATTGGCCGAAGCCGTGACCAACGCCGATGGTCGGCTTGACCAGGCGTTGCTTGAGGGCGCGGCATTCCAATTCGGCCGTTACGAGTTGACGTTCCACGTCGGCGACTATTTCCGCGCGCAGCACACGGCGCTGGCGGACCCCGCTTTTCTCGACGTTATCCCGCTTCGTTTCGCCGTCGCTGAGGACGCGCACTATCATGTGCCTCTGCTGGTTTCGCCGTACGGCTACTCGACCTACCGGGGCAGTTGAAGATGGACATCTTCCTCGGCGAATGGCTGAACTTGCTGCTGCGCTGGGCCCACATGGTGGTCGGGATCGGCTGGATCGGCACCTCGTTCTATTTCATGGCGCTCGACTACACGCTGATGAAGCGGGAGCGCATGAACCCGGGCGTTTACGGCACCGCATGGCAGGTGCACGGCGGCGGCTTCTATCACGTCGAGAAATACACGGTGGCGCCGCCGGCGCTTCCGGATGTGCTGCACTGGTTCAAGTGGGAGGCGTATCTCACCTTCGTCACCGGATTCGGGCTGTTGATCGTGCAGTACTACGTGCACGCGGATGCCTATCTGATCGATCCTGCGGTGATGCCGCTGACGCAATGGCAGGCGATCGCCATTTCTGCCGCCTCGCTCGCCGCGGGCTGGTTCATCTATGACGGGTTGTGCCGCACCAAGGTGGGCGACCATACCGTGCTGCTCGCACTGTCGGTGTTTGCGCTGATCCTGCTGGCGTCGATGCTGTTCACCAAGGTGTTCTCGGGACGCGGCGCATTCATCCATGTGGGCGCGCTGGTCGGCACCATCATGGCCGCCAATGTGTTCGCCGTCATCGTTCCGAACCAGAAGAAAATGATCGCGCAGATGATCGCGGGACAGACGCCCGAGGCGCGGTTCGGCGCGGTCGGCAAGCAGCGCTCGATCCACAACAATTATTTGACGTTGCCGGTGCTGCTGATGATGGTGTCGCAGCACTATCCTTTTCTGTTCAGCCATCCGCAGTCGTGGCTGGTGGTGGCGCTGATCCTGCTCAGCGGCGGACTGGTGCGTCACATCCTCAACAGGCTCGACGCTGGCGACAATTGGGACGGCTATGGCTGGGCCTTGCCTGCCGCGGCGATGGCGCTGATCGCAGCGATCTACGTGACCGCGCCGCAGGCCCGCGGCGCAGCGTCCGCGGGTGCCGCCGTCACGGACAAGGACGCACTCGCAATCTCGCAGAAACACTGCGTCACATGCCACGCCAAGCAGCCGACGCATTTGGCGTTCCGCGAGCCACCGAAGAATGTCGCGCTGGAGACAGCCGCCGACATGAAGCGCTGGTCGAAGCTGATCTACATGCAGACCGTGCAGAATCGCGCTATGCCGCTCGGCAACCAGACCGGCATGACCGACGAGGAGCGCGCGGCTCTCGGGCGCTGGATCAACGGTTCGCGATGAACCCGCTCGACCCGCAGGCGCTGGGACAGCGCGCCGAGGCGATGGTGACCGACCTCGGCGAGATTTCCGCCGAGCCGGGCCGGCGAGTGCGGCTTTTCCTCACGCCCGAGCACCGCCGCGCCGCCGATCTCGTTGCGAACTGGATGCGGGACGCGGGTCTGTCCGTCGCCGAAGACGCGCTGGGCACGGTAAAGGGACACTATGGCGAAGGGCGCCGGCTGCTGATCGGTTCGCACATCGACACCGTGATCGATGCCGGCAAGTACGACGGTCCGCTGGGTGTGGTTGCCGGTGTTCTCGCTGCGGAGCATTTCGCAAAGGCGGGGCGTAAGCTGCCGTTCGGCATCGATGTGCTGGCGTTTGGCGACGAGGAGGGCTCGCGCTTCCCCGCGACGCTCGCGTCATCGTCGGCCTGTGCCGGCGTGTTTGATAGCGAAACGCTGTCGCTCGCCGACGCAAGAGGTGTGACCCTCACCGAGGCGCTCAAGATTTACGGCAAGGACGCAGCCGGAATACCCGGGGCGGCCTACAAGCCGGGCGAGGCCGCGGCTTACGTCGAGGTGCACATCGAGCAGGGCCCCGTGCTGGAGGCCAGAAACCAGCCGCTCGGCATCGTCACAGGGATCGTCGGCCAGCATCGTGTGCGCGTCACAGTGACCGGGGAAGCCGGACACGCCGGGACCGTGCCGATGGGATTGCGCCACGATGCGCTCGCCGGTGCCGCCGAAATGGCGCTCGCGCTGGAGTCGATCGCGAAGGAGCACCTTGACGATGGCATGGTCGGCACCGTCGGGCGCATCGAGGCTTCACCCGGCGCGGTCAACATCATTCCCGGCCGAGTCGCGTTTACGATCGATCTGCGCTCGCTCACCGACGGCTTGCGGCTGACCGCGCTGAAGAAGTTCGAGATGGAGGCCAAGCGTATAGCCGGCACGCGCGGGCTGTTCTTTTCGATGGAAACGTTTCACGAGATCGGCACGGCGCATTGCGCGCCGGCGTTGCAGGATGGATTGGTGGCGGCGGTGTCCGGCCTCGGTCATGCGCCGGTTCGGCTGCCGTCCGGTGCCGGCCACGACGCCCAGGTCATGACGCGGCTTTGTCCTTCCGCGATGCTGTTCGTGCGCTGCCGGGGGGGCGTCAGCCACAATCCGGCGGAGTTCGCCAGCGTGGCAGACATGGGATTGGCCATTGCCACCCTGATCCGCTTCATCGAGACGTTCGATCCCTCCAAGCTCGCCTGAGCGTCAGAGCAGGTCGGCGATCGTCTTGAACGTCGCGGCGTCTGGCGCTCGGGTCAGGCCGACGACCGGAATTGTCCGCACAAAGCGGCCCAGCGTGGTCAGGGTGTCGGCGAGCGTCACCGACGAGCCGGCCGTTTCGTTCACCACCAGGGCTTTCACAGCGAGCTTGCGGCGCTCCAGCACGTCCAGGGACGTCAGCGTATGGCTCAGTGTGCCAAGATATGTACCCGTCACGACAAGAAGCGGCAGTCGAAGCGCCGCCAACCAGTCGAGCACAGTATGCTCATCGTCGAGCGGCACCATGACGCCACCGACGCCTTCGATCAGCAGCGTACCGGTGTTTGCCGAAACCGCGCGTTGCGAGAATGCGATCAGTTCGTCAAACGGTAACTGACGGTTCTCGCGCCGTGTGGCGACATCGGGCGACAGCGGTGCGGCGTAGCGCCACGGACAGATGCGCTCGATCTCTTCGGGCGTGACCGGCTTACCGAGCGCGTTCAGCAGCAGTCCCGCGTCGCTGCCTTCGGCCTCCGCCGGGTCGAACCCGGTCGTCACCGGCTTCAGCGCATCGACTGCGCGGCCCGCGGCGCGCCAATGCCGGATCAGCCCGGTGGCGACAAAGGTCTTGCCGATGTCGGTGCCGGTCGCCGTGACGAAGATAGCGCTCATCGCTTCACCAGGATGCGGCCGCGCACCACGCCGGCAAGCCGTGCCACCTCGGCGTCGGGATGCAGAGCGCTGAATGCGAGCCGCAGCCGCGCCGTGCCGTCCGGCACGGTCGGCGGCCTGATCGCGACCACCAGGAAACCTTCGTCCTCCAACATTCGGGAGGCGTCGAGTGCCGCCTGCGCGCTGCCGATCACGATCGGCACGATTGCACTCTGCGCCTCCGGAAGGTCGGTGGCGCGCGTGAAGGACCGCGCCTTCGCGAGCGGCTGCGCCAAAAGGTGCGGCTCGCGTTCGATCAGGTCGAGGGCGGCAATGGAAGAGGCCAGCGTCGCCGGCGGCAGGCCTGTTGAGTAGACCAGAGTGCGTGCACGGTTGCGGATCAGATCGATCACCGCCTTCGATGCCGCGATATAGCCGCCATAGGCGCCGAGCGTTTTCGATAGCGTCCCCACCCGCAGCGGCACGTCGGCGGCGCCATCGCTTAAGTCGAGGTCGTGGGCGTCGTCGGCGATCAGCCAGGCATCGTGACGTTTGGCGAGCAGGGCGAGTTCTTTGAGTGGCGCTCGATCGCCGTCCATGGAGAACACGCCTTCGGTGACGATCAACACGCGGGGATGCTGGGCGCGATGCTCTTTCAACAGCGTCTCGGCGTGTCCGGCGTCGTTGTGCCGGAAGGTGCGCACCTCGGCGCGCGACAATCGCGCTCCGGCCCACAGGCTCGAATGCGCCAGTTCGTCGATCAGGATAAGGTCGCCGCTTCCGGCCAGCGCCGGCGCTATCCCGGCGTTGGCGAGGTAGCCGGAGCCGAATACGCAGGCGGCTTCGGTGCCTTTCAGGCGCGCCAACCTGGTTTCCAGTTCCGCATAGAGCGGATGATTGCCGGTGACGAGACGCGAGGCTCCCGCGCCGACGCCGTGGCGCTGGATCGCATCGATCGCTGCAGCCTTGAGCTCCGGGTGCTGGGTCAGTCCCAGATAGTCATTGCAGGAGAACGACAGCAGGCGGCGGCCGTTGCGGACGGCCCAGATGCCCTCGGCACGCAAAGTATCGGCGAGCGAGCGGCGCAGTTGCGCGCCCTCCAGAGCGGCGAGCTTGTCTTTTGCGAATTCGTCGAGTGATGGCATGTTTGCCGTTTATAGTACGGCCCCATGGATAAGGACCACAGCCACGGCTTGGAACACGTCTGGCTGCCTTACGCGCAGATGAAGACGATGCGCCCGCCGCTCCCGGTCACGCGGACGCAAGGCTGCCGGATCGTGCTGGCCGACGGCCGCGAGCTGATCGACGGCATCGCGTCGTGGTGGACTGCCTGCCACGGCTACAACCATCCGCATATCAGGCAGGCCGTGGAGCGTCAGCTTGCCGCCATGCCGCACGTCATGTTTGGCGGCTTGGTGCATGAGCAAGGGTTGACGCTGGCTCGGCGTCTGGCGGGCATGCTACCCGGCGATCTGGATCGCGTGTTCTTCAGCGAGTCCGGTTCGGTCGCCGTCGAGATCGCGCTTAAGATGGCGGTGCAGTACTGGCGCAACCGGGACGAGCCGTCGCGAACCAAGTTCGTTGCATTCCGCGGCGGCTATCACGGCGACACCACCGGCGCGATGGCGGTGAGCGATCTCGACGCCGGGATGCACGATGCCTTCCGCGGCGCGTTGCCGGAGCATTTCATTCTCGACCTGCCGGCGACCAAATCCGGCGAAGCGGCGCTATCGGGATTCCTGCAGATTCATGGCGAGCAGATCGCCGCCATCATCGTCGAGCCGCTGGTGCAGGGCGCCGGCGGCATGAAATTTCACGATGCCGGGGTGTTGACGCGGCTGCGGGCGTTGACCGACCGCCACGGTGTGCTGCTGATTTTCGATGAAATCTTCACCGGCTTCGGCCGCACCGGCACGATGTTCGCCTGCGAAGCCGCCAACGTGGTGCCGGACATCGTCACGCTGTCCAAGGCGCTGACCGGCGGCACGCTGCCGCTGGCCGCCACTGTGGCACGCAAGCATGTATTCGAGGCGTTCTGGTCGGACGATCCCAAGCGCGCGCTGATGCATGGGCCGACCTACATGGCCAACGCGCTGGCATGTGCTGCCGCCAATGCCTCGCTCGATGTGTTCGAGCGGGAGCCGCGACTGAAGCAGGTCGCTGCGATCTCCGAGCAGATGACGCGGGAGCTTGCGCCATGCCGCGGCATGAAGGGCGTCGGAGACGTGCGGGTGATGGGCGCGATCGGTGTCGTCGAGATGGCGCGGATCGCGGACCTTGGCGCGTTGCGCGCCCGGTTCGTTGAGGAGGGCGTGTTCATCCGCCCGTTCGGCGATGTGATTTATCTGACGCCGAGCTTCACGATTGGTGCGGAAGAATTGTCGAAGCTGACGGGCGCGATCGTGAAAGTCGTGAGCGAGAATCGCTAGCCTCGTGTCCCGGGCGAGCGAAGCGAGACCCGGGACCCCGGTTCGTCGTAAAGAAGCAAGAAAGCGGGGTCCCGGCTCGCGCGCCTACCGGCGCTTGGCCGAGACACGAGAGTTTAGCCCGTGCTGCCGTGCAGATCGTACGCGTCCGACTTTTGAATTTTCACAGAAACGATCTCGCCGACCTTCAACGGCTTTTTGCTCGCTACATAGACCGTGCCGTCGATCTCCGGTGCGTCGCCCATGGAGCGGCCCTTGGCAACTGTCGGCCCGGCCTCGTCGATGATGATCTGTTGGCGCGAACCGACCTTGCGTTTCAGACGCTTTGCCGAGATTGCCTGCTGATGCGCCATGAAGCGGTGCCAGCGCTCCTCGGTGACTTCTTTAGGCACCGGTGAGCCGAGATCGTTGGCGGGCGCGCCGCGCACCGGCTCGTACTTGAAGCAGCCGACGCGGTCGAGCGATGCCTCGTCGAGCCAGTCCAGCAGCATTTCGAAGTCCTGCTCGGTCTCGCCCGGGAATCCCACGATGAAGGTCGAGCGCAGCGTCAACTCGGGACACTGCTCGCGCCAGCGCTTGATGCGATGCAGGGTCTTCTCCTGCGCAGCGGGGCGCTTCATGCGCCTGAGCACCTCGGGCGAGGCGTGCTGGAACGGGATGTCGAGATAGGGCAGGACCTTGCCGTCGGCCATCAGCCCGATCACCTCATCGACGTGCGGGTACGGATAGACGTAGTGCAGCCGCACCCAGGCGCCGAGTGAGCCAAGCTCACGGGAGAGATCGAGGAATTTGGCGCGAATGTCGCGCCCCTGCCATGGGCTCGCGGCGTACTTGATATCGACGCCGTAGGCCGACGTGTCCTGCGAGATGACCAGCAGTTCCTTGACGCCGGCCGCGACCAGCTTCTCGGCCTCGCGCAGCACGTCGCCGGCCGGCCGTGAAACCAGGTCGCCGCGCAGCTTGGGAATGATGCAGAAGGTGCAGCGGTTGTTGCAGCCTTCGGAAATCTTCAGATAAGCGTAATGCCGCGGCGTCAGCTTGATGCCTTGCGGTGGCACCAGGTCGAGGTACGGATCGTGCTTCGGCGGCGCCGCACGATGCACCGCGTCGAGCACGCTTTCGTACTGTTGCGGCCCGGTGATCGCCAGAACCTTGGGATAGCGCTCGGTGATCTTCTCCGGCTCCGCCCCCATGCATCCGGTGACGATCACCTTGCCGTTTTCCGCCATCGCGTCGCCAATCGCTTCGAGCGATTCCGCCTGGGCGCTGTCGAGGAAGCCGCAGGTGTTGACGATCACCAGGTCGGCGCCCTTGTGCTCGCGGGTCAGCGCATAACCTTCCGCGCGCAACCGCGTGATGATGCGCTCGCTATCGACCAGGGCCTTGGGGCAGCCGAGCGAGACGAAGCTCACAAGGGGCGCGGCCTGATGGCCGGCTTGATCTGGGGTTTTGGGCACCGGGAGGGGCTACAGGCGAACCATGGCAAGATCAAGCGCCAGAGGCTATCTAAGGCCAGGTTTCAAAGGTCAGGATTGCGCCCCGCCATGTCCGAACGTGCCCCTTCCGCCGGCGAAATGTCCGCTGGCGGCGCGCTCGATCCCGTCTGCGGCATGACGGTCGATCCGCAGACCACGCCGCACAAGCACACCCATCAAGGCACGTCCTATTTCTTCTGTTCGGCCGGCTGCCGCACCAAGTTTGCCGCGGAGCCCGCGAAATACCTGAGCAACAAAGCCGGTGAGCCGGAGCCGGTGCCCGAGGGCACGATCTACACCTGTCCGATGCATCCGGATGTTCGGCAGCCCGGTCCCGGAAGCTGCCCGATTTGCGGCATGGCGCTCGAGCCGGATGTGGTGACCGCCGAAAGCGGCCCCAATCCCGAGCTGGCCGACATGACGCGGCGGTTCTGGATCGCGCTCGCTCTCACCGCGCCGATCTTTGTACTGGAGATGGGCTCGCATGTGCTGGGCTGGCATCTGCTGAGCCCTACGATCTCGAACGCCATCCAGTTCGCGCTGGCAACGCCGGTGGTGCTCTGGGCCGGATGGCCGTTCTTCGTGCGCGGCGCGCAGTCGATCCTGACGCGTAACCTCAACATGTTCACGCTGATTGCGATGGGCACCGGTGTGGCGTGGACCACCAGCGTGGTTGCCACGGTCCGGCCCGACCTTTTTCCTGATGCGTTTCGTGGTCACGATGGCGCGGTCGCGGTGTACTTCGAGGCCGCAGCCGTCATCACCGTGCTGGTGCTGCTCGGCCAAATTCTCGAACTTCACGCCCGCGAGCGGACTTCCGGCGCGATCCGGGCGCTGCTCGATCTTGCGCCGAAGATCGCGCATCGCGTACTGCCCGGCGGCTACGAGCGCGATATTCCGGTCGATTCCGTTGCGGTTGGCGACATGCTGCGGGTCCGGCCCGGCGAAAAGGTGCCGGTCGATGGCGTTCTCTCCGAGGGCCGCTCGGCGATCGACGAGTCGCTGGTGACCGGCGAGTCGATGCCGGTCACCAAGGAGGAGGGCGCCAAGCTGATCGCCGGATCGCTGAACCAGACCGGTAGCTTCGTGATGCGGACCGAGAAGGTCGGCCGCGACACCATGCTGGCGCAGATCGTGCAGATGGTGGCGCAGGCGCAACGCTCGCGCGCGCCGATCCAGCGGCTCGCCGACCGAGTCTCGGGTTGGTTCGTGCCGGCCGTCATCGGCGTCGCCGCGCTGGCGTTCGCGGCCTGGGCTGCGTTCGGACCCGAGCCGCGATACGCGTTCGGGCTCGTTGCCGCCGTCTCCGTGCTGATCATCGCGTGTCCCTGCGCGCTGGGGCTGGCGACGCCGATGTCGATCATGGTCGGGGTCGGGCGCGGCGCGCGCGCCGGAATCTTGGTGAGGGACGCCGAGGCGCTGGAGCGCATGGAGCGGGTCGATACGCTGGTCGTCGATAAGACCGGAACGCTGACCGAGGGAAAACCGAAGGTCGTGGCGGTGATCCCGACCCACGGCCTCGACGAAAACGAAATCCTGCGCATCGCCGCATCGGTCGAGAGCCCGAGCGAGCATCCGCTGGCGCGCGCGATCGTGGAGGCGGCCGCGCTGCGCAACATCGCGCTGCCCGACGTGCGCGGCTTCAACGCGCCGACCGGCAAGGGCGTGATCGGCATGATCGAGCGGCGCCGGGTGGCGCTCGGCAGCGCAAAATTCCTCGCCGAGCTGGGCGTGGTGACGGACGAGCTCGAAGCGCAGGCCGAGCGGTTGCGGCAGGATGGCGCGACCGCGATCTTCCTTTCGGTCGATGGCAAGCCATCAGGCGTCATCGGTATTGCCGACCCGGTGCGGGCGACGGCGCCCGATGCGCTCAAGGCGCTGATGGACGCGAACATCCGCATCATCATGCTGACCGGCGACAACCGCACCACGGCGCTTGCGGTGGCAAAGCGGCTCGGCATCACCGAGGTCGAAGCCGATGTGCTGCCCGAGCAGAAGGCCGAAGTGGTGCAGCGCCTGCGCCGCGAGGGCCGGATCGTTGCTATGGCGGGCGACGGCGTGAACGATGCGCCGGGACTGGCCGCAGCCGACGTCGGCATCGCGATGGGCAGCGGCGCCGACGTGGCGATGGAAAGCGCGGGGATCACGCTGCTCAAGAGCGATCTCACCGGCATCATCCGCGCAAGGCGGCTGTCGCAGGCGGTGATGGGCAACATCCGGCAGAACCTGGGCTTCGCATTCGTCTACAACGCGGCCGGCGTGCCGATCGCGGCAGGCCTGCTGTATCCGGTGTTCGGAATTCTGCTGTCGCCGATGATCGCGGCGGCCGCGATGGCGCTGTCGTCGGTCAGCGTCGTCGCCAACGCGCTGCGGCTGTCGCGCGTCCGGCTCTAGGCGGCGCGGGACGGCTGCGGATCGAGCGGCGCGGTCCAGGCGTCGTAGCCATAGACCCAGTCCGGATCGGTCGCCTCGCGCATCCAGGTGTTCTTCTGTGAGGTGCCCTGGATCTGCGAGGTGCGCTGCCGCCGCACCGTCTCGTAGCGGCGGAACGCGGCAGGCACGTCCCGCGGAGCAGCCTCGATGCAGCGCGCCAGCAGCACGGCGTCCTCCATCGCGGAAGCGGCGCCCTGCGCCATGTACTGCGTCATCGGATGACCGGCGTCGCCGAGCAGGACCATCGGTCCTTCACCCCAATGGGGCAGGGGATCGCGGTCCACGATCGCCCACTTGTGCACGCGCGGACACGCCTCGACCACGCGCCGCACCTGTTCGTGGAAGCCCGCGAACGCCGCGCGCAAGGCGGCCAGGTCGCCGGTCGCCGACCACGATTCCACGGTGAACTCGGGCTCCGGCACGCTGGTGACGAAATAGACTTCGTCGCGGTTGGCCGTGACGTAATAGATCACGATGTGCCGGTCAGGCCCCCACCACTTGCAGCATTCGTCGATCGTAGAGCCGCCGAGCAGCGCCGCTGGAAACGTCGTCCGGTACGCGACCCGGCCGGTGAAATTGGTCTTTTCCTCGCCGCGCCACAGCGCGCGCACCTGCGAGTGGATGCCATCGGCGGCGATCAGGGCGTCGGCCTGCGCCGTGGTGCCATCGGCAAAGCGCAGCGTGACGCCGCCGCCGCGCCAGTCGGCATCGACGAGCTTTTTGTCGAGCGAGATCAGATCGGCCGGTACCTTCGACGCCAGCGCCTCGTGCAGATCGCCGCGGTGCATCAGCAGATACGGCGCGCCGTATTTCGCTTCGGCGTCGGTGCCGAGCGGCAGCTCGTACTTCATCGCCCCGGTGTCCCACTCGCGATTGGTCCAGGAGCGCGGCTGGAACGCGCGCGAGCGGATGCGCTGCTCCAAGCCTATGCCGCGCAGCACCCGCATGGCGTTGGGGCTCATCTGGATGCCGGCGCCAAGCCGGATGAACTTCGGCGCCTGTTCGTACACGCGCACCGCAAATCCGCGCTGGTGCAGGGCGGCGGCGAGCGTGAGCCCGCCCATGCCGGCGCCGACGATCGCCAGGGATGGCTGCATGGCCGTCAATTCCGTTTCGCCTGGTCCTTGGCTTCGACCCTCTCCACCACCTCCGCGCTCAGGCGCTGATAGATGCCGAGCCCAACCATGATCAGAATGGCGGTCGCGGTGGGATAGAGCATCTTCTCGACATCCTGCTTGCTGACCTGGAATGTACGGGGTTGTGCAGTCGGCCAACAATCCCCATGTGCGGGAAAATCTGGGGGGCATCATGGCAAAGAGAATTTGCTACTTTGCGAAAGTATCGCTGCTACTTTGGGCGGCCATTTTTCTTCCCATTCTCGCTTATGCCGCGCTGGTTCCGCCGTTTTTTATCAACAGTGTTGTTGCTCTAGGCGGAATGCAGACGGTGAATGATGTAGGTCAATCGCCCCGTCTTGAGTGGCGGACAGTGGGTACCGGCTTCTTCTACGGCCATTTGAGTCAAGACGATCCCGACCCGTTGAAACGCAAATATGAAATTTACCTCGTTACCGCCAAGCACGTAGTTAGAGACTTTATCTTGGCTAATCGTGACTTGAGCGTCCGAGTGAATCCAAAAGACTCAAGTTCACAGGGGCGTGAATTTCCGATCGCAAACCGGCCTCAAGCCGGTTCCGGTACTTGGTTCTGTCACGCGGACCCGACCATTGATGTTGCGGCGGTGCCCATCAATCCCGAATATCTTAAAACGCAAGGAATCGAACCGAGCTTTTTTGCAAGCGACCAACATGCCGCGAATCGAGAAAAGCTCACCAAACTTGAAGTAGCCGCCGGAGATGGAATCTTTGTCCTGGGTTTCCCAATGGGCCTGTCGGGTGTTCAACGGAATTACGTTATCGTCCGCCAAGGTGCCATCGCCCGCATGACCGAGATGCTAGACCGTATTGCGCCGACCTTTATGATTGATGCGCTTGTATTTCCGGGCAACAGCGGCGGGCCGGTTGTGCTCAAGCCCGAACTCGCTGCGATTTCTGGGACCAAGAGTCAGTCCACCGCCTACCTCATAGGGCTAGTGACGGGATACCGCCCGTACGTTGATAGAGCGATCAGCGAACAAACAAAGCGCCCCCGGGTCACCTTTGAGGAAAACTCTGGACTGGCGGAAGTGCTTCCGATCGACGTTGTGGATGACGCCATTCGGGCATGGCGGGAAAAGCGGGGCGTTGCGAGTGGTCTTGCGTGCAGCACATGACATGGTCTGTATTTCAGGTCCGATCATTCCGCGTCAGCTTTGACGCTTCGTAGGGCAACGCGAGGTGGTCCTGAATGTTTGGATAAGCCACAAAAGTGGTCACCAATCGAACCCGAAATGGTTGAGCAGGGGCTCAATGGTAGAATAGACACAGCGACTTGGAAGGGTGGCCGAGTGGTTTAAGGCAGCGGTCTTGAAAACCGCCAGAGGGGCAACTCTCTCGTGGGTTCGAATCCCACCCCTTCCGCCAGTCTGGAGCTTGGCCGACGCTACGACGCCCTAGCCAAGGTGGCGGCAAGTTTCAACGCTGCAAGCGAATGGCAGGCTTGCCGCGTCAGGTCGGCGCCAGCGCCGGGGCCTGATGTTCGGGATACACCGGCACGGTGTCGGCGAATTCGCACGGGCGGCAATAGAACGCGCCGAGCGACGGCAGATTTTCCAGAGGTGGCAGCAGGCGAACCAGCGTCATCGGCTTGTCGCACTCGGGACAGTGATGCTCTGCCATTTCAATCTCACGATCTGATTCGATGCGTGAGCGTATGGGCTGGCTGCTTTCGGATTCGTAAAGCGATGATGCGCGAACTCACGTAAAGCCGGGATGCGATGTTGCGTTGCGTGCGCGAACCACCACACGTCGATGTCATGGCTTGTGCGGTTGCCTCGCGGTCGCGATCGAGGGCGCATATGCCCTGGTGCAAGCCGAATGGTCGGCATCGCTTGGTGGGCCAGCCACTGGCTCGATTGGGTTCGGTTACGAACCGCAACACCTGTTCAGGGCTTTGGCGCCCGATGGGGGCCCAGAGCGATGTTGCACAATAAATAGGCGTATCTATGCCTATTGTATGCAAGCAGGGCGCGGCATCGGCCGGACCCAACGGTGGGGACCGGCGCCGGAAATGGTCAACACGCCAAAGACTTAAGGAATTTTAACGCCTGAGGCGGCGTTGGCACGCGCCTTGCGGAGAGAGTTCCCGAGCGAATTGTCCGAGGCTCGGGAGGCTTCCTATGAAACGTCGTGATTTTCTGAAATCCACCGCCGCCGTTGCCGGCGCCAGCGTTGTGTCGGGACCGGCGATCCTTTCGTCCGCCAAGGCGCAGTCGCGCCAGGAGACGCTGCTGATCGTTTCCGAGAGCGGCCCCAACAACATCGACATTCATGGCGTCGGCACCAACGTGCCCGGCTACGAGGTGTCGTGGAATTGCTACGACCGCCTCATCAGTCACGAGATGAAGTCGGTCAACGGCGTTCCGTACTACGACCGCGACAAGTTCAAGATGGAGCTTGCCGAGGACATGAACGTCGGCCCGATGTCGGCGACGTTCAAGCTCAAGAAAAACGCCAAATTCCATGACGGCACGCCGGTCAAGGCGCAGGACGTCAAATGGTCGCTCGACCGCGCGGTGTCGGTCGGCGGATTCCCGACCTTCCAGATGGGCGCGGGCTCGCTGACCAAGCCCGAGCAGTTCGTGGTGGTCGACGACAACACGGTGCGGGTCGATTTCCTCCGCAAGGACCGCCTCACCATTCCCGATCTCGCGGTGATCGTGCCCGCGATCTACAACTCCGGCCTGGTCAAGAAGAACGCGACCGAAAAGGATCCGTGGGGCCTCGAATACACCAAGATCAACAGCGCCGGCAGCGGCGCCTACAAGGTGTCGCGCTGGACCGCGGGCACCGAAGTGGTGATGGACCGCAACGACGACTGGGCCGGTGGACCGCTGCCCAAGGTCAAGCGCGTGATCTGGCGCATGGTGCCATCGGCGGGCAACCGCCGCGCGCTGCTGGAGCGCGGCGATGCCGACATCTCCTACGATCTGCCGAACAAGGACTTCGTCGAGCTGAAGGACAGCGGCAAGCTGAGCATCGTCTCGACGCCGTACTCGAACGGCATCCAGTATCTCGGCATGAACGTCACCAAGCCGCCGTTCGACAACATCAAGGTTCGCCAGGCGGTGGCCTACGCGGTGCCGTATCAGAAGATCATGGATGCGGTGCTGTTCGGCCTGTCGAAGCCGATGTTCGGCGCAAAGCCCGGCACGCCGACCGAAGTGGCATGGCCGCAGCCGCATGGCTTCAACACCGACATCGCCAAGGCCAAGCAGCTCATGGCCGAAGCCGGTTATCCGAACGGCTTCGAGACCACGCTGTCGTTCGATCTCGGCTTTGCCGGCGTGAACGAGCCGCTGTGCGTGCTGGTGCAGGAGAGCCTGAACCAGATCGGCATCAAGGTCACGATCAACAAGATCCCGGGCGCGACCTGGCGCACCGAACTGAACAAGAAAGCGCTGCCGCTGTACACCAACGTGTTCTCAGGCTGGCTCGACTATCCCGAGTACTTCTTCATCTGGTGCTATCACGGCAAGAATTCGATCTTCAACACCATGAGCTACCAGTCGAAGGAGCTCGACGGCTACATCGACGGCGCGGTGACGGCTGCCGCCGAGGGCGACAAGACGGCCTACGAAAAGGACGTGAAAAGCTTCGTCGATCTGTCCTTCAAGGACATTCCGCGCATCCCGCTGTTCCAGCCCTACGTCAACATCGCGATGCAGAAGAACGTCACCGGGTACCAGTACTGGTTCCACCGGCGGCTCGACTATCGCGCGTTCGAGAAGGGCTAGGCGCAAACGCGTCATGCCCGGCGCGAATGCCGGGCATGATCATCGTTCCGGGAAGCCCATGACGTCGAGGTCGTTCAGATGCTGACCATGGTGTTGAAGCGGATGATGCTCGCGGTGCCGTCGCTGATCGGCGTGGTAATCGTCACGTTCCTGCTCACACGCGCGCTGCCGGGCGATCCGGCGGCGTATTTCGCAGGCCCCGCGGCGGACAAGGTGGCGGTCGAGCAGATCCGGGTGAAACTCGGTCTCGATCAGCCGCTGATCGTGCAGTTCGGCCGCTACGTCCAGGACCTCGGCAAAGGCGACCTCGGCAATTCGCTGACCACCGGCCAGCCGGTGCTGACCGAAATCAAGAACCGGCTTCCGGCCTCGGCCGAACTCACGCTGCTCGGCCTGTTCGTGGCGATGGCGATCGCAATTCCGCTCGGCATTCTGGCGGCGACGCGGCCAGGCTCCCTGATCGACCACGCTTGCCGGGTGATCGCGACGGCCGGCGTCTCGCTGCCGGTGTTCTTCCTCGGGCTGATCCTGGTCTATGTGTTCTATTACCTGCTGGGCTGGTCGCCGGCGCCGCTCGGCCGCCTCGACGTGTTCTACAATCCGCCGGCGTCGATCACCGGATTCTATCTGATCGACAGCCTGCTCACGGGGCAGTGGGAGACGTTCCGCGCCGCCATCAGCCAGCTCATTCTGCCGGCGATGACGCTCGGCATCTTCGCGCTGGCGCCGATCGCGCGCATGACGCGCGCTTCGATGCTGGCGGTGCTGTCGTCCGACTTCGTGCGCACCGCGCGCGCCAGCGGGCTCACGCCCTATACCGTCACCGTCACCTACGCGTTCCGCAACGCCATGCTTCCGGTGGTGACCACGCTCGGCATGGTGTTCTCGTTCCTGCTCGGCGCCAACGTGCTGGTCGAGAAGGTGTTCGCCTGGCCCGGCATCGGCTCTTACGCGGTGGAGGCGCTGATCGCGTCGGACTTCGCGCCGGTGCAGGGCTTCGTCATGACGATGGCGATCATGTATGTCGCGCTCAACCTCCTGATCGACATCCTCTACGTGTTGATCGATCCGCGCATGAGAATCGAGGCATGAGCAGCATCGCTCCCAGCGCACCGCACGCGCCGGCTTCGTCGGGGCTGATGGCGACGCTGCGCCACGCGCGCTACATCATCGGCGACAATCCGGTCACAGGCCTGGCCTTCGGCCTGTTCGTCATCATCGTGTTCCTGGCGCTGTTCGGGCCCTACATCGTTCCCTACGACCCGCTTGCCAGCAACACGGCGTTTGCGCTCAAGCCGCCGTCGGCGGCGTACTGGTTCGGCACCGATCAGCTCGGCCGCGACGTGTTTAGCCGCGTCATTGTCGCGACGCGGCTCGATTTTATCATCGCGGTTTCCTCGGTGGCGCTGGTGTTCGTGATGGGCGGGCTGTCCGGCGTGGCCGCGGGCTTCTTCGGCGGCTGGACCGACCGCGTGGTCGGCCGCATCGCCGATACCATCATGGCGTTTCCGCTGTTCGTGCTGGCGATGGGCATCGTTGCTGCGTTGGGCAACACGGTCGAGAACATCGTGCTGGCGACCGCGGTGGTGAATTTCCCGCTGTACGCCCGCGTCGCCCGCGCCGAGGCGAACGTGCGCCGCGAGGCCGGCTTCGTGCAAGCGGCGCGGCTGTGCGGCAACGGGGAATTCCGCATCCTGCTGACGCAGATACTGCCGAACATCATGCCGATCATGATCGTGCAGATGTCGCTCACCATGGGCTACGCCATTCTCAATGCAGCCGGCCTGTCGTTCATCGGGCTCGGCGTGCGTCCGCCCACGGCGGAGTGGGGCATCATGGTCGCGGAAGGCGCGGCCTTCATGGTGTCCGGCGAGTGGTGGATCGCATTCTTTCCGGGCCTCGCGCTGATGGTTGCGGTGTTCTGCTTCAACCTGCTGGGTGACGGCTTGCGGGACATCGTCGATCCGTCGCGGCGGACATGAGCATGATCCCCAACACTATCCCATTGCTGGACGTCCGCGATCTCACCGTCGAGTTCCAGACCAGGCGTGGCGTGGTCCGCGCGGTGCAGAACGTCGATGTCACGGTGGCGAAGGGCGAGACCGTCGGAATCGTCGGCGAGTCCGGGTCCGGCAAGTCGGTCACCTCGTATGCCGTCATGCGAATCCTGGATCGCGCCGGGCGGATTGCGGACGGATCGGTGATGTTCTCCGGCGTCGATGTTCGCGCGGCCGACGAGAGCGCCATGCGCGACCTGCGCGGCCGCGAAATGTCGATGATCTTCCAGAATCCGCGCGCGGCGCTCAATCCGATCCGCAAGGTCGGCCGTCAGATCGAGGACGTGTTGCTGCAGCATGTGCAGACCACGCCGGCCGAGGCGACCGAAAAGGCGGTCGAAATTCTCGAGCAGGTCCGGATCGCGCGGCCGCGCGAGCGCTACCATGCCTATCCGTTCGAGCTGTCTGGCGGCATGTGCCAGCGCGTCGTCATCGCGCTTGCCCTTGCGTGCCGTCCGCAGCTTCTGATCGCCGACGAGCCGACCACCGGCCTCGACGTGACCACCCAGAAGACGGTGATGGATCTGATGGTCGAATTGACGCGCGAGCGCGGCATGTCGACCATCCTGATCACCCACGATCTGGGCCTGGCCGCGGCTTACTGCGACCGCGTCGTGGTGATGCAAAAGGGCAAGGTGGTGGAGACCGCGGAATCGCGGATGATTTTCCAGTCGCCGGCGCACGCCTACACCCGCAAGCTGATGAAGGCGACGCCGCGTCCCGGTGTCGCGTTGCGAGATTTGCTCCCCGAAGATGAGACTCCGCCGGTGCAGCCGCCGGCGCCCGGCCTCAACGGCAAGGCCGGCAAGCCGCTGCTGGTGGTCGAGAAGTTGATCAAGGAATTTCCGCGCCAATCTCAGCAGAGCGTATTTGCCAAGCTGTTCCGCCGCGGGCCGGCGCCCGAGCCGGAAATCTTCCGCGCCGTCGATGGCATCAGCTTCAGCGTCGGACGTGGTGAGAGCGTCGGTCTGGTCGGCGAATCCGGCTGCGGAAAGTCCACCACCTCGACCATGGTGATGCGCCTCCTCGACAAGTCGGAGGGGATCATTACCTTCGACGGCGAGAACATCGGCGAAATCCCGGCAAAGCAGTTCGCCAAGCTGCCGATGCGCAAGCGCATCCAGATGGTGTTCCAGGATCCGACCGACAGCCTCAATCCGCGCTTCACCGCGGCGCGCGCCATCGCCGATCCGATCCTGCGGCTCGGCGATGTCAGCGGCGCGGCTGCGGTGCGCGCCCGCTGTGAGGAACTGGCGCGCCAGGTCGGACTGCCGATCGAGTTGCTCGACCGTTTTCCGCATCAGCTTTCGGGCGGCCAGAAAGCGCGTGTCGGCATCGCCCGCGCGATCGCGCTCAGTCCGGAACTCATCATCCTCGACGAGCCAACCGCTGCGCTCGACGTGTCGGTGCAGGCCGTGGTGCTGAACCTGCTGCAGGACCTGAAAGAATCGATGGGGATGAGCTATCTGTTCGTGTCCCACGATCTCAACGTGGTGCGGCTGTTGTGCGACCGGGTGATCGTGATGCGTTCCGGCAAGATCGTGGAACAGGGGCCGACGGAGCGCGTGCTGGTGTCGCCGGAAAGCGACTACACCCGCGAACTGCTGGCCGCCATTCCGCATCCGCCGGCTTGAGAGCTAAGATGTCCGATCCGCTCGACGAAACCATCGATGCTTGCGCCGCTGTGCTGCGGCTGGCGATCGATCCGGCCTGGAAACCGGAGGTGAAGGTCCAGCTTCAGGTGATCCTGCGGCACGGCATGCTCGTCGCCGAGTTTCCGCTGCCGGACGACATCGAGCCCGCTCCGGTCTTCGGCGCATAGGCGGACGCAATGGATTGGGCCACTGCCTCGGATATCGCGACTGCCGTGAAGCGCGGTCAAAGCGCGCTTGCCGTTGTCGAGGGCGCGCTGTCGCGCATCGCTGCGAAGGACAAGGCGTTCAATGCGTTTACCGCCGTCGTGGCCGACCGCGCCCGGGCCAAAGCGCGCGCCATCGACGCAACACGGGACGCAGGCAAGCCGCTGGGTCCGCTCTCCGGCGTGCCGTTCGCGGTGAAGAACCTGTTCGACGTGCAGGGAATTACGACGATCGCCGGCTCGAAGATCAACCGCGACCTGCTTCCCGCCGCGCGCGACGCCACACTGATCGAGCGCCTTGAAAATGCCGGGGCTGTTCTGGTCGGCGCGCTTAACATGGGCGAATACGCCTACGACTTCACCGGCGAGAACGTTCATGACGGTCCGTCGCGCAATCCGCACGATCTCACCCGGATGACCGGCGGCTCGTCCGGCGGCTCCGGCGGCGCGGTGGCCGGCGGACTGGTGCCGCTGTCGCTCGGCTCCGACACCAACGGCTCGATCCGCGTGCCGTCGTCGTTCTGCGGGCTTTTCGGGTTGAAGCCGACCTACGGCCGCCTGTCTCGCGCCCGCACGTTCCCGTTCGTTGGGAGTTTCGATCATCTGGGACCGCTGGCGCGAAGCGCAAAGGATTTGGCGCTGTCTTACGACGCCATGCAGGGCACCGACGCCGACGATCCGGTTTGCACGAACCGGCCGCCGCAGCCCACGAGTGAGCTGCTCGACCAGGGTGTGAGGGGTCTGCGCATCGCCGTCGCGGGTGGTTATTTCGGCAAGGGCATGTTCCCCGAGGCGCGTGAGGCTGTGGCGAAGGTCGCAGCCGCGCTGGATGCAAGGCGCGAGATCGAAATTCCGGAGGCCGAGCGTGCCCGCTCCGCGGGGTATGTCATCACCGCGACCGAAGGCGCGGCATTGCATCTCGACAGGCTGCGCAGCCGCGCCAAGGACTTCGATCCGGCTGTGCGCGACCGGCTGATCGCCGGGACGATGGTGCCGGCCGCACTGGTGGTCCAGGCGCAAAAGTTCCGCCGCTGGTATCGCGAGCGTGTGCTGGCACTGTTCGAGGAGGTCGATGTCATCGTCGCGCCGGCGACGCCATGTGTCGCGCCGTCGATCGGACAGAAGACCTTCGTGCTGGACGGCAAGGAAATGCCGCTTCGCCCCAACATCGGAATCTACACCCAGCCGATTTCCTTCATCGGCCTGCCGGTCGTTGCTGTGCCGGTGCCGTTGAAGCCTCTGCCGATCGCGGTGCAGATCATCGCCGCGCCCTGGCGCGAAGACGCTGCCCTGCGCGTCGCCCATGCGCTGGAGCAGATGGGGACCGCGGCGGCGCCGCGGCCGCAGGCATAGTCATGGCCAATGTCGGCAACACCAACGTGCAGGATCGTCCCGTCATCAGGCCGCCAGAGTCGGGTGCGTCTGCCGGCAAAGGACGCCGGACGCTCGCCGCGGAATTGCACATCCAGCTCGCCGACGAGATTGTGCGCGGCGTACTGCTGCCCGGCGCTCCGCTCGACGAGATGGAGCTGGCGCGGCGCTTCAACGTGTCCCGCACGCCGGTGCGCGAGGCGATCCGTCAGCTCGCGGCGAGCGGCTTAATCGAGGCCAAGGCGCATCGCGGCGCCGTGGTGGCGCAGCCCAGTGAAGAGCGGCTGGCCGCGATGTTTGAAGTGATGGCGGAGCTGGAAGCGCTATGCGCACAACTCGCGGCCGAGCGCATGACGGCGGCCGAGCGTCACGCGCTCGAAGCCGTCCATGAATCCATGCGTTCGCTGATCCATATCGGTGACCCGCAGCGGTTTCACGAGGTCAACGAGGCATTCCACGGCGCCATCTATTCGGGGTCTCACAATTCCTACCTTGCAGAGATGACGGTGGCGACGCGCGCCCGGGTGCAGCCGTTTCGGCGCGCGCAGTTCCGCAATCTTGGCCGGCTCGCCAAGTCGCATGTCGAGCATGACCTCGTCATGCAGGCCATCCTGCGTGGCGCGAGCGCCCAGGCAGCGAGCGCCATGCGGGCCCACATCGCGACGGTGCGCGAGGAGTTCGGCATCTACAAGGGATCGCTCTAGCGGCTACTGGCTGGCCATATAGGCGCGCCAGCCGCCAAACTGCGTGATGTCACGGCTTCCGGTGACCGCCTGGGCTTCGACGAGAAAGCCTTTGACTGTGCGGCCATCGGCCAGCCTGATGGTTCCAATCGACAACGGCTGCGGCACCGCCGCGACGAAGCACCCGAAGGCTTCCGCCGACAACGCCCATGTCTCCACCGCGATGGCCGCGCCGGTCCCGGCTGCGACGCGCAGCAAGCCGGGCCGCGCCGGTGTGCCGTCCAGTGCGTAGAGCTTGTAGTCCGGCGCGGTCGAAGTCGCTTCGAGCAGGCGCGCGCCAAGCGCCTTCAGTTCGCCGTTGAGCGCCATCGCGGAAAGATGAGCCCCAACCACAGCGATCGCGATTTCTCCAGCTGTCGCAACCGGCGATAGCGCGGTGAGGGGCGGCTGGGGCTGGCCCAGTGCTCCCAGCGGCAGTTTGCTTTCCGCATGAAGGGCGCGTCCGAGCGTGGCGAGCAGTGCATCCTGGCCGCCCGGCGCCAGCAGCGTTACGCCGGACGGCGCGCCGTCCTCGCGGATCGTGCAGGGCACCGCGAGGCCGCACAGGTCGAGCAGGTTGACGAAATTGGTGTAGGTGCCGAGCCGGCTGTTGAGTTGGATCGGATCGGCCAGTACTTGCTTGACGGTATAGGCGGTCGGCGCGGTCGGTAGTAGCAGCGCATCGATCCCGCGGAACGTCACGTCGCGGACGCGTCGCAGTTCTTCGAGCTTGTAGAACGCAGCGAACGCATCGACGGCAGTCGGCCGCGCGCCTTGTATCGTGATCTCCTTGGTGACCGGATGAATGGAGTCGGGCGACGAGGCGAGCAGGGAGCGCAGCACGATGTAGCGCTCCGCCACCCAGGGGCCCTCGTAGAGCAATCGCGCCGTCTCGTAGAACGGCTCCATGTCGATCTCGACGATCCGGGCGCCGAGCTTGGCGCAACGCTCGATTGCGAGATCGAAGGCCGCCGCCGAAGCGCGGTCGCCGAAGAAGATCCGTTGTCCTCCGATCGGGACGCCGATCCTCGCTTCGTTGGGCAGCGCCCCAAGTCCGCCGAGCGGGCGCGCGCGAGAGTAGGGATCGTTCGCATCCGGCCCGGCGATGGCTTGGAGCGCCGCAAAAGCATCGTCGGTTGTCAGCGCGAAGATTGAGATGCAATCGAGCGAGCGGCAGGCGGGCACGACGCCTGCCGTCGAGATGAGGCCGAGGCTGGGCTTGAGGCCGACAATGTTGTTGAGGCCGGCGGGCACGCGCCCCGAACCCGCGGTGTCGGTGCCGAGTGAAAGCGGCACCAATCCGGCTGCCACGGCGACAGCCGATCCGGAACTCGAGCCGCCGGGAATGAGCTCGGGATCGAACGGATTGCGCGGCACGCCGTAGGGCGAGCGCACGCCGACGAGGCCGGTCGCGAACTGGTCGAGATTGGTCTTGCCGACCACAATGGCGCCCGCCTGGCGCAGGCGGGCCACAGCGGTCGCATCCTGGGTGGGACGGTAAGAGAACGCGGGGCAGGCGGCTGTGGTCGGCAAGCCCGCCACATCGATATTGTCCTTTACGGCGACCGGCACGCCGTAGAGCGGACGTCCCTGCGATCCGTTGGCTTCCAGCGCCGCTGCCTCGGCGAGGGCATCTCTTTCGTCCCGCAGGGTGATGAAAAGTGCCGGATCGCCGTAGGCGCGAATCCGCTCAAAGCTGCGCGCCACGGTCGCCGTGGGCGTTGCAGCGTTGGTTCGATGGGCGCGTAGGATTTCGGCGACGGTATTCGGCATCTCGATACAGGCGAGACCTTCAGTCCGGCAGTCGTGGAGCTGATTTTTGTGCTCATCCAGGATGGCACGCCGGGATTGGCATGTCAGCCGACGCTTCGCCGTGAAAGCCGCTTTCGCAGGCTAAAACCCGCAAAAATGGGGCGGGTGCCCCGGACTAATCACCCCGGCGGAAGGCAGTCGGCGTGGTGCCGACGATCTGGCGGAATACGCGGGTCAGTTGCGCGGCGCCGTTGAATCCGGTCCTTCCGGCAACTTCCGCAACCGAGAGGTTCTCATCGGCCAACAGTTCACGCGCGCGTTCAATTCGCCGTTGCAGGATGAACTTGTGCGGCGACATCCCCACGGTCTTCTTGAAGGCCCGGATGAAGTGGAAGCGGCTGAGGTCGAGCAGCGCCGACAATTGGGCAATCGTCGTCTGATCGGCGATGTGGCCCTCGAGGTAGTCCACCACCACGCGAACCTGCCATTGCGGCAGCCCGCCCTGCATCGGGGCCGATGACTGCTGGCTCCGCATCCGGCCGATTTCGTATGCGAGCAGAATGGCGAGCGTCTCCGCATAACCCGGCTGATCGAGTTGAGGGTTCTTGATGGTGGCTTCGAACTGCAGCATTGCGGTGCGCAGCATGTTGTCTTCGAATTCGATCATGGGTTGGAGCCGCGACAGGTCCAGGCGGTCCTCCTGGAGCATGACCGGGTCGAAATAGACCGCGGTGAACGAGGCGGGCTTCTCGATCTTGCTCCATCCGCTGATCTCGCAATCCGCCGGGACGTAGCTCAACCGGTGCCGCAGGTTCTTGCGATGACTTCGGGGCGCGCCCGAGACGGCGGTTTCGCCGTCGGTGCGCTGCAGATCGAGCAGCATCAGGAAGTTGGACGACGCCTTGAGACGAAAATCGTATTCGGCGGGCGCCTCCAGGCGGACGCTCTCGGCCGAAACGCCCGGCCAGGTTTTGCGCCTGAGAAAGTCGAGATCGATCGGCCCGCCGGCCGGCCGGGTCGTTCTTTCGATGGGCCGAATGATGCCACCCGGTAGCATCCGTTTGTTCATCAGATGCACATGCTGAAAATTTTCAAACTCACGCGGAATATTGTGGGACTTCGGTTGTTCATTGATGGCGTGACAAAGTGCCGCCCGGAGTCCGCGACAGCCCGTTAGATCGCCAGCAATGTCAGCGTCGATTGATTAAATCGCCGCACGTCAATTTGACGCACTCGATGCGTGCTGAGATGCCTCTGAAGCGATCTGCGCTGTCGATCAGGGCCTTCTTCGCCTCTCGCAAAAAAAATCAAAAGACTCAACGATTGGTGCGCTAGCAAAACGTTTCTTGCTCTCATCGGTTCATTCGAACGTATCGCAGTACATAAAATATGTACTTGCTGCGTTTTATTTTTGACTATTGAGGGGCCAATCCGGCGTCGCGTGAGATAGCGTTGCGTCATGCCCCGCGTGCATTTTTCCTCGCCTTTTGTGAAGTCGGCCCATTGTCCTTTGGACAAGAAGAAGGTCGACTTTTTCGATATTGAGCAGCGCGGCTTCATGCTTGAAGTCCGCAATTCGGGTGGCAAGACGTTCTACCAGCGCTACACCGATGCCCGCGGCCGCGAGCGCCAGTTCAAGATCGGCGCAGCCGATGTGCTGGCGCTGTCGGTCGCGCGAAAAATGGCGCGCTCGGTGATGGCGCAGGCGCTGGTCGGCACCGATCCGCAGCAGCGGCGGACCGAATTGCGTGCGATCCCGACGCTCGACGAACTCGTCCGCGACCGCTATCTGCCGCACGTCAAGACCTACAAGCGCAGCTGGAAAACCGACGAAACGGTGCTGCGCGTCCATATCCTGCCGGTGATCGGCACCGAGTACGTCGATCAGGTCAGAAGCGAGCCGATCGCGGCGCTGGTGCAAATGATGCGCGCCAAGGGTTACGCGACCGGCACCACCAACCGCGTCGTCATCGTGCTGCGTCACATCTTCAACCTGGCGCGCAAGTGGCGCATCCCTGGCATCGTGGAAAATCCAACCGCCGGCATCGCGCTGGCGCCCGATGTCAACCGGGAGCGATTCCTGAGCGTCGAGGAGGCGCAACGGCTGATCGCGTCGATCGAGCGCGACGAGAACGAGGTCGCCAAGAAGGCGATCATGCTGCTTTTGCTCACCGGCGCGCGGCGCAACGAGATCACCCAGGCCAAGTGGGAGCATGTTGAATGGGACAAGCGAAGCCTGCTGGTGCCGCTGTCCAAGTCGGGCAAGCCTCGCAGCATCGCTCTCAACGCCGCCGCGATCGCGCTGTTGCGCTCGATCGAGCCGATCGAGCGCAGCCAGTATGTCTTCCCGGCACCGACCACCGACCGGCCATCGCCGTCCCTTTACTTCCCGTGGCAGCGCATCCGAATGCGGGCCGGCATGCCGGATCTGCGCCTGCACGATCTGCGGCACTCGTTCGCGAGCTTCCTGGTGAACAGCGGCGTGTCGCTTTACGTGGTCCAGGGCCTGCTCGGCCATGCCCATACGCGGTACACGCAGCGATACGCGCATCTGACGCCCGACACGCTGCTGGATGCCGCCGAAACGATGAGCGGCCTGATCGCGGGAGAGGCCCGCGTGCCGGTTGCGGCCGGCGCTGCTCAGGCGCCTCATACTCCGCACCGCGAGCAAACCTAGAGCGGACCTAGAGAGTCCGATTGCCGCCTAGGTCGAAGTCGCAACTCGACTTGTCACCAAACGCCGGGCGGCAACGCGGAAAGATAATCGGCGCTCGGCCAGTGACCTATGCGTGACCTAGAGCGCGAAAGTGGAGTTCGGCCGAATGGATCATAGCCAACGACACACGTATCGCGAACAGGTGCAATTTAATCCGGACGGGGAGCCAAAACAGAAGAATACGTGAAGATCTGCAGTCTGTACGGCGCCGGCTATTACTACATGCCCGGCACCGACATCTGCCTGAAGCTCGGTGGCTACGTCCGCTATCAGCTCAACGTTGGCCAAGGCGCCAGCATCACCT
>JAKFYI010000034.1 GCA_021730985.1 Hyphomicrobiales bacterium | reverse complement strand
AAGCGTTGCGACAGCACCACCTGAAAGATGTCGCCGGCGAGGATGTACTCCTTCGCCTTCAGCACCATGGCGCGGTATTCTTCAGGCGTGGTGTTGGAACGCGGCGCGACATCGAGCGGACCTGTATCGAAGTCCGCGGCCGCCTTGTCGAGCGGCCGGTCGAGCGCATCGACAACGGCGGAGAGTCTTTCTTGCGCGCGGGCAAGCGCCACACCCGCCGCGACGCCCGTTTCCGGGCGCACCGGCGTGACCACGGTGATGGAGTCCTTCACCGCGTCGAACACCACAATCAACGTCGGACGGATCAAAACTGCATCCGGGATGCCGACAACGTCGGGATTGGGCTCGGGTAGCCGCTCCATCAGCCGGACCATGTCGTAGCCGAGATAGCCGAACACGCCCGCTGCCATCGGCGGCAAATCGTCGGGCAATTCGATCCGGCTTTCCAGGATCAAGGCGCGCAAAGCGTCGAGCGGGGCCTCGATGCAGCTTTGAAAATTCGCCGGGCTGGAACGCGCTGAGCGGTTGATTTCCGCCTGCCTGCCATCGGAGCGCCAGATCAGATCCGGATCGAGGCCGATCACCGAATAGCGGCCGCGCACGGCGCCACCCTCGACCGATTCAAGCAGGAAACTCATCGGCCGCCCGCCGGCGATCTTCAGAAATGCCGACACCGGCGTTTCGAGGTCGGCGACCAGCGTGGTCCACACCACCTGCGTTTCGCCGCGCGCGTAGCGCTCCGCGAACACGCCTGCCGAAGGCTCGATTTGCATGGCGGCTCAGTTGGCGGGGCTGCTGGCGCCGGTGACCTGATTGAGGGCGGCCTGATTGATCGTCACGCCGATATCGGTTTCGAGCCGCGCGACGTACTGCGCGAGCAGATCGTCAGACATCGCGCGGCGCAGCGTCTCGTCGATCCGCTTGGCGTCCGAGGATTCGGGATCGAGCGGCGGAACGCTGATTTCCGTTACATGGAAAATAATGCGGTCGGTCGAACTCACGCCATCGACGGACGCGACGCCGTCTTTCGGCGTACGGAAAATGACATCGATGGCCCGGGCCGGGATGCCGGGCGGCGGGTTGCCGCGCTTCAGTCCCGGCCGCCATTCCGGTTTAAGATTGGCTGCAGCGGCAACTTCGCCGAACGCAGTGCCGGCCTTGATCTTTTCGACCATCTCGTCGGCCTTGGTCTTGAGTTGCGTGGCGATCTGCTCGTCGCGCCAGCGCGTTTCGATCTGCTGCCGGACCTCATCGAGCGGCCGGTCGCGCGCGGGTTGCATGCCTATGACCTCGAACCAGACATGTCCGCCGCCCTGCGGGATGTTCAGCGGATCGTTGTCGGCGCCTAGGTCGGCGGAAAACACGGCGGTGAGCAGTTCAACGCCTTGCGGCAGGCCAGCGACCTGCTTGCTTTCAAGGTCCTGGCCGGAACGGTCGATTGCCTCGATCGTCCGCACCTTCAGATTAAGCTTCTTGGCGATCTCCGTGAGATTAACGCCACCCAGGCGCTCGTCCTCGATCTTGTCGTGCACGTTGAGCAACTCGGCCCGGGCGCGCTCGGCAGCCAGTTCCTGCTTGAGCTCTGCCGAGATTTCTTCGAACGATTTCGTGCTGGATGGTTCGATGCTGGTGACCTCCACGAGCACGGTGCCAAAGCGCCCTTCGATCGGCGCGCTGACTTCGCCTTGTTTGAGCGCGAAGGCGGCGTCGGCGACGGCGCGATCGACCAGGCTCGCCTGCGTCACGGTGCCGAGATCGATGTCCGCGGGCGTCAGAGTGCGTTCGGTGGCAATGCCTGCGAATGTTTCGCCCTTGGTGATCCGCTCGGCGGCGGCACGAGCCTCATCGGCGTTCGGGAACGGCATCTGATGAATGTGCCGACGCTCTGCAGTTACGTATCGCGACTTGCGTTCCTCGTAGGCCTTCTTCAGGTCGGCGTCCGAGATTTCGAGCGAACTCGCAAGTTCGGTGGGCGTCAACGCAAGCAAAAGCACTTTGCGGTATTCGGGGGCACGGAACACCACCTTGCGCTCTTCGAAATACTTCGAGAGCTGTTCGGGCGTGGGCGCTGCAACCTCACCAGCCAGGGCGCGGTCAAGCGCCACGTATTCGATGGTGCGCTGCTCGTTCTGATAGCGGTTCAACGCATCCAAAGCGATCTTGGGCGTGGCGAACTCGCCGCTGATCGCGCCGACCAACTGCTGGCGCACCAGGCCCTTGCGTTGCTCGGCGAGATAGCGCGCCTCGGTGAAACCGATCTGCCGGATCACGAAATCAAACCGGCTCTTGTCGAACTGGCCGGACAAGCCGCGGAAATTCGGGTCGTCCATCACCCGGCGGGCCACGTCGGTTTCGGCAAGCCCGAGACCCAGCCTCTTCGCACGCTCGTCCAGCACGGTTTCCGCGACGACCTGCGCCAGGAGTTGACGATCAAGGCCGAACGCGCGCGCCTGGTCCGGCGTCACCGGACGGCCGACCCGGCGGCTGATCTGCTGCAGCCGGTCCTGATAAAGCTGCCGGAACTGCTCGACCCGGATTTCGGTGCCGCCGACTTTGGCGACGGTCGATTGACCGAAGCCTCGGAAAATGTCGCCGATGCCCCAGATCCCGAAACTGATAGCGATCAGCCCGAGCAACACGCCCATGACGGCGCGGCCGAGCCAATTGGAAGAGGCTTTATGAATACCCCGGAGCATGGATCCGATCTGCGATTGGAGTTGCGACCGATTCACGGTTCGCTTGCGGCGGGAATATAGGGACCGCGGCCCCCACCGGCAACTTATCCCGCAGCGTCAGGCGGGGCTCTGGTTAAGCCCCAAATGCTCTGCTAACGGCTCATTCGAGGGGACGAACAATGGCGGACGGGACGCGGCGGCCACTGGTCGCAGGCAATTGGAAGATGAACGGGCTCAGGCGCTCTGTCGTCGAGTTCGCAAAAATCGTGGCCGGTTCGGCCAACCTGGCCGGCAAGGCCGACCTGATGGTCTGTCCTCCAGCGACGCTGCTGACGGCGCTCGCCGAGGCCGCAAAAAGCTCCGCAGTCGCGATCGGCGGTCAGGATTGCCATCCGGAGAGCGCCGGAGCGTTCACCGGCGACATCGCAGCCGAGATGCTGGCGGACGCCGGCGCCGTGGCCGTGATCGTCGGCCATTCGGAGCGGCGGACCAACCATCGCGAGACCGACGCGGACGTGCGCGCCAAGGCGCTGGCGGCCTGGAGGGCAAGCCTCCTGGCCATCGTTTGCATCGGCGAGGCCCAGGTGGAGCGGGAGCAGGGCCGGACGCTCGACGTGCTCGGCCGTCAGCTTGACGGCTCGGTCCCGGACGGCGCGACACCCGCCAACCTGGTCGTGGCCTATGAGCCGGTCTGGGCGATCGGGACAGGACTGACCCCGAGCGTGCGCGATGTTGCTCAGGTCCATGAATTCATTCGCCAGCGCCTCGCTCAGCGCCTCGGAGCGGCAGCCGGCGGCATCCGAATCCTTTACGGCGGCTCGGTGAAGGGCTCCAACGCCCGGGAATTGATGGCCGCACCCAACGTCGATGGCGCCCTGGTCGGCGGGGCGAGCCTGAAGGCCGACGAGTTCCTGGCCATCGCGGGCGTTTACGGCTGAGGTTCGTGCAGGGTGGAAATGCGCCGGGGGATCGTGTAGAGACCCCGGATATTCCTATATGGGGATCGTGGATCGGGCCGTGCGGCCCGGTCGGCGCTTGACCGGATCGTCTCGATGCAAAGTGTCATCATCGTCATTCATCTCATGATTGTGCTCACCATGGTGGGCCTGATCCTGCTGCAGAAGTCCGAAGGCGGCGGCCTCGGCATGGGGAGCAGTGGCGGCGGCGGATTCATGTCGAACCGGGGCACCACCAACGTGCTGACCCGCGCCACGGCAATCCTGGCTGCGGTGTTCTTCGGCACCAGCCTGATCCTGTCGATTCTCGCCGGAATGGACCGCAAACCCCGCTCGACGCTGAGCCCTGGAACATCCGTGCCAGGCGCACCGCCGTCGCCTGGATTGCCTCTCGGCGGGCCCGGAGGTGGCGTCCTCGACCAGCTTCGCGGTGCACCGCAGCCGCCCGCGGCTCCGGCCGGGCCAGAGGTGCCGCGGTCGCAGTAAGTAACAAGCAGGGGCCGGACCACCGGCCCTTCGTTTTTGGCGATGTGAATTGTGAGCGCCCAGCTGCAAGTGACTGGAACAACGGGCATTTGTGTGACCTGTCCACATCGACTTTTCGACATGCCGGGTTTGCGCGCAGCGGCCTCGTCGAATCGATGGACGCGGCTTAAAGGTTGAGCCCCATGGCGCGGTACGTCTTCATCACCGGCGGCGTGGTTTCCTCACTCGGCAAAGGTCTCGCGTCAGCGGCGCTGGGCGCGCTGTTGCAGGCGCGTGGCCATACGGTTCGGCTGCGCAAGCTCGACCCATACCTGAACGTCGATCCAGGGACGATGTCGCCCTACCAGCATGGCGAGGTGTTCGTCACCGACGACGGCGCCGAGACCGATCTCGACCTCGGCCACTACGAGCGGTTCACCGGCAACCCGGCGTCCCGCCAGGACAACATCACCACCGGCCGCATCTACCAGGACATCCTCTCCAAGGAGCGCCGCGGCGACTACCTCGGCGCGACCATCCAGGTCATTCCGCACGTCACCAACGCCATCAAGGACTTCATCCGCGAGGGCAACGACGGCGTCGATTTCGTGCTGATGGAAATCGGCGGCACCGTTGGCGACATCGAGAGCCTGCCGTTCCTCGAAGCGATCCGCCAGTTCGGCAACGAGCTGCCGCGCAATCACGCGGTCTATGTCCACCTCACGTTGCTGCCCTACATACCGACCGCGGGCGAACTGAAGACCAAGCCGACCCAGCATTCGGTCAAGGAACTGCTCTCGATCGGCATCCAGCCCGACATCCTGCTGTGCCGCACTGACCGCCCGATCCCGAAAGAAGAGCGGCGCAAGCTGTCGCTGTTCTGCAACGTGCGCGAAGGCGCCGTAATCGAGGCGTGCGACGTCGATAACATCTACGCCGTGCCGGAGGCCTATTCGGCCGAGGGCCTCGACCGCGAGGTGCTTCTCGCATTCGGGCTCGATCCCGGTCAGCCGCCCGATCTGGCGCGCTGGGAGACGATCAACGAGCGCGTCCGCAGTCCCGAAGGCCAGGTCACGATTGCGATCGTCGGCAAGTACACCGGCATGAAAGATGCCTACAAATCGCTGATCGAGGCGCTTTCGCACGGCGGCATCGCCAACAAGGTCAAGGTCAACCTCGACTGGATCGAGTCAGAAGTATTCGAGAAAGAAGATCCAGCGCCATTCCTGGAGCACGTCAACGGCATCCTGGTGCCGGGCGGCTTCGGCCAGCGCGGCGCCGAAGGAAAGATCCGGGCGGCGCAATTCGCACGCGAACGCAACATGCCGTATTTCGGCATCTGCTTCGGCATGCAGATGGCTGTGATCGAGGCGGCGCGCAATCTCTGCGGCATTGGGGAAGCCAATTCGACCGAGTTCGCGCCGACACCCGAGCCGGTGGTCGGCCTGATGACCGAATGGCTGAAGGGCAATGCGCTGGAAAAGCGCGGAGCAAACGGCAATCTCGGCGGCACCATGCGGCTCGGTGCCTATCCGGCGGTACTCGCCCGCGGCAGCCGGGTGGCGGAGATCTACGGCTCAACCGAAATCTCAGAACGGCATCGCCATCGCTACGAGGTCAACACCGCCTACAGGGGCCGGCTCGAACAACACGGCATGCGATTCAGCGGCATGTCGCCGGACAGCGTGCTCCCGGAGATAATCGAATACACCGACCATCCGTGGTTCATCGGGGTGCAGTTCCATCCCGAACTCAAGTCACGACCGTTCGAGCCGCACCCGCTGTTCTCGTCGTTCATCGAAGCGGCGGTCGAACAGAGCCGGCTGGTTTAGCGGCAATCTTATGCGGGCCCGTCTTGTGCGGGGCAGCCGTGCCGCGCACGATGCGGCCCGATCGGGCATCATCCAAAACAGGGGACCAATTTGATCTACGAACAGCGCATCTATTCCTGCATTCCGGGCCGCATGCCGGCGTTGCTCAAGCGGTTCGAGACCCAGACGCTGCCGATCTGGAAAAAACACGGGCTGCGGCCGGTGGGTTTCTGGACCGTGCTGGTCGGCGACGGCAATCACGACCTGCACTACATGCTGGCCTGGGAGTCGCTCGCCGAACGGGAAAGGATCTGGACCGTGTTCCAGGCCGATCCGGCGTGGCAAACCGCGCGCTCCGAGAGCGAGAGGGACGGACCGATCCTCGCCAACATCAAGAGTTCGTTCCTGCAGCCGACGTCATTTTCCGCGCTGAAATAGGGCCCTGGTCTTCGAGCAGGCATCGTAATGAGGTAGAGTTGACCGCGCAGCATGGCCCGCGCGGACACCGAGGATGCATGAGAGTCGAGCCCGCACCAAATCCCGTCGTGACAATCGGGCAGGCACGCTTCGGGAACGCATTGCCGCTCGCGGTGATTGCAGGCCCGTGCGCGCTTGAAAGCCGGGCGCATGCACTCGAGATGGCGATGGCGCTTCGCGAAATCGCCGGACGGCTTGGCATCGGGTTGATCTACAAGACCTCGTTCGACAAAGCCAACCGCACCAGCGGGGCCAGCGCGCGCGGCATCGGTCTCGACTGGGCGTTGCCGATCTTTGCAGAAATCCGCGAGAGCCTCGGCATTCCGGTGCTCACCGACGTGCATGATGCTTCGCAATGCGCCCGCGTGGCCGAAGCGGTCGACGTGCTGCAGATTCCCGCTTTCCTGTGCCGGCAGACCGATCTTCTTGTTGCAGCCGCAGAGACCGGGCGCGTTGTGAACGTCAAGAAGGGGCAATTCCTCGCGCCGTGGGACATGGCGAACGTGGTGCAGAAGCTGACCGCGTCAGGCAACCGCAACGTGCTCGTGACCGAACGCGGCGCGTCATTCGGCTACAACACGCTGGTGTCCGACATGCGGGCGCTGCCGATCATGGCCCGCGAAACGGGCGCACCCATCATCTTCGACGCCACCCATTCGGTGCAGCAGCCGGGCGGGCAGGGGACGACGTCTGGCGGCCAGCGCGAGTTCGTGCCGGTGCTGGCGCGGGCCGCCGTGGCGATCGGCGTGGCCGGCGTCTTCATCGAAACCCACCAGGATCCGGACAAGGCGCCATCCGACGGACCGAACATGATCGCACTCAAGGAGATGGAAGGGCTGCTGCGGACGCTGCTGGCTTTCGACCAAGTCGCGAAATCGATTCACTGAGCGGACGCCGTGTTCGTGTGAGATGATCCATTTGGAATCGAGCAGGAGGCCACCATGGTTTTGCAGTCGCTAGCCGGATTGCCGGCATTTCTTCTCTACTTCTGCGTTTCGACCGTCGCAGTCATCGCTTTCCTGTTCATCTACTCGCGCATCACCGCGCATGACGAATTCGATCTGCTGACCAAGAACGTTCCGGGTGCCGCGATTTCACTCGGACTGAGCATGCTCGGCTTTGCGTTGCCGGTGGCGAGCGCGGTCGCGCATGCTTCGGACATTCTCGACTGCATCATCTGGAGCATCATCGCGCTGTGCGTGCAGATCATTGCCTACTACTGCGCGCGCATCCCGGTGCCGAACCTGTCCCAGCGCATTGCCGCGGGCGAGATCGGGCCGGCGATCTGGCTCGGGCTTGCATCGGTCACCGCGGGCCTGCTGAGCGCTGCATCCATGACGTGGTGAGGCCGACATGAAACGGTCGTCCCAGGTCGCATTGCTGCTGATGGGCGTCACCGGCGTCGGCGCCACCGGCTATGCCATGACCAAGCCGCCCCCGAACTGCGTGCCACACAGCCCAGCCGCAGCCGCTGGCCCCGTGACGCCCGGCGTTCCCGGCGCGGAGCCCTGCCCGCCGCGGCGGACATGGTCTTCCTCGGGCACCACCTCATCCCGCTCGAGCTGGACGCGGACCAATAGCAGCAGCAATAGCAGCGGCAGCTTGTGGCCGATCTTTTCACGCAGCGGCACCTCTGCCACCGCTTCGACCTCGGTGCCGCTCAGCAACCGGTCCGCGACCAGCGCCGGTGTGCCGCGCCCCTCCAGTTCCAGCTCCAGTTCGACCACGCAGCGCTCCGGATTCGGCTCGACCTCGAGCTCGTTCTCGCGCTCGTCCAGCAGCAGCTAGCCGATGCGCCGCGTCGCCTGCGAGGAACGCGCGAACTGGCAGGATGTCGCGCGCGAAACCGGCTTCGAATTCCACACTCTGGAAGGCGAGCGCTACTGGGACGAGCGCGCTTACTATGCCTTCACGCTGGAGGAGATCGAGCGCGACATCGAGGCGCCGACCGCCGAGCTCGAAGCGATGTGCCGCGAACTTGTCTCGCGCGCCATCGAAGACGACCGCATGATGAAGCTACTGCAAATCCCGCGGCCGTTCTGGAACTGGATCGCGGCGAGCTTCAAGCGCGGCGACTTGAGTCTCTACGGCCGCTTCGATCTGCGCTACGACGGGAAGGGCTCCGCCAAGCTGCTCGAATACAACGCCGACACGCCGACATCGGCGTTCGAGACCGGCGCATTCCAGTGGCGTTGGCTGCAGGACGGCATCGCCCAGAATCTGCTGCCCGCGGACGCCGACCAATACAACTCGTTGCACGAGCGCCTGATCGAAGGCTGGAAGGTGATCGGCAAGGACCGGAAACTTTATCTCGCCGGCGTACGCGACACGGCGGAGGACTCCGGCACGCTCGCCTATATCGAAGATTGCGCGCAGCAGGCCGGATTGCAGACCGCACGGATCGAGATGGACGGCATCGGCAAGGCGTCGGGCGGACGTTTCGTCGATCTTGAAAACAAACCGATCGAGTTGCTGTTCAAGCTCTATCCGTGGGAATGGATGATGCGCGAGGCCTTCGGCGCATCGCTGCCGGGCGCGCCGACGCAATTCGTCGAGCCGCCCTGGAAGGCGATCCTGTCCAACAAGGGCATATTGCCGCTGCTGTGGGCCATGTTTCCGGGTCACCCCAACCTGCTGCCTGCCTATTTTGAAGGCGACGAGAAGACGGCCGAGTTCGGCACGTCGTATGCCCGCAAGCCGTTGTTTTCGCGCGAGGGGGCCAATGTCGATCTGGTGATCGACGGCAAGCCGGTTGACCGCGATGACGGGCCCTACGGGGCCGAGGGTTTCATCCGCCAGGCCATCGCTCCACTGCCGCAGTTTGATGGCAACCACGCCGTGATCGGCTCGTGGTTTGCTGCCGGCGAGCCCTGCGGGCTGAACGTGCGCGAGGACGTCACCCCGATCACCAAGAACTCGTCGCGATTTCTGCCGCACGCCATCATCGGATAGGTGGATTGCGCCGAAATCAGTTGCGTTGCCTTACGGGGCAGTGTTCCAAAGCGGCGCGATGAACCAGACGCTCGCGATCATCACCTTTATGACGTTCTCGTCCGCGCTTTCCGTGCGCGCGGTTGATCCTGTCATTCCGCAGATCGCCGGCGACTTCTGGGTGCCGCCCGAGACGGCCGCCATGCTGGCCGCGGCGTTCATATCCTACGGCATGGTGCTGCCGGTGCTCGGCCCGGTCGCGGATTCGGTCGGCAAGAAGCGGGTGATGATCGGTTGCCTGGTCGTGCTGACCGTGGCGTCGTTCCTTTGTGCCTTCGCAACGACGTTCTCGCAACTGTTCGTGTTGCGCGTGATCGCGGGTGCCGGATGCGGCGGGTTGTTTCCGCTGGGCATGGCAATGCTGTCCGATCTGGTGCCGCTCGCGCAGCGGCAGGTGGCGATCGGCCGCCTGCTGGCCGGCACCATCACTGGAAACCTAATGGGCTCGGCGGCCGCCGGTATCGTCGCCGACTTCATCCATTGGCGCGGCGTCTTCCTGGTGCTCGGCGTGATCTCGTTGATCGCGCTCATCCTCGCTGGGGTGGGTCTGCGCGGCCTGCCAGAGGCGCCACGCCAACCGCTCAATCCGCGCACCGTGATCCTGCGCTATCGCGACATCTTCAAAATCCCGACCGCGCGCATCTGCTATCTCACCGTGCTGTGCGAAGGCATCTTCGTGATGGGCCTGTTCGCCTATGTCGCCGTGCTGCTGCTGCAGGCCGGCGAGCCGCGCGCATCCATTGCGGGCCTCGTCATCGGGTCGTTTGCAGTCGGGGGCATCGTCTATTCGATCGGTATCGGCACGCTGCTGCGCCTGCTTGGCCAGAAGCGGGTGATGATCACGGGCGGACTGTTCATGTCGTTCGGGATCGCGATGCTGGCGTTCACGCCGCCGTGGCAGGTGCAGTGCGCGGTGGTCGGGGTGATGGGGCTCGGCTTCTACATGCTGCACGCCAGCATCCAGGTGTTCGTCACCGAGCTGGCGCCGGCGACGCGAAGTTCGGCCATCGCGTTCCACACGTTCTCGATCTTCATCGGGCAGTCGGTCGGAACGGTCGCCTTTGGCTACGGACTGACCTGGCTGGGATCGCCACCGACGCTCGCGATCTGCGCCATCGCAATTGCCTTGACCGGTATCGTGTCCGCGCAACTGCTGACGCGGCCGAAGCCGGCCTAGCCGCGACCCCGATACGGGGCAACGCCCTGGTCCGGCACCCAGACGCCCTTTGGCAGCATGCCTGCCTGCCAGAACACATCGATCGGCATGCCGCCGCGCGGATACCAGTAGCCGCCGATCCGTAGCCACTTCGGCTTGAGCAGGTCGGCAAGGCGCTTGCCGATCGCCACGGTGCAGTCCTCGTGGAACGCACCGTGGTTGCGGAAGCTGACGAGATAGAGCTTTAGCGATTTGGATTCGACCAGCCACTTGCCCGGCACATAGTCGATCACAAGGTGCGCAAAATCCGGCTGGCCCGTGATCGGACACAGCGTGGTGAACTCAGGCGCGGTGAAACGCGCGACATAGTTCGTATCCGCATGCGGGTTCGCGACGCGGTCGAGCGTGGCCTTGCCCGGCGATGCGGGCGGCGGGGTCGGGCGGCCGAGTTGGAGGCGTTTTCGTGCCATGACAAGGGTCTCGTTTCGGTCATAGAGGACGCATCGGAGGCGCGCCGTCAACGGCTGGGATCGTGGTCCGCGCCTGGCATAATATCGGTTATTGAATTCGAGGATCGTTGCCCATGCGAATAGCCGTTGCGGCCCTGTCCATCGCTCTCCTTTTGCCCCCAGGCGCAGCGCAGGCTGCCGACGCCGCCGCCCTCAAAGTCCTCGGCTTTTCGCCTGACGGCCGCTACTTCGGTTTCATGCAGTACGGGCCGCAATGGGACGCCGGCCGCATGCAAACCGAAATCGTCGTGATCGACGTCAGCCGCGACCGTTTTGTCCAAGGCGTGCCGCTCCGCGTCACCGCAGACATGAGGGACGACTCCACCAGCGACAATATCGAACCAGTCCTCAAGAAATTCCTGGCCTACGCCGAGAGGCGCGCGGCCAGTCTGCTCAGCGCGCATAAGATTTCGAAGCCCGGCACGCTGCTGGCGCGCGACGCCGAAGCCCGCCCCGGCGAGCACAGCTCCGGTTCGGAGATGCCCCCCAAGGGCGAAGGCACCGCAGCGTTGGCCGCCAAGCATCCTGTTTTGGGCGAACTCAAGCTGAAGCTCGAGACCAAGACCATGGACTGGCCGAAGACCTCCCGGAACGGCACCCACAAGGAAGCCGGCAGTTGTGCCGAGGAGATGGATCCCGAAAAGGGTGTCGCGTTCCGGCTCACGCTTGACCAAGGGGCTCGCAGCATCGTGCTGCAGGATGACAAGACCATTCCGGCCTCGCGCAACTGCACCATTGGCTACGGCATCGTCGAGGTCCACGCTTTCGACCGGCCGGACGGCAAGGTTACGCTGGCTGTGGTCCTGGGCATGCACACCCGCGGATTCGAGGGCGCCGACCGCGTATTCCTGGCCGTCACCAAGGTTCTCGACCGCTAAAAACGCGCGCCAAAACCGGGTTCCACTTTTCAGCATCATGCTTTAGAAGCGGCGCGTCAGCCGGGGAGTGCCATGACCGCCATCATCGACATCATCGGGCGCGAAATTCTCGACAGCCGGGGCAATCCCACCGTCGAGGTGGACGTCACTCTGGAAGACGGCTCACGCGGCCGCGCCGCGGTGCCGTCCGGTGCCTCGACCGGGGCCTACGAGGCGGTTGAACTGCGCGATGGCGACAAGAAGCGCTATCTCGGCAAGGGCGTGCAGAAGGCAATCGCCGCCGTCGAGACCGAGATTTTCGACGCGATCGGCGGCCTGGATGCAGAAGGCCAGGCCCAGATCGACGAGACCATGATCAAGCTCGACGGCACGCCCAACAAGGCGCGGCTCGGCGCCAACGCCATCCTCGGCGTCTCGCTTGCAGTCGCCAAGGCTGCGGCCATCGCCAGCCGGCTGCCGCTCTATCGCTACGTCGGCGGTACGCAGGCGCGCGTCCTGCCGGTGCCGATGATGAACATCGTCAACGGCGGGGTGCACGCGGACAACCCGATCGACTTTCAGGAATTCATGATCATGCCGGTCGGCGCCGAAACCTTCGCCGAAGGTCTGCGCTGGGGCGTCGAAGTTTTCCAAACGCTGAAGAAGGCGTTGCACGACCAAGGCCACAACACCAACGTCGGCGACGAGGGCGGCTTTGCGCCGAACCTGAAGTCCGCCGAAGAGGCGCTGGGCTTCGTCATGAAGGCAATCGAAGCCGCGGGCTACAAGCCGGGCTCGGACATCGTGCTGGCGCTCGATCCGGCCGCGACCGAGTTCTTCAAAAACGGCTCCTACGTTTACGAAGGCGAGGGGAAAACCCGCTCCAGGGAGCAGCAGGCCAAGTATCTCGCCGACCTCGTGTCGCGCTATCCGATCTTCTCCATCGAGGACGGCATGGCGGAGGACGATTTCGACGGCTGGAAGATGGTCACCGACCTGATCGGCAAGAAGTGCCAGCTGGTCGGCGACGATCTCATGGTCACGAACGTGAAACGCCTCTCCGAGTGCATCGAAAAAGGACTCGGCAATTCCATCCTGGTGAAGGTCAACCAGATCGGCACGCTGACCGAGGCGCTGGCCGCGGTCGAGATGGCCCACAAGGCCGGCTATACCGCAGTTATGTCGCATCGCTCGGGCGAGACCGAGGATGCGACGATTGCCGACCTCGCGGTCGCCACCACATGCGGACAGATCAAGACCGGCTCGCTGGCGCGATCCGACCGCACCGCGAAGTACAACCAGCTCCTGCGCATCGAACAAGAGTTGGGCGCCCAGGCGAAATATCCTGGACGCGCCGCGATCAAGGCGCTCCGCTAGTCCGGCCAGACCGGCGCGTGGCTGCCGAGCGGCACCGACGGCCGTGCCCACGAGAGTGGCGTCTCCGACATGACGGCGGCCGAGCGCACGGAGGTCAGGCGGCCGAAGCCGGACGGGCTGTCGTAAAGCCGATCCTGCACGTCCTTGCGGCTGAGGTCGGGACAGGACAGCCCATCGACCCGGCCAAGCTGGCGGAACCAGTGGCCGGTCTGCGCGAGCGAAAGCCGCACATTCCAGCTTCCGCCCTCGGTGACCCGGCGCTTCAATGCGGTCATCGCGGCAAACGCCATCAGAAAACCGGTGCCGTGGTCGAGCACCTGGGCCGGCAGGGGTTTCGGCTGGCCGGCGCCCGCGGCTTCGGCCTCGGCGTGATTGAGACCGTTGGCGTTCTGTACCAGCGAGTCGAACCCGCGCCGCGCGGCCCAAGGACCGTCCGTGCCGTAGGCGCACAGTGACACGCAAACGATGCCGGGCCGGACGCGCGCGGCCTGCTCGGGGCTGAAGCCGTATTGCGCGATGGCACCCGGCCGGTAGCCTTGCACGAAAATGTCCGCCTCGAGCAGCAGCGTCGCGAGCATCTGGCGCGCGGCTGGATCGCGCAGGTCCAGCGAACCCGACAGCTTGCCGCGACCATTGTCGATCACCAGCGATTCCATCGACGGCAGATGCTTTGCGGTGACCAGCAGCACGTCCGCGCCGTGGGCGGCGAGGGTGCGGCCACACACCGGCCCGGCGATCACGCGGGTGAGATCGAGCACGTTGATGCCTGACAGCGGCCGATCGCCTGCGGGCAGCGGCTCAGGTGGCGCGTCGCCGATCCGCTCGATGGAGAACAGCGGCAGGCCCGCGACGGCACGGCCCTGGGGATGTGCGTCCCATTCCTCGAACGAGCGCGTCGCGGTGATGACAAGACCCGCCTCCGTGGCTGCGTCCTCCAGATCGAACGCGGTCCATTGGTCAAGCACCCGCTGCACCGCTGCGCGGTCATAGTTGCAGCCCAGCAGCTTGAGCGTGCCGGCGCGATGATGCGGCAGGTTGGTGTGCATCCGCACCCAGCGGCCATCGCCGCAGCGGTACAGGCCGGCAATCTTGTCGCGATGATCGTCGACCGGGGTTCCGTCGAGCGCGAGGTAGTGCTCGCTGCGGGTCTCGATCGCCGCGGCGCGCATATCGACGCTGACGTGCTGCTGCCGGCCGGTCCGCAGCCGCCACAATTCAGCGGCGGCCAGGGCGGACGCGGCGATGGTCGTCTGCGCTGCCGTTCCGACCGCAAACGAGGACGGCAGCACCGGCTCGGAACCGGCGAGATCGATCGCGTCTAGCGCCGCGGCCGGCTGGCCTGCGAGGCGCCAGAGCGAGGCCAGAACTTGCTTGGGATCGGGGGCGGTCATGGGGCGTTCTGTCAGCCGGAAAGCCCAATTATAGGGGGCTTTTCCAGCAAAAGGCCCTCCGTCCCGGTTGCGGCGACGGTTCCTTTACCGCGTTGGTCTATGGAGAAATCATGGGGTTTTGTATGCGCAGATCCGTTTTCTTGCTGTTGCTCAGGCCGCCTTCCGCCGGCCCTGCGACGCATTGCGCGGCCTGAGGTGCACGCGCGATGCGGCACAAGGAATTCGGACATCGATCGGGAACGGGCAGTGGGGCGCGCGAAAATCTGCGCTCCATCCAGGGCGTATCCTACGAGGGCACCGACGAAGAGGTGGTCGCCGGCGCGTCCAAATTGCGCAAAATGGTGTTCTGGATCGGGGCTGCGGCCCTACTGATCGGAATCTATGTTGGTACAAAGGGTTCGGGTCAGGGTCTCAGTCAGTACTGGAAGAAAAACTCAGGCCCCGCGGTCGCGCAGTCCTACATCCCCGTGGACCCGAAGGTGAAGGACGTACACCTCGACAAGGCCAACAACACCTGCCGCGCGCGCGGCGATGCCGCTGGACGCGGCCACACGGTTCGACAGGCGGCCGCATACGTGGCCTGTCTCGCAGCCGAGAGCCCGCGGCGGCTCTGCCAGGCGACCCATCGCACGCATTTCCTGGCGGCCATGACGAACTACTACAGATTGCAGGCCAAGGATCGCGAAATCAAAATCAGCGCCGAGGTCGTCGACGCCATCAAGGGCGTGGTAAGCAACGGCTTCATCCCCAAGCGCGACCTGATCGCGACGGGACAGGGCAATCTCGATACAGTGCTCAGCGGCATCGAGCCGAAAAAGTCCGGTTGCTGACACCGGTAATCTTGCCTTAACGCGACGCACGCATGTTGCCGTCATGGTGATCCGCAGACGGCTTCGCGCATTCCTGACCGCGCTCGGGCTATACGTTGGAGCGGCGCTGTTCATCGGCTATTTCGGGGTCAACGCCTACACTGGCAATCACGGGCTGCGAGCCAAGCAGGATCTCGATCTGCAGTTCACCACACTCAGCGGGGAACTCGACCGGTTGCGGCTTGAGCGCACCGACTGGCAGCGACGCGTGGCCCTGCTGCGGTCGGAGAGCATCGATCCCGACACGCTGGACGAGCGGGCGAGGGCGGTGCTGGGCTATCTCGACCGGCGCGAACTCACCCTGATCGCCAAGCGGCCCTGACAGGGGCGCAAAGGCGGCCGGCGCCACCGCCGCGTGCTGCCATTTTCCGTTGCCCGCACAGTGGCTTGTGGCCCGGAAAGGCTGTGTGTGCAGTCCTGTCACACGCTTTCACCCCACGGGGATTTACGCTATTGGATTCAGAGCCGTCGTTCGACGGCCTGCCCGCCCGAGGAGAGCCATGGCCGTCGCCAAGGACAAGGCACAGCCCAACGCTGTGCAACGCCCGTCCGCCGATTCGTCGGCGAATGGAGCTGCGCCGGCGCCGGACTTGTCCAAGGACCTGCAGATTTCCGCGTATCGGGACATGCTGCTGATCCGCCGCTTCGAGGAAAAGGCCGGCCAGATGTACGGCATGGGCCTGATTGGCGGATTCTGCCACCTCTACATCGGCCAGGAGGCCGTCGTCGTGGGCATGCAGATGGCGCTCAAGCCCGGCGACCAGGTCATCACCGGATACCGCGACCACGGCCACATGCTTGCGTGCGGCATGGACCCGAAGGGCGTGATGGCGGAGCTCACCGGCCGCACCCACGGCTATTCGAAGGGCAAGGGCGGCTCGATGCATATGTTCTCCGCGGAGAAGGGTTTCTTCGGCGGGCACGGCATCGTCGGCGCGCAGGTGCCGCTCGGCACCGGTCTCGCATTCGCCAACAAATACCGCGGCAACGACAACGTCTCGCTGACCTATTTCGGCGACGGCGCGGCCAACCAGGGCCAGGTCTACGAGAGCTTCAACATGGCGAAGCTCTGGAAGCTGCCGGTGGTCTACATCATCGAGAACAACCAATACGCCATGGGCACTTCGATTGCCCGCTCGTCGGCCACCACCAACCTTGCCAAGCGTGGCCTCTCGCACGACATCGCAGGCGAACAGGTCGACGGCATGGACGTGCGCGCGGTCAGCGCCGCCGCTGAGAAGGCGGTGGCCTGGTGCCGAGGCGGCAACGGTCCGATCATTCTCGAAATGCTTACCTACCGCTATCGCGGCCACTCCATGTCGGACCCGGCGAAGTACCGGACCCGCGAGGAGGTCGAAAAGGTCCGCACCGATCACGACCCGATCGAGCAAGTGCGCCGCCGGCTGCTGGAACGCAAATGGGTGGGCGAGGACGACATCAAGAAGATCGACGCCAAAATTCGTGACGCGGTCAACGAAGCGGCTGAATTCGCCATCAACGATCCCGAGCCCGACCCCTCGGAACTCTACACCGATGTGGTGCGATGACGGTTCATGACGACCTTGGCAACCATCGTGTCGGTGCTGGCAATGATCGGCGCTTCGGCAAGCTGGGTCGTCGGCGCAATGAATTTTTTCTTCACGCTGCGCGTGCTGTCCGGGGAGGGCAACCGCAAGCAGATGTGGTACGCGATGGTGGCGTGGCCGTTTGCCGCGCGGGAGATGAAGGGCGAGGCGGCCGTCTATTCGTCCAGGGTCAACAAGGCGATGGTTGCGTTCTTCACCTGCCTGATGATCGCGGCGACGGCATTCTCGCTGTCGGCCAACTTGTCACGCTTGTCGCGCTAGGCACGCGAAGAGGGTCTTGCGTCCATGCCGATTGAAGTGTTGATGCCCGCGCTCTCTCCCACGATGGAGAAGGGCAACCTTGCCAAGTGGCTCAAAAGCGTGGGCGACACGGTCAAGGCCGGCGACGTGATCGCCGAGATCGAGACCGACAAGGCGACCATGGAGGTCGAGGCGGTCGATGAAGGCACCCTCGGCAAGATTCTGATTCCCGAAGGCACTGCGGACGTCGCGGTGAACACGCCGATCGCCGTGATCCTCGGCGAAGGCGAGAACGCCTCCGACATCAAGGCGGCCGCACCGGCAAAAAGAACTCCGGTCCCCGATCCGGCAACGCAACAGCACGTCGCAGAGTCCGAACCGCGCGTCGAGGAGACGGACGCGGTCAAGGCACCGGCTGCGACGGCTTCATCTTTGCCGAAGCCGGATGCAATCGAGCTCCCTGAGGTGCCTGCCGGCACCGAGATGGTCACCATGACCATGCGCGAGGCCTTGCGCGACGCGATGGCCGAAGAAATGCGCAGCGACGACAGCGTGTTCGTGATGGGCGAAGAGGTCGCCGAATACCAGGGCGCCTACAAGGTCACGCAGGGGCTGCTGCAGGAATTCGGGCCGCGTCGCGTCGTGGACACGCCGATCACCGAGCACGGTTTTGCCGGTATCGGCGTCGGCGCGGCTCTGGCCGGGCTGAAGCCGATCGTCGAATTCATGACCTTCAACTTCGCAATGCAGGCGATCGACCAGATTCTCAATTCGGCGGCCAAGACGCTCTACATGTCCGGCGGACAGATGAAATCCTCCGTCGTGTTCCGCGGACCGAACGGAGCGGCCGCGCGCGTGGCCGCCCAGCACAGCCAGGACTATTCAGCCTGGTACTCCCACATTCCCGGCTTGACGGTGATCGCTCCGTCCAACGCCGCCGATGCCAAGGGACTGCTGAAAGCGTCGATCCGAAGCCCCAATCCGGTCATCTTCCTGGAGAACGAAATCCTCTACGGCCAAAGCTCGCCGGTGCCCAAGCTCGACGACTTCGTGCTGCCGATCGGCAAGGCGCGGGTGGCCCGGACAGGCAAGGATGTGACGCTGGTGGCGTTTTCGATCGGCATGACCTACGCGCTCAAGTCCGCCGACGAATTGGCCAAGCTCGGCATCGAGGCCGAGGTGATCGATCTGCGAACCTTGCGGCCGCTGGACTCCGACACGGTGATCGCGTCGGTGAAGAAGACCGGCCGCATCGTGACGATCGAGGAAGGCTGGCCGCAATGCGGCATCGGCGCCGAGATCGCGGCAAGGGTCGTGGCCGAGGCGTTCGACTATCTCGATGCGCCGCCGACGCGGGTGGCCGGCAAGGACGTGCCGATGCCGTACGCCGCCAATCTCGAGAAGCTCGCGCTGCCTTCGGTTGCCGAAATCGTCGAGGCGGCGAAGGCCGTCTGCTACCGTTGAGCATCGGCTAGGCCATGCCGACCAACATCCTCATGCCCGCGCTGTCGCCCACGATGGAGAAGGGCAACCTCTCCAAGTGGCTGAAGAAGGAGGGCGACACCATCAAGGCCGGCGACGTGATCGCCGAGATCGAGACCGACAAGGCGACCATGGAGGTCGAGGCGGTCGATGAGGGCACGCTTGCCAAGATCATGGTGGCGGAGGGCACCGCCGACGTGCCGGTCAATCAGGTCATCGCGGTCATCGCCAATGAAGGCGAGGATGTGAAAGCCGCCGCCGCGGGCGCCGGTACTTCCGCGCCGAAATTGGCGTCGGCCGCGAAGCCGCAGGCGGCCGAAGCGCCGGCCCATGCCCAATCCAGACCCGCTGCAGCGTCCGCGTCAGCGCCTCCGGCGCAAGCGTCCGCCCAGCCGGTACGGACGGAAAACCCATCGATCCGCACCTTCGCTTCGCCGTTGGCGCGCCGTCTGGCCAAGGAAGCCGGCGTCGATGTCGGACGCATCCAAGGTTCGGGGCCGCACGGCCGGATCATCGCCCGCGACGTCGAGGCCGCGCGATCCGGCAAGGGACTGCGGCCCGCAGGCGCTCCTGCCGCGGCGGCCGCAACGGCCGGCGCGCCGGCACCCACGATCGCGCCGTCGATGTCGGACCATCAGGTTCGCGCGCTGTTCGAGGATGGCAGCTATGAGGTCGTACCGCACGACGGCATGCGCCGCACCATCGCACAGCGCCTGACTCAATCCACGCAGACCATTCCGCATTTCTTCCTGACGATGGATTGCAACATCGGCAAGCTGCTGGACGCGCGCGAGGAGATCAACGCCGCCGCCCCGAAGGACAAGGACGGCAAGCCCGCCTACAAGCTGTCGGTCAACGACTTCGTCATCAAGGCTCTGGCTCTCGCCTTGCAACGCATTCCCGACGCCAACGTGAGTTGGACCGAAAGCGGAATGCTCAAGCACAAGCACTCCGATGTCGGCGTCGCGGTCGCGATGCCCGGCGGGCTGATCACCCCGATCATCCGGAAAGCGGAAACCAAGTCGTTGTCCGCGATTTCCACCGAGATGAAGGATTTCGCAACTCGCGCGCGGGGCCGCAAGCTGAAGCCGCGCGAATACCAGGGCGGCACCACGGCCGTATCCAACCTCGGCATGTACGGCATCAAGGACTTCACCGCGGTGATCAACCCGCCGCACGCCACCATCCTCGCCGTCGGTGCGGGCGAGGAGCGGGCGATCGTCAAGAACGGCAAGATCGAAGCGGCCCAGGTGATGAGCGTGACGCTGTCGTGCGATCACCGCGCGGTCGATGGCGCTCTCGGGGCCGAATTGATCGGTGCGTTCAAGCGGCTGATCGAAAACCCGGTGATGATGGTGGTGTGATTTTGCGAGGCGTCTAAATGGATGCGTTTGCAAAGTTAGTTGCCGCGATGTGGCGCGCTGACCGGGGATAGAAGCAAGCCGCGTGCTATCCCCGTGGGGAAAAGCGCGCCGCACGCGAAAAATAAACTTATCCCCGGGCTTGAATCCGCCCCCATATTGATCGCGTCCCGTTCAATCGAGGGCGTCGTCGATCGCGATGCTGGATGACGGAGCGGGGCCGGTCTCCCTCATATCGGAGATCGAATGGAGCGCCGGGAGGCGCAGCGGCCTACGTCATTGGCCGCGCGCACCCCGTAAGCGGCGACCCCCGGTGACGGGGACATCGCCGTGGGTGCGATGGCGGGCCGCGAGGCTCGCCCGGCAGACTCGTCACCTGCCGTATAGGGGCGGCGATCCGCCCTGGCGCCTCCCGGCGCTCCATCCCCTCGGGGGAAAAGGAAAACAGGGATGCGGGCTCGACCCAGGGCGCCCGAAACCAAAGCCCCGGGAGGCGGAGCGTTGGCTGGAAGGTCGCAAGGGCATCGAATAGCCGCTAGGATCGGTCCGAGACGGCGCAAAAACACTCAAAGGGAGCGATCAATGACGAGGACAAGACGTGAAATCCTCAAGGCTGCGGCTACCGTGGGCGGCACGGCGTTGTTTGCGCCGGCGGTGCTCGCGCAATCGCAATTTCCCAACCGCAACGTCCGCGTCGTTGTGCCGTTCCCGGCCGGCGCCACCACCGACATGCTGGCACGCCTGATCTCGCAACGGCTCTCCGAAACCCTGGGACAGCCGTTCGTGGTCGAGAACGTCGGCGGCGCCGGCGGCTCGCTCGGTGCCGATCAGGTCGCCAAGGCCGCGCCGGACGGGCACACCCTGCTGTTCCACAACATCACGTTCACCACCACCACGTCGTCGCTGATGTACGTCAAGCGGGCACGGCATACGTTCGACGATTTCGTGCCGATTTCGGTCGGCGCGTTTGTCCCGTTCTGGTTCCTGACCGGCAAGGACGTTCCCGGCAAGGACCTCAAGGAATTTGTGGCCCATGCCAAGAGCACGCCAACACCGCTGCTATACGGTTCGACCGGTCCCGGCAGCATCATGAATTTGCTGGGCGAGATTCTAAAGCGCGATGCCGCCATCAAGATGGATCACGTCCCGTTCCGCGGCGCCGCACCGCTGGTGACCGACATGCTGGCCGGCCGCATTCATTTTGGCGGCGATCAACTCTCGAGTTCGCTGCAACATGTGCGCGCCGGATCTCTGAAGGCGATGGCGGTCGCCACCAAGTCGGCGGCAATGCCCCAGGTGCCGACCGTGCGCGAACTGGGATTCCCGAACCTCGAAGTGCAGGGCTGGAACGGCTTCCTCGCGCCCAAGGGCACGCCGGACGCGATCATCAACCGCATCCAGCAACAAGTCGCGGAGGCGGTCGCACGCCCTGACATTGCCAAGAGAATGACCGACGTCGGCGCCGAGCCGTCCGGCAATACGCCCGCGGAAATGAACAAGATGCTGCAGGCTCAGGTCGCCCAGGTGAAGCCGGTCGTCGAGGAACTCAAGCTCGTCGTGGAGTAGAAGCAGGAGATGCGGACATTCATCACGATCGTTGCCGCCGGCGCACTTTCGGTCTTCGCCGGCATCGTCGTGGTGCAGTTCGCGACGCACGGCCTTCCCCGTTACGACGACGCCTGGTCGATCGGCATGGGGGAGGCGGCTGGCATGCTCGGCACGCCGCTCTATGCGCTGCTCGCGATGCTGGTCTATGGGGTGACGTTGTGGCGCGGCGGCTCGGAACGCGCGATCTGGATCGCGATGCTGGCGCTCGCGGCACCCCCGGTGCTGCTGCTCCTGTTCGGCATGTCGCGCGGCGGCGGAGGGCTGATGCGCGAACTGCAAAGCGTGCTGCAGTTCGTGGCGCCGCTCGTTCTGGTCGCTGTGATCCAATGGCTGGTGCTTCGCACAGCGCTGCGCCGCGCCAGGGCCGCACCATGAGCGCGATCCCGGCCTTCATCGGAACGTTCCTGCTGTCGCTGTTCGTGGCGCTGCTCGCCGCGCTGCAACTTGCCGACTATTTCGGCGCCAACGAGGAGTTCATCCTGGTCCTGATGGGCCTGCCGGTGTTCGTTTTGGCCGCAATGGTGGTTTTCATTGTTGCGTCGGCGGTGGCGCGCCGCGTCGTGGTTCTGGACGGGCTCGCCGTATTTCTCGCGCTGCTTGCGTTGCTGCCGTTGGCGCTGCCGCTGATGATCCAGAAGATCGCGGACCGCTCCACCAACCCGTTCACGGTGGGGGTTGAGAACACATACATCACGATCGAACTGATCGTGCCGGCGATGATCGCGGTGCTGGTGCAATGGGCGCTGGTGCGGCGGCGCTGGCTGCGCCAACAGGGCGAGAACGGGCCGGCGCGCTGGCCCTGGATTGCCACAGTGCTGGCGGGCCTTGCGATCCTTAACCCGCTCGGGCTCGAGGTGCTCGGCCAGGCCATTTCCTATCATCCAGGCAATATGATGCGCGACCTGGCACGCGCCATCGTGTACGGCGGGCTCGGCGTACTGATCGCAATTGCGGCTATCGAATACTATGTCCGAGGGCGGATGCAGCGTAGGCGGTTGCCTCCGGCCCAACCGGCGGGCGTGCCCGGCTAGAGGTTTCGCCCGATCCCGCTACACTCACCTGCGAAAACTTGAAAGCAACGTTTTATGGCTGACACCAGCTTCGACATCATCATCATCGGCTCAGGACCCGGCGGCTACGTCACCGCGATCCGCGCGGCGCAACTTGGCTTCAAGACCGCCATCGTGGAGCGCCATTACCTCGGCGGCATCTGCTCGAACTGGGGCTGCATCCCGACCAAGGCGCTACTGCGCTCGGCCGAAATCTATCACCACATGCAGCATGCCAAGGACTACGGGCTCTCGGCTGACAACATTTCGTTCGATCCGGCCGCGGTGGTGAAGCGTTCGCGCGCCGTCGCGGCGCGGATGAACACCGGCGTCGGCTTCCTGATGAAGAAGAACAAGGTCTCCGTGATCTGGGGCGAGGCCGCGATCGACGCGCCCGGCAAGATCACCGTAAAAAAGAGCGACACGGCGGCGCCGAAGGACACACTCGGACCCGGCGGCTACCAAGCCAAGCACATCATTGTGGCGACCGGTGCGAGGCCGCGCGTCTTGCCCGGGCTCGAACCCGACAAGAAGCTGGTCTGGACCTATTTCGAGGCGATGGCACCCGACGTCATACCGAAGTCGCTGCTGGTGGTCGGCTCAGGCGCCATCGGCATCGAGTTCGCGAGCTTCTACCGCACCATGGGCGCGGAGGTGACCGTCGTCGAACTGCTGCCGCAAATCCTGCCGGTCGAGGACGCCGAGATCGCGGCATTCGCCCGCAAGTCGTTCGAGAAGCAGGGCATCGAGATCATCACCGGCGCCAAGGTGACCAAGCTCGATAAGAAAGCGAACAGCGTCACCGCCACCATCGACGACGGCAAGGGTGGCAGCCAAACGCTCACCGTCGATCGCGTGATCTCCGCGGTCGGTGTGGTCGGCAACATCGAAGGCATCGGCCTGGAAAAGCTTGGTGTGAAGATCGAACGCGGCACCATCGCGATCGACGGTTTCTGCAAGACCAATGTCCCTGGCATCTACGCGATCGGTGACGTCGCAGGGCCACCGATGCTGGCGCACAAGGCGGAGCACGAAGGCGTGGTCTGTGTCGAGGCGATCAAGGGCCTGCACCCGCACCCGATGGACAAGAGCCTGATCCCCGGCTGCACCTACTGCTTCCCGCAGATCGCCTCCGTGGGGATCACCGAGCAGGCGGCGAAGGACAGGAAGCTCGACATCCGAGTCGGCCGTTTCCCGTTCATCGGCAACGGCAAGGCCGTGGCGCTTGGCGAGGACCAAGGCCTCGTCAAGGTGATCTTCGACAAGAAGACCGGGCAATTGCTCGGCGCGCACATGGTCGGCGCCGAGGTGACCGAACTGATCCAGGGCTTCGTCGTGGCGATGAACCTGGAGACCACCGAAGAAGAACTGATGCACACGATCTTCCCGCATCCGACCTTGTCGGAGACGATGAAGGAAGCCGTGCTCGACGCCTACGGCCGTGTCCTCAACATGTAGCGGTCCGCTAGACGCGGTCGCGATGCGAGATTTCGACCACACGCGCGCGCCTGGCCAGCTCCTCGACCAGCGCGTCGGCCGCGGCGCGGTTCTGCGGATCGAGGTTGGCGTCCCACTCGTCGAGCAGATACATCTCGGCCGCGGTGTAGGCCACGATCTCGCGCAGTGCGCGCAACTGCCGCTCGCCTGACGAGAACCCGGGCGGCTTGGCCGGCTTCTTCGGCCCCTCGTCGTCACCGTAGTCCATATCCTCCGGCTCCATCCCCTGCGCGAACTGGAAGGCGAGGCGGTCGGCGGTCGGCCAGTAATAGGCACGGTTCTTCACCTGAGCCTTCAGACTGGTCAGCAGCGTCGACTTGCCCGAGCCGTTTGCGCCGCGCACGTTGATGCGCCCGGTCGGTTTCGACAGGATCATCGCCACCGCGTCGTCGAGCGACGTCACCGTGCTGGAGGCTTCGCCGTCACGCAGCACAAGCATATCGAGCTTGATGCGCGCATCGAAGTTCACGTCGAACTCCGGGTGGGTGTTGACCGCAACGCCACGCAACCGCGTCCACACCGCCAGAAACTCGTTCCAGCCCGAGGTGAACTGATGCATGTTGTGCGTCATTTCGATCTGGCGCGGCAGCGTCGCAACCAGCGCGATCAGCGTTTCCGGGTTGCCGGCATGGCTGGTCGCCACATGCAGCATCGTGCCAAACACGATCGCAAGCCCGACGATGGCGCTCGCCGCGCTCAGGCCCTCCTTGGTCATGATGGCCTTGATCTGCGCCTTGAGTCCGTCGCGCAGCTTGGCCTTGAAGCCGGCCAGCCAAAGCCGCAGATTGTAGCGATTGCCGGTAAAGATGTTGTCCCAGGCGGTATAGCCCTGCGCCGCCATCCGGTTGGTCATGCGCTGGTTGTCGAGATAGGCGCGCGAGATAGGCTTGCGCATGGTCCATTGCATCGCGAACAGCACGACGAAGGCCGCGGCGTAGGCGACGGGCAGTGAGCCGTCGATCTGCGTTCCCAGCACTATCACGTTGAAAACCAGGCCAAGGAACAGGCGCAGGTCGCCTTCGATCTCGAACAGCAGGTTGAAATAGACGTAGAACGTCTCACCGGTCAGGAACGGCTCGACGCGCTCGCGCACGTCCTTGTCGGTCAGCGATTTGGTCTGATGCCGGTTCTCGTGGGCGAACTGCAGCATGTAACGGCCGTAAGCCAGGAAGCCCGCACGTTCCGCATAAATCCAACTCACGGCGCCTACGATGTACGACGCGGACTGCGCCGCCAGAATCATCAGCAGGTCGCGAGTGAGGAGCTGGTCCTTGGTGAAGTCGCGTCCCGCCTCGATCACCAGATAGGTGGTGACGGCGCTGAGCAGCGCCTCGATCACCATCAGACCAAGCATGATGTAGAACGGCCAGCACAGCATGTGCCGGGCCAGGTCGATCGGCCGAACCGGCTTGCGTTCGCGGGGCGGAGAGGGCGGAATGCTGGAGGCAGCCTGAATCGTCATGGCGGCAGTCTAGCCGAAACCGGCACGGCAGGGGCCAAGGTCGAGGCCAACGTGATAGGCTGATCCACCGTTTCAGCCTCAAATTCACGAGCGCATCGCATGGGTGTCGTGTCCTGGATCGTGATCGGGCTCTTGGCCGGATGGCTGGCCGGGCGGATCACCAATTCCCCACGCGGCCTGCTTCGCAACCTCGCGGTCGGGCTCGCTGGAGCCCTACTGGGCGGGTTTCTCGCCCAGCGGCTCGGCATCGCGGTGGCGCCGACCTTCTGGGGCGAACTCGTCACGGCCATCGTCGGCGCGGTGATTTTCCTCGGATTGTGGCAGGCCATCCGGCAGGCCTGAGCGCCCGGTTGCGGTGGTGCCGCAGGCTCCGTAAGTAAGGGATCAGATGACTGTCGTGCTCGACCACACCACAGGGCGGCCCCGCCATCCGGAAAAGGCGCACCGTCCGGACGGCCCGGTATTGGCCAAGCCCGACTGGATCCGGGTCAAGGCGCCAGTGTCGCGCGGCTATGCCGAAACCCGGGCGATCGTTCGCGCCAACAATCTGCACACCGTCTGCGAGGAAGCCGGCTGCCCGAACATCGGCGAGTGCTGGGAGAAAAAGCACGCGACCTTCATGATCATGGGCGACACCTGCACCCGCGCCTGCGCGTTCTGCAACGTGAAGACCGGGCTGCCGGGCGCTCTCGACCCTCACGAGCCCGTGCATGTCGCCGAAGCGATCGCCAAGCTCGGTCTCGCCCATGTGGTTGTGACCTCGGTCGATCGCGACGATCTGGCGGACGGCGGCGCGGACCATTTCGCCCAAACCATCCGCGCAATCCGCGCGCACTGTGCCTCGACCACGATCGAGGTCCTGACGCCGGACTTCCTGCGCAAGGAGAGCGCGCTGGAACGCGTCGTCGAGGCGCGGCCTGACGTGTTCAACCACAATCTCGAAACCGTGCCGTCGCTCTACCTCACCGTGCGGCCCGGAGCGCGCTACTTTCACTCCATGCGCCTGCTGCAGCGCGTGAAGGAGATCGACCCGTCGATGTTCACCAAGTCAGGCATCATGGTCGGACTTGGCGAGGAACGGAACGAAGTCCTGCAGGTGATGGACGATCTGCGCTCGGCCGGCGTCGATTTTCTCACCGTCGGCCAGTACCTGCAGCCGACCCGCAAGCATCACCCGGTGCTGCGCTTCGTGCCGCCCGACGAATTCGAGGCGCTCAAGTCAGTCGCCTACAGCAAGGGCTTCCTGATGGTGTCGTCGAGCCCACTGACGCGCTCTTCGCACCATGCCGGCGAGGACTTCGAGCGGCTGCGGGCCGCGCGCCAGGCGAACGCCGGCGCATAACCCAATGGCCCCGTTGATCGCGGCGCTCGGCCTCAGGTTCGCTTTAGAAGTTCAAACCTAGTTCATGCCGAGTTTCCGCAACAAAAGGCGCGCGCAGCATTCCGCCGAACACATGTTCGACCTGGTGGCGGACGTCGAGCGCTATCCCGAGTTTGTGCCGCTGTGCCGCGACCTCAAGGTGCGCCGGCGCGACGACAAAGGAGAGGGCGTTGAAGTCCTGATCGCCGACATGAGCGTCGCGTACAAGCTGGTCAGCGAGACCTTCCGAAGCCGCGTCACCCTCGATCGGCCGAAGTTGCAGATCCTGGTCGAATATCTCGAAGGACCGTTCAGCCACCTGGAAAATCGCTGGACGTTTCGGGCGGCCGGAGAAACCTCTTGCGATGTCGAATTCTACATCGACTACGAATTTCGCAGCCGCATGCTCGGCATTCTCATGGGTGCGATGTTCGACGCCGCATTTCGGCGCTTCGCGGTCGCCTTCGAGCGACGCGCTGATGAGGTTTACGGGCGTCGGAGCGCGTAGCCCGCGTTCATATCTGGCAATTCACTTCTGGTTTCCCCGCGCGGATGGCTCTTCCGTTTCGGCAAGTTCAGTGAGCATTGCCATCGCTTGCAACACCGACTTGCGGCGCACCTCGCTGCGCCCGATGTCGCCGAACTTCCCTTCGTGATGGATCATGCGGCCGCCGCGCGAGGCGGCCGCGAAGTGCACCAGCCCGACCGGCTTGCCAGGCGTCGCGCCGGACGGCCCGGCGATACCGGTAATGGAGACTGCCAGATCGGCTGGCGTATGCGCCAGCGTGCCTTTGGCCATCGCTTCTGCGGTCTCGCGGCTTACCGCGCCGTATTTCTCGATGGTCGGCGCAGGCACCCCGATCATCTGCTGCTTGGATTCGTTGGTGTAGGTCACGAAGCCCCGGTCAACGACAGCAGAGGAGCCGGGAATATCGGTCAGCGCCGCGGCAAGCAGGCCGCCGGTGCAGGATTCCGCGGTGGAAATCGTGAGGTGCCGCGACTTGCAAAGATCGAGCAGCGACACCGCGCGCTCGCGAAGTTCCTGATCCAGCATCGCATCAATCCACAATCTTCGCGGCTACCAACTCCAGGGCAGCCGGACGGTCGCACTCGCCATCGCGGCGATGCCTTCGCCGCGGCCGGTGAAGCCCATCTTTTCGCTGGTGGTCGCCTTGACGCCGACCCGGTCGATGGAAAGTCCCGTGATCTCGGCGATCCGCTTGCGCATGGCGTCGCGATACGGGCCGACGCGCGGTGCCTCGCAAATCACGGTGACGTCGATGTGGGCCACGCGTCCGCCGCGCTGCGTGACGCGATCGGCCGCGAATTTCAAAAACTGGTCCGACGACGCGCCGCGCCAGCGCATGTCGCTCGGCGGGAAATGATGCCCGATGTCGCCATCGGCCAGCGCACCGAGGATGGCATCGACCACGGCATGCAGCACCACATCGGCATCGGAATGGCCAACCACGCCGCGCGTGTGCGGCACGCGCACACCTCCGAGCATGATGTGATCGCCATCGCCGAAGGTGTGGACATCGAAGCCCGAACCGGTGCGCAGATCGGCGAGACTTGCGATCCGGCGCGCCTCGGCGCGGGAGAAATCGTCATCGGTGGTGAGCTTGGTGTTGCCGGGCTCGCCGGCGAACGAAACCACCTTGAGGCCGGCCCATTCGACCAGTGCCGCATCGTCGGTAAAATCGACGCGTCCTGCGGCTGCGGCCTTGCGATGGGCGTCGAGCAAGGCCGGGAAGGCGAAGGCTTGCGGCGTCTGCACGCTGCGCAGCTCGGCGCGGTTGACGGTGCCGGTAACATGGCCGGCGGCATCGACGCGTTTGATCGTGTCGGTGACTTCGAGACCGGGGATCGCGGCGCCGGTCGCGCCGCAGGCTGCGATGGCACGCGACACCAGACCTGTCGAGCAGAACGGACGCGCCGCGTCGTGAACCAGTACGATGTCGGGCGAGCAACTGCTCAGTGCCTCAAGGCCAGCCAGCACGGAGGACTGCCGGGTCGCGCCGCCGAACACCGGCGGCATCAGCTTCAGGCCCTTGGCCGCTGCCTCATAGGAGGCCACATCATCGCGGTGGATGACCGCTTGCACCGCACCGATCTCGCCATGCCAGGAGAACAGCGAAAGGCTGGAACGGATCACCGGCTCACCGGCCAAGGCTCTGTATTGCTTGGGCAAATCCCCGCCAGCCCGGGTCCCGCGCCCGGCTGCTACGATCACCGCTGCGACCGAGGTTGCCATGTCCGATTTCGCCCAAATGCCTGTGCCGACATGGCTTTAGCGCGTTGCACGGACGAGGCAAACGGATTTCCACCACACGGGAAATTGTTGCACTGCAGCACTTGCGCCGCGCCGCGAAATGGCTAAACTCTATGCAGGATTTTGCTGGGCCTACTTTGTAGGCAGATGGGAAAAATGCCCGACTTCATGCACATAGGCGACATCGCGGTGCCCAATCCGGTGATCCTGGCGCCGATGACCGGGGTTACGGACGCGCCGTTCCGCCGCTTGGTGTCGCAGCTGGGCGCAGGCCTGGTCGTTTCCGAGATGACCGCCTGCGAGTTGCTCATCCAGGGACGGCCAGACGCGGTGTTGCGCGCCGAGGGGCAGGGCACCGGCACCCACGTCGTCCAACTCGCCGGTTGCGAGCCGCACTGGATGGCCGAGGGCGCGCGCATCGCCGAGGCTGCTGGCGCACAGATTATCGACATCAACATGGGCTGCCCGTCGAAGTACGTCGCGGTGAAGCAGTCCGGCTCCGCGCTGATGCGCGATCTCGACCACGCGCTCACCCTGATCGATGCAACCGTAGGCGCGGCCTCCGTGCCGGTCACGCTGAAGATGCGGCTCGGCTGGGATGACGCCAGCATCAACGCACCGGACCTGGCGCTCCGCGCGCAGAATGCCGGCGTGCGGATGATCACGGTGCATGGCCGCACCCGCTGCCAGTTCTACAAGGGCACTGCCGACTGGAAGGCCATACGCGCGGTGCGAGAGGCGATCACCATTCCGCTCGTCGTCAATGGCGACATCAGGACTTTCGACGACGCCGATGCGGCTCGGCGCGTTTCCGGCGCGGATGCGGTGATGATCGGCCGTGCCGCCCAGGGCAGGCCGTGGCTGCCAGGCCAGATCGCGCGCTACCTGCAGACCGGCCGCCGCGAACAGGCGCCGCCGCTCACGACACAGCTTGCGCTGATCTCCACACTCTACGAGGAAATGCTCGCCCATCACGGACTGCGGATTGGTTTGCGTCACGCGCGCAAACATCTCGGCTGGGCGCTCGATGCGGCGGCCGCCAGCGCGGGCGTCGCGCTTGAAACGCTCAAGAGCTGGCGCGCCAGCGTTCTCACCAGCGACGATCCGGCCGCGGCGCGGCGCCGGCTCGCGCAAGCCTTCGATGCCTTCGGAGCCGCTGCATGACCGACGCCGAACTGCGAGGGTCCGAGCTTGTTCCCGGCGCGCCGCCGATCCTGGCGCTGGGCGCAGCCGACGCGGTTCTCAACGCGCTGCCGCTTCCGGTCATCATCGTGGCCGCTGACGGCAAGGTTGCGGACGCCAATGTCGCGGCGGAGAATTTCTTCGAACTTTCGGTTTCGCACCTGCGCCGTCAGGTGCTGCGCGAACTCGTTCCGTTCGGCAGCCCGCTGCTCTCGCTGGTCGATCAGGTGCGCAGCCGCGGCGGCGCGGTCAACGAATACAAGGTCGATCTCTCCACGCCGCGCAATCCGGGCGACCGGCTGGTCGATCTCTACGTCGCCCCGCTGCCCGAGCGCCCCGACCATGTCGTGGTGATGCTGCAGGAGCGCACCATCGCCGAGAAGATGGACCGCCAGCTCACGCACCGGGGCGCAGCACGCTCGGTAAGCGCGCTTGCCGCCATGCTGGCGCATGAAATCAAGAACCCGTTGTCCGGCATCCGTGGCGCGGCGCAACTGCTCGAACAATCCGCCGGCGACGAGGATCGCACCCTGACGCGCTTGATCTGCGACGAAGCCGACCGCATCGTGAAGCTGGTCGATCGCATGGAAGTGTTTTCCGATGAGCGCCCGGTCGAGCGGGAGCCGGTCAACATCCACGTCGTGCTCGATCACGTCAAACGGCTGGCGCATTCGGGTTTCGCGCGCCACATCAAGTTTGTCGAAACCTACGACCCGTCGCTGCCGCCGGTGTTTGCCAACCGCGACCATCTCGTCCAGGTGTTTCTCAACCTGGTCAAGAACGCCGCCGAGTCGATCGGCGAAACGACGGGCGACGGCGAGATTCAGTTGAGCACCGCGTTCCGCCCTGGCGTGCGCCTGCAATTGCCCGGCTCCAAAACACGCGTGTCGCTGCCGCTCGAGTTCTGCATCAAAGACAACGGTCCGGGCGTGCCGAACGACCTGCTGCCCCATCTGTTCGACCCGTTCGTGACCACCAAGCCGACGGGCACGGGGCTTGGACTGGCCCTCGCGGCCAAGATCGTCGGCGATCACGGCGGCATCATCGAATGCGAATCCCAGCCCCGGCAGACCGTCTTCCGGGTGCTGATGCCCATGTTCACTGGTGACGGCGCCGGGCCGGCACCCGCTCGACGGACCTGAGGATCGACGAGGAACTCATGCCAGCGGGAAGCATACTGGTCGCCGACGACGACGCCGCAATCCGAACGGTGCTCAACCAGGCACTGTCGCGCGCCGGTTACGAAGTGCGTTCGACCGGCAACGCCGCAACGCTGTGGCGCTGGGTCAGTCAGGGCGATGGCGACTTGGTCATCACCGACGTGGTGATGCCGGACGAGAATGCATTCGACCTGTTGCCGCGCATCAAAAAGCTGCGGCCGAATTTGCCCGTACTGGTGATGAGCGCGCAGAACACCTTCATGACCGCGATCCGCGCCTCCGAGCGCGGCGCCTACGAGTACCTGCCCAAACCGTTCGATCTGAAAGAATTGATCGCCATCGTCGGGCGCGCGCTGTCGGAGCCCAAGGAGCGCTCGCGCGCCGTCAACAAGCCGGAGGATCTCGAAGGCATTCCGCTGGTCGGCCGTTCACCGGCCATGCAGGAAATCTACCGGCTGGTCGCGCGCCTGATGCAGACCGATCTCACGGTGATGATTTCGGGCGAGTCGGGCACCGGCAAGGAACTGGTCGCGAAAGCCCTGCATGACTACGGCAAGCGCCGCAGCGGGCAGTTCGTCGCCATCAACATGGCTGCGATCCCGCGTGACCTGATCGAGTCGGAATTGTTCGGCCACGAGAAGGGGGCGTTCACCGGCGCGAACACTCGCAGTTCAGGCCGCTTCGAACAGGCCGAGGGTGGCACGCTGTTTCTCGACGAGATCGGCGACATGCCGATGGAGGCGCAGACCAGGCTTCTTCGCGTCCTCCAGCAAGGCGAATACACGACCGTTGGCGGCCGCACCGCCATCAAGAGCGACGTGCGTATCATCGCCGCCACCAACAAGGATTTGCGTATCCTGATCCAGCAGGGGCTGTTCCGCGAAGATCTGTTCTTCCGCCTCAACGTCGTGCCGTTGCGGCTGCCGCCGCTGCGCGAACGCACCGAGGACGTCCCCGACCTGATCCGCCACTTCTTCACCCAAGCCGAGCGGGAAGGGCTGCCGCAGAAGCAGATCGACCAAGCCGCGCTGGACCGTCTGAAGCGCTACCGCTGGCCGGGCAACGTGCGTGAACTCGAGAACCTGGCAAGGCGGCTGGCCGCGCTCTATCCCCAGGAGACCATCACCCCCGCGGTGATCGACGCCGAACTCGCCCAGCCCGTCCCGGTGGCCTCCGAACCGGCGCCGTCCGAAGATAACTTGATGGCCGCCGTCGAGAGAAACCTGACGAAATACTTCGCAAGCTTTGACAATGGCTTGCCGCCCCCGGGCCTTTATCACCGGGTGCTTCGCGAGGTGGAGTATCCGCTGCTGTCGGCAGCGCTCGCGGCCAGCCGAGGCAACCAGATCCGCGCCGCGGACCTGCTGGGGCTGAACCGCAACACACTCCGTAAGAAGATCAGGGACCTGGACATCCAGGTCATCCGGACCAGCGGTTAGCGCTCCCAAGGCACAATTCTGCGCCGCGGAATTGTCGCAATCCGGCAACATTGTTGTATAAAAGCATCAGTGCGCCGCCTTTGGCGCAGGCTTCGGCTATAGGCCGTCCCGGCCTGCGCTCCTCATCGCGCCATCGCGTTCAAGTGCAGGGATCGAGGGTCTATGACCAGCGCTGCCGTCGATCAGATGACGACCGCCGAATTGACCGGTCCCGCGCCGTTGGCCGGCCGCGGCATGCGCATGGTCGGCGGGATCGCAGCGGCCCTGGCGCTGATCTCCGCCTTCATGACCTTCGTCGTGCTCGCGGATTTGACACCGATCGCACCGACGCATCGTGTCGTGGTCACGCTGCTGATGATCAACGGCTGCACGGTGTTCGTCCAGCTCAGCGTGATCGCGTACGAGGTCTGGCAGATCGTCGCGGCGCGGCGCCGCGGCCGAGCGGGCGCAAGATTGCATGTTCGTATTGTCGGCCTGTTTTCGATCATTGCCGCGGTGCCGGCCATCCTTGTGGCGGTGGTTGCCAGCGTCACGCTCGATCGAGGTCTCGACCGGTTGTTTTCGACGCGCACCAAGGCGGTGATCGAGAATTCCATGTACGTCGCCAACGCTTACCTGCGCGAGCATGCGCAGACGATACGGGGCGACATCATGGCGATGGCGATTGACGTTGGCCGCGCCAAGCCGTTGTTCGATCAGGACCGCGAGCGCTTCCGCCAATTCCTGACCGCGCAAGCCAAGGTCCGCGGACTTTCCAGTGCGATGATCGTTGGTCCGGACACCGAAGCGATCGAAAAGGCCGACGTCAAAGCCGATCACGAAACCATTCTGCCTTCGCCGCCAGGCCTTGCAGCCACCACCGAAACGGAACCGCGCATCGGCATCGTATTCGAAGCCAATGCCGTCGCCTCGATGATCAAGCTGCGCGGCTACGATGACACCTATTTGCATGTTACGCGTCCGCTCGATCCGCAGGTTGTCGCGCAACTGCGGCAGACCCAGGCCAGCGTCAGTGACTTTGCAAGCCTGGAGGCACGCCGGCTTGGCGTGCAGCTGGCCTTCGCGATGATGTACACCGTGATCGCGTTGACCGTGCTGTTGTCGGCGGCCTGGCTCGGCTTGAACTTCGCCAACCGTCTGGTCGCTCCGATCCGCCGCCTGATCGGCGCCGCCAATATCGTCTCGACCGGCAACCTTTACGTCCAGGTTCCCATCCGGAGCTCCGAAGGCGATCTCGCGCAGCTCGGCGAAACCTTCAACAAGATGACCTCGGAACTGCGTACCCAGCGCGACGACATCATGCGCGCGCACGACCTGATCGATCAACGCCGCCGGTTCACTGAAGCGGTGCTCGCAGGCGCCAGCGCGGGGGTCATCGGGGTCGATGCCGAAGGCCGCATCAGTATCCTGAACCGGTCCGCCGAACGGTTGATCGGACAGACACAATCGGATGCCGCGGGAAGGGCACTGATCGATGTGGTGCCCGAACTCAAGGAGATTTTCACCAGCGCCTTGTCGGGTTCGCAACGCCTGACCCAGGATCAGGTGACGATCAGCCGCGCAGGCCGCGAGCGCAATCTTTCGGTGCGCGTCACCACCGAGCAGTCGGGCGATCCGGAACACGGCTACGTGGTCACGCTCGACGACATCACCGAACTGGTGTCCGCGCAGCGAACCTCGGCCTGGGCCGATGTCGCGCGGCGCATCGCGCACGAGATCAAGAACCCGCTCACCCCAATCCAGCTCTCCGCCGAACGGCTGCGGCGCAAGTACGGCAAGACCATCACCGACGATCCCGCGGTGTTCCAGCAATGCACCGACACGATCATCCGGCAGGTTGACGACATCAAACGCATGGTGGACGAGTTCTCCAAGTTCGCCCGCATGCCCAAGCCGGTGATAGAAGCGGATGACATTGCCGATACCGTGCGCCAGGTCGTATTCCTGATGCGGGTCGGCAATGCCGACATCGACATACAGCTTGAAATCGCGGAAGACCCGATGCTGGCGTGCTTCGATCGCCGCCTGATCTCACAGGCTTTGACCAACATCATCAAGAACGCGACGGAAGCGGTTGGCGCCGTACCGCCGGGGGAGCGCGACAAGGGCCGCATCCAGGTTACGACCGCGCGTCACGGCGGCGACATCATCATCGACGTTGTCGACAACGGCATCGGGCTGCCCAAGGAAAACCGCAACCGGCTGCTCGAGCCTTACGTCACCACGCGAGAAAAGGGCACCGGCCTCGGCCTTGCCATCGTAGGCCGTATCCTGGAAGAGCATGGCGGCATTATCGAACTGCGCGACGCCGCCGAAAAAATCCCGGGGCAGATGGGCGCGTGGGTTCAGTTGAAATTCGCGGCGGCACAAATTGGCGCTGCCACGCCCGCGCCGTCAACGGCCGAAGCAAAAAAGAGTGAGCAAAGCGCGAACATGAGTGAGCAATAGACATGGCATCCGACATTCTCATCGTCGATGACGAAGCGGATATCTGCGAACTGGTCGCGGGCCTTCTGCAGGACGAGGGCTACACCACGCGCACCGCGCGCGACAGCGACGGGGCGCTCGCCACCATCGCGAACCGCCGCCCAAACCTGGTGTTTCTCGATATCTGGCTGCAAGGCAGCAAGCTCGACGGGCTCCAGGTGCTCGGCTCGGTGAAGGAGCAGCACCCCGACCTGCCGGTGGTGATGATTTCGGGCCACGGCAATATCGAAACCGCGGTGGCCGCGATCAAGCAGGGCGCCTACGACTTCATCGAGAAGCCGTTCAAGGCCGATCGTCTTCTCCTGGTGGCCGACCGGGCACTTGAGACGTCGCGGCTGCGGCGCGAGGTCAAGGAACTCAAGGCGCTGGGGCCGCTGCCGTCGAGCATCGTCGGCCGATCGCCATCGATCAATTCGCTGCGCCAGACCATCGATAAGATTGCCCCGACCAATAGCCGCATTCTGATCGTTGGCCCTTCCGGATCCGGCAAAGAGCTCACCGCCCGCACGCTCCACAATGCGTCATCGCGCGCAAATGGGCCCTTCGTCGTGATCAACGCCGCGGCGATGACCCCCGACCGCATGGAGATTGAACTGTTCGGCGTCGAACAGGCCAACGGCGCGCAGCCGCGCAAGGTCGGCGCGCTCGAAGAGGCGCATGGCGGCACGCTGTTCATCGACGAAATCGCGGACATGCCGCGCGAGACGCAAAACAAGATCCTGCGCGTGCTGGTGGACCAGACCTTCCAGCGCGTGGACGGTTCCGCCAAGGTCGCCGTCGATGTTCGAATCGTGTCGTCGACCAGCCGCAACGTCGAGGCGGAGATCGCCGCCGGACGTTTCCGAGAGGATCTCTATCACCGTCTGTCGGTTGTTCCGGTCAGGGTGCCGCCGCTCGCCGAACGCCGCGAAGATATTCCCGACCTCGTGCTCTACTTCATGGAGCAGATTTCGCAGTCCACCGGTTTGCCCATGCGCAAGATCGGCGATGACGCGATGGCCGTGCTGCAATCGCACGACTGGCCCGGTAACGTCCGGCAATTGCGCAACAACGTCGAGCGGCTGATGATCCTCGCCGGCGGCGATCCGAACGCGGCGATCGACGCCAGCATGCTGCCGCAGGACGTGGGCTCCATGGTGCCGTCGATGCCGGCGGGCGCCGGCGGCGAACAATTGATGGGGCTGCCGCTGCGGGAGGCCCGCGAATTGTTCGAGCGGGAGTATCTGCTCGCGCAGATCAGCCGGTTCGGCGGTAATATTTCGCGCACCGCCGAGTTCGTCGGCATGGAGCGCTCCGCGCTGCATCGCAAGCTCAAGGCACTGGGTATCGGTTAGCGAACGATCAGGATTTCCGATGTCGCGCATCGCCTATGTCAATGGCCGCTATCTCCCGCTCCGCGACGCCATGGTCAACGTCGAGGATCGCGGCTACCAGTTTTCCGATGGGGTTTATGAAGTCTGCGAGGTGAGGGGAGGCCGGCTGATCGACGAGCGTCGGCACATAGAGCGCCTCGCTCGCTCACTGAGCGAACTGCGCATTCCGATGCCGATGTCGGCTGCGGCCCTCGGCGTGGTGTTTCGCGAGACCGTTCGCCGCAACAAGGTGCGCTGGGGCATCGTTTATCTGCAGATCACCCGGGGGGTGTCGCGCCGCGATCACGCGTTTCCGCCGGCCGGCACGCTGCCGAGCATCGTCGTCACCGCCCGCAATCTCGACCTCCAAGGCGCCGAAAAGCTCGCGGCCGACGGCGTGGCGGTCATCACGTTGCCGGACAACCGCTGGGACCGGGTCGATATCAAGTCGGTGTCGCTCCTGCCCAACGTGCTCGCCAAGCAGGCGGCGCGCGAGCAGGGCGCCCGCGAGGCATGGTTCGTCGATGACCAGGGGCTGGTCACCGAAGGCTCGTCGAGCAACGCCTGGATCGTGACCCGGGACGGCAAGCTGGTCACCCGGCAGGCCGACCATGCCATCCTGCGGGGTATCACCAGGACTGTGGTGCTGGAAGTGCTCAAGGAACAAGGAATAAAGCTGGAAGAACGTGCCTTCTCGGTCGAAGAAGCCAAGGAAGCGCGCGAAGCATTCATCACGTCGGCGAGCCAACTCGTTCTGCCTGTTGTAAAAATCGATGGAAAGCCGGTCGGAAACGGCGCTCCCGGGCTGATTTCCTCGGCGCTGCGCCGCGATTTCCATCGACACGCGGAAACCACCTAGCCCGGCCACCTTAACCTCCGGAATGTTCTAACATTGCTGGGGTTGGCGGCGTTTTTCGCCGCAAACGCCGCCATCTTGTGCTTGCGCCACCCCCGGGCGTGCCATCTAATGGTGAAGCCCCAAGTCGGCCCGGCATAACGCCAAGAAAGTCGGCGGCTTGAGAACAACACCTCGCGGCAGGGGTCAGCGAGCAATAACGGATCAACGGCAATGGCAGCCGAACGCGCGCAAAATCTGCAAGACACGTTCCTCAATCACGTCCGCAAAAGCAAAGTGCCTCTCACCATCTTCCTGGTGAATGGCGTGAAGCTGCAGGGCGTGGTGACCTGGTTCGACAATTTCTGCGTGCTATTGCGTCGGGACGGGCATTCGCAGCTCGTTTACAAGCACGCGATCTCAACGATCATGCCGGGTCATCCGATCCAGCTGTTCGAGGGCGCCGAGGACGTGCCCGCCACGGAAAAAGTCTAGTTGGAGCCGCGGCGCCGCGACACGGACAAGAACCTCCTGAGCCCACCCGGCTCCGGAACCGGACAGGCGATCGTTATCGGCCCGTACCGGCGCAGGCCGCCGGCGCGCACGCCCATAGGGCAGGGCTCGGCCAACGAGCGCATCCCCAAAGCACGGCTTGAAGAAGCAATCGGGCTCGCTCGCGCCATCGATCTCAACGTGGTCGAGGTCGGCATCGTGCCGATCGGCGATGTCCGGCCCGCGACCTACCTCGGCAAGGGCAAGGTCGATGAAATCGCCGGCCTGGTCAAAAGCCTCGGCGCTGGCATCGTCGTGGTCGATTGCGCGCTCTCGCCCGTGCAGCAGCGCAATCTGGAGAAGGCTTGGAGCGCCAAGGTGCTTGACCGCACCGGGCTCATTCTTGAAATTTTCGGACGCCGCGCCCGCACCAAAGAAGGCGCGCTACAAGTCGAACTCGCACACCTGACTTATCAACGTACCCGCCTGGTTCGATCCTGGACCCATCTCGAACGCCAGCGCGGCGGCTTCGGGTTTCTTGGCGGCCCGGGCGAGTCCCAACTCGAAATCGACCGGCGCCTGATCGAGGAACGTATCGTTCGTATCGAAACCGAACTCGAAAAGGTCAAGAAGCGGCGCAAGCTTCATCGTGAAAGCCGGGCGCGGGTGCCGTATCCCATCGCCGCGCTGGTCGGCTACACCAACGCTGGCAAGTCGACGCTGTTCAATCGCCTCACCAGGGCGAGCGTGCTGCAAGCCGACATGCTGTTCGCCACGCTGGACCCGACACTGCGGGCCGTGGCGCTGCCTTCGGGACTGAAGATCATCGTCTCCGATACGGTCGGGTTCATCTCCGATCTTCCGACCATGCTGGTCGCCGCATTCCGCGCCACCCTCGAAGAGGTCATTGAGGCAGACGTGATCTTGCATGTGCGCGATGCCTCGCACCCCGACACCGAAGCGCAAGCTCACGACGTCGAGCAAGTCCTGCGCGAACTCGGCATCGAACTCGAAGGCGATGAGCGCGTCATCGAAGTCTGGAACAAGGTCGACCGGCTCGAGGCCGACGCCCGTGAGGCTTTGGTCAATCTGGCCGAGCGCCGTCCTGCGGATCGCAGGCCGGCCGTGCTCTCGGCGCTGACCGGGGAGGGTACGGACAAGCTTGCCGAAGCCATCGAGGCACGCCTCGGCATGCGGCGCACATTGCTCGATCTCGTCCTCGATCCGTCCGATGGCGCGGGCGTGAGCTGGCTGCATCGCCACACCGAGGTGATGGACAAGTCGCTGATTGCCGACGACAGGCTCGCGATGACGGTGCGGGTCGATCCGGCGAAAGTTCCTGTGGTGCAAGCCAGGTTCGGCGGCACTCTCAAGGCTGTTTGAGCTTTTCCGCAGCCTTGGCTGCGTTCCAAAGCGCGTCCATTTCGGCAAGCGTGGATTGTTCCGGCGTTCTGCCCTGAGCAGCCAGCGCCGCCTCGATGGCGCCGAATCGCCGTTCGAACTTGAGATTGGCAGCGCGCAGGATCGCTTCAGGATCCGCATCGAGGTGCCGCGCCAGGTTGACCACCGCAAACAGCAGATCGCCGACTTCGGCCGACGCATCCGCTTTGGCGCCGGCCCTAATCTCGACTTCGATCTCGTCCGCTTCCTCGCGTATTTTGGCGAGAACGGCGAGCGGGTCGTTCCAGTCAAATCCGACCTTGCCGGCCTTGGTCTGCAGCTTGAGTGCACGGGTCAGCGCGGGCAGGGCCACCGGAACTCCGGAAAGAGCTTTCGAAACACCGGCCGGGGCAGGCCGCGCCGCTTTCTCCTCCGCCTTGATGCGGTCCCAGAGCCGTTTGACTTCGTCTGGGGTGGCGCCGCGTGCATCGCCGAACACATGGGGATGGCGGCGCCGAAGCTTTTCCGTGATCGCCAGAACCACATCGCCGAACTCGAAAGCTCCTTGCTCCTGCGCCATGCGGGCATGGAACACCACCTGCAGCAGCAGGTCGCCCAGTTCATCGCACAGATCGACCAGGTCGCCCCGGTCGATGGCGTCTGCGACCTCGTAGGCCTCTTCGAGCGTGTAGGGCGCGACGGTCGCGAAATTCTGCTCCAGATCCCAGGGGCAGCCGCTTCCCGGCGTGCGCAGCGCCGCCATGATTTCGATCAGTCGAGCAATATCGCGCGAAGGTTTCATAGAGGGCCCGGATTGCAGATGCCGACGCTAGCAGAGGGCCGGGCGGTCCAGCCGCAAGAGAAAGCGGCCCATGGGGGTCAATCCACAGGTCGCGTTCGCATTGGCAGATAAGCCGGATAAGTCGGCCGCTTAGTCGCCGTCGCGATCCGCGTTGCGGCTCGCTTCGAACAGGAACCAGAGCCGCTTCTCAGCCCCGTCGATCCAGTTCTCGATCAGGCTGGCGCTGGCGATATCCCCGTGGTCGTCGCAGATGCCGTGGACCTTGCGCATGAACGCCACGATCTTCTTGTGGTCGTTCATGAGCTCCCGCGGCATGTCGGAGGGAGCCACGTAGTCCGCCTCGTTGTCGTCGATGGTCTGGGTCTTGGAAATCTCGCCGATCGACTTCAGGGGCACGCCGCCGATCTTGCGGACCCGTTCGGCCACGTCGTCTGTGTTGGCCAGGATCGCCGCGGCCTGCTCGTCGAATAGCAGGTGGTAGTCCCGGAAGTGCGGGCCGCTGACGTGCCAATGGAAGTTCTTGGTCTTCAGGTAGAGCGCGTAGCTGTCGGCGAGAATCGTGTTGAGCACGGCGGACACGGCCGTTACCGCCTCGGGCGCGAGATCGGTTGGGGTATCCAGCGCCGCGGCCGGCTTCTGGCGCGGTTTGAGCTTTGTGACCTTGTTGCTCACGGCTGACCTCGAAATGGGCAAGGGTGGAATGCCGGCGGACGTGCCGGGTCACCACACACCATGCTCGCCCAAGAAGATCGTTCCACGACAAGGATCGCGCTTAACTCGCATAAGACATATTATGGAATATCGACATTAAACCAAGAACCACATCAAATCATGATCAACATTATTTCCAATAATAACAATGCTATATCTTACCTTCCTTCGCCAACAACTTAGATCAATAACAATTCAGCTTAAGTCGAATTTCAGCCCGTCGTACGCCGGCTCGACGTGCGGCGGCAGTTCCTTGCGCAGTGTCTCGTAATCGAGATCGGAGTGCAGATTGGTGAGGATGGCCCGCCGCGGCTTGATGCGCTCGATCCATCTCAGCGCGTCCGACAGGCTGAAGTGGCTGGGGTGCTGCGCGTAGCGAAGCGCATCGACGATCCAGACCTCCAGCCCGGCCAGGGACGCGATGCTTTCGGCCGGCAGGTCAACCAAGTCGCAGGAGTAGGCGAGGCTCCCGAAGCGGAATCCCAGCGACGGGATGTCGCCGTGCCGCTGCAAGAGCGGCAAGGCCTCGATCGGGCCGCCCTCCCCGATGATCGTTAGCGGCTGGCCGCCCGAAATCCGGTGCTCCGTCATGATCGGCGGATATTCGCTGCCGGGCGGCTTCTCGAAGCAGTAGCGGAACCGCCCCATGACGTCTCTGGACGTCGCCTCGTCGAGATAGGCGTCGAGCCGCTTTCGGCGATGGACGAACAGCGGGCGCAGATCGTCGATGCCGTGGGTGTGGTCGGCGTGGCCGTGGGTGAACAGCACGCCGTCGATCCAATCGACGCCTGCGCCCAGCAACTGTTCGCGCAGGTCCGGGGAGGTGTCGACCAGCACCCGGGTTACGCCCGTGGCGCTGAGGCGCTCCACCAGCAGCGAGGTGCGGCGGCGGCGGTTCTTCGGATTGTTCGGATCGCAGGCGCCCCAGCCCAGCGCCGGGCGCGGCACGCCCATGGAAGAGCCGCAGCCGAGGATTGTGACAGTCAGGCCGGTCATGAAACGGCTCCCGCCGGCACCTTGTTGAACAGCCGGAAGAAGTTCTTCGTGGTCACTTCGGCGATCTTCCTCGGGCTTATTCCGCGAACTTCGGCCAACGTCGCCGCGGTCTCCACAACGTAAGCAGGTTCGCAGCGCTTGCCGCGGAATTTGCCCGGCGCGAGGTAGGGCGAATCCGTCTCGACCAGGATCCGGTCCTCCGGCAGCTCCTTGGCGATGGCCCGCAAGTCGTCGGATTTCTTGAACGTTAGGATGCCGGTGAAGGATACATAGAGCCCAAGCTCGATCGCGGCCATGGCAAGATGACGGCCGCCGGTGAAGCAATGCAGCACCGCCGGGAAGGCGCCCTTCCTCGTCTCCTCGCGCAGGATGCTTTCCATGTCCTGGTCCGCGTCGCGCGAATGGATCACCAGCGGCAGGCCGGTCTCGCGGGCCGCCGCAATGTGGCCGCGGAACCCCTGCTCCTGGGCGTCGCGCGGGCCGGTGTCGTAGTGATAGTCGAGCCCGGCCTCGCCGATCGCCACCACCTTGGGATGCTTCGTCCGCGCCACCAGATCGGCGGTGGTGATGTCGAGTTCCTCGTGGGCGTGATGCGGGTGGGTGCCGACCGAGCAATAGACGCCCGGAAACCGCTCGGCGATAGCCAGCAATCCGTCCTGCCGCCGCACCCGCGTCGAGATCGTCACCAGCCGCGCGATGCCCGCCGCATGGGCGCGGCCGACCACGCCGTCCAGATCGGACTGGAAGTCCGGAAAATCGAGATGGCAGTGGCTGTCCACCAACGGCGCAGGAGCGGCGGTGCCGAAGTCTTGGTCGGTATTGGCTGACATGGGCGCGGGTTCTTGGGCGCGGTTCTTGGCGCTTCCCTGGATTGGAATGAGCGATAGCCCTACACTCAATCGGAGCCGGGCCGCCACCCCTTCAATGGTGCGGGAAACGTGAAACGCTTGGGATCGATCGCGCTGCTTTTGGGTCTGGCCAGCGGCGCATTTGCCCAAGAAACGTCCAAGCAACCGTCCAAGGAACCGGCCCCCGAACAGACGCCGCCCGCCACGCCGCAAACCGGCCCGGCGCGCGTGATCGAACGCGTGGTCAAGGCCAGGGCCGGCCGGGACACCCGCCTCCTGATCTTCACCAACGTCCGTCCGGACTGCGCCTCCGGCCCGCTGCCGACCATCCGGCTGGTGACGCCGCCGGCCAACGGGAGGATCGTGGTGCGGCGGGGCAATCTGAAGGGGACCAACGTCAAGCACTGCCTGGCGCTGGAAGTGCCGGCGCTGATCGCGATCTATCGCTCAGCGGCGGACTATGAGGGCAACGACAGCATCGTCCTGGAGGTCCGCCCCGCGGAAGGCGCGCCGCAGTTGCGCCGCTTCATCATCAGCGTGACCAAGGACGAACCCGGCCGCGCCATCTGAGCGCCTAGCCCTTCGGCGCAGCCTCGGGCTCGACGTAGCGCGGGAACACCGGCGCAGGCGGTGGCAGAACGGTACCCGGCTTCAGCCGTTTGGCAGGATCGCCAAGCCACGCAAAGTCGCGCTCATTCGCCGGCACGCCGAGCAGATCGAGCAGCTTGCCGCCCGACTCCGGCATGAACGGCAGGCACAGGATCGCGACCTGCCGGATCACCTCGGCGGTGACGTAGAGCACGGTGCCCTGCTTCGGCGGATCGGTCTTCGCCAGCGCCCACGGCGCTTCGCCCGCGAAATAGCGGTTGGCGTCGGCGACCACGGCCCAAACCACGTTGAGCACCTGGTGAAGCTGCTGCGTGTCCATGTGCTCGCGGGCCGCGTTTATCATGGCGTCGGCCGCGGTCAGCATCGTCCTGTCGGCCTCGCTGAATGCGCCCGGCGTGGGCAGCACGCCGCCCAGTTGCTTGCCGATCATGGACAGCGAGCGCTGCGCCAGGTTGCCGAGGTCATTGGCGAGATCGGCGTTGATGCGGTTGGCGATCGCCTCGTGGCTGTAATTGCCGTCCTGGCCGAACGGCACCTCGCGCAGGAAGAAATAGCGGAACTGATCGACGCCGTAGGCGTCCGCCAGATCGAACGGATCGATCACGTTGCCGACCGACTTCGACATCTTCTCGCCGCGGTTGAAAAGAAAACCGTGAGAGAAGATGCGGCGCGGCACTTCAAGACCGGCCGACATCAGGAACGCCGGCCAGTACACCGCGTGGAAGCGCACGATGTCCTTGCCGATCACATGCAGATCGGCCGGCCAAGTGCGCTTGAATTTCTCGCTGCCGTCGTCCGGGAACCCCGCCGCCGTGATGTAGTTGGTCAGCGCATCGACCCAGACGTACATGATGTGCTTGGGATTGCCGGGAACGCGGATGCCCCAGTCGAACGTGGTGCGCGAGATCGACAAATCCTGCAGGCCGCCGCGCACGAAGCTCGCCACCTCGTTGAGGCGCTCCTTCGGCAGCACGTAGTTCTCGCGCTCGTACAGGGCGAGCAGCTTGTCCTGGTAGGCTGAGAGCTTGAAGAAGTAGCTCTCCTCCTCGACCCAGTCGACCGGCGTGCCGGTCTCGATGGCAAGCCGCGTGCCGTGATCGTTCACGCGCGTCTCGTCCTCGGCGAAGTAGCGTTCGTCGCGAATCGAGTACCAGCCGGCATATTTCGCGAGATAAATGTCGCCGTTCTTCTCCATCCGGCGCCAGATTTCCTCCGACGAGCGGTGATGGCGCTCCTCGGTGGTGCGGATGAAGTCGTCGTTCGAGCAGTTCATCCGCTCGACCATCGCGCGGAAGCGCAGCACGTTGCGGTCCACCAGCTCCTGCGCGGTGATCCCCTCCTTCGAGGCGGTCTGCTGGATCTTCTGGCCGTGCTCGTCGGTGCCGGTGAGGAAGAACACGTCATAGCCGTCGAGCCGCTTGAAGCGGGCGATGGCGTCCGTCGCGATCACCTCATAGGCGTGCCCGATGTGGGGCGGCCCGTTGGGATAGGAGATCGCGGTGGTGATGTAATAGCGGGGCTTTTCGGCCATGCGGGTTGGTATCAACCAAGGGCCAATTGGGCAAGGCGAGGCTGCCGCGCAGGCTACCTCCGCGCCGCCTCGGCCAGCGCGCCGAACACCGTGAACACCAGCGGCCGCCGGTCCAGATTGTACTCCTCGACGTCACGGCCGGCGCTGTTGACCTTGTCCCAGGCCTGCGCGAGGCGCGCCATGCGCGCCCTGTCCTGCGCGTGGCTGGCGAGCTGCGCACTCAGCCAGGAATTCACCGTGTCCATGAATGCGGCAAGCGGCGCCACGTCCACGCCGCCCAGCTTGTCGCTCAGCGCATGCAGCGCCCGCTGATCGACCTGGGGCAGGCCATCGAGCAGGCCGACGACGCGACGACGCATCTCCAGCGCCGGCCCATCGAGCAGGGCCAGCGCGCGCGACACCGAGCCGCCGGCGGCTTCGGCTGCGGCTTGGATATCGGTTTTCTCCGCCTCGCGATCGACGACTGCGACGGCCTGCGCGACTTCGGGCGCCTCCAGCGGACGAAGCAGCAACATCCGGCAGCGCGAGCGGATGGTGGGCAGCGCGCGGCCGGGGGCGTGGGTCACCAGCAGAAGGAGCGAGCGGGGCGGCGGCTCCTCCAGCACTTTGAGAAGCGCGTTCTCCCCTGCCTTCTCCAACTCATCGACCGTATCGACGACGGCGATCCGCCAGCCGCCCTCGCCCGCCGTCGAGCCGAAAAACGACACCGTGCGTCGGACATCGTCGACCCGGATCGAGGAGAACAGCTTACCGGTCTTTTCGTTGAACACCCGCTCCAGCGTCAGCAGATCGGTGTGGGACTGGCTGACGACGCGGCGCGCGACGGGCTGATCCGCGGGCACCGCGAGCGAGGCGGCCCTCTGCACCACAGGGTCCGACGGATCGGGATGCGCCAGCACGAATTTCGCCATCCGGTAGGCCAACGTCGCTTTGCCGATGCCGGGTTCGCCGCCGATCAGCCAGGCATGCGGGATGCGCCCACCCTTGTAGGCATCGAGCAGAACCCGTTCGGCGTCGGCATGGCCGAACATCTCCGCGGTCTCGCGCGGATGCGGCAAGGCGTCTGAATTGTCGGGGTCTTTGGCCGGGCTCACGCACCACAGGTAATTCACCCGCCTCGCCTCCCGCAAGGCCGGCGATCACTGCTCCGCGATATCCTCACGCAGGATTTCCAGCGCCAGCCATTTTTCTTCCGCCCCGGCGAGTTCCGCCTGTACGGTGACCAGCGCCGCCGAGGCCTCGTCGAACGCCTTGCGGTCCCGCGCGTAGAGGCCGGGATCGGCCAGCCGCCGCTGTAGGGCCTGCATCCTGGACTGCAGCGCGGTCATGGTGGCCGGCAACGTCTCCAGCGCGTGTTTCTCGTGGAAGCTCAGGCGCCGCTTGCGTTCCGACGGCATCGGCGCCGCGTTCTTGCCGGACTTGGCCTGTTTGGCCGTCTCGGCCCCGGCGTCACCGCCAAGATCGGCGCCAAGATCGCCGCCGCGCTGCGCCAGCATGTCGGAGTAGCCGCCGGCGTATTCCTGCCAGCGCCCCTCGCCTTCGGGAACGATCACCGCGTTGACCAGCCGGTCGAGGAAGTCGCGATCGTGGCTGATGAGCAGGACCGTGCCGGCGTAGTCGCCCAGCATTTCTTCGAGAACGTCGAGCGTTTCGAGATCGAGATCGTTGGTCGGCTCGTCGAGCACCAGCACGTTCGACGGTTTTGCCAAGGCCCTCGCCAGCATCAGCCGGCCGCGTTCGCCGCCCGACAGCCGGCTGAGCGGCGTGCGCGCCTGCTCCGGCTGGAACAAGAAGTCCTTCATGTAGCTGACCACATGCCGCGCCTGTTCGCCGATCAGCATGGTCTGGCTGCCGCCGCCGGTCAGCGCATCGGATAGCGTGGTGTTGGGATCGAGGCTCTCGCGATGTTGGTCGAGCGTCGTCATCGCCAGATTGGCGCCGAGCCGCACTGTGCCGCTGTCGGGTTCAAGCGCACCCGTCAGCAGGCTGACCAGCGTGGTCTTGCCGGTGCCGTTCGGGCCCACGATACCGATGCGGTCGCCGCGCTGGATGCGGGTCGAGAAGCCGCTGACAATCGGCACACCGTCGTAGGACTTGCCGACGTCCTTTGCCTCGATGATCAGCTTGCCGGAGTTCTCGGCAGCCGCGGCGCTCAGGGTGGCGACGCCAAGCGCGCCGCGATAGGTGCGCCGCGCCTCGCGCAACGCATGCAAATTGCCGAGCCGCTTGACGTTGCGCTTGCGCCGTCCCGACACGCCGTAGCGCAGCCAGTGTTCCTCGGCGACGATCTTGCGGTCGAGCTTGTGCTGGTCGCGCTCCTCCTCCGCCAGCACGTCGTCGCGCCATTCCTCGAACGCGGAGAAGCCCTGCTCAATGCGCCGCGTCTCGCCGCGGTCGAGCCAGACCGTGGCGCGCGACAGATTAGCCAAAAAGCGGCGGTCATGGCTGATCATCAGCAGAGCCATGCGCCGGCTGGCGAGTTCGCGCTCCAGCCATTCGATCGCGGTGAGATCGAGATGGTTGGTGGGCTCATCGAGCAGCAGAATGTCGGGATTGGGCGCCAGAACGCCTGCGAGCGCCGCGCGGCGGGCCTCGCCGCCGGACAGATGCGCCGGATCCTCGCTGCCGTTCAGCCCCACCTGCTCCAGCGCATAGCGCGCCTGGTATTCGTCGCCATCCGGCCCGAGGCTCGCCTCGACGTACTGCTGGGTCGTCGTCATGCCGCCGAAGTCGGGCTCCTGCGCCAGATAGCGGATTGTCGCGCCCGGCTGTACGAAAACAGTTCCGTGGTCCGGCTCGATCAGGCCGGCCGCGATCTTCAGCAGCGTCGACTTGCCCGATCCGTTGCGGCCCACCAGGCAGACCCGCTCGCCCGCGGACACCGAAAGCTCGGCGTCGGTGAGCAATGGCGTGGCGCCAAAGGTCAACGCGATATTCTTGAGCTGGATGAGAGGAGGCGCCATTGCTTGCTTTACGAAGCAGCGCCTTCCAGGTGCGCCGGCGCGGTGGACGGATCGAACCGCTCGTTGACCGTGCGCCAAATCTGCTCGGCCACGTCGTCCCTCGGCGCGGTCGCATCGATCAGCACGCAGCGGGACGGCTCGTTGGCCGCGAGCATGAGGAAGCCGTCGCGCAGCTTTTCGTGGAACGCCAGTGCCTCGTCCTCGAAACGGTCGGCACCCGACGCGCCGCGGCGCATGGCGGCGCGCTTCATGCCTTCGGCCGCCGGCACGTCGAGGATGAAGGTGAGATCGGGTTTGGTGTCGCCAACCACGATGCGCTCCAGCGCGCGGATCGAGCGGGGATCCACATTGCCGGCGACGCCCTGATAGACCCGCGTGGAGTCCGCAAATCGGTCGCACAGCACCCACACGCCGCGCTGCAACGCCGGCCGGATCACCGTGTCGAGATGGTCGTTGCGAGCGGCCGCGAACAGCACTGCCTCGGCCTCGGCGCCGAGCGGCTTGGCAACGCCGGAGAGAATGACATAGCGAATGATCTCGGCTCCCAGCGAACCGCCCGGTTCGCGCGTCTGATGCACGCCCACGCCGAACGACTTCAGACGCTCGGCGAGCCGGGCGGCATGGGTCGACTTGCCCGTGCCCTCCCCGCCTTCAAACGTGATGAAACGTCCGCGCATTCTGTTCCCACTTTTCGGGACACGCTCTAGCATGTACGAATTGCCGCCGCCGAATGCCACCGGAATGGCCCCTGAAACTGGGGACATTGGCAACAACTACAGCTTGCCGAAGCCCGCCCGGACCACGCCGATCAGCAGTTCGCTCGCGGCATCGAAGGCGCGCTGAGTTGTGTTGCCGGTGCCGATGTCCTCGGCAGCCTGGAGCGGCACCTCGAGCGCCAGCGCGTCGTTGCGCCAGACCTGAAGCTTGCCGATCGCCTGCCCCTGCTGCACCGGCGCCCGCACCGGGCCGGTGTACACCATCTTGGCGCTGATCCGGTCCGACACGCCGCGCGGCACCATCAGGTTAATCGGCCCCTTGCCGAGCAGCGCCACGCGTCCCTTGGCGCCGCCATAGACCTTTGCCTCGGCCACGGTCTGGCCTTCGGCGAACAGCAGCCGCGTCTCGAACGCCCGGAAGCCCCACTCCAGGAGCTTGCGCGCCTCGTCGGCGCGTTCCTTTTCGTGCTTGGCGCCATTGACCACGACGATCAGGCGCAGGCCCTGCTGCATCGCCGAGCCGACCAGGCCGTAACCCGCCTCCTTGGTGAAGCCGGTCTTGAGCCCGTCGGCGCCGATGTTCATGGCGAGCAGCGGATTGCGGTTCTGCTGGCGGATCTTGTTCCAGGTGAACTCGCGCTCGCCGTAGAGTTTGTACCGCTCGGGATAGCTGCGGATGATGTGCTGCGCGAGCTTGGCCAGTTCGCGCACGGTGACGCGCTGATCCGGATCCGGCAGGCCGGTGGAGTTGGTGAAATTCAGCCGGTCGAGCCCGAGCTCGCGGGCGCGGTCGTTCATCAGGCGAGCGAACGAGGCCTCGTTGCCGGCGATGCCTTCGGCCAGCACGATGCAGGCGTCGTTGCCGGAATGGATGACGACGCCGCTCAGCAAATCTCTCACTTTGATCTTGCTGTGGATCGCGGCGTACATGGTGGAGCCGCCGGACGGCGCGCCGCCCCTGCGCCAGGCGTTCTCGCTGACGACGAACTCCTCGTCGAGCTTGATGTTGCCGAGCGCCACCTGGTCGAACACCACCTCCGCGGTCATCAGCTTGGCAAGGCTGGACGGCGGCACCAGCTGGTCGGCCGACTTCTCGAACAGCACGGTGCCCGTCTCGGCCTCGATCAGGATCGCGTAAGGCACCGAGGTCTGAAATGTGCCGGGCGCAGGAGCCGGCGCCGGCCATACGGCTGCGAGCCCGGCCAACAGCCCAGCCGAAATCAGGAGTGTGAGCCGCAGCAGCCGCGACATGGAAGCCAGGGTGGACGCCTCTCGTGCGGCCATGACTTAGCAAGCCATCGGGGGCAAGAAAATGGCCGCGACGCCGCTAGTAGATGCCGCGTCCGGTCATCACACCGTCAAAACGCGGCGCAAACGCAGACACCGGCGCGTTGCTCGCGGGCGGAGCCGAACCCGCGGCGGGGGCGAACCGGGAATCGAACGAATTCTCGGCCGCTGCCGTGCGCGGCGCAGGCTGCGAGGTTTCCGATGCCACCGCATAGCCAGGCCTTGCCGGCGCCCGCGCCACGGTTTCCGGCGCGGCGCTCGGAGCACCCCGCACGATACGAACCGGCTGCTCCACGACACGCCGCGGCGCGGCCTCCGTGTCGGTGCGGACTGAGGGTTTGGGATCGAAATATTCGGACTGGAAGGTCTGGCTCGGCCTCGACGGCCGGCTCGGCTGATTGGCCGCAACCCGCGTCACCGGGCCCTGCGCCGGTGAGCCATCGGTGCGCAACGTCATTGCCAGCTTCTCGTCGTCGGAACCTTCGAGCGCGGCGCGGCCGACGTATTCGACGCGAACGCGGGAGACGCCGAAGCGATGGAAGTCGAGCATCTTCGCCGCCCGCACCGAGACGTCGATCACGCGGTTCTCATGAAACGGACCGCGGTCGTTGACGCGCACGATCAGCGAACGCTTGTTGCGCAGGTTGGTGACCCGCACGTAGCTCGGGATCGGCAGCGTCGGATGTGCCGCCGAGATCGATTCCATGTCGAACACTTCGCCGTTGGCGGTGCGGCGGCCATGAAATTCGACGCCATACCACGACGCCACGCCCTCGGCGTTGTAGCTGGTGTTCTCTTCGGGAACGTAGGTGCGGCCCGCCACCTGGTAGGGCTTGCCGACCCGATAGGTGCCGCCGCCCTTGGGCACCGGCTCGCCGGCATCGACCACGCGCTGGCTCGCCGGCACGCCGTATTTCGAATCGACGTTGTTTGATTTCCCGCAATTCGCCAGACACAGCGCCAACATCAAAGCCGCGCCAATCCGCGCAGCCTCGAACAATCCCGCCGGGAAAACACGCCGCCCCATCCAGCCCTCAACGCAACACCGGGCGGCCCTGACAAGAGCCTGCCACCCGCTCAGCCGCAATCATACCCGAGCCAAATCCCGGCGAAAATGGGGCTCGGACGATGTCCTACGGCGGGCGCGGTAAACGCGAGGTTGCGATTGTGGCGCGGCAGACCGCTACGGCTGCGTCTCGACGAGGTCTTCGACCTCGGCCGGGACCATGTTCCGCAACGTGCCGCTCGCCAGCGTGATGCGCCGGCGGCCGGCCAGATTCGGAGCGAGCCTGGGCGCCTCCGGCGCTTCGCGCGATTTCGCGAACAGCACCGCTCCCGCGTTGCCGCCGTGCAGCGTGAGATCGCCCTCGTCGCAGGTCGCGGCGATGGCGAGTCCGATTGAAGTCAGATGGGCTCGGCGATAGCAGTACATCGCCAGCATGCCGCGCACCGATGGCGGCACGGTCGCGATGAGCTCGTTGAGCCCGTGCGAATTGGCGCGGTACATGTCCCCCAGCACTTTTTCGGGTACCGGACAGGACTCGTCTTCGAACATGCGGCGTTCGGGCAGCATGAAAATCCCCGCAGCGGTTGACCACTGCGGTTAGCATCGGACTCAATCCATTAAGGACACGTTAACCCTGCGGGCACGTTTGCCGGCTCGATCGAGTTTGAACGGTCAGGCGACGCGGTCCTTTCCGGCTCCTGGACGCTCATGCCGCGCCAGGTGGTCTTCGGCACTATCTCGGGGAGTTGATCCGAACGAACGGCGTCAAAGGGCCGCCTGCTGAAAGGCAGGCTGGGCATCAAGAACAGGTTGTGAAGTTGTGAAAGCGTCGGCCGTTGGCCGCTACTCGCCGCGGAGCAGCGCGCCTTTGACCACGAGCCGGAAACCGCCGTCCGGCAGGTCTTCGAACGCGATTTCGCGGTCGCTCCAGAACTGCTCGATCGCCAGCATGGTGCGCAGGCGGGGCTCAACCAGCCCTTGTTCGATGCGATGGACCGAGCGTTGCGTCAGCCCGACGTGACCGGCGACGTCATCCTGGCTCAGACCGAGCACCGCCCGCGCGGCACGCAGCTTCGCTCCGAACGCCGTGCGCTCAAGATGGAGCGCATCGTTGACTTGGATGTGATGGTTGGACGGAACAGCGGACAATGACTGCGGCATCGCTCTGCTCCTCAAGAGAGAAACCCCCGGCGGGTTCGCCGCCGGGGGTCGATAGTGGAGGAACAATCCTGCCGATCAGGGCAGGAAGTTACGCTGCACGCGGAACGAGCCGTTGACCGCGCCGAGGTTGGCGGAGTTGTAGGTGCCAGCCGGCTTGCCGCCCTGTGCGGTGATCACGCACGTTCCCGCTGCGCTGCAGGTCGCCGTGTCGATGTTCTCGTAGATCACGTCCACGCCGAAGGTGAGCGCCTTGACCGGCTCCCACTCCGTCCGCG
>JAKFYI010000040.1 GCA_021730985.1 Hyphomicrobiales bacterium | reverse complement strand
TCAGACAGCCACTTTGAGAGCCTAGTCATCGGCGGGGTCTCCGCCGGCATCTGGGGCTTTCCCCGCCGTTAGGCTTCCAGGAGTTGCACCATAATACTGCGAAAGTCCGGTATCCCAATGCCTTCCACTTCCGCCCCACCCTCCCCGCTGGTCATGTCCGCGACCGACTGGCTGCTGCTGATCGCCCTGTCGGTGTTGTGGGGCGGCTCGTTCTATTTCGCCAAGGTTGCCGTGCTGGAAATCCCGCCGCTCACCCTGGCGCTTGGCCGCGTGCTGATCGCGGGCGCGGTGATCGCGCTGCTGATCCGGCCGCTTGGTGGCGCTTTGCCGCGAGACCTGGCGACCTGGCGGATGTTCGCTGTGGTGGCTGCGATCAATAACGCTATTCCGTTCACGCTGATCTTCTGGGGCCAGCAGCACATTCCGATCGGGCTTGCCTCGATCCTCAACGCGACCAGTCCTCTGTTCACCGTGCTGATCGCGCACGCGGCAACGGCCGACGACAAGCTGACGCCGGGACGCGCGGTCGGCCTGCTGGCGGGCTTCATCGGCGTTGTTGTACTGATCGGGCCCGATCTGTTGAGCGAACTTGGCCGGCATGTGCTGGCGCAGATCGCGCTGCTCGCCGCGGCGTTTTCCTATGCGCTCGGCGCGGTCTACTCGCGGCGGCTGCGCGGCCACAAGCCGGTGGTGATCGCAGGCGGCCAGCTCATCGTGTCCGCGGTGCTGCTGGCGCCGTTCGCGCTGCTGATCGACCGGCCCTGGACGCTGCCGCACATCTCGGGCGCTGCGATCTCGGCGATGGTGGCGCTCGCCGTCTTTTCCACCGCGATCGCCTATCTGATTTTCTTCCGCATTCTCAACCGGGCCGGTGCAACCAATGCATTGCTCGTCACCTTCCTGGTGCCGGTCAGCGCGATCCTGCTCGGCCTGCTGCTGCTGGATGAATACATCCAACTCCGCCAGCTGGCCGGCATGGGCGCCATCGCGCTCGGCCTTGCCGCCATCGACGACCGCCCGGCGCGGTTCCTCCGCGAGAAGTTCCGCCTCACGGCGTCGTGAAAATTATTTCCGCGCGGCGCGTTGACATCGCGGAGCGGCATCTCTAAACTTAACCATATGGTTAAGTATCAAGATCCAGCCTTGGATCGAACCTTCGCGGCCCTTTCGGACCCGACCCGGCGGGCGATCATCGCGAAGCTCAGCGCGGGCGAGAGCCTCTCGGTCAGCGAGCTGGCGAAGCCATTCCCGGTTTCGCTGCCCGCGATCATGAAGCACCTCGACGTGCTCTCCGATGCCGGGCTCGTCACGCGCAGCAAGACCGGCCGCGTCGTCGCATGCGGGTTCAAGGCGACGCCGATGGAGGAAGCGATGGATTGGCTCAATCGCTACCTGCGCTTCTGGAACAGGCAACTCGATCAATTGGCCGCATTCGTGGAGGAAGACAAATGTCCGCCGGAACAGCCTCAAGCCAAGCCGTCAAGCCAAGCCTCACCCTCAAACGTCGTCTCAATGCGGCGCCGGAAAAAGTCTACGCCGCCTGGACGAACCCCGCACACCTCGTGAAGTGGTTCGGGCCCGACTCCGGCCCTATCACGCGGGCGGAGACCGACGTGCGCGTCGGCGGCCTCTACCGGATCGAATTCAGCACCGAGGATGGCGAACAGCACAGCGTCGGCGGCGAATACCGCGAGGTCGAGCAGGACCGCAAGCTCGCCTTCACCTGGGCGTGGCGCACGATGCCGGAGCGCGAATCGTTCGTCACCGTAATGATCAAGCCGGAGGGCCAGGGCTGCATCCTGACGCTGATCCACGAGCAGTTCGCCGACGAGCCGGCACGCGACCGGCACGAGTACGGCTGGATCGGCTGCCTCGACAAGCTGGAGCGGATGTTCACCTGAGATCGAGCCGAAGGAGGAATTCCTGCAGATAATGAAGCGAGCGCGCCATGTCCCTCACCCTGTACTTCCATCCGCTGTCGTCGTTCTGTCACAAGGCGCTGATCGCGCTGTACGAGAATGCGACGCCGTTCGAGCCGCACATTGTCGATTTGATGGACCCGGCCGCGACAGCCGCGTTCAAGACGATCTGGCCGATCGGCAAGTTCCCGGTGTTGCGCGACGAGGCGCGCGACGCGCTGGTGCCGGAATCCAGCATCATCATCGAGTATCTCGACCAGCATTATCCCGGCGCGACGCGCTTCCTGCCGGGCGATCCGGATTTCATGCGGCAGACGCGCTTCCGCGATCGGTTTTACGACCTGCACGTCATGCAGCCGATGCAGAAGATCGTCACCGACACGTTTCGGGCGCCGGGACAGAGCGACGCCTTCGGCGTGGAAGATGCTCGCCAACGGCTCGACGTCGCGCTCGGCATCATCGACCGCGCGATGACGAAAGACACCTGGGCGATGGGCGATGCCTTCACCATGGCGGATTGCGCGGCGGCGCCCGCGCTGTTCTACGCGGACAAATTGTCGCCCCTCGCCGGCAACTACAAGAACGCGGCGCGTTATCTGCAACGATTGAAGGAGCGGCCGTCGTTCGCGCGCGTGCTGCGGGAGGCGGAGCCTTACTTCGCCACGTTTCCGATCCGGTAAGGAAGCAAAGCTAGACCGAGCGGCCGAATCATTTCACCAGCGATGGCTCAACCCAGGGAGAAGCCCATGTCTTACGTCGATGGATTTATCGTGCCGGTGCCGACAAGGAAACTGAACGCCTATCTGAAGCTCGCCAAACTCGCCAGCAAGGTCTGGAAGGATCACGGCGCGCTGGAGTACGTCGAGTGCGTCGCCGACGACGTCCAGAAGGGCAAGTGGACCTCGTTCCCGCGCAGCGTGAAGCTCAAGCGCGGCGAGACCGTGATCTTCTCCTACATCGTTTACAAGTCGCGCGCCGACCGCGACCGCATCATGAAAAAGGTGATGACCGACAAGCGGCTCGCCAACATGATGGACCCCAAGAAAATGCCGTTCGACGGCAAGCGGATGATCTGGGGCGGCTTCAAGACCAAGATCGTATCGTAGCGCCTCGCGTCCCGGGCGACTGAGCACGGCGAAGGAGATCCGGGATCCCGGTTTCTTCCTTCCCGTGACCAACCGGGGTCCCGGCTCGCGCGCCTTCGGCGCTAGGCCGGGACGCGTGGCACTTTCCTTTGCGCCTTCCGCATTGCACCCTGCCCCCTCATTTGAGGAGGCAGCGCGTGGCGGAATCTACTCCCAACTATCCGAAAACCGCGGCCTGCACCTGCGGCGCGCTGACCGTTTCGGTCACAGCGCCGCCGGTCAGCATCCACGCCTGCGCGTGCCTCGAATGCCAGCGCCGCAGCGGCAGCGTGTTTTCCTGCACGGCGTTTTACGCACGCGCCGATGCGACGGTGCGCGGCGCGTTCAAGAGCCACCGGCGCGTCGCGGAGTCCGGCCGCTTCAACGAATCGAACTTCTGCCCGGAATGCGGCTGCACGGTGTTCTCGCGCCTCGAAGCCTGGCCCGACGTGATCGGCGTGACGATCGGCTGCTTCGCCGATCCCGCGTTCGAACAGCCCGGGACATTGTACTGGTCGAGCCGGCGCCATGGCTGGCTCGCCACGCCGCCCGGCGTCGCCACAGTCGAACGGCAATAGCCCGCGCAAGCGCGTTCGATCAAAACCGGTAAAACTTCGCCGGCGTGTCCACCATGATCTTCTTCTGCACGGCGGCGTCCGGCACCCAGATGCCGAACCAGTCCACCAGATCGCCGTCGTTCGGATTGACGACGTACTTGTTCGGATGCGGCCAGTCGGTGCCCCACATGATGCGGTCGGGCGCGGCTTCGATCAGCGCGTGCGCCATCGGCGTGACGTCGTCGTAGGGCGGCAGATCGGTGGCGCTGACGCGGTTGGCGCCGGAAATCTTCATCCAGGTGTTGCCGTCCTTCATCAGGGAGAGCAGCGCCTGGAAGCCCGGCGCCTTGATCGTGTCCTTGGCCGGCTGATAGGCAAAATGGCCGATCGACTGCGGGATCTTCACGCTCTTGAGGATCGGCATCAGTTCGACGATGTCCTTGCCGGGAAACAGCCACTCGAAGTGCCAGTTGAACGGCTTGATGCGCGCCTCGAGCTCGCCGATCTGGTCGAAGCGCACCGGCATGCCGCCCTTGTTGTCGGTGTTGAGCCGCACGCCGCGCGCGCCCTTCTTGTCGAGCGCCTCAAGCTCCTTGTCGGTGATGTCCATGGTGATCGCGACCACGCAGCGCGCGCGATTCGGCGTCTCGGCGTTGAGCGCCGTCATGCCATCGAGGATCGCGGAGTTGTCGGCGCCGTAGGTGGACGGCTGGGTGAACACCACGCGTTCGACGCCGAGCGTCTTGTGCAGGTGCTTGAGGTCGTCGAGCGTGGAGTCCGGCGGGTTGTAGCCGCGATCAGGGTTCATCTTGTACTTCGACTCGACGAACACATGGACGTGGGTGTCGATCGCGCCCTTCGGCAGCGTCAGCTTCGGCTTGCGCGGATTGCGATCCGGCGCCAGGCAATTTCGAATGGTGGGGTTCATGGCATGCTCACTCCCCTGTCATTCCGGATCGCTGCGAAGCAGCGATCCGGAATCCAGCTACGAGTTCCGAATGTGGTTCTGGATTCCGGGTTCGGCGCCATAGCGCGTCGAAGACGCGCGTGAACGCGCTCACGGCGCCGCCCCGGAATGACGAAACCGATACATCACCTTGTCGGCACCGGCTTTTCGCCACGGTAGTCGTAGAAGCCGCGCTGCGCCTTGCGGCCGAGCCAGCCGGCCTCGACGTACTTCACCAGCAGCGGGCACGGCCGGTATTTCGAATCCGCCAGTCCCTCGTGCAGCACCTGCATCACCGACAGACAGGTGTCGAGGCCGATGAAATCGGCGAGCTCCAGCGGCCCCATCGGATGGTGCGCGCCGAGCCGCATCGCGGTGTCGATCGCCTCGACGTTGCCGACGCCCTCGTAGAGCGTGTAGATCGCCTCGTTGATCATCGGCAACAGGATGCGGTTGACGATGAAGGCTGGGAAATCCTCGGAGACGGCGATCCGCTTGCCGAGCTTGAGGACGAAGGCCTTGGAGGTCTCGAATGTGGCGTCGTTGGTGGCGATGCCGCGGATCACCTCAACCAGCTCCATGCGCGGAACCGGATTCATGAAATGAATGCCGATGAACTTCTCGGGCCGGTCGGTCGAAGCCGCCAGCCGCGTGATCGAGATGGATGACGTGTTGGTGGCGACCAGCGCCTCCGGCTTCAGCGCCGGGCACAGATCGGTGAAGATCTTGCGCTTGACCTCTTCCTTTTCGGTCGCGGCCTCGATGACAAGGTCGCAGTCCGACAGGCCCTCGAAACTATCGACGGTCGAGATGCGCTTGAGCGCGGTCTGACGATCTTCATCCTTGAGACGCTGGCGGCTCACGTCGCGCGCCATGTTGCCGCTGATGGTGGCGAGCGCGGCCTTCATGCGGTCCGCGGAGGCGTCGTGCATCACCACGGGCATTCCGGCCAGCGAGCAGACGTGGGCGATGCCGTTGCCCATCTGGCCCGCGCCGACAATGCCGATCTTGCGAATGGTCTGCGCCATGATGTTCTTCTTATTCAATCCCGATGATCCCGCTGCCGGGAGATGCCCAGGATAGCCGATTTTCAGCGCTTGATCTTGTCCAGTTCGGCCCCGAGTTCCGGCAGCGCCTGGTATAAGTCCGCCACCAGCCCGTAGTCGGCGACCTGGAAAATGGGCGCCTCCTCGTCCTTGTTGATCGCCACGATCACCTTGGAGTCCTTCATGCCGGCCAGGTGCTGGATCGCGCCTGAAATGCCGACCGCGATATAGAGTTCCGGGGCTACCACCTTGCCGGTCTGGCCGACCTGCCAGTCGTTCGGCGCATAGCCGGCATCCACCGCGGCGCGCGAGGCGCCAACCGCGGCGCCGAGCTTGTCGGCCACCGGCTCGATGTACTTGGCGAAGTTCTCGCGGCTCTGCATGGCGCGGCCGCCGGAGATGATGACCTTGGCCGAGGTGAGCTCGGGCCGCTCCGACTTCGACAGCTCCTCGCCGACGAACGACGAGATCGCGGGATCGGCCGCGGCAGCCGCGGCCTCAACCGGGGCTGAGCCGCCCTCGCCGGTCGCCTGGAACGTCGAGGTGCGGATGGTGAGAACCTTCTTGGCGTCCTTCGACTTCACGGTCTGCACCGCGTTGCCGGCGTAAGTCGGCCGCTCGAACGTGTCCGGCGCAATCACCTTGCTAACCTCCGACACCTGCATGACGTCGAGCAGCGCCGCGACGCGCGGCATCACGTTCTTGCCGTTGGTGGTGGCGGGCGCGACGATCGCGTCATACGAACCGGCGAGCGAAACGATCAGCGCGCCGAGCGGTTCGGCGAGCGCGTGCTCGTAGGCCGGCGCGTCGGCGAGCAACACCTTCTTCACACCGTCGAGCTTGGCCGCGGCGTCGGCCACAGCCTTGCAGCCGCTGCCGGCGACCAGCACATGAACATCGCCGCCCAGTTCTTTCGCGGCGGTCAGCGCCTTGTTGGTTGAGTCCTTGAGGGACTTGTTGTCGTGCTCGGCGAGCAGAAGCGTGGTCATCAGATAATCCCCGCGTCCTTGAGCTTGCTCACCAGTTCGGCGGGCGAGCCGACCTTCACACCGGACTTGCGGCCGGCCGGCTCCACCGTCTTCAGCACTTCGAGGCGCGGCTTGGTATCGACGCCGTAGGCATCCGGCGTCTTTTCCTCGATCGGCTTTTTCTTCGCCTTCATGATGTTCGGCAGCGAAGCGTAGCGCGGCTCGTTGAGGCGCAGGTCCGTCGTGACGATCGCGGGCCCTTTCAGCTTCACCGTCTGCAAGCCGCCATCGACCTCGCGCGTCACCTGAATGCTGTCGCCGTCGATCGTGAGCTTGGATGCGAACGTGCCCTGCGGCCAGCCGGTCAGCGCCGCCAGCATCTGGCCGGTCTGGTTGCAGTCGTCGTCGATCGCCTGCTTGCCGAGAATGACGAGGCCGGGCTTTTCGGCATCGGTCACAGCCTTGAGAATTTTCGCAACCGTCAGCGGTTCGACCGGGCCGTCAACCTTCACCAGGATGCCGCGGTCAGCGCCCATCGCGAGCGCGGTGCGGATGGTCTCGCCGGCCTGTTGCGGGCCGATCGACACCGCGATGATCTCGGTCGCCTTGCCGGCTTCCTTGAGACGGATCGCTTCTTCGACTGCGATCTCATCGAATGGATTCATCGACATCTTGACGTTGGCGAGTTCGACGCCCGAACCATCCGCCTTGACGCGGATTTTGATGTCCTTGTCGACGACACGCTTTACGGCGACCACGATCTTCATGTTGCTGTTCTGCTCCCAAGACCGGATTTGGCCTGGAAATTGGTGCGGCGCACCCTAATAGCCGGCCTATTCGGGGTCAACGTGCGGGCTCGGTTTCCATCGTCGTCACGGCATCCTTGACGAAACCGCAGGTCAACAGGTCGGTCCGCGCCAGGCGGAACACCCGGTCGTCGGCCCCGAGTTTGATGTTCATCGCGTCCCCCCGCTTGGCCCGCTTCACCATCACCTGGGAATCGTCGAGGTGGACCATCATGGTCCGGCCGTCCGGCGCCGGGTCGAGAATGATGCCGCCGCCCTCCTCCGCGCTGCTGACGTTCGGAAACACGTCGGGAACCGCGAGCGTCACGCATCCGGCACCGGCGTTCTTCCGGAACGACGGCATCCAGCTCGGCGGGCTCTTGAAGTTACCCCAGGAGCAATCGCCGGACAGGAACAGCGGCTGCGGATCGCCGCGCCGGATCAGCGCCAGGCCGATGTTGCCGCCCCTGTTGGAGTCGAGGGGGCCGCCCTTGATCCAGACCGTCATGGTCGTGACCTGCTGACCGGGAATCTTGCGCAGGTGGGCTGCGTCATACGCGCGGCGGAAGCAGGCGTCGCTGCCGCCTTTGGTGAGGTCGCTCAGCGGGTCGGCCGAGACGGGCGAGGCCAGTGCCGCGCTCAGCACCACCGACCAGATTGCCGGAACGCGCATTGCGCTACCTGTTCTGCCCAGGCGCCCACAGCACGTCGCGCGCGCCCTTGTCGTTGGCGTAGCGGCTCGCCACGAACAGGAAGTCCGACAGCCGGTTGACGTATTTCAGCGAAGCGTCGGTGACGGTTTCGTTCGGCTGGTCGCGCAGCGCCACCATGATGCGCTCGGCACGGCGGCACATGGTGCGCGCGAGATGCAGATATGCCGCGGCGCTGCTCCCGCCAGGCAGGATGAACGAGCGCAGCGGCGCGAGATCGGCATTCAGCCGGTCGATCTGCTGCTCGATCCAATCGACTTGCGCGTCGGTGACCGTGAGCCGCGCGCCACCCGGGCCTTTTTCGGAGAGACAGAGATCGGCCTCGACGTCGAACAGGTCGTTCTGGATGCGCCCCAGCGCCAGGTCGAGCGCGGCGTCCCCCGCCGTGGACAGCCGCGCGATGCCAATTGCGGCGTTGACCTCGTCCAGCGTGCCGTAGGCGTCCACGCGCAGGTCGTATTTCTTGCGCCGTTCGCCGGAGCCGAGCGATGTGGTGCCATCGTCGCCGGTGCGCGTGTAGATACGGTTCAGCACGACCATGGCAACCTCATGCGCTCGATTCGCCCGAATTTGGGGTAAGGTCTATTCTATCGTATCGCCGCCTGGAACCAATGAGGAGACGCCCGTGCCCTTGCTTGCTGCCTTGCTCGCCGCCACCTTTTTGCTGATGCCCGCCGCCACAGCGCCCGCTTTCGCGCACCACTCCCACGCCTCCGCTCACAGCGACGCCTACGCGATGAAGAAAAAGGCGAAAAAGGCCAAGGCGCCGAAGGCAAAGAAAGAAGAATACATGCGCGCGGTACCGTCCCGCTGACGCGCGCCGAGCCGCGGCCTAGCGGCCCATCATCCAGATCGTCGCCATGACGATGACGATGGCAACGAACTGCAGTAGCACGCGCAGCCGCATCAGCTTTTGCGACCTGTCGGGCGAGCCGCCGCGCAGCATGTTGAACAGGCCGAGCACCAGCACGAGCGCCACCAGGGCAATCGCGATCGTGACGGCATACTGGGACATGAATTGCGCCATGCGGATGCTCTTAGCACCGCGCTGCGCAGCGCGCCACCGCACGCCTCCCACTCCAGACAGACGTTGGTTTGCACGATGAAGGAATCGATTCTTGTGATGGGCGCCGGCGGGCGCTTCGGCTACGCCGCGGCGCAAGCGTTCCGCGACGCCGGCTGGCGCGTGAAAAGTCTGGTGCGTCCCGGCCGGGCGGCGTTCGCCGCGCATGGAACCGAAATCGTCGAGGTGGTGACGCGGGACGCCGCGGTCGATGCGGCGCGCGGCTGCGCCATCGTGCTGAACGCCCTCAACCCGATGATCACGATGTGGCGGCGCGATGCGCTGGCCCACGCCTATGCCGGAATCGCGGCCGCTGAAGGAAGCGGCGCGACGCTGATGTTCCCGGGCAGCGTGTGGAACTACGGCCGCGACATGCCGGAGGTGCTCGACGAGAGCACGCCGATGCATCCGACCATGCGCAAGGGCAAGATGCGCCTCGAGATCGAGCAGCGCATCCACGAGGCCTGCGACCGCGGCATGCGCGCGATCGTGCTGCGCGCCGGCGATTTTTTCGGTTCCGGGCGCGGCTCTTGGTTCGATCTGGTGGTGGTCAAGGAACTGGAGAAGAACCGCATCACCTATCCCGGCCCCGACACCGTATTGCATCCGTGGGCCTACGTGCCCGATCTCGCCGACACCGCGGTCATGCTGGCCGAGCGGCGCGCCACGTTCGCTCCGTTCGAGACGTTCGGGTTTCCGGGCCACGCGATCACCGGCCGCGAAATGATCGAGGCAGTCGAGGCCGCCACCGGCAACAAGACCAACGTGCGCCACATGAGTTGGTGGACGCTCAAGACCATCGGCCAGTTGATGGCGCTCGGGCGCGAGCTCTCCGAACTAGAATATCTCTGGACGGTGCCGCACCGTATTGACGGCGCAAAACTCAAGGCCGCGATCGGCGAGGTGCCGCACACGCCGCTGCATCGCGCCATCGCCCAGGCGCTGCGCGAACTGGGGTACCGGACGTAGCTTTCGTCAATTGCTGCCGTCGAGCAGCCGCCGCGCGATGACCTGCGCCTGGATTTCGGCGGCACCCTCGAAGATCGAGAGAATGCGCGCGTCGCACAGGATGCGGGAGATCGGGAACTCCATCGCAAAGCCGTTGCCGCCGTGGATCTGCACGGCGTTGTCGGCGGCGGCCCAGGCCACCCGCGCGGCCAGCAGCTTGGCCATGCCGGCCTCAAGATCGCAGCGCCGCCCGGAATCCTTTTCCCGCGCGGCGTGATAGGTGAGCTGGCGCGCGATCATGATTTCCACCGCCATCATGGCGATCTTGTCGGCGACGCGCGGAAACACGATCAGCGCCTCGCCGAATTGCACGCGGTTCTGCGCGTAGCTGAGCGCCTGCTCCATCGCCGCCTGCGCCACGCCGATGGCGCGCGCCGCGGTCTGGATGCGCGCCGACTCGAAGGTCGCCATCAACTGCTTGAAGCCCAGCCCCTCGACGCCGCCGAGCAGCGCGTCGGCCTTGACCTCGAAGCCGTCGAACGCGATCTCGTATTCCTTCATGCCGCGATAGCCGATCACCTCGATCTCGGTGCCGGTCATGCCCTCGACCGGGAACGGCTCGGCGTCGGTGCCGCGCGGCTTCTCGGCCAGCAGCATCGACAGGCCGCGATAGCCGGTCTCTTTCGGATTGGTGCGCACCAGCAGCGTCATCAGATCGGCGCGCACCGGATGGGTGATCCAGGTCTTGTTGCCCTGGATGCGATAGACGTCGCCGCTTCTGGTGGCGCGCGTCTTCAGCGAGGCAAGATCGGAGCCGGTGTTGGGCTCGGTGAACACCGCGGTGGGCAGAATCTCACCGGATGCGAGCTTGGGCAGCCACTTCTGCTTCTGCTCGTCGGTGCCGCTGCCGAGGATCAGTTCGGCCGCGATCTCAGTGCGGGTGCCGAGCGAGCCCACGCCGATATAGCCGCGCGACAACTCCTCGGAGACCACGCACATCGACTCCTTGCCCAGACCCGTGCCGCCGTACTCCTCGGGAATGGTGAGGCCGAACACGCCGAGGTCGGCCATCTGTTCGATGATCTCGAGCGGAATGTAGCTGTTGGTACGGTGCCAGCCCTGGGCGTGATCCATCACCTCTTTGTCCGCAAACCGGCGCATGCCATCGCGGATCGATTCGAGCGTCTCGTCGAGCCCGCAGGCGCCGACGGTGGCGCCGCGATGCGAGCGCATCAATTCGACCAGGCGGGCACGGCGCAGCGCGGTGTTGCCCGAGGCGATCAGCATCTCGACCTCGGGAGTGACGCGGGCCGCCACCGCTTGCGCGGTCAGTCCGAGATCGGTCGGCCGCAGTATCTCGCCCTGGCTGATCGGGATGCCGCCCAGCATCTGCGCCAGGAACTCACCGAGTCCGATGCGGACCAGAAGCTCCTCAAGCTCGGTGAGCTGCTTGGTGGACTGCATGCGCGTGGCGTAGGCGGTGAGCTGGCGCACCGCTTCGACGTAGGTCGCGAACCATGCCAGCCCGTGCGTGGCGCGCTGTTCGCGATCGAACAGACTGCTGACCAGCCGGCCGTCCACCGCGACACGTTCGCGAACCTTCGCGGTTGCATCGGCGAGCAGTGCCTCGGCCGCGGCGGTCGCACCGCGCGCCATGGTCACGAGGTCATGCCCGGCAGCGAGCGGCGTGGCTGCTGACGGCATTGCTGCTGGAGGCATTTGAGGCTCCCGTGAGGCTTGGCGTTCGGCGCTCCCATTGTGCAGCGCACAACGCCAGTCGGCAATTCGGGAACGCGAACAACTCTCCTATTTCCGGCAAGTCCGATGTCATTTTTGGATATTTTTAACCATTTTGAACGCCTTTTAGCGGAAACACCTCCGGTTGCATGCCCCTCGCCGCCCGGCGGCAGAAACGGCCCAACGCATGGCAATCTCAGTGAACCGAATGATGTGCGGCGTCACTGTCCGCACCCGGATCGTGCTGCTCGCGGCGATCCCGCTGCTCGGCTTTCTCGCGAACGGTACCGCCTTCACCACCGGCCAGGCCGAAGTTGAACACGCCTTCGCCAGCGTGAAGCGCGCGTCGGCGCTCGCGGAAACCAGCCAGGATCTCAAGAGCCTGCTCGGCGGCATGCGGATCGCGGCACGCGACTTCGCGCTCAACCCGGGCACCGAACTCATCCAGTCATTCGTCGATATCCATTACTCGGCCGAGCAAAGCCTGCAGAAAATCGAAGCCGATGCGCACGGCGGCGCGCGGCAGGGAATCGAAGGGCTCCGCACCCGCATCGCCGAGTTGAAGAAGCGATTCGACCACATGGTGCGCGAGCAGATGACGCTCGGCTTTTCCGAGAACGAAGGCATCCGGCAGCGGATGCGGCTGTCGGCCACCGCCGTCGAGCGCATCATCAACGAGGACATGAGCTGGCTGACCAAGACCGACTCGCAGACGCTGCTGGTTTCGCTGCTGGTGATGCGCCGGTATGAAAGCGATTACCGGCTGACGCGGACCAGCATCGCGCAGACCGAATTCATGGGGGAGGTCAAAACCTTCAACCAGGCGCTAGGCGCAATCATCGCCGCCGAAATCATGAAGGCCGGCCTGGCCCAGCAGGTGAAGACCTACGCCGACACCTTCGCGGAATGGATCGCGAGCACCAACACGGTCCGGGCCGACATCCTATCGCTCGACCTCGACCTGCGGCAGATCATGCCGATGACCGACGAGATCATCGCCTCGGCGCGCCAGAACGCGGTGGCGGCCTCGGCCGGACTGACTGCCTCGCAATCGCGGACCCGGAACATCATCATCCTGGTCGGCTGCGCCGCCGTCCTGATCGGGCTCGGCTTCAGCTGGCTGATCGGGCGCACCATCACGCGGCCGCTCAACGGACTCGCCGACGCGATGCGCAGGCTTGCCGCAGGCGACACTTCGGCCAAAATCCCGGCCACCCGCGCCTCCGACGAGATCGGCGGCATGGCGCGCACGGTGATCGTGTTCCGCGACACCATGATCGAGCGCGAACGGTTGACCGCGGATCAGATCGCAGCGGCCCGCGCGCAGGAAAATCGCGGCGACGCAATCGCCTCGACCATCGGCGCGTTCCGCAGCTCGGTGCAGCAGGCGCTCGGCAAGCTGCGCGGCGCAGCCGTGCAGCTCGAAGATTCCGCGACCAAGCTCAACAGCGCCGCCGACAATGTGTCGGCTGAGGCGCGCAGCGCCGAGACGAGCGTCAATGCCGCCTCGCAGAACGTCACCGCGGCGGCAAGCTCGGTCGAGGAGCTTGCGGCATCGATCAGCGAGATCGCGAGCCAGGCCTCCAAGTCCACCGAAGTGGCGGGCCGCGCGGTTTCGGAGGCGCAGCGCACCGCGCAGACCATGACGGACCTCAGCGGCGCCGCGACCCGGATCGGAGAGGTGATCGGGTTGATCCAGGCAATTGCCGCGCAGACCAATCTGCTCGCGCTCAACGCCACCATCGAAGCGGCGCGCGCGGGCGAAGCCGGCCGCGGCTTCGCGGTGGTCGCAGCCGAAGTGAAATCGCTGGCCGGCCAGACCGCCAAGGCGACCGAGGAGATTGCCGACCAGATCGGCGCGATCCAATCCGCCGCGGCCGACGCCGCGCAGGCGATCACGCAGGTCAACGCCATCATCGGCGACATGTCCGAGATTGCCTCCACCGTCTCGGTCACCGTCGAGGAGCAGAACGCCGCGATCTCCACCATCGCCGACGGCGTCAATCGCGCCTCGATGGAGGCCCAAGGCGGCGCCGAAGCGATGAGCCGGGTGGCGGGCACGTCGGACGACGCCCGCACCACCGCGGGCGACGTCAAGGCGCTGGCCGATGCGCTCGCCGTGGATGCCGAGAACCTCGAAACCGAGGTGCAGCGCTTCCTCGCCGACGTCCAGGCGGCGTAATCCCTTCCCCGATTTCCGACTTGTGATCGATCCGTGAACGGCCTGCGGCTAGTATCGGCAGCGCCGGGCTCCGATATTCCAAATCCGCTGGAGGGATCGCCATGAGCCGACCGCCATTTCCGCCGTTCGACGCCGAAACCGCAGCGCAAAAGGCCCGCATGGCCGAGGACGCCTGGAACAGCCGCGAGCCGGCGCGTGTCGCGCTGGCCTACACGCCCGACAGCCGGTGGCGAAACCGCTCCGAATTCCTGCAGGGCCGCGAGGCCATCGAGGCGTTCCTGACCCGCAAGTGGGCGAAGGAGCTCGACTACCGCCTGATCAAGGAGGTGTGGGCGTTCCGCGACAACCGCATCGCCGTGCGCTTCGCCTACGAGTGGCACGACGACAGCGGAAGCTGGTTTCGCAGCTACGGCAACGAGAATTGGGAGTTCGACGAGCAGGGCCTGATGCGGCTGCGCATCGCCAGCATCAACGACCTGCCGATCAAGCCGGACGAGCGCAAGTATCACTGGCCGCTGGGACGCCGCCCGGACGATCATCCGTCCCTCAACGATCTCGGACTTTGAGGGGGTCGCGATGAGCGGCGCGAACACGTATTCCAGCGACGTCGCATTCACACCGGCGGTGAAAGCAATCCAGGCGCGCAAGGGATCGCGGCGCGCGTACGGCCGCATGGAGCAGAACGGCGGCTGGCAGACCGGCATCACGCCCGACCTGGCGGGGTTCATCGAAACGCAGATCAGCGTGTTCCTCGCCACCGCGAACGCGCAAGGCCAGCCGTATATCCAGCACCGCGGCGGGCCGCCCGGCTTCCTGCGCGTGCTCGACGCGAGGACCATCGGCTTCGCCGACTTCGCCGGCAACCGGCAGTACATCACCCAGGGCAACCTCTCGGAGAACGCCAAGGCGCAGTTGTTCCTGATCGACTACACGAACAAGCGGCGCGTGAAGATATGGGGCGAGGCGCGCATCGTCGAAGGCGACGCGGCGCTGGTCGCAAGGCTGATGCCGGAGGGCTACAAGGCGCGGCCGGAGCAGGCGATCCTGTTCACGGTGGCGGCCTGGGACTCCAACTGCGAGCAGCACATCCCGCAGCGCTTCGAGGCCGCCGACGTGGATGCGGCGCTCGCCGAGGCCGGCCGGCGGCTCGCGGCGCTGGAGGCCGAGGTGAAACGGCTGCGGGAACTCACCGGCCAGGCATGAGGCACGCCACGTCCCCCTTGCCAACCGCACGATAATCCGCAATTTCAAGCCCATCGTCGCGCCGCGAGGAACGCCGTGCGGACACTTCGCCTCTGCTATCAAGTCGCAACGGATGCGTTCGATCGCTTCAACGCCGATGACGGCTGGGCGATCGCAAGCCATATCGCGCTGTCCGCGCTGATGTCGCTGTTTCCGTTCCTGATCCTGGTGGCGGCGCTGGCCCCGTACTTCGGCACCGCGGGCCTCGCCAACGAAGTCGCACAGATCCTGCTCGAAGCCTGGCCCACGCAGGTGGCGACGCCGCTCGCCAAGGAGGTGCAGAACGTGCTCGGCACCGCGCGCGGCGACGTGCTGACCATCGGCGTGCTGCTGGCGATCTTCTTTGCATCGAGCGGCATCGAGAGCCTTCGCATCGGCTTGAACCGCGCCTACGGCGTCGCGGAAACACGGAGCTGGTGGCTGTTGCGCCTGGAGGCGATCGGCTACGTGATCGTCGCCGCGATCGGGCTGCTGGTGCTGGCGTTCCTGGTGGTGCTGGCGCCGCTGATCTTCGCCACCGCGGTGATCTACGCGCCCTGGCTCAGCCCGCTGTGGGCGATGTTCAATTTCCTGCGGCTCGCCACCGCCGCCACCGTATTCATCGCCGCGCTGTTTATCGTGCACAAATGGCTGCCGGCGGGCCATCGCCCGCTGTCGCAGATTTTGCCGGGCATCATCGTCACGCTGGTGCTGTGGCTGCTGGCCGGCGAGCTGTTCGGCGACTACCTGTCGGGCTTCGCCTACACCTACGTGTCGTACTACGCGGGCCTCGCCTCGGTGATGATGGCGCTGGTGTTTCTGTATCTGACGTCGTCGATCTTCATCTACGGCGCCGAGCTCAACACCGTGATCAACAAGCTGCGCGAGGAGAAGGCGCAGTTGGTGCAGCCGGCGGAGTAGGCCGCGTCAGCGCCCCGCCTCGATCACGTCCTCGAAGCTCCGCAACCCCGGCGCCGGCGCATTGACCAGCACCGCCTCGGGATCTGCTCCCACGGCAGCACCTCGCTCATACACAGATAGATGCGCGGGCCGGGCACACCGCGACGCTGCGCCTTCACACCAACTCAAGCCGCAGCGACCGCCCCACGATCCTCGCCGCGCGCTGAAGCGTGGTCAAAGTCACATTGCCATCCTTCGGATCGAGCAGCCGCCGCACCTGGCTGCGGCTGGTGTTCATGCGTTGCGCCAGACCGTTTCGAGACATCTTCTTGGCCTTCATCGCTTCGCCGATCTGCCAGGCAAGCACCTCCTTGATCGCGACCGCCTCAAATTCCTCGCGCTTGCCTTCTTTGGCAAGAAAGTCGTCCAGCGTGCTGAGTTTGCGCGCGCTGCGGGGCTTTACGGGTTTCTTGCTCATAACTGGCTCCTTCAAATTTCGAATTCGCGTTTTCGCCGCCGCGCCAATGTCATGTCTTGGTCGGGCGTTTTCCGGGTTTTCTTGATGAACCCGTGAAGCGCCACGATCCGGTCCTGATGCACGCTGAACAGCACGCGCGCGATCCGGTTGCCAGGAAGCGCGCTTCGCACCTCCCACAATCCATCGCCCAGCGCCCGACAGAGCGGCATGCCCACCGGCCAGCGGTACTGGACCCGCATCAGGTCCTGACCGACCGCGTTGCGATCCGCCGCATCCAGATCGCGTAACCAGTCGCGAACGGCCTCTGCGCCGCCGCGCGTGCGATAGAACACGACCGGGATTTTGCGCGGCGGCTCGGCGGCCATGCCCTATATATAGGCCATGGACATTTAAAAGTCCATATCGACGGTTAGCTCTACCGCCCCGCCTCGATTACGTCCTCGAAGCTCCGCAGTCCCGGCGCCGGCGCGTTGACCAGCACCGCCATGTTGCCGGGCTTGTGCTGGTTCTTCCACATCATCTGGTGCGCCCTTGGGATCTCGTTCCAGGGCAGCACTTCGCTCATGCAAGGATAGATGCGCCGGTCGAGCACGAACTGGTTGGCGGCGGATGCCTGTTTCAGATGGGCAAAGTGCGAGCCTTGGATGCGCTTCTGCCGCATCCAGACGTAGCGCGCGTCGAACGTGATGTTGAAGCCGGACGTGCCGGCGCAGAACACCACCATGCCGCCGCGCTTCACCACGAGGCACGACACCGGGAAGGTGGACTCGCCCGGATGCTCGAACACGATATCGACGTCGCGCTTGCCGGTGATGTCCCAGATCGCCTTGCCGAACTTGCGCGCCTCTTTCACCCAGTTGTTGTACTCGGGCGTGTTCACCGTGGGCATCTGGCCCCAGCAGTTGAAGTCCTTGCGGTTGATGACGCCACGCGCGCCGAGATCCATCACATAGTCGCGCTTGGTGTCGTCGGAGATGATACCGATGGGGTAGGCGCCGGACGCCGCCGCAAGCTGCACGCCGAACACGCCGAGTCCGCCCGAGGCGCCCCACACCAGCACATAGTCGCCGGGCTTCACGGTGTGCGGCGGATGGCCGAACAGCATGCGATAGGCGGTGGCCAGCGTCAGCGTGTAGCAGGCGGCCTCCTCCCACGGCAAATGCTTGGGCTTCTGCATGAGCTGGCGCGACTGCACGCGGCAGAACTGTGCGAACGAGCCGTCCGGCGTCTCGTAACCCCAGATGCGTTGCGAGGTTGAAAACATCGGGTCGCCGCCGTTGCAGTCCTCGTCGTCGCCGTCATCCTGATTGCAGTGGACGATCACCTCGTCGCCGACCTTCCAGCGCCGCACCTTGGGACCGACCGCCCAGACCACGCCGGCGGCGTCGGACCCCGCGACATGGAAGGGATGCTTGTGGCCGTCGAGCGGCGAAATCGGAATGCCGAGCCCGGCCCAGACTCCGTTGTAGTTGACGCCGGCCGCCATGACGTAGACCAGCACCTCGTCCTCGCCGATCGGCCAGGTCGGCACCACCTCGAGTTGGAACGACGATTCCGGCGGCCCGTGGCGCTCCTTGCGGATCGCCCAGGCGTGCATCTTCTCGGGCACATGGCCGAGCGGCGGGATCTCGCCGATGGCGTAGAGATCCTTCACCTGCTTTGGCTTCAGCGGATTGAGCTGCGTGACGGTGGCCATGGTCTTCCGCTCTCCGGTCGCGGTTGGATCACCTCAATTCCCAGCCAGGGTAGTGTGTGCCAAGCCTTGTTGCAGAGCAACAAATTTATGTCACAAGTCCCAGAAAGGGCCTGACTACAGGGCTTAAAGGGGCTACCATTCTGTTTGCATTGCAAAATGCCGGGCCATCCGGCGGCCCCGCACCGGCGGAACGGGCGGTTCTCGATGCGCGACAAGCCTTGGATCTTTCGCACCTACGCGGGCCATTCGACCGCCCGCGAATCGAACGCGCTGTACCGCAAGAATTTGGCCAAGGGCCAGACCGGGCTTTCGGTCGCATTCGATCTGCCGACCCAGACCGGCTACGACTCAGACCACATTCTGGCGCGCGGCGAGGTCGGCAAGGTCGGCGTGCCGGTCAGCCATCTCGGCGACATGCGCTCGCTGTTCGATCAAATCCCGCTCGCCAGCATGAACACCTCGATGACCATCAACGCCACCGCGGCGTGGCTGATGGCGCTCTACATCGCGGTGGCCGACGAGCAGGGTGCGCCACGCTCGGCCCTCACCGGCACCATTCAGAACGACATCATCAAGGAATACCTGTCGCGCGGCACCTATGTGTTCCCGCCGGCGCCGTCGATGCGGCTGATCAAGGACATCGCGATCTTCACCACGACAGAATTGCCGAAGTGGAACCCGATGAACATCTGCTCCTACCATCTGCAGGAGGCGGGTGCGACGCCGGTGCAGGAGCTTGCCTTCGCGCTGGCCACCGCGGTGGCCGTGCTCGACACCGTGAAGAACTCCGGCGAGGTCAGCGAGGAGAAGTTCGGCGAAGTGGTCGGGCGCATTTCGTTCTTTGTGAACGCGGGCATGCGCTTCATCACCGAAATCTGCAAGATGCGCGCCTTCGTCGAATTGTGGGACGAGATCACGCGCGAGCGCTACGGCATCACCGATCCCAAGCAGCGGCTGTTCCGCTACGGCGTGCAGGTCAATTCGCTGGGCCTGACCGAGCCGCAGCCGGAGAACAACGTCGCGCGCATCCTGATCGAGATGCTGGCGGTGACGCTGTCGAAGCGGGCCCGCGCCCGCGCGGTGCAACTGCCGGCGTGGAACGAGGCGCTCGGGCTGCCGCGGCCGTGGGATCAGCAATGGTCGCTGCGGATGCAACAGATCCTTGCCTACGAGACCGACCTGCTCGAATACGGCGACCTGTTCGACGGCTCCAAGGTGATGACCGAGAAGGTCGATCAACTGAAGCTTGAGGCCAAGGAAGAGCTGCAGCGGATCGAGGCGATGGGCGGCGCGGTGGCCGCCGTCGAGTCCGGCTACATGAAGCAGCAGCTCGTCGAATCCAACAGCGCCCGCTTCGAAGCGATCGAGCGCGGCGACCTGACCGTGGTCGGCGTCAACAAATTCATCGAGACCGAGCCCTCGCCGCTCACCGGCGGTATCGAAGCGATCATGACGGTGTCCCCGGAGGCCGAGGTCGATCAGATCGGGCGGCTCAACGCCTGGCGCGCGCAGCGCGACAACACGGCGGTGCAGGCCGCGCTGAAAGAGCTGCGGCGCGCCGCCAACGGCGCCAACATCATGCCGGCCTCGATCCAATGCGCGAAGGCCGGCGTCACCACCGGCGAGTGGGGCTGGACGCTACGCGAGGCGCTGGGCGAATACCGCGCGCCGACCGGCGTCGGCCGCGCCATGCGCAACGACGTCGAGGGCCTGGACGACATTCGCGGCGAGGTGGATCGGGTGTCGCGCAAACTCGGGCGGCGCCTGACGTTCCTGGTCGGCAAGCCCGGTCTCGACGGACATTCCAACGGCGCCGAGCAGATCGCGGTGCGCGCGCGCGACGCCGGCATGCAAGTTGTGTACGAGGGCATCCGCCTGACGCCCGAGGAAATCGTCACCGCGGCGCAGGAGCAGAAGGCCCATGTCATCGGCCTGTCGATTCTGTCCGGCTCGCACGTTTCGCTGGTCATGGACGTGGTCGGCCGGATGAAGGACGCCGGCATCGTCGACATGCCGGTGGTGGTGGGCGGCATCATCCCGCCAGAGGACGCGCTGGCGCTGGAGGAAGCGGGCGTCGCCGCGGTCTATACGCCGAAGGATTTCGAGTTGAATCGCATCATGTCCGACGTGGTGCGGATCGTGGAGCGGGCGAACAACGCCAGCAATACCTGACGGAAATCGGCCGGATGGCGGCTGACAGCGGTTCCGCCCGGGACTACGCTGGGTCCGCACGCCATGCGGATCTGGACTCATTTCGAGTCCGCCGGGAGGACGCCATGGAAGGCCTTGTTGTCGCAATCATCGTCGGCGCCGTTGCGGGCTGGCTCGCCGGCCTGATCGTCAAGGGAATAGGTTTCGGACTGCTTGGCAATATCGTGGTCGGCATCGTCGGCGCATTCATCGCCAACTGGCTGCTTCCCAAGCTCGGCATCCTGATCGGCGGCGGCATCGTCGCGGCAATCATCAACGCCACGATCGGCGCGGTGATCCTGCTGGTGATCCTCGGGCTGATCAAACGGGCCTGACCGCGCGCTACTCGATCAGCTTGGCGGCCCAGGTCGTCCCGCTGGCTTCGGACGGCGTGAAGGTCAGTTCGACCTCGGCCTTGGCGCCGCACAGGTCATAGTGCCAGCGTTCCTGCCATGGCACGCCGCGCTGAAGCTTTGACACAAGCTGCGTCTCGGTGACGAAGCGGCGCTGGCAGCCCTCGGGCACCTTCTTCTCGACGGCGGCGCCCGCGCCGATCGACGCATCGCGCTGCAGCCTGGGATCGGCGTTGGTCGTGCCGGGCAGCAACTCAACCACGGTCGGCTGCTCGGTCTCGAGCACCAGAAGGAAATTCCGCACGGTGCGCGGCGTGCAAGCGACAAAGAAACGCTCGATCCACGACACGACGCCGGCCTTGAGCGGATACGGGATGATCTCGGCGAGCGCGATCTTCGGCTCCGCCGGGCAATCGAACCCGGGAATCGATTTCTGCGAGTGCAGCACCGCCTGCTGGCGCACCGCCGTATAGGCGCCGGAGAATATCTTTCCCGCCGCGTCCCTGCCGAACGCGCGCAGCGTGGCATCCGGTTTGGCGGTGATGTAGCCCGGCGTCTGCGCACCGGCCGGCAGCGCAGGCAGCGCGCTCCACCCCACAACCAGAATCATACAGCCCACGATGCGCGCGCAAAGGCGCAGATGTGCCGTCATGCATTCACTCCTCGCCGGCCCGCCGCTTTTCCAATTTATCGGCACGCCCAGCTTATCGCGTTTCGAAAAGCCGATCCCGGTCCAGAGCCCGCTCCTAACGACGCTTCGCGGCCGCGGCGGCCAGCGCCGCCGCAAGCTCGCGCGGGCCGAGCGGCTTGTGCAGGTAACCGTTCATTCCGGCCGCCAGCGCCGCCGTCGCATCGATGTCCTCGGTCCGTCCGGAGACGCCGATGACCGGGATCTGTCCGAGCGGCGCCGGCAACTCGCGAATCCGGCGCACGGTTTCCAGTCCATCCATTCCGGGCAACGCCACGTCCATCAGCACCACGTCGTGCCGGCCGTGCGACAGCGCGTCGAGCGCCGCCTCGCCGCTACCGGCAAACGAGACCTTGTGACCCAGTTCGCCAAGCACAGTGTTGAGCACGACGCGGCCATACGGATTGTCCTCGACGCACAGCACGCGAAGCGCTTTGGCGCGGGCGGCGCGGGGCGACGAGGATTTCGCCCCGGCCGCCTCACGCTCGAGCGTCACCGTGAGCCGGAACGTGCTGCCGCGGCCGGGCTGGCTCGCGACGCCGAGATCGCCGCCCATCGCCGCGGCGATCCGCTTGACGAAGGCGAGGCCCAGGCCCGCGCCGCCGTAGCGGCGCGCCACGTTCTCGTTGGCCTGCGCGAACGGCCGGAACAGCCTCTTCAGTTCAGAAGTAACGATGCCGATGCCGGTGTCGGCGATGGCGAACGTCAGCCGCAGCCGGTTGCGCGCGGCAGGCGCCGCCGTGACCGTCATCGCGACGCAGCCGCGCTCGGTGAATTTCACCGCGTTGTCGATCAAGTTTTCCAATGCGCTACGCAACCGCAAAGCGTCGCCGCTGACGCGAGCGGGAAGGTTCCTGGCGACCGACACCTTGACGTCGAGCGCCTTGCCCTCCGCTCGCGCGGTGAGCGACTGCGCCACCGCATCGACCAGTTCGCGCAGCGCGAACGGCTCAGGGTTGAGCACCAATCCACCGCCCCCGGCCTTGGCGGCATCGACCACCAGCGTGGTGAGGCGGGCCAGATGCGAGGCGGCATCCTTCATGGCCGCGGCCCAGCGCCGCTCGCGATCCGGCAATTCCGACGCCAGAAGAAGCTCCGACAGCGCGAGAATGCCGGTCAGCGGGGTGCGGATGTCGTGCGCGAGGTTGGCGAGCGCGATTTCCGTGGCGCGAACGCCGGGCGACGCGGTGCGAACACGCTTTTTCGCCCGCGCCGGCCTGATCTGCTTTTTTCGCTTGTCCGGCACGCGACCCCCGTCTGCGCCCAGGCCAAACATGGCACGGCGAAACCGGCCGCGCTACTCGGCGACACCGGCCAGCCTGCGGATGTCCGCCGGCGTCACTCCTTGCGCGCGCAATTCCCTCAGCCCCGTCGCCGCGGTGGATTTGGAGAGCTTGCGGCCATCGGCATCCAGGATCAGGCGGTGATGGCGATACACCGGAACCGGCAGGTCGAGCAGCGAATGCAACAGCCGGTGCACGGCGGTGGACCAGAACAGATCCTGGCCGCGCACCACATGCGTCACGCCCTGCAGCGCATCGTCGATCACCACCGACAGGTGATAGCTGGTCGGAATATCCTTGCGGCCAAGGATGACGTCGCCCCAATGCTCCGGCTCCGCGGCGATCTCGCCGCTTTCGCCGCCAGGACCGGCCCCGGCTTCGGTGAAATGCAACGGCCCGGCCCAGTCCCGCGCCGCCGTCATGTCGAGGCGGATGGCATACGGATCGCCCGACGCGATGCGGGCCTCCCGCTCCTGCTCGCCCGTCAGACGAGCCGTGCCGGGATAGAGCGGCGCGCCGTCGGGATCGCGCGGCCAGCGCGCGTGCGACTCGCGATCGGACACCAGATGCGCGATCTCGGCGCGCGATTCGAAGCTCGGGAACGTCAGCCGCATGGCCCGCAGCTTGTCGAGCGCGGCCTGGTAGTCCGCGAAATGTTCGGACTGCCGCCGCACCGGCTCCTCCCATCCGATCCCGAGCCATGCCAAGTCCTGGTAGATCGCCGCCTCGAATTCCGGGCGGCAGCGGGTGCGGTCGATATCTTCGATGCGCAGCAACAGACGCCCGCCCGCGGCACGCGCCATGTCGAAGTTCAACAGCGCCGACAACGCATGGCCGAGATGCAGATGGCCGTTCGGGCTGGGGGCAAATCGGAAAACGGGTGGTGTCATGCCGGAATGAGCCACGACATTGTTACGCCATCATCCGCGCAATGAAGTTAGAGTCAGGTGTCACGAGACAATAGCTGCGAGAATATTGCCATGACAAATTTTGATGTGTCGGGTTTCGATCTGTCGCGCCGGGCCCTGCTGTCGGGCGCGGGCGCACTGGCCGCGACCGGCGCGCTCGCCAAGGCGCCGATGATCGGCAAGCCGGCGCCCGGGTTTCACCGTTTCAAGCTGGGCGCCTTCGAGGTGACCGTCATTTCGGACGGCCCGCTGGTGATGGGGCCGCCCAACGGCGACACCTTCAAGGGGCTTTCGAAGGAAGACCTGACCCAAGACCTGACGCGAAACCATCTGCCGGTGAACAGCGTCGAACTCGACCAGAACACGCTGCTGGTCAACACCGGATCGCAACTGGTGCTGTTCGACACCGGCACCGGGGCGGGCTCAAAGGCGTTTGGTCCCCACAGCGGGCGGCTGCTGGACAACCTGAAAGCCGCCGGCATCAATCCGCGCTCGATCGACGGCATCATCCTCACGCACGCCCACGCCGACCATTGCTTCGGCCTGATGACGGACAAGGGCGCACGGAATTTCCCGAACGCCAAGATCTACATGGCGCAGGCCGAATTCGAATTCTGGACCGACGAGGCCAAGGCCGGCATCAACGACATGATGAAGATGATGGTTGCGGGCGCGCGGCAGAACCTGGTGCCGAACCGCGACCGCATGGTGTTCGTCAAGGATGGCGAGGAAATCATTCCCGGCATTATGGCGATCTCGACGCCCGGCCATACGGTCGGCCACACCAGCTATGGAATTCAGTCGGAGGGCCAGAAGCTCATCAACATCGGCGACGTCGCGCACCACCACATCGTCTCGCTGGAACGGCCCAAGCTGCCGTTCGCGTTCGACACCGACGGCGAGCAGGGCGTCGCCACCCGTTTGAAGCTGTGGGACATGCTGGTTTCGGAGCGCATCCCGATGGTCGCCTACCACTTCCCGTTCCCCGGCGTTGGCTACGTCGGCAAGCAGGGCGAGGCCTATCGCTATTTCCCCGCGCTGGTCAGGACCGTGCTGTAATCCGGGAATGTCGTTGTTCATCCACACCGATGCCGACCTCGTAGCCGGCATGGCGGCGCTGGTCGCGCAGGATCCGCGGCTCGCGCCCGTGCTGGAAAAGGCGGGCATGCCCGCGCTGCGCCGGCGCGATGCGGGCTTCGAGGGCCTGTGCAGGATCGTGTGCGGCCAGCAGTTGTCGACCTCCAGCGCGGCTGCGATCTGGGGGCGGCTGGCGGCGGCGTACGATCCCTTCCACCACGACGCGCTGCGCCGCTCGCGCGCCGAACGGCTCGCGCGCCTCGGCCTGTCGCGGCCCAAGATCAAGACGCTGAAGGCGGTCGGAGCCGCGATCGCCAAAGGGCACATCGACCTCGACGCCGTCGGCCGCATGGAGGCGGACCAGGCGCACGCCGCGCTCACCGCGCTGCACGGCATCGGGCCCTGGACCGCCGACATCTATCTGTTGTTCTGCCTCGGCAACGCCGACGCTTGGCCGGCCGGCGATCTCGCCCTGCAGGAGGCCGCACGCATCGCCTTCAATCTGCGAACGCGGCCGGACGCCAAGAAGATGGTGAAGCTCGCCGAGCAATGGCGGCCGTGGCGCGGGGTGGCCGCGCATTTGTTCTGGGCCTATTATCACGCGGTGAAGCGGCGGGAGGGCGCGCCGGTGGCTGTGACCCCCGCCAAACCAAACCCCATCAAAGCGAAGAAGGCGAAATCGAATGGCCGCTGAACTCAACGGCCCGCGGCTCGAACCCAGCATCGGACAGACCAAGCGGCTGGTGGTGTTCCTGCACGGCTACGGCGCGGACGGCAACGACCTGATCGACATCGGCCGCGCCTGGCAGAGCCAGCTCCCGGATACCGCGTTCGTGTCGCCGCATGCGCCGCGGCCGTGCGGACAGTCGCCGCAGGGCCACGAGTGGTTTCCCCTCACCTTCCGCAATCCCGACGAACGCTGGCTCGGCGTCAACGCCGCGGCACCCGCGCTCCAACAATTCCTCGACGCCGAACTGGCCCGCCGCAAGCTACAGCCGTCGGCGCTGGCGCTGGTCGGCTTCAGCCAGGGCACCATGATGTCGCTGCACGCCGGGCTGCGCCGCGCCGCCGCCCCCGCCGCCATCGTCGGCTATTCCGGCATGCTGGTGCTGCCGAACGACGGCCCGCCGGAGGCGATCGCGTCCGAGATCACGTCGCGACCGCCGGTGCTGCTGATCCACGGCGACCAGGATGAGCTCATTCCCGTGCAGGCGCTTTTGATGGGTTCGCAGGCGCTGGCCGCGCTGGAAGTGCCGGTGGAATGGCACATCTCGCCCGGCGTCGGGCATGGCATCGACCAGGAAGGCCTGCGCCACGGCGGCGAATTCCTGGCCCGCCGATTCGGCCTTCGTGGCTGATCTCCCCGCAAAAAGGCATGCGCGGCACCTGATTCGCTCACAGCCCGAGGCGCCTGATCGCTTCACATTCCTGTCGCGCTTCTATTACAATAATAGGCAGTCGCCGCTGGCAGGCGCGGCGAAAGGCTTGTGGAGGAGCCTCACTTGACTGCGCATGGATTTACCGGCGGCTTTCCGGCTCTGGTTCTCAATGCAGACTTCCGGCCGCTGAGCTACTACCCGCTGTCCCTGTGGTCATGGCAGGACGCGATCAAGGCGGTGTTCCTCGAACGCGTGAACATCGTCGAGCAATACGACCAGGCGGTGCATTCACCGACCCTGGAGATGAAGCTGCCGAGCGTGGTGTCGCTCAAGACCTTCGTGAAGCCCTCGACGCATCCGGCCTTCACGCGGTTCAACGTGTTTCTGCGCGACCGCTTCTCCTGCCAGTACTGCGGCTCGCGCGAAGACCTCACCTTCGATCATCTGGTGCCGCGCTCGCGCGGCGGCATGACGACGTGGGACAACGTGATCGCGGCGTGCTCGGACTGCAATCTGCGCAAGGGCAGCATGACGATGAACGAAGCGCGGATGTTCCCGTCGCACATGCCGTTCCAGCCGAGCGTGCAGCACCTGCACCGCAACGGCCGGCTGTTCCCGCCGAACTACCTGCATGACAGCTGGCTGGATTATCTCTACTGGGATACCGAGCTGGATCCGTAGGATCGCCACACCGGCAATTGTCATGCCCGCGAAAGCGGGCATCCAGTATCCACGGTTACTTCTGAGAGTACTGGATCGCCCGCCATAGGCGAGCGAAGCGACGCCGTCCTTCGGACGGCTATGCGCGGGCGATGACACCGAGTGTGCAATCGGGATCGAAGCAACCCTTACTCCACCGGCTCGCTCTTCCAACTCCGCCACGCCCCCAGCGCGCCCCACCCCGCAATCGCGGCCATCCCAAGCGAGATGAACACGTTGTAGCCGGCGAGCGACAAGCCGAGAAAGCGCCACGCCGCTTCGTCGCAGCGGATGACGCGGGTGTTCTGAATCAAGTCGGCGAGCCCGCCGGCCGGGCCGAAGTTGCCGAACGAGCCCGCGCAATCCTTGGGGCCTTCCCACCACTTCCACTCGACACCGGAGTGATACGCAGCGAGGCCCGTGTTCCACAGCATCGCGGCTGCGATGGCGAGGAAGGCCAGCATCATCACCTTGCGCGACGAGCCGACCGACAGGCCGAGCAACACCATCGCAGCGAGCGGGATCGCGACGTAATAGGCGTAACGCTGCTCAAGGCAGAGCGGGCACGGCCGGTAGCCCAGCGCGTACTGGAAAAAGTAGGCGCCGAGGATGGTCGCGATCCCGAGCACCGCGATAGCCGCGGCCGCGGCGGCAATCGGTTCGGAGCGGAGGCGGTCGAGGGAGAGAATGCTCATGCGGCCCCAGCGTTGCGGCACGATCTTGGCCGAAATCCGGCCCGCGCCCGGATCGCGATCGATGGTGCCCCCTGGCCGCACTTTTACACCACGGGTAAGTGATTCCGCCAGCTAGCGAATTCCTAGTTCGGTTATGGGCGCTACCCAAGTTGTTACCCAGGTCTGTGCGGAATGGTGTGGGGAGCCACGAGTGCCAGCCGGCACAGCGGGGAGCCACGATGCGCGAGGTGGCAAACTGGCCGAGTGCTTCCTACATGACACGGAATCTTGTCATGGAGCGCTAATATGAAGTCTGGTTTTTTCAAGGATTTTGGAATCCCGGTCACGGAATGCGAAATAGAGGCGAATTTTCACCCGCAGTTTCGCGTCCCGTACTTGTTCTTCCGTTCGCCCGGCAACCCACTCGTCGGCCTCGACCTGACGGGTGCCAGCCAGCTCCGGCAGCGGCTCGCTCATGCTGGCGAGATGGAGCAGGCGAACGAGATTGACCAGCACATCGAAAAAGCTAAGCGGCTATGAAGATCGAGGGCGAACTATCAAAGCGTTTTGCAGTCTACCGAACGGACATCAATGACGAGCCGTTCGAGCGGGACGGCGAGTACGACACGCTGGAGCAGGTCAACGGCCATAAGTGGCGGCTTGACCGGCGTTACAAGATTCGCGTCGATGGGAAGTTCATGACCCGCACTGAATTTGACGCTTGGGCAAAGAGCAAAAAATAATTGGAGATAGAAATGATTTGGGCAAAACGTCGGTTCGCGTATGCAGAGTTCGCGCCGTATCAGGACATCATGGAAAAACTGCTGATGGCGAACGCGACACAATACCAGGAATTTCTCATGGTATCTGTGAATGCAGGCGGCCCGGGCGAGAGCGATTACTATATCGGCCTACCAAACAAGACCCTTCTTGCCCCCTTCGATAAATTTCAAGAAGTCAGCGAGGCAGAGTTGCCGAAGGAAATCGATACGTTTCTTCTCGGCGACCAGACTAAAGAACCGTTCACGAGCCGATTCAAATTCAAGCACAGACGAATGTGAGGGTTGCAGCAAAGTTACGCGAAGGTTGCTTGAGAATAACGTAGCTTCTACAAAAGTTTTGTAATCTATAGGAGCTCCCTCGAACGAACGGAGCACCTCATGCCGCCCCCTCCTAGAAGATGATTGAAGCCAAACGAGCGGCGCAAATGCCGCTCGTTTTGTTTTTTGTTCAACGCGAGCCACAGACGAGCTACGGCTTCTTCGTGGATTTTGCCTTCCCCATAAGCGGAATATGTCGGAACGCTCGCCTGCGACGTTCCGCTGCTATACGCCCCACCACGTTCGCAACCGCGGCGTGGGGACAGCAAAGCGCTACCCAGAATTCTACCTATGTCCTATCCAAGTGCACGCGCACACGGGCGCGGTAGCTATTCATTCTCTCTTTCGGGGATTTTTGCTAGTTCGAGTCCACACTGTGCGATTTTGAGGTGGACTAAGAGATTCAAATGACTAGAGAATTTTTCCATGGTGCCCCTGGCCGGACTCGAACCAGCACACCTTGCGGTACCTGATTTTGAGTCAGGCGCGTCTACCAATTCCGCCACAGGGGCAACGGCGGGATCATAGTCGGGGAACGCGGCGGGTCAACGTATTCGGCGGGCGGATCAGCCTGCGCCTTCATTGGGTCTGCCGAACGCCGCCTCCATCTCGCGGCGGATTTTCACCGCCGTGTCGGCCGGGTCGTACGCGACATCGCTCCATTTCAGGCATTCGCCGGCCCGGACATCGCGCTTGAGCCTGACGTTCTGAGCGAGGCCAAGCGGCAGATGGCCCGCGTCGAGCGATGCCCGCGCGGGAACCTGCTTGCCCCAGACGCAGAAGCCGCCCTCACCGTCCAGCACCTCGCCCGCTTTGAGATCGCGCTTGGCGGTGGCTGCGACGTCGGAGCGGAACCCGGTCGGCGCGCCGGTCGGCTCCCGGCGCAACGCCGCGCTCGCGACCGAGATGCCGAGTTCCAGCCCGATCATGTGGATCGGCCGGTACAGCGCGGCATACCGGCCGCTGGTGTCGGGCAGCATGGCGTATTCCTTGAAGCAGCGCCGCGCGTATTCGGTCTCGCCCTCGATCACCACGTAGGTGCCGAGCGCGAGATGATGCGGCACGTCGCGGCCATCGCGATAAACGGACGACGTGACCTCGGTGACGCCCTCCGCCTCCAGCACGCCGCCCGCGCCGCTTGGCTTGCACACCTCGGCCAGTTCGAAGCGCGTCGCCGGCGGAAAGCTCAATCCGTTGCTCTGCGGCACCAGGCCCGTGGCGTTGCACACCGCCGTCATCTCGATGCCGGACTTGGTGCCGTCGACGAACGAGTTGAACATCTTGGGATTGATCGAATTGCGGTCGGCGATGTTCAGGTATTTGTCGAGGATGTCCCAGACATTGTCGGGATTGGACTGGTGATAGTGCGGCTCGTAGCGCGTGCCCTTGCCCGCCGCGATCACCTTGAAGCCGCAGGCGCGTGCCCAATCGACGTGCTCGCAAATCAGCGCCGGCTGGTCGCCCCAGGCCAGGCTGTACACCACGCCCGCCGCCTTCGCCTTGCGGGCGAGCAACGGACCCGCGAGCGCATCGGCCTCGACGTTGACCATGACGATGTGCTTGCCGTGCTCGATGGCGCCGAGCGCATGGACGATGCCGGCCTCAGGGATTCCGGTCGCCTCGACGATCACTTCGATGCCGGGATGCGCGATCAGCGCCTGGGCGTCGTCGGTGACGTGCGTGGCGCGGCGCTTCAATGCACCGCCGAGCGATGACGCGCCGAACTGTTCGGCGGGCCAGCCGGCCGACTGAAGCTGCGCCTTCGCGCGCGTAACGTTGAGGTCGGCCACGGCTGCGACATGGAGGCCGCGCGTCAGCCGCGCCTGCGACAGGAACATGGTGCCAAACTTGCCAGCGCCGATCAGCCCGACCGTGACGGGCCGTCCCGCGGCCTCGCGTTCCAGCAGCAGGGTGTGGAGATTCATGAAATGGATATAACAAAGCCCCCCCCCTCGTGTCCCGGGCGCAGCGCTGCACCATAAGCGCGTTTACGCGCGTCTTGCGCGCGCTATGGTGATGCGCTGCAAACCCGGGACCCCGGTGAGAGAAGAAAGCTGGGTCCGGGTCTCGCGTTCGCTCGCCCGGGACACGAAGGGGACAGTGTGCCGCCTTGTCCCCTTGCCATCCGCCACACTATCCTCCCCGCATGACCGACCTCCCGGCCAACGCGGCTCACGACCTGATCGGCACGTCGCGTCCCGCGCAGGAATCGCGCTGGCGGGTCGCGGCCCGCACCGCATTTCCGTTCCTCGTCGTGGCGCTGGCGTGGGAAATCACCGCGCGGCTCGGCGTCTTTCCGCCGAAGCTGTTTCCGTCGCTGGTCGAGGTCGGCGCGGCGTTCTGGCGGCTCACGCTCGAGGGCATCCTGCCGCATCACGCGTTCGACACCATCCTGCGGCTGATCGGCGGCTTTGCGCTCGCCGCGGTGATCGGCGTGACGATCGGCATCCTGATGGGCCGCTCGCGGCGCATGGAGGACATCTTCCTGCCGCTGGTGAGCATCATGGCGCCGATCCCGGGCATCGCCTGGGCGCCGCTGTTCCTGCTCTGGTTCGGGCTCGGCGGCAGGCCGGCGATGCTGCTGGTGGCGTTCGTCTCGACCTTCCCGATCATCTTCAACACCTGGACCGGCGTGAAGGCGGTCAAGGAAATCTGGGTGCGCTCCGCGCAGGCGATGGGCGCCGACGACCGCAACCTGTTCGTCAAGGTGATCGTGCCCGGCGCGCTGCCCTACATCCTCACCGGGCTGCGGCTCGGACTGGCGCAGGCCTGGCGCACGCTGGTCGGCGTGGAAATGCTGGCCGCCGTGCCGTGGGGGCTGGGCTGGATGATCTTCGGCGCGCGCGAATTCCTCAACACCGACGTGATGCTGGCGGGCGTCGTGGTGATCGGCGCGCTCGGCCTGCTGCTGGAGACGCAGGTGTTCCGGCGGCTCGAACGCTTCACCGTGATGCGCTGGGGAACGATGACGTGACCGCGATCGTCACCAAGGACGCCCCCGCGCCCGCGCCGATGTCGGCGCGCTGGCGCTCGGCGATCCGCGCCGCGATCAGCATCCTGGTGTTCGCGCTGTTCTACGAGGCGGTCGCCCGCTCCGGCTATTTCCCCGCCGTGCTGATGCCGACGCTCAGCAAGGTCGGCGGCACGCTGTGGCTCAACCTGATCGACGGCACGCTGCCCGCCCACGCCGCGGCCACGCTGTACCGCGTGCTGCTCGGCATGGCGATCGCCATCGTGGTGGCGATCCCGCTGGGCATCCTGATGGGCCGCTTCAAGCCGGTCGAGAACTTCTTCCTGCCGCTCGCCAGCGCGCTGATGCCGATTCCCTCGCTGGCCTGGGTGCCGGTGTTCATCCTGTGGTTCGGGCTGGGCAATACGGTCGCCATTCTGATCGTGTTTTATGCCTCGCTGTTCCCGATGCTGCTCAACGTCTGGGCCGGCGTGCGCGCGGTCAATCCGCTGTGGCTGCGCGCGGCGGGCGCGATGGGCGCCGGCGAGAAGGCGCTGTTCTGGAAGGTGATCGTGCCGGGCAGCTCGCCGTTCATCATCACCGGCATGCGCCAGGCATTCCTGCGCGCCTGGATCGCGGTGATCGGCGCGGAGTTCCTTGCCGCGTCGGACTGGGGCCTCGGCTGGGTGATCTTCGACGCCAAGGAGTTCCTCAACGCCGACATGATGATGGCGGCGCTGATCGTGATCGGCGCCATCGGCTTCATGACGGAGCGTCTGGTGTTCGGCTCGATCGAAAAGGCCACCGTGCAGCGCTGGGGCATGGTGCGGCTGGCGAAGAGCTGACGGACCCTTCATCGCGGAAGGCCAATGACGCTCTGTTCCAAAGCGACCGCCGCCGCCACAATCGTCTTCGTGATCGCTGGAACTCAAATCGCGTTGGCGCAGCAATGCCCGCCCAATTCGCATGCTCGCGCGGTCGCGTTTCCCGGCAGCCTGCGAACCGCCCAATGCTTCTGCAACGCCGGATTCAGAGCGGTCGCCGGCCTATGCGTGCCCATCGAAACCAGCCGGCCGCTGAACGATCCAAGCCGAATGCCGGTTCAGCCGCGCCCGTCTCGCTAGCATGGCAATCATGCAGCGGTCGCGCCCGCCGGCCTTTCCGCTCCCAGCGCCGCAATGCTAGCGTCCCGCCGGAAACAGGCAGGACCAACATGAACGCTCCCGTGCAGAACATGCCCATCTACCAGGCGCTCGCCCACGCCTTCCAGGCGGAAGGCGTCGATCATCAGTTCACGCTGATGGGCGACGGCAACATGCACTGGTCCACCGCCATGAAGAACCTGCCCGGCGTGACCACGACCCACGCCCGCCACGAGCACTGCGCCACCATGATGGCCGCGGGCTACTATCTCGCCACCGGCAAGGTCGGCGTCGCCTCGGTAACCTGCGGCCCGGGCTTCACCCAGCTCATGACCGCGCTCACCACCGCCTCGCGCGCCAACATCCCGCTCGTGGTGTTCGCCGGCGAAGCGCCGATGCACGCCAAGTGGTACAATCAATGGCTCGACCAGCCGCCGTTCGCCGCGGCCTCGGGCGCCCACTACATTTCCGCCCACAGCCCGCAGCGCATGCATCAGTACGTGCGCGAGGCCTTCTACATCGCGCAGCACGAGCGCAAGCCGGTGGTGATCGGCGTGCCTTACGATCTTCAGAAGCAGCCGCTGCCGAACCTCGGCGAATACCAGCCTTCGACCGAGATTCTGCCCCGCGCCGAGCGCCTGCCACCCGGCGAGGCGCAGATCGATCAACTGGCGGAGAAGCTCGCCAACGCCAAGTGCCCGATGGTGATTGCCGGCCGCGGCGCCGTGCGGTCGGGAGCCGCCGCCGAGATCGAGGAAATGGCGGAGGCCTCCGGCGCGCTGCTCGCGACCACGCTGCTCGGCCGCGGCATGTTCGACCATAATCCGTTCTCGGTCGGCGTGTCGGGCGGCTATGCGCGCGCCATCCTGCATGAGCTGAGCCCGCAGTTCGATCTCGTGGTGACGCTCGGATCGAGCGTCAACTACTACACCGTCGATGGCGGCAACATGTATCCGAACGCCGAGCTCGTGCAGATCGACGTAGCACCGCAAGGCCTGAACGGCGGCATGCAGGTCGCCGACATGCATATCCGCGCCGACGCCAAGCTTGCCGCGACGGCGGTGGCGAAGAAGCTGCGCGCACTCGGCAAGACCAAGGCCGCGATCCGCACGCCGGCGCTGGCGCAACGCATCAAGGACGAGCCCGCCGATGCCAACACTTATTCGGTGGAGCCCGGACTGCTCGATCCGCGCGCGGTGATCTTCGAACTCGATCGCGTGATCCCGAAGGGCTACGACAGCGTCAGCGGCTCGGGCCACCAGTCGTATTTCCATTCGGTGATGCGCGGCCGCAAGCCGGAGAAGTATTTCGCGGTGCGCGAATTCGGCGCGATCGGCAACAGCATCTCGCTCGCGATGGGTGTGGCCGTCGCAAGGAAGGACGGCAAGACCGTGCTGTTCGAGGGCGACGGCAGCCTGCTGATGCACATTCAGGAATTCGAGGTGATGCAGCGTCACGGCATCAAGATGCTGATGTGCATCATGAACGACGGCGCCTACGGCGCGGAGATCCACAAGCTGCGCCACGACGGCATGGACGACTCCGGCGCGATTTTCGGACGCACCGATCTCGCCGCCATCGCCAAGGGCTTCGGGCTGCGCGGCACCACCATCACCGACGTCAGCCAGATCGAGCCGCTGTTCAAGGCCTACCAGGCCCAGAACACGGCCGAGGTCTGGAACTTCCAGGTGTCCGACAAGGTGGTGAACCCGACCATGGCGCGCGGCGTACGACGCGGCCACGGCAAGATGTAGGTCCACGGCCTTCGATGGGCGCGATCACCGAGCAAGGCCTGTTCGGCATCCTCTTCGCGGTGCTCGGCGTTGCAGCCGGCATTTTCCTGTCGCGCACCATCAAGCGGCGGCGCGCGGTAACGGCGCAGCAGAAGCAGGACGCAACGCCGAAGGTCTACGCCAGCCGCCAGGAGATGCGGAAGGCCGAGCGGGACAAAGCGAAGAAGGGGTAGAACCTACACCCGCTCCGCCGCCATCGCGGCGCCTTGCGCGAGCGAAGCAAGCTTCATCCAGACGATCTTGGTGTCGACCTGGACTCGCCCGGCGAAGGTGCCGAAACCGCAATCGACTCCGGCGATGACGTTCTCCTTGCCGACCACGCGCGCGTACTGCGTGATGCGGTCCGCCACCAGTTCGGGATGCTCGACGAAGTTCGAGGTGGAATCGATCACGCCAGGAATGATGATCTTGCCGTCCGGCAGCTTGACGTCCTTCCAGACCTTCCATTCGTGACCATGGCGCGGATTGGCGCCGGGGAACGACACCGCCTGCGGGCGGCCCTTGAGCAAAATGTCGGCGATCTCCTTGATCTCGATGTCACCGTGATGCGGCCCGAGCGTCGAGCCCCAGCAGACGTGCATGCGCATGCGGTCGACCGGCAAATCCTTCACCGAATGGTTCAGCGCCTCGACGTTCTGCGAGATGAATTCGCGGTAGTCCGCAATGCTGATCCCCGGGAACAGTCCGTAGGACATGGCGAGATCGGGACAATCGAGCTGGAGGATGAAGCCCGCATCGACGATGGCGCGGTACTCCCGCGCCATCACGTCAGCCAGCGCGAAGATGTATTCCTCGTCGGTCTTGTAATAGCTGTTCGGCAGATAGCGCGCGATCTGGCCCGGCGACGGCGACGTCATGAAGTATTCCTTGGCACCGGACCTGGTCATCGCGGCCTTGGCGCGCGCGATATCGGCCTCGACGGCGGGCCAGTCCTTCCACGTCACAGGGCCGGAGCATGTCGGCCGGTGCTGGAACGGCGACGCGAACTGGTTGAGCAGTTGCGCCAACTCAGGAAACTCCGGCTCGCCGGTGCCGCGCGGCGGCGTCGGCTTGCCCTCATAACCGGTCAGGCGGTCGAGCACATGGACGGTGTAGTCGGTGCGGCCCTGCTCGCCGTCGTTGATGACGTCGATGCCGGCCTCGATCTGCTTCCGCACCACGCCTGAGACGGCGTCCTCGACGGCAGCGTCGAGCGCCGCGCGGTTCGCACCGGCCTTGCCCTTGTCGGCCAGCAGCAATTCGACGACCTTCGGCGGCCGCGGCAGGCTGCCGGTGTGGGTGGTGAGGATCGTATCGACGCTGCGGCGCATTGCGTTATGTCCCAAGAAATGTCCAAAGAGATCCGCCGGCCGCTCGCCGCGCAGCCGGTGTTATTCCGGCTTCACGCCGGAATCCTTGATGATGGCGAGATACTTGCTGCTCTCGGATCGGGTGAAGTCGGCGAACTGGCCAGCCGACATCACCCGGACGTCGGCGCCGGCGTCGCGCAGCCTGGTCTGCATGTCCGGTGTCGCCAGGATGCGGCTGATCTCGGTGTGGAGCCGGTCCACGATCGGCTTCGGCGTCGCCTTCGGCGCGAAGAAGCCCTGCCACAAGGTGAGATCGAAATTCTTGTCGCCGATCGCCTCGGCAACGGTCGGAATGTTCGGCGCGGCGGACGAGCGCGTCGCGGACGACACCGCGAGGATTTTCATGGTGCCGGATTTGACGTGCGGCAGGGCGGCCGGGAAACCCGGGAAGTACATATCGACGTGACCGCCGAGCAGATCGTTGAGCGCCGGACCCGCGCCCTTGTAGGGCACATGGGCGAGGTTGGCCTTGGTGCGCAGCTTGAGGAACTCGCCTGCGAAGTGTCCGGGCGTCCCGGTGCCGGCGGAGGCGAACGTCACCGGCTTCTTGTCGGCCAGCACCTTGGCCATTTCGTCCATGGTCGAGTACGGCGCCTTGCTGGAAACGACCAGCGCGAGCGGGACCACGGAAGCGAGCGCGATCGGCTGCAGATCGCGTTCGGTGTCGTAGGTCAATCCCTTGATCCAGTGCTGGTTGATGGAGATTTCGCCGGTCTGACCCATCAGCAGCGTGTGGCCGTCCGGCGCTGCGGTTGCGACCGACTGGGTGCCGATCGCGCCGGTCGCGCCGGCGCGGTTCTCCACCACGACATTCTGTCCGAGCGCCGCGGCCAGCGGAATGGCGATCAGCCGCGCGACGATGTCGCCGGTCCCGCCTGGCGCATAGGCGACCACGATCCGCACGGTCTGGGTCGGGTAGGATTGCGCGCTCGCCGGGGCGGCAAGCAGGACGGCAAACAGCGCGGCAAGGATACGAACTGAAGGCATGGAATTCTCCCGGGCAAAGCGATCTTCAGCGAGCGGGCGCGCGCTGTCTACCACCTAGAAGCCGTAAAGCCGCGCCGGGTTGTCGCGCAGAATCTGGTTGGCGAGCGCGGGCGACGGCAAGGCTGCGATGAAGTCTTCGACCAGCCGGTCGTAGGACAATTCGCGATACGGCGCAGCAACCGCGCCACCCTTGTGCTGATCGGCGGCGGGCGGATGCGGCCAGTCGCTGCCCCAGACGCAGCGCGGCGGCGCCGCCGCGTACAATTCCGCCACCCACTCGCGGTCGGGCTGCGTGCTCATCGGCCCGTCGTCGAGACGATAGGGCGCCGACAATTTCATCCAGACATGCGGCATCCGCACCAGATTCAGCAGCCGTTGCCCCTCGGCGTCGTCCGGGCGCGTCTTGCCGTAGACGCCGTAGTGATCGATTACAATCGGCACCGCAGATTGCGCCAACAGCTTCTCGCTCTTGAGCAGCACGGGAAGCGGCGCGATCACCTGGATGTGCCATCCCATCCGTTTCGCAACGCCCACGGTTGCGGCAAAGCTGTCCTCCATGCGGCTCTTGGCGGCGAGCGGACTGTAGAGATTGATCCGCAGTCCCCGAATGCCGCGGCGGTGCATATCGGCCAGCACGTCCGCCGATGTGCCGTTAGGTTCGACCACCGCGACACCACGCCCGCTCCCCTCAAGCGCGTCGAGCGCGTCCAGCGTCGCGGAGTTGTCGAAGCCGTAGAAGCTCGGCTGCACGATCACGAACCGGGTGATGCCGTGCGGCGCGCCGCGGCGCTTCAGTTCGTCAAGCGGCGCAAGTCCCGCCAGATAGGTGCGCTCCGGCACCTGCGGGTACCGGCCGGGGAGACCTACGATGTGGACGTGGCTATCACAGCGCATGACGTTCCGGGTTCAATCGATCTGCAACCCGGCGTCCTTGATCGGCCCGGCCCACCGCGCGATCTCATCCATCACGAATCTGGCGAGATATTCCGGCGAGCGCCGCTCGGGGGCGACGCCATCGACGCCGATGTCCAGCATGCGGGCCTTGGTGGCGGGCGTGTCCATCGCCTCGTTGGTGACGTCGCCCAGCCGTTTGACGATCGACGCAGGAGTGCCCTTCGGCAGGAAGATCGCATTCCAGGTCGAAATCTCAAAGTCCTTGAGGCCCTGCTCCTTCGCCGTCGCCAACTCCGGCATCAGAGGCGAGCGCGTGCCCGACAGGTTGGCGATCGCCTTCACCTTGCCGCCCTTGATCAGCGGCGTGGCGCTGCCGATGTTGTTGCACATGTAGTCGATCTGCCCGCCGATCAGGTCGTTCGAGGCCGGCGCCGAGCCGCGATAGGGAATGTGCGTGACTTTCGCGCCGATGGTGGAATTCACCAGCGAGCATGCAAGGTGGGTGGTCGAACCGGTGCCGGCCGAGCCGTATTGCAGCTTCGCGGCGTTGGCCTTCAGGTGGGCGGCGAACTCCTGCAGGGTGCTGGCCGGAAAATCCATGCGCGCCGACAGCGTCATCGGCTGATCGGCAAACAGCGTGACCGGGGTGAAGTCGGCCGACGCGTTGTAGCGGATGCTCTTGTACATCGTCGGATTGTAGGCGTGGGTGCCGACGCTGCCGAACAGGAAGGTGTAGCCGTCGGGTGCTGCGTTCATCACCCGCATCGTGCCGACGATGCCGCCTGCGCCTGTCGTGTTCTCGACCACAACCTGCTGGCCGAGCAGCTCGCTCATCCGCACCGCGAGGATCCGCCCCATGACGTCGAACGCGCCGCCGGCCGCGAACGGCACCACCATGACGACCGGACGCGTCGGATAGGCCTGGCCCAAGGCAGGGCTCTGCGCCGACAGCAGCGCGGCCAGCGCCACCGCGGCCTGAAGGGCGCGAACCATGACGATCCTCCCCACTGAATGAGCGCTATTGAATGCGCATCGGCAGGCTTTGCAGCCGCAACTCTCCGACCGCGCCGCCATAGACCGGCGTGAAATCCGGCTCCCGGATGGTCGCCTTCGGAAAGCGTCCGAGCAGCCGCGTGATCGCCACGGTAATCGCCATGCGGCCGAGAATATTCCCGATGCAGTGGTGCGGACCGGCGCCGAACGACAAAATTCGCTTCGGCTTGCGATGGATATCGAAACGCAGCGGATCGGGGAACACGTCGGGGTCGTAGTTCGGCGCCAGCGGCGAAGGCCGCACCACCATGCCCTTGAAGATGCGCGTGCCGCCGACTTCCGTGTCCTTCGTGGCGATGCGCGGAAAGGTGAAATAGCCGTTGCTGCCAAGCCGCAGGCATTCCTCGAGCGCGTCCGGGATCAGCGACGGGTCGGCGATCAGTTGTTTGCGCTGGTCGTCGTGGGTGTAGAGCAAATAGAGCGCGCCGCCCGCCGCGCGGCTGGTGGCCGACAGCGACGCGCCGCACACGCCAAAGATCTGGTCGAACAGTTCGCGGTCGTTGAGCTTGTCGCCGGCGTCGCGCGCGTTGACGAGGTCGCTGATGAAATCCTCGCGCGGCGCGGTGCGCCGCTCTTCGATGATGACCTTGATCTCTTCCATGGTGCGGTCGAACGCCTGCCGCAACTCCGGCGCCCAGGTTTCGCCCGGCTTGACGTAAGTCGTGCCGGGTATCAGGTCGTGGAAGGCGACGAACACCGCCTTGCGGCGCTCGTCCATGTTCACCATCGCAGTCAGCAACGCGTCGACGACGAGATGCGCGCCGAGGTCCTTCATGGCATCGAACTCGGGGCCGTTCGCCTCGATCCGATCCAGCATCTCATCGACCATCCTGGCAATGCTCTGCTTGAGCTGCTCGATCCGCCGCGACGAGAACGCCGGCATCAGCAGGCGGCGGACGCGGGCGTGCTGAGCACCGTCCATCTGAGTAACGAACTGCGCGTCCATGATCTTGTTGAACTGCTCCCAGCCCGGACCGCGCGGCATTTCAGATGCGAAGGTCTCGGTGTCGGAGAACACCTTGTGGACGTCGGCATAGCGACCGACGATGACCTGCGGCTGGCCCTGGCCGAGCACATAGAACGGCGGCTTGCGCGCCCATTCGGCCATGTGGCGATGCGCGTTGGCCTTGAACTCGGCATTGCCGAGATCGATTTCGATGACTTTGCTGCGATCGAGATCGGCGAGAGACGACATTGCTGACACAAACCTTTCTTACAGGAACCGCGTCGGCCACAAGATCGTGCGCCACATATGCGCCGACGGGCTGTTGTCGAGGCCGAGCCCTTCCTTGGGCTGCCTGAAGTTGCGGCCGATGACGTCCTCGAAGGAATCCAGATCGACCTTTGCATTGGGATCGAAGGCGTAGACATCGTTCACGCAGATCAGCCGCGCCGTCATGTAGTGCTTGTGGTTTCGCGCGCGCTTGTACTCCTCGACGATGTAGGGCTCGGGCTGATAGTCGTCGCCGAAGTACTTGCGATACATGTCGGGATAGCCGTAGCCGACCGACTCGTCCGGGAAGAAGCGCAGCGCCTGGTGCATGCGGATGCCCTGGCTCACCTCCTCATCGACATAGGGTTCGATCATCTGCGCGCCCCAGTAGCCGTGGTCGCAGCGGATGAAGCCGACCACCGCGATGTCATGGAGCAGGCACGCCAGCACGACCTTTTCGCTATGGCCGTTTTTGAGAGCCAGCGCGGCGCTCTGCACCAGGTGGTTGGTCGAGGCGAAGCGGTTCTTGAAGTAGTCGAGCAGCGTCGGCTTCTCCGGCATCGGCGGCAGCCGCGGGTCCGGGCCCATGTTGAAATACTTGCCGGGGTGCTTGGCCAGAAGCGCCGCACCGCCTTCCATCTCGACCTTGCCATCGGTCAGATGGCTGAACACCGACTTGGTAATCACCCGATCCAGATCGTGCATCATCTGCTCTTCGAGATGATCGGCGCGTTCCGAGAGCGTCATCTGACTGGTAATCTTGTCGTTGGCCGCATGATGATTCATGGGAAGCTCCTGCCTGTGCCGAGGAGGCCGATTGCATCAATTCTAGCCCGATTTGGGCGGCGGTCCTATGAAAAGCGGCTGGGTCACAGCGTCAAAATTACAACTATTCGCCCGCCAAACTTCGCCGGAAGCCAAACAGTGCCGCGGCGGCTCATGACGGCCTCGCATCTGCGAGGCACGCGCGGTCTGATCCGGCGCGACCATGCGAAGCACGCTGCGGTGCTGGCGCGGCGTCCGGAAAAGTTGCACACTTTTGCAGGCGCCGAAGCGACAAGAACAGAGCGCCGGAGGGGAAACGCGGGCAAGGTCCGGCCGGAGAGGCGGCCTCGCCCGGGGGAATGTGAATGGCGCACATCGAAGTCCGTGACGTTTCGCTGGTTTATGACACTCCCGCCGGCCGCGTCGCCGGCGTGCAAAGCGCCAGCTTCAACATCGAGCAATCGGAGTTCCTCTGCATCGTGGGCCCGTCCGGCTGCGGCAAATCCACCTTGCTCAACATCATCGCCGGATTCCTGGCGCCGACCGGCGGGGAAATCCGCATCGCCGGCAAGGCCGTGTCCGGTTCCGGCATGGACCGCGGCGTGGTGTTCCAGGATTTCGCGCAACTGTTTCCGTGGCGCACCGCGCTCGGCAACGTGTCGTTCGGCCTCGAGATGAAGGGCATGGGCAAGGAGGAGCGCGAACGCATCGCGCTCAAGCAGCTCCAACTGGTTAAACTCGAGAAGTTCGTGAATTCCTATCCGCACCATCTGTCGGGCGGCATGCAGCAGCGCGTCGCGATCGCGCGTGCGCTCGCCTACAATCCGGCCGTGCTGCTGATGGATGAGCCGTTCGCGGCACTCGATGCGCTGACCCGCGACGACATGCAGCGGCTGCTGGCCGACGTCTGGCGGCAGACGCGCAAGACCGTCATCTACGTGACCCACAACGTCGCCGAGGCGGTCTATCTGGCCGACCGCGTGGTGGTGATGAGCCCGCATCCCGGCACAGTGAAGGTCGAAGTCCCCATCACCCTCAAGCGACCACGCGACCCGCTCAGCGTCGAATTTCTCGATTACCAGAAGCAGTTGCTGCGACAACTCGGCCAGGAGGCGCACGCCTGACCGGGCTAAACGACGGTTTCGGAATTCAATCACTGCAACAACCACAATGGAGGAAGGCATGATTACACGTCGCGACACTCTCGCCGGGGCCGGCGCGTCGGCACTCGTGCTCGGCCTGAGCCAATACGCAGCCGCGCAGGCCGGCGTCACCATCCGCCAGGGCTACCAGACCAACATGTGGGGGATGCCCACCTACTACCTGATGCGCTCAGGACTGCTTGAGAAGAAGGGCCTGAAGTTCGAGGAGTTCGCCGTGCCGTCCGGCAACCTCACCATGCAGCAGATGGTGGCGCGCCAGGTCGATCTCGGCACCTACGCCGGACAGTCGTTCATCATCGGTCACGACAAGGGCGGGCTGATCGGCCTGGTGGTCGTGGAAACGGTCGGCCGCACGGCCCGGGTGATGTCCCGCAAGGACCTCAACATCACCCGGATGGAGGACCTCAAGGGGAAGAAGATCGCAAACCAGACCGGCTCCTCGCTCGGCAACATCTTCATGGACCAACTCGCCCCCAAGTTCGGTCTGAAGAAGGGCGACTTCCAGGAGGTCCGCATGAACGTGAACGACATGATCGCCGCCATGTCGAGCAAGACGGTGGATGCCATGGTCAACACCGAGCCGTACAACACCATCGCCGAGGCGGAAGGCGTCGCCACCACCATCATGGATTATTCCAGCGTGGATTCGATGCCGGTGTTCATGGCCGCAACCCCGGACTTCGTGGAAAAGAACCCTGCCACCGTCGTCGCCTATCTGCAGGCATGGCGGGAGGTCGGAGCGGAATTCAAGAACAATCCGGAGAAGGTGTCGGACACGATCTACGCCTTCTTCACCTCCAAGGGCTACAGCATGACCAAGGACGTATTCAAAAAGGCGCTGGGCACCGTGGACGTCAACCCAGGCTGGCCGTCCGGACTCGAGGCCTACATGCAGAGGGAGGCCGAGGTGCTGTTGCGCGAAAAGAAGATCGCCGCGATCCCGGATTGGAAAAAAGCGCTGCGCCCGGACTTCTGGTCGAAGGCCAGCGCCTAATCTTCAAGCACTGCATACGAGGGGCCGGCGTTCGCGCCGGCCCACTGTTTTGGGGCCTCCCCTCGCCCACCGAAACGCGCTAAACGTCTGCCACGCGGTCCAGTCCGCCTTTAGGGAGAGAGTTTTATGAAACGTGGGAAGAAAGTTGCGAAGAAGCCGGCCGCCAAGAAAAAGGCCGTGAAAAAGGTTGTGAAGACCAAGGCAAAGAAGACCGCGAAATCCTCCGTCAAGAAACCGGCCGTCAAGCGCTCGGCCAGCCAGGCCGGCGCCAACGGCGTGGTGAACTGGAATTTCAAACCGCTCTCGCACCATCTGCTCGGCGGTTTCGGCGGCATGGGCGAAGGCATGTCGGTGCAGATCGCGCCCGACGGCCGCCGCATCCTCTGGCTCGCGCACGAGAGCGCGCCGAAGAACTTCACCGCCGTTGACGTCTCCGATCCGCGCAAGCCGAAGGTGGTCTGCCAGACCGCTCTGCCGCACGCAGACGTGCGCTCCAACTCGCTGGAGACCTGCGGCAACATCATGGCGGTCGCCTACCAGACCAAGCAGAAGAACATGAAGCCGGCGGGCATGGAGTTGTTCGACATCTCCAAGCCGGAGAACCCGAAGTCGATCGGCTTCTTCGACTGCTCCGGCGAGCATTCGCGCGGCGTGCATCAACTCTGGTTCTGCGACGGCGAATACGTCCACATGGCATCGAGCTCGCCGGACTTCATTCCGACTCATCCGCAGGACGACCAGTTCTACCGCTGCATCGACGTGCGCAACCCATCGAAGCCGGTCGAGGTCGGCCGCTGGCACATGCCGGGCACCAAGCAGGGCGACAACGTCCCGCCGCCGCCGCGCCATCCGCTCGACAAGGGCTACCGCGCGCACAACTGCAACGTCTATCCGCAGCGCCCGGACCGTTGCTATCTCGCCTACATCGACGGCGGCATGCACGTCCTCGATATCTCGGACAAGTCCAATCCGAAGCGGATCTCGTCCTGGACCAACTCGCCGCCCTACTCCGGCTTCATGCACACCGTGGTGCCGCTGTTCGACCGCGGCCTGATGCTGGTGACAGACGAGTCCACCGAGAACAACGCCAAGGACTGGCCGAAGCTGGTCTGGATCCTGGACGCGCGCGACGAGACCAACCTGGTTCCGATCGCGACCTGCCCGCTGCCCGACCACAAGGCGTATGCCTCGCGCGGCCGGTTCGGCGCCCACAACATCCACGAAAACGTGCCGCTGCCGACCTGCTGGCAGAACGACCAGATCGTGCTCGGCACGTTCTTCAACGGCGGACTGCGCGCCTACGACATCTCCAACCCGTACCGGCCCGAGGCCGTGGCGACCTTCGTGCCGCCACCGGCGCCCGGCGCACCGACCGGAACGACCCAGATCAACGACGTGTTCGTCGATGAGCGCGAGGTCGTGTACTGCGTCGACCGTCACATCGGCGGACTGTACTGCCTGGAGATGGATTTCTGATCTGAACCACGCGTGTCCCGGGCGAGCGAAAGCGAGACCCGGGATCCCGGTTCACTACCAAGCTGGGTCCCGGGTCTGCAACGCAGCACTTCGTGCTGCATTGCGCCCGGGACAAGCATTTCTGGCGCCTCTCGAATGAATCGCTTTCGTGCACTAAATTGAAAACATGAACGACATCGTCCTCAATCTGTTCCCGTCGCAATCCGGCACCCGTTTCGGCCGGCGGCAGAAGCGCGAGCGCGCCAACCGCCTTCCAGTGACAATCGTCACCGGCTTCCTCGGCGCAGGCAAGACCACGCTGGTTAGCAAATTCCTGCAAACGCCGGAGGGACGCGGCACCGCGCTGATCGTCAACGAGTTTGGCGCGGTCGGCATCGACGACGCGCTGCTGCGCTCCAGCAGCGACGAGGTCACGCTGCTCGGCAACGGCTGCATCTGCTGCAACACCCGCTCCGATCTCCAGCTCGCGCTGCGCAAGCTGGTCGCCGACCGCGACCGCGGCAAGATCCCGCACTTCAGCCGCGTGCTGATCGAGACCAGTGGACTCGCGGACATCAGCCCGATCCTGCAGACCTTCTCCACCGACCGCGCGCTCGGCGGCGAGTTCGCGATCGAGGTCGTGCTGACGCTGGTGGATGCGGTGAACGGGCTGCGCAATCTCGAGAAAGCCCCCGAGGCGCGCAAGCAGGTCATCCTCGCCGACCGGCTGGCTATCTCCAAGATCGACCTCGCCGACGGCGCCACCCAGAAGAAGCTCGCCGCCAAGCTCAAGGCGCTGAACCCGCGCGCCGAGATCGATATGGCGCTCGACGGCAACATCGATCCCCGTCACCTCACCGAATCCGGCCAGGACGCCACCGCGGCGCGCCATTCCGGCTTCGTCGCCGAGGCGTCGCATTCGGACGGCATCGCGAGCTTCGTGATCCGCGAGGAGACGCCGCTGGAATGGCCGGTGTTTCAGCGCGCACTCGACACGCTCGTATCCCTGCGCGGGCCGGATCTGCTGCGCATCAAGGGATTGCTCAACCTCAAGGGCAGCAAAGGCCCCGTGGTATTTCAGGCCGTACAGCACCTGATCCATCCGCCGGTGGAGCTGGCCGACTGGCCGGACAAGGATCGCTCCAGCCGGCTGGTGTTCATCACGCGCGGCGTGACCGAACAGCAGGTCAGCGCCCTGCTTGACGCCTGCAAATCGCTCGGCTTCGTAACCGGCGATTAGCCCTGGTGGCGATTGTTTGGGCGCGTCTGGGACACGCCCATAACGAATTCTTAATCGCCGCTTTGGAAAGTGCGGGCTGGAGCGCAGCCGTGACTGATGTTCGTAGAGAACGACGCAAGACACTCGGATATCCGGCAACCGTGACGGCGCCCGGCCTGGCGCCCATCCCCTGCGTCGTGCTGGATGTTTCCAACAACGGCGCTCGGCTCGGCGCGAAAGCGGCGCTGCCCGACAAGTTCACCCTCATGCTGTCCGCCAAAGGCGCGCTGCGCGATTGCGAAGTGATGTGGCGGCGCGAGCAGGAGGTCGGCGTGAAATTCGTGCGCCGGGCAAACACCGCCGCCCCCGTCGAAGTCCCGGCACCGCTCGCGATCGAGCCGGCACCATCATCAACCGACGCCGAAACGGTCCTGATCTAGCGCCACCGACCGGCATGAATCGCGCTCGTCCCGGCTGGCCCGGTGATGACGGCTGCCCGCCTTTACATTAGGCTTGTTCCAAACCAATCAGACCCCAGGGAGGTCGCCCCGATGGCCCAGTTCACCCTCGACGTGAACGGCAAGACGCACCGTGTCGATGCCGATCCGGACATGCCGCTGCTCTACGCGTTGAAGAACGACATCGGGCTGAACAATCCACAGTTCGGATGCGGGCTGGCGCAATGCGGCGCCTGCACGGTTCACCTGGACGGCCAGCCGATCCGCTCCTGCATCACGCCGGTGTCCTCTATCGGCAACGCCAAGGTGGTGACGCTGTCGGGCCTCGGCACACCGGAAAAGCCGCATCCGCTGCAGACGGCATACGTCGAGGAACAGGTCACGCAGTGCGGCTACTGCATCAACGGCTGGATCATGACCGCGGCGGCCTTCTTGCGCGACAAGAAGAACCCGACCGAGGCCGAGATCAAGACCGCGCTCGAAGGGCTCAAGTGCCGCTGCGGCACCCACATGAACATCCTGCGCGCGGTCAAGCGTGCCGCCACGATGATGGGGTAGCGCATGTTCCGGAAAAGTGGACACCGGTTTTCCGAAAAGAACATGCGCAATCGTGAAAGGGAGACGCACATGACAACGCATCAGAAACCCCAATCCCTATCCCGCCGCGCCGTGCTGATGGGCGGCGGCGCCGTCGTCGTCTCGGTCGGCGCTCCGATTTCGCTCAACACCGTACTCGGCGTGCGCTCGGCCTATGCGCAAGGCGCCAAGCCGCCGCTCGTGCCCGAGCAGCTCTCCTCCTACATCGCGGTCGGCTCGGACGGCGCGGTTTCGGCGTTCTTCGGCAAGATGGACATGGGTCAGGGCCTCTACGTCTCGATCGGCCAGATCGTGGCGGAGGAACTCGACGTGCCGTTCAAGGCCGTCACCGTGTTCATGGCCGACACCCGCACCAGCGTGAACCAGGGCGGCGCATCAGGCTCGACCGGCATCCAGACCGGCGGCCGGCAGATGCGGGTCGCAGCGGCCGAGGCGCGCCGCGTGCTGCTCGATATGGCGGCGGAGAAACTTGCGCTGCCGGCCGATCAGCTCACCGTCGCCGACGGGGTGGTGCATGCGAAGTCCGATGCATCCAAGAAGGCGAGCTATGCCGAGCTGATCGGCGGGCGATACTTCAACGTCCAGCTCGATTGGAACAAGCAGATCGGCAACGCCCTCTACGCGCCCGGCAAAGCCAAGCCGAAGGACGTCAAGGACTACAAGATCGTCGGACAGCCGATCAAACGCTCCGACATCGCGCCCAAGGTGTTCTGCCAGGAGCCGTTCGTCACCGACGTGAAGGTGCCGGGGATGGTGCACGCCCGCATGATCCGTCCGCCGGTCGCGGGCGCGACGCCGGTCTCGATCGACGAGGGCTCGATCAGGAACATTCCCGGCGCTCGCGTGGTGCGCGAGGGCGACTTCCTGGCCGTCGTCGCCGACAAGGAATGGGACGCGGTGAAAGCCCATAGCGCGCTGAAGGTGCAATGGTCCGACGCCAAGCCGCCATTCCCGTCGCAGGACGCGTTGTACGACCACATCCGCAAGGCGCCGGTGCGCAAGGCGGTGGACGAGAAGCCGGTCGGCAACGTCACCGAGGCGTTCAAGACCGCGGCGCGCGTGATCGAGGCGGAATACGAGTGGCCGTTCCAGTCGCACGCCTGCATGGGTCCGGCCTGTGCGGTTGTCGAGATCAAAGACGGCCGCGTCACCTGCCACACCGGCTCGCAAAAGCCGCACTTCGTCCGCGACGGCCTCGCCCGCACGCTCGACGTGCTGCCGGCGAACGTCGACGGCATCTGGGTGGTCGGCCCCGGCTCCTACGGCCGCAACGACGCCGACGACTGCGCGCATGACGCCGCAGTGCTGGCGAAGCTGACCGGCAAGCCGGTGCGGCTGCAGTACACACGCGAGCAAGGCACCGGCTGGGACCCGAAGGGACCGGCCTCGATCCACAAGGCCCGCGCCGCGCTCGATGCATCGAACAAGGTCGTCGCCTACGATTTCCTCAGCAAGGGATTCTCGCGCATCGACGTGCAGACCAACGGCTCGCGGCCGGAGGACACGCTGGCGGGGCATTTCCGCGGTGCGGCGCTCAAGGTCAACGACAACTTCGGCGTCCCGGCGGAATCCTACCTGTTCGACAACAAGCGGACCGCGTGGGAGACCATCGCGCAATTCCTGGAGCGGGGCTCGCCGCTGCGCGGCGCGCACCTGCGCGATCCGGTCGGGCCGCAGATCCATTTCGCATCCGAGTCCTTTATGGATGAGGTGGCGCATGCGATCGGCGCCGACCCGGTCGAATTCCGCATCCGCTACCTGAAGGATCCGCGCGACATCGCCGTCATCAAGGCGGCGGCCGAGAAGGCCGGCTGGCAAACCCGCATCTCGCCGCAGAAGCAGAGCGGCAACACCGTGTCGGGGCGCGGCATTGCCTACTCGCAGCGCAACGGCACCACCTGCGCTATCGTCGCGGAGGTCGATGTGGACCGCCGTTCGGGGAAAATCTGGGCGCGCAAATTCACCGTGGCGCACGACTGCGGCCTGATCGTCAACCCCGACGGGCTCCAGCACACCATCGAGGGCAACATCATCCAGGGCATCAGCCGCACGCTGTGGGAAGAGGTGAAGTTCGACAACAAGAGCGTCACCAGCGTGGACTGGCTGACCTATCCGATCCTCGACATTACCGAGGCGCCGCAGACCATCGACTGCGTCTACATCAACCGGCCCGACCGGCCGGCAACCGGCGCAGGCGAGCCGTCGATCCGGCCGGTGGCCGCCGCGATCGCCAACGCGGTTTTCGATGCGACCGGCGTGCGGATGCGGCGCGTGCCGTTCTCGCCTGACCGGGTGAAGGGCGCGCTGGCGTAGGCGAGGCTTGGCCGGACCAAGCCGTTGGCGTCATCCTCCGGGTGTCATGCCCGCGAAGACAATCTACTATGCCGAACGTTTGATCGCGCCCGCTTCGCGGATTACATCCGCCACCGCTGCCTCGTTGCCCGGCGCCATAATGTGAACGCCGGCAACGCCGGGAATCGTGGCCATCTCGCGCATCAGATCGACGCAGATGCGCCGGCCTTCGGCGGCCGGATCGGCGGCCTGCTCCAGCCGCTCCACAAGCGCGTCGGGAATGATGGTGCCGAACAGCTTCTCGCGCATCCAGCGCGCCGACTTGGTGGAGCGCAGCGGCGAGATGCCGATCAGCATCGGCAGTTTGACGCCCTGCTCGGCAAGCCTCGCCATGTAGCGGCGCAGCACCGCGACATCCATGCAGAACTGGGTCTGCGCGAACTCGCAGCCGGCAGCGATTTTCGCCTTCAGGCTTTTCGGCTCCCAGCCGGCCGGCGGGTCGATCGGCATGTCGGCCGCGCCGATGAAGAACGCCGCGGCGCCGCCCAGCTTGCGGCCGTGCGGCAGCTCATTCTTGTCGCGCATGTGAACGGCAAGCTGCGTCAGGCCGACGGTGTCGAGATCGAACACCGGCTTGGCGTCGGGCTGGTCGCCTTGCTTGGGATCGTCGCCCTTGAGCATCAGCATGTTGCGGATGCCGAGGGCAGCCGCAGCCATCAGGTCGCTCTGCAGAGCGATGCGGTTGCGGTCGCGGCAGGCGAACTGAAGGATCGGCTCGATGCCGCTCTGCAGCAGCAGACCCGCCGCGGTGACCGCGCCGAGATGAGCGCGAGCCCCCGCCCCATCGGTGACGTTGACGGCGTCGGCGAGACCCTTGAGCGGCATCGCCTTGGCCATCAGATCGGCGGCATCGAACGAGGCGGGCGGGGTGATCTCAGCCGTGACGACGAAGCGCCGGGCGGCGAGCTTGTCTTTGAGGGTGGAGTTTGACACGCACGTTTGTTCTCCAATTCCTGCCCCGATTCAAGCGGTGGGTCGCTCGCCGTTGCCCACTTGGCGCAACGGCGTCCCACCCATAGGATCGCTTCATGCCGCAGGTGATCCGCACGCTCGACGAAGCCCTCGCCCCCATCGGCGACGGCTGCGTGCTGGCGATCCCGCGCGAGAGCACCGGCGTCGCCATGGCAGCCACCCGCGCGCTGATCCGGCGCGGCGTGAAGCGCCTCAACCTGGTGGCGCTGCCGACGTCGAGCCTGCAGGCCGATCTGCTGATCGGCGCGGGCTGTGTCGAGAGCCTGGAGACCTCCGCGGTAAGCCTCGGCGAATTCGGCCTGGCGCCGCGCTTTACAGCCGCAGTGCTGGCCGGCACCTTCACGATGAAAGACGCCACCTGCCCGGCGCTGCACGCCGCCTTCCAGGCCGCAGAAAAAGGCGTGCCGTTCATGCCGCTGCGCGGCCTGATCGGCTCCGACGTGCTGGCGCACCGGCCGGACTGGAAGATCATCGACAATCCGTTCGACGGCGACGACCCGATCGTTCTGCTGCCCGCCATTGCTCCCGACGTCGCGCTATTTCACGCGCCGATGGCCGACCGCCACGGCAACGTCTGGATCGGCCGCCAGCGGGAGCTCATCACCATGGCGCACGCCGCCGCGAAGACCGTGGTGACGGTTGAGAAAATCCACGACGGCAACTTGCTGGAAGACCGCGAGCTCGCCGCGGGAACCCTGCCCGGCTTCTATGTCGAGGCCGTTGCCGTGGCCGAGCGCGGCGCCTGGCCGCTGCCGCTGCCGGAACACTACGCGTGGGACGGCAAGCATCTCGCGGAATACGCCAAGCTGGCCGCGACCGAGGAAGGGTTCGCACAATATCTTGAGCAGCATGTCTATGAGAAAAAGGCGGCATAATCTTCTCACGACGCGCTTGCTCTCACCGTTCCCTCCCCCCTTGCGGGGGAGGGTCAGGGTGGGGGGTAAACGGCAAGCGCAGAACTCGCAGCTCACCCCCCTCCCGGCTCGCTACGCTCGCCGACCTCCCCCGCAAGGGGGGAGGTAGCTCGTGGCCACCACCTCGCCAAACCAAAAAGAATTCCGCACCGAGGAGCTTCTCATCTCCGTGGTCGCCGACCTGATCGGCGATGCGCGCCACGCCGCGGTCGGCAACGCCTCGCCGATCCCGGCGGCGGCGTCTCTGCTCGCGCGCGCGCGCGGCAACGGACGGCCTTACGTTTCCCTGCTCGGCAGCCCGAAGCACACATTCTGGACCGACGGCGGCCGTGAGCTGTTCGACTGCGCGGGCCAGGGCCGCATCGACGTGTTCTTCCTATCCGGCGGCGAGATCGACGGCGAGGGGAACGTCAACCTGGTGAGCGTCGGCGACTACGACAAGCCGACGGCGCGGTTCCCCGGCTCGTTCGGCTCGGCCTATCTCTATTTCGTCGTGCCAAAAGTGATCCTGTTCCGCACCGAGCACTCCAAGCGCACGCTGGTGCCCAAGGTGTCGTTCATCAGCGCGCCGGGCGCCAGCGCCGACAACGTCTATCGCACCGGCGGGCCGATCGCGCTCATCACCAACCGCTGCCTGTTCTCGTTCGATCCGGCGCGGCGGCGCTTCAAGCTGGAAAGCGTGCACCCCGGCCACACGCTGGCCGAGGTGATCGTCAATACCGGCTTCGAATTCGACCGGCCACCCGACGTGCCGGTCACGCCGGCGCCGCCGCCGGAGACGCTCCGCCTGTTGCGCGAGACAGTCGCCCCGGAGCTGGCCGAGGTCTACCCGCAGTTCGCGGGGAAAGTGTTTGGGACTGGGCGCTGAACTCTCTCCTTCACCTCTCCCCAGCGGGGAGAGGTGAAAAGAAAGCTCTGTCCCAAAGGATTGCACACCCCTGCCCGCCATGGTTTGTTGCGGGCCCGCGCCCACCCAACATCAAGAAAACACCAAGGGAACCTCGTGAAAAACGTCGAAGCGGCTGTGATCGGCACCGGCTGGTGCGGCGGAATCCGGGCCGAGACGCTGTCGCGCTCCGCATTGTGCGACAAGCTGCACATCTGCGAAATCAGGCCGGATCGGCTCGCCGAAGTGAAGGCGCTGACCAAGCCCGCCACCGCGACGCTCGACTACCAGGACATCGTCAAGAACGACAATATTTCGGTCGTCTACATTTCGACGACGCCGGAAACCAACCACTATCCGATCGCGCGCGACTGCCTGCGCGCCGGCAAGAACGTCCTGCTGGAGAAGCCGATCTCGCTGGAACTGTGGGAGGCCGACGAGCTGATCATGCTCGCCAAGCGCGGCAATCTGAAGTTCACCATCGGGTACTCGCAGCGGTTCAACCCGAAGGTCGCCTACGCCAAAAAGAAGATCGCCGACGGCACGCTCGGCAAAGTGGTTTCCGTTCTCGTCAGCCGCCACATTACGCGCACGCTTGGCACCAAGATCGGCAAGCGGGTGCGGCTGTCGCCGGTGGTGATGGAATCCACCCACGACCTCGACTTCGTGTTCTGGCTGCTGGAGCCCGCGAAGCCGGTGCGGGTCTATTCGCAGGGCGCGTTCGGCTTCATGCAGCCGATCAACGGCAGCCACGACATCATGTTCACGACCGTCACCATGGACAACGGCGTGGTGGTGATGATCGGCGGCGGCTGGAACCTACCGCCGAGCTACCCGAACTACTGCTCGACCTGGATGGAGATCACCGGGACCGATGGCGCACTGATCCTGGACGACACGGCGCGCGACCACTGGCTGAACACCATTTCAGGCGGCCAGCAGTTTCCGATGTCCACCATGCCGGGCGAGCAAGTCGGCGAGGTCTATGCCGGCGGCATGGGCCCCGAGACCCTGCACTTCCTCGAGGCTTGCATTCGCAACACTGCGGTGATGGTCACGCCTGACAGCGCACGCGCCGTGATGGAGGCCTACACCGCCGCCGACCTTTCGGCGGATCGCAACGAGCCCATCGACCTGCCGCTGACCAACGAGACGATCGCAGCGGTGGCGGATTTCAAGGCGAAGTTTCGCACCGGCGACAACGTGGCGGCCAAAGCATGAGAAACCAGGCGAAAGACATCGGACTCGCGATCATCGGCGGCGGCCGCGTCGGGCTGTTCCGCGGCGAGGTCGCGAACCGCCATCCGGCGGTGAAATGGATCGGTCTCGCGGAGAAGAACCCCAACCGCGCGGGCGAAGTCGCGCCCAAAATCGAAGCCGACTTCGTCACCAACAGCCACGTCGAACTGCTCAAGCGCCCCGAGGTGACCTGCGCCATCATCGCGACCGACGAGCATCTACACGTCGATCCGATCATGGTCGCGGTGGAGCGCGGCATTCCGCTGCTGATCGAGAAGCCGCTCGCGACCAACCTCGCGGAATCGGCGCGCGTCCTGAAGGCCATCAAGGACGCCAAGGTCGACGCCGTGGTGGGCTATACCCAGCGGTTCCGCCGCAAATGGCTTTCCGGCAAGGAAAAGGTCCGCACCGGCGCGCTCGGCGACGTCACGCTGGTCACCTCGCGCGCGTTCATGAACCGCCTGGTCGCGATCGACAACTACAAACGCACCGACGATCCCTCGACCATCTCGCCGATGGTGATCTCCGGCACCCACGCACTCGACATGTGCATGTGGTACCTGGAGAAGAAGACGCCGGTCGAATGCTACGCGCGCTCGGTCGACAAGGTGCTGGGCCCGCTCTACCAGGGCATCGACGCCACCGCCGGCATGATCATGATGTCGGACGGCACGATCTATCA
>JAKFYI010000049.1 GCA_021730985.1 Hyphomicrobiales bacterium | reverse complement strand
ATTCGATCTCCGATATGAGGGAGACCGGCCCCGCTCCGTCATCCAGCATCGCGATCGACGACGCCCTCGATTGAACGGGACGCGATCAATATGGGGGCGGATTCAAGCCCGGGGATAAGTTTATTTTCGGCGGGAACCGCGCCGGGATGACGCGCCGGCCTCAGTACCGCAGGATTGACCGGACGCCCGCCACGGTCGCATTCCGTGCCGCGTTGCCGCTCGGATGCCAGATGAAGGTGACGACCGGCTGCACGACCCAGCCAGGCACCACCTGCGCCATATAGGTCAATTCGAGGTTGGTTTCGTGATCGCGGATCGGCACGGGCTGTCCCGTGAACGCGATGATGTCGCGTTCCAGCCCGCGGACTCGATCCGAGAACCTGGCATAGAGGACGCTTGCGCCGAACCTGTCGTACGGGCGGCTGGCGGACAGCCCTGCGAACACGACACCGGCATCGATTTGCGCGCTCACCAGGTTTCGGTCGGCCGGAGAAGCCGACACGCGGCCAAAGACCGAAATCCCGCTCAGCGCGTCGCCGCCCGGCGGCCGGTAGAGTTGCTGGTCCATGATCGCATAGACGCCGAAATTGCCGTCATGCCGAAGCGGCACGCCGGAGCCTGCCGGATCGGCAAGCGACGTTCCGTCGTTGGCGAAGCGCTTGTCGATGAATGGCCCGGTGTGTCCCCAGCCGCCGAGCTTCAACGTGGTGGCCAGTCCGGTGTCCTGCTTGCCGGTGTTGCGCTGGAGCTGCGCCTCGCCGATGAAGAACGGCGGATCGCCGACCCGGAAATTCAGTCCGTATCGATTGCGAAGCTCGGGATCTCCCAATCCGGGGCCGGCCGGATCGCCGTTCAGCACCGCAAATAGCAGCGACACGTCTTTCACCGGATCGACCTTGAGGCGGACGCCGGGGGTGGAAAGCGGGTAGGCCGCGCCGCCGCTCGGCAGGTTCACCGCGGCGATGGTCGGCCAGTCGCTCTGCAGGAACAACGTGCTCAGTTCGCTGTAGAAGAATTCGTTGTCTGCCGCGAGCTGGCCGGCCCGCACGCTGACCATGCCGTTGGCGAACTTCTGCTCGAGCCAGATTTCCGAAAGCCGCGTGGTGGGCACGGCCTCGATCGCGGCGATGGTGTTGATGCCGCCGACATAGTCGCGGCGGATGCGTCCGGTGTTGTGGATCTGGAAGGCGTTGGCGAACAGCGAAAGTCCGTCCCAGCCGGCCAGCTTGCCGAAATCGATCGTCACGATGCTTTGCAGCTTGCCCTGATAGATCGTGCCGGTGCGAAGCCCGCCGCGCAGGTTCGACAGCAGATCGTTGGTGTATTCGAGGCCGAACACCACCCCGCGTCCGCCGAGCCATTTGCGGACGCCGGAAGGGTCGCCGTTGTTCGGCAGGCTGGTTGCGATCGATGGCTCGGGGATGCCACGGTGAGTGGCGTCCCACCACTCTTGGCCGGCAGCCACGGTGGTCCACAGCGTCACGGCAATTCCGCCGGCGCACAACGATGCGACACCCCGCCACCATTTCATTTCCGCACGCCCCACAATCCCGAACCTGCAGTGCCCGGGACGTATAACGATTGTGTGACATTGCCCGGAGCGCGGCGAGGGGCATTCGCGGCTAACAACAAAAAAGCCCGGCCGTGAGGCCGGGCTTTGATTTGGATTGGCGCTTGCCTTATTGGGCGAGGCGCAGCTTGGTCAGGCTGGTGCCGATCGCGTTGAACGCCGTCACTGTCTGGCTCGCGACCGAGATCTCGAAGTAGTACTCCGGCTTCGAGGCGCAGTCCTTCATGACCTGGGAGAACCCTGACAGCACCAGCACGGTGTAGATCGTGATGCCGGCCGCCTTGGCGTTGGCGCAGGCAATGGCCTGGCGTTTGTCGATTTGGGTCTGAGCGCCCCAGCCGTCGTGCCAGCGGTTCTCCGTGTTCAAGCCGTCGGAGAACAAGATGATGGCCTGCTGCATGTCGGCGGCCTTGGCCGGCGGGCTCAACGGCACGCCCGGCGTGAGCGCCATCCAGGCCCAAGCCAAGCCGATCGGCTGGTTGGTGGAGCCGTCCGGTTGCAGCTCGTCGATCTTGTTCTTCAGCGCCGTCCAGTCGTAGGTCAGGCCCATCATCTTGGCCGGGCAATCGTTGGCCTGCTCGGCCGTGAACAGCGTCGAAGCCTGGCCGGGCGGAAGCGATTTGTCTGCCGGATTCGGTGTCGTGTTCTTGGTGTCGTAGTCCTGGTCGCGGTCGGTGATGCAGCCGTTCCAGGTGTTGTGGTTGGCGGGCACCCACGTTGTCGACGTTGTGCACTTCTTCTTCGCCTTGCCGCTTTTGCCGGTCTTCTGCGTCGTGCAGGTGGTCGTGCTGGTGTCCTGACCGTTGTCGTCATCCCAATCGGCCCAGTCGATCCAGTTCGCATTGTAGTAGGTGGCGGCATCGACGCGGACGTACTTGGCGAACGGGACGATCGCGACCCGCACGTCGCCGTTGGTGGTGGTGGCCGCCTGCAAGGTGGTGAGGAGTTCCTTGGCGGCGGTCTTGAGCGCCGGCATCTTGCCGTCCCAGGCCATCGAGCCGGTGACGTCGAGCGCGAGTGCGACCTGGAGCTTGGTGGTGCCCCAGCGCGCGACGCTGTTGACGCCAACCTTCATTTTGGAGAAGCCCATCATCTGCATGAAGTCGGTCTTGACGTCGGCGGTGGCGCCAACCACCACCTTCGACCCATCCGTCGTTGTGTATGCGATGTTGAGCGTCAAACCGGTCGCCTCGGGGCGGTTGAACAACGCTTTGAAGTATTCGTTGCCCTTAATCTGAACTTGAGAAGCTGACATTTTGCCGGCTTCCTTCGACAGCATCAGCGCCGTCGAGTCGGCCGCAGCCTGCATCGCGGTCTTCACCGAGTTGGCGTGGCTGTAGTCGATCGACGCGCCGACGAAGCCGATCATCGGCACCGTGGCGAGCGCGAATGTCACCGTGACGTTGGCGCCGTTCGCGCTATGAAATTCGCGCAGCCGCGAGCGCAGGCTGTCGAGAAACTTGAAGTGCGAGTTCTTGGTCATGGCGTCCCGCCAGTCGTTGGAATGAAATTCTGAGCCCAAGTCGTAAACGACACCTGTGAAAACAGCGTAAAGTCGGCCGCAGAAACTCAGATAAATTCGATCAACCGAGGTATTCCCGCAGCAATGACGTTGACGTGGTCAATGTTCGTTGCAGACGAAACGGAAAATCCAAGACGATGCGTTAGCAATCCGGCAACCATGCGTGCCGCGAGCGGCGCCAACGCTCACGAGGTGAGGCGCGCCTTGCCGAGAGTCTTCTTGAACAGCGCGATCATGGCGTCCTGGATGCCCTGGGTCGGGCTCACTTCAAAGAACAGGCCAGGCGAGGCGCACTTTTCCATGTTCGTGCCGATCTCGGTCTGGAACGGCGCGATCCAGGACTTGTACCAACTGTTGGTCGGCAGCGGCAGGTAGGTGGTGTAGAGCACAGCGATCAGGACGCCGCTCTTCTTCATTGCCGTGCATTGCGCGATGTCCATCGGCTCCTGGCAGCGCGTGCCGCCGGTCACCGGCTTGGAGCAGCCGTTCGGCTTGACCATGTCGGCAACGCCGTCGGTGACGAGGAAAAGAACCTTCTGCGGATCCGCAGCGGTCTTGCCGGCGCCGCTCTTGCCCATGGCGCTGCCGAGGATCTTGAAGGCCTGGTCGGAGTCCGTGCACTGGTCGTTGTTGTAGCCCTGATAGGGGATCGTCATCAGGTCGATCTTGTTGGCGTCGTTCTTGACGGTGGAGAGGTTGGCCGTCAGCTTCGCGATCTGGGTGGCGCCGAGCGCCGTGCAGCTCGCGCCGAACGTGTAGATCGCGACGCGGAACTGGCTCGGCACGGTCGCGGTGTCGGCTGCCGTGTCCATCAGCTTCTGCGTTGCCTGGCGCACCACGTCGATGCGCATCTGCACGCCAAGCTTCTTGGCGAGGCCGTAGTAGTCGTTGGGCGCCGCGTTCACCTCGTGGCAGGCGAAACCGCACTTGTCGGGCGTGTTGGCGACCAGCTTGTCGATGTCCTTGGCGGTGGCGCCAAGTCCCATTGAGGGCGTGTTGTCGAGCAGCAGGTAGAAATCCATGTAAGTCGGCGTCGCGGCGGAGGCGGTGGAGTCGCCCGCGATCGTCAGCGTCTTGATGGAGATGAGGCCCATGAAGGCGGCCGGTGTCGTGGCCGAATAGCTGATCACCGCGACGCGGGTGTTGCTTTTGCTTTCGGTGACCTTGACGCTGACGCTTTTCACGGTCACGCGCTTGATGCCGAGCGCCTGTGCTTCGAAGAATTTCTTCGCCGCCTTTTGCGCGTCCTGAGCGGTCAGCGACATCGCCGAACTGGCGACCGCGGAGAGGGCCGCGGCGTCGGCTGCGGCGTTGAGATGGGAGCGCGCGTTGTTGGCAAAGCTGTAGTCGACCGCCGCTCCGACCGCCATCGTGACCGGGATGAGCGAGAGTGCAAACATCGTCGAGATGCTGCCGGATTTCGAGGCGGCGAAGCTGCGCCAGGCGCCTGTCCGGATGGGCAGGCGGCGCAACGCCGAGAATTCAAATGTGCCGAACCGCGGCATCGCAAACCTCTTGGCCCGACAGGGGCCGTGGCCGCAGTTCTATAAGGAGGGCTCTGAAAACCGCGTAAAAGTTCCGCGCGGTCCCCGGCCGCCACTCCGCATACGGTGCCAATTCGCCAAGTGTCGTGAACAACCTCTCAAGGCTTGAACAAAATTTGGATCGCCGCGTTAGCGAAGCAGCAACCATGACCGGCACCGGGCGCTATTTGGCGATCCGCAGGTTCGCCAGGTTCTGCGCAATCGACGAGAACACGCTGCTGAGCTCGATGGCCTGATCGACGTCGTAATACATGCTCGGCTTGGTCGCGCAGTTCTTCAGCAGCGTGCCGTTGCCGTCGATCACGCGCACCGTATAAAGCTTGATGTTGGCGGCCTTGATGTTGTCGCAGACCTTCGAGGTGCGGGAATCGATCGACGACGAACTTGAGGTCCAGCGGTTCTGCGTGTTCTCGCCGTCGGTCAGGATGACGATCACCTTGTCGAGATCGGGCGCGGTGGGAGGCGCATAGAACGGCGCCACCGGCGATACCAGTTGATAGCCCCAGGCGAGACCGATGGTCACGTTGGTGTTGCCGGTCGGCGTCATGGCGTCGATCTTGGCGTTGAGCGCGGTCCAGTCGTTCGACAGCGGCATGATCGGGACAGGGCAGTTCGCCGCCTGGTGGGCGCGGAACTTGGTCGCGCTGCCCGCGCCAGGCGCTGTGTTGTTGACGTCGTTGTTCTGGTCGCGGTCGTTGACGCAGCCGTTCCAGACGCTGTGCGGGTGGGGCGTCCAGATCTTGCCGTGCGACTGGCAACTGCTCTTGCTGGAATAGCTGGTGCTGCTGCAGGTGCCGTTGGCGGCCTCCCAGTCGGTCCAGTCGATCCAGTCCGCCGCAACGTGAGCGGTGCCGACGTTGACATCGACCGCGAACGGCACGATCGAAACCTTGACGTCGTCCGGCTGTTTGGCGGCGTTCTTCAGCGTGTCGAGCAGGTTGTGGGCGGCGAGCTTGAGGTTGGTCATTTTGCCGCTCGACGACATGGAGCCGGTGTTGTCGAGCACCAGCGCGATGTTGAGACGCTTGATGCCCCACAACACCTCGGTCGTGGCGGAAAACGCGATCTGGTTCTGGCCCAGCAGCTTGGTGAACACCGGATCGACGCTGCCGCTGCCGGTGATCTTGAGCACGAAGCTGCCCTGCTCGGGCACGCTGAGCTGGTGGGTGACCGCCACGCCGATCGCATCGGGGCGGTTGAACAGCGCGAAGAATGTGTCGTGGGCGCGCTGGCCGAGGTCGGCGCCGGACAGGTTCTGCGCCTCCTTGGAGAGCGCAAGGGCGGTGGCATCGAGCGCCGCCTGCATGGAGGTACGCACCGCGGCGGCCCGGCTGAAATCGATGGCGGCGCCGACGAATCCCATCAGGGGAAGGGCGGCCAGCGCGAGCAGGGGCGCCGCCCCGCCATCGCGGTTCCTCAAGAAGCGCATCAACAGCATGGACCACGTCCTGTGTCCGGGTTCCGCATCGCGCGGGTTCTAATCGTGTTTTAGTCGTGTTCTCCCATCCTCGGCGGCAGGCCTTGAGAATGCGTGAGCCCGGATGGTCCAATTTTGGGCGGTTTTGCTGCAAATTGTCTGAGATTGCGGCAGCGCCGATCGATCTTATGTGTGGGCAGCCTGCGGACTTGGGCGGAACGCTGTGAACAGGTTGGGATCAACGATCTGGCAGCGCACCGCCCCGGCCATTATGATGAGCGGGAAGGTCTCCAACTGGGAATAAGCAAGATTTCGTCTCCGATGCGCGTGCCGAGCCCGACCCCATCCCAATGGCCAGCAGGAAACGCCGCCGCAGGCCGCGATCGCCTGTCGCCAGCCCATATGGGCGATCCGGCGCGGATGGGCGACGACGACCGCCGCAAGGGCGGCGATCGCGGCACGCCGCCGGGCACCGCCGTCATTACCAAGACCAAGCCGCAGACCAAGCGGCCCAGCCTCTACAGGGTGCTGATCCTGAACGACGACTACACTCCGATGGAGTTCGTGGTTCATGTACTTGAGAACTTCTTCAACAAGGACCGCGAAGCCGCCACGCGCATCATGCTTCATGTGCATAACCACGGGATCGGCGAGTGCGGCGTCTACACATACGAAGTGGCTGAAACCAAAGTGACGCAGGTGATGGACTTCGCCCGAAAACACCAGCATCCTTTGCAGTGCGTGATGGAGAAGAAGTAGCCGGCAGGGGGGTCGCGTCCAATACAAGTGGAACTGGAACACTGAATGCCAACCTTTTCGCGCAATCTCGAGACTTCGCTGCATCGCGCCTTGGCGCTCGCCAACGAGCGTCACCACGAATACGCAACGCTCGAACATCTGCTGCTCGCCCTGATCGACGATCAGGACGCGGCCGCCGTGATGCGCGCTTGCAACGTGGATATCGACAAGCTCAAGCGCAATCTCGGCTCGTACCTGGAGTCGGAGCTGGAAAACCTGGTGACCGAGGGCGGCGAAGATTCCAAGCCGACCGCGGGCTTCCAGCGCGTCATCCAACGCGCCGTGATCCATGTGCAGTCTTCAGGCCGCGAGGAGGTCACCGGCGCCAACGTGCTGGTCGCGATCTTCGCCGAGCGCGAGAGTCACGCCGCATACTTCCTGCAAGAGCAGGACATGACGCGCTACGACGCGGTCAACTACATCAGCCACGGCATTGCCAAGCGGGCCGGGATGTCGGAGTCGCGCCCGGTGCGCGGCAGCGACGAGGAGCCCGACGCCAAGGGCGGCGGCGACGAGCCCAAGAAGAAGGGCGACGCGCTTGAGGCCTATTGCGTCAACCTCAACAAGAAGGCGAAGGACGGCAAGATCGATCCGCTGATCGGCCGCGACAGCGAGATCAACCGCTGCATCCAGGTGCTGTGCCGCCGCCAGAAGAACAACCCGCTGTTCGTGGGCGACGCCGGCGTCGGCAAGACCGCGATCGCCGAAGGGCTCGCGCGCCGCATCATTCACGGCGAGGTGCCCGAGGTTCTCAAGAACGCCACGGTGTTCGCGCTCGACATGGGCACGCTGCTCGCGGGTACGCGGTATCGCGGCGACTTCGAGGAACGCCTCAAGCAGGTCATCAAGGAGATCGAGGCCTATCCGGGCGCGATCATGTTCATCGACGAGATTCACACCGTGATCGGCGCCGGCGCCACGTCGGGCGGTGCGATGGACGCGTCCAACCTGCTCAAGCCGGCGCTTGCCGCCGGCAACGTGCGCTGCATGGGCTCGACCACCTATAAGGAATACCGCCAGTATTTCGAGAAGGATCGCGCGCTGGTGCGCCGCTTCCAGAAGATCGACGTCAACGAGCCGACCATCGCTGACGCCATCGAGATCATGAAGGGCCTCAAGCCGTATTTCGAGGCCTATCACAAGCTCAAGTACACCAACGAGGCGGTGAAGGCGGCGGTCGAGCTGTCCGCGCGCTACATCCACGACCGCAAGCTGCCGGACAAGGCGATCGACGTGATCGACGAGTCGGGCGCGGCACAGATGCTGCTGCCGGAGAGCAAGCGCAAGAAGACCATCGGCATCAAGGAGATCGAGACCACGATCGCCACGATGGCGCGGATTCCGCCAAAGACGGTGTCGAAGGACGATGCCGAGGTGCTGCAACATCTCGACCACACCCTCAAGACCACGGTGTACGGCCAGGACAGGGCGATCGAGGCGCTGGCGTCGTCGATCAAGCTCGCCCGCGCGGGTCTGCGCGAACCGGAGAAGCCGATCGGCTGTTACCTGTTCTCGGGCCCCACCGGCGTCGGCAAGACCGAAGTGGCCAAGCAGCTCGCCAAGAGTCTGGCGGTGGAGCTCATCCGCTTCGACATGTCGGAGTACATGGAGCGCCACACGGTGTCGCGGCTGATCGGCGCGCCTCCGGGCTACGTCGGCTTCGACCAGGGCGGCCTGCTGACCGATGGCGTGGACCAGCATCCGCACTGCGTGCTGCTGCTCGACGAAATCGAGAAGGCGCATCCCGACCTGTTCAACGTGCTGTTGCAGATCATGGATCACGGCAAGCTGACCGACCACAACGGCAAGCAGGTCGACTTCCGCAATGTCATCCTGATCATGACGACCAACGCGGGTGCGTCCGAGCTGTCCAAGGGCACCTACGGCTTCACGCGCAACAAGCGTGAGGGCGATGACATTGAGGCGATCAACCGCATGTTCGCGCCCGAGTTCCGCAACCGGCTCGACGCCGTCATTACCTTCGCGCACCTGTCGCCGGAGATCATCGCGCAGGTGGTGGGCAAGTTCGTGCTGCAGCTCGAAGCCCAGCTTGCCGACCGCAATGTCACCATCGAGCTGTCGGAGGAGGCCTCGCGCTGGCTGATCGCCAACGGCTACGACGAACTGATGGGCGCCCGCCCGATGGCGCGGGTGATCCAGGAGCACATCAAGAAGGGTCTCGCCGACGAGGTGCTGTTCGGCAGGCTCAAAGGCGGCGGCCACGTTCGCGTTGTGGTCATCAAGGACGATGCAGGCGGCAACAAGATCGGCTTCGAATATGTCGAAGGTCCGGTTACGCCGAAGCCGGAAAAGATTCCGGCGGACGCCAAGCCCAAGCGTATGCGGGTGCGCAAGCCCAAGCCGCCGAGCGACGGCGATGGCGGTCCGCCGCGTGGCGGCTCGGTGCCGAAGGTGCCGCTGGTCAAGGTTTGACAGTTTCGAACCGCTTGCATCACGACCGCCGCGGCCCTGTCGCGGCGGTCGAATGTTGTGTGCATTCGCGCGTCCGGCCCTGGTCGCGGCACCAGCGTTTTTGGTTTGTGACGCCCATCACAGAAATGGCGATTGCACCTGAAAGTATTGATTTTATTGGTTGTTTCGCGAGGCATAAATTGTAACGGCGGGCCTGCCGTCTCCGTCTCTTGTTCAAAGGGCGCCACCCGGCGGCCACCAGATCAAGGGGGACTACAATGAACGCCATCGCCAATCGCCTCACGGCCCGCTGCTCCGCCACCCGGCTTCTCGCGTCCGTCTGCTTCCTGGCTTTCACCTCCTACGCGATGCCCAGCGCCGCGCAGGGAGTGCCGACCGCGACCGCGGAAGAGCGCGCCGCCTGCACCCCGGACGTGTTCCGGCTCTGCTCCTCTGAAATCCCGAACGTCACCCGCATCATCGCCTGCATGAAGCGCGAACGCCCGAAGCTGAGCCCCGCTTGCGCCGCCTTCTTCAACGCGCGCGCCGGCGCCCCGCAGACCGCCACCCGCTCGATCGGCGCACCCAACGCCAACTGAAGCGCGTCTCCTCCTGTCGCTTCTGGGGTGTCGCCCGGAGCCCTCTCCTCCCTCCCGGGGAGAGGGCTCTTCCTTTTCGCAGATGCCGCATGTGGCGGCTGCGCTTGCGCCCCTGGGTTCGCCGTGTGACGAACGAGGCATGTCCGCGCCGCCGGCCCCAGAACCACTCATCGCCTCCGGCGGCTTTGTGCTCGGCTGCCGCACCGCGCTGACGTCGGTGTTCGCTTTCGTCATTTCCTTCACCTACATCGGGTTCGGCGCGCTATGCCACGACTACGGCCTGTCGATGGGCTGGGCGATGCTGTCGACCGCGCTGCAATGGGCTGGACCGGCGCAGGTGATCCTGGTGACCGGGCTCGGTCCCGGCACCTCGCTGATCGAGACCGCGGTGGCCGTCAGCCTGTCGAGCGTGCGGCTGCTGCCGATCGTGGTGGCGCTGATGCCGGTGATCCGGCAGGAGAGCACGCGGCTCTGGCAACTGCTGGTGCCGGTGCATTTCATGGCGGTTAGCGTCTGGATCGAAACGATACGTGCGGCGCCGCGGATCGCCCGCGACCAGCGGATCGCATTCTGCAACGGCGTCGGCCTCACGCTGCTCAGCATCGGCGTGGTGTTCACGGCGGTCGGCTACACCATCCAGGCGCTGCTGCCCGCGGTGTTCGCAGCCGGCGCCATGTTCATGACGCCGATCTCGTTCCTGGTATCGACCGCGCGCAACGCGCGTCTGCTGCTCGACAAGCTGGCGCTCGGGCTCGGGCTCGCGATCGGGCCGCTGATGGCATACAGCAAGGTCGATTTCGATCTGCTGTGGACCGGCATCATCGCGGGCACGGTGGCCTATGGCGCGCATCGCCTGCAGCGCCGCTGGAGGCCCGCGTCATGAGCTTTGCGATGGAGCCATATCTCGCGCTGCTGCTGATCGGCTTCCTGCCGAGCGAGGCGTGGCGCTGGCTCGGCATGCTGGTCGGCCGCGGCCTCGACGAGAACTCCGAGATCATCCTGTGGGTGAGGGCGGTCGCCACCGCGCTGGTCGCAGCCGTCGTTGCCCGCATCACGCTGTTCCCGCCGGGCGCGCTGGCCGCGGTGCCGGTCGAAGTTCGGCTCGCGGCGCTGGGCCTGGGGTTTCTCGCGTTCGTGATCTTCCGCCGCTCGGCCTTTGCCGGCGTCATCGTCGGCGAAGCGGTGCTGATCGGCGGCGCCGCGGCGCTGGCGCAATAGGGACGCGGAGCGATTTCCCAGCATGGCATTGTGATAGACAAAATGCCGGAAGATCGCCTTCACGCCAGCCCTTCGATCCAAGCGCCTCATGTCCAGTTCCCAGCCCCGGCCGCCCTCGCAACCGGCGAGCGCCAGCTTCCTCAACGGGCTGCTGGCGGCGTTCAAGTCGGTGTTTTTCTACGTGCTGCTCGGCAACTACATCGGCATCAGCGCGCTGGCCTATGAATTCGGCTTCAGCCTGACCTGGATGGTGTTCTGCACGGTGCTGATCTGGGCGGCACCGGCGCAGGTCATCCTGATCTCGACGCTGACCACGGCGACACTGCTCGAGGTTGCGCTGGCGGTGGGCTTGAGCAGCGCGCGGTTCCTGCCGATGGTCGCCGCGCTGATTCCGACGTTGAAGGCCGAGCACACGCGACAAACTCACCTGCTGCTGCCGTCGCATCTCACCGCCATCAGCGTATGGGTCGAAGGCATGCGGATGCTGCCGCAACTGCCGCGAGAGCAGCGCATTTCGTTCTACAACGGTTTGGGGACAGGACTGCTGTCGGCCGCTGTGCTCGGCAGCCTGATCGGCTACGCGTTGGCGGCGAGGCTGCCGCCGGTGCTGGCGACGACGCTGCTGTTCTTCACGCCGATGGCGATCCTGATGTCGTCGGCGCGCAACAACCAGACGCTGATCGACCGGCTGGCGTTCGGCTTAGGCCTTGTGGTCGGACCGCTGCTGGCCGCGCAGAAAGTCAAGCTCGACCTGATGTGGACCGGCTTCATCGCCGGCACCGCGGCCTATGCGGTGCACCGCCTGCGCGAGGCGATGCGATGACGCTCGCCGAGCTTGGACCGTATCTGGCGCTGATTCTGGTGGGCTTCCTGCCCAACGAGGTTTGGCGCGTCATGGGGATCGCGGTGGTGCGCGGCCTCGACGAGAATTCGCAGATCATCGTCTGGGTTCGTGCGGTGGCGACCGCGATCCTGGCCGGCGTCATGGCGCAGCTCATCATGACCACCAGCGGGGCGCTCGCCGCCATTCCGCTGTTCGTGCGCGTCGGCGCCGCGGCGATCGGTTTCGCCGCGTTCATGGCCGCGCGAAAATCGGTGTTTGTCGGCGTGCTGGTCGGCGAACTGGTGTTTCTCGCCGGTGCCTGGATGTATGGGCCTTGAGAGGTTCCAGCCGCCGGTTAGGCAGGTTGCTGGGCGAGCAGGCGCGTCACCGCATCCTGCCATTTGCGTTCGAGCAAGGCTGAGCTTCCTGGGATCGAAGCGAGCGCTCCGAATGCCGCAAGCGCCACCAATGTGAGCGCGGGGATCGCTGCGCCGGATTGCAACGCGGCGGCGGTTTGTTCGCGCAGCGTCGCAAGCTGCGCGGTCTCCTCGGCGGACGGTGTGTGATTGCCCAGGCTCTGTTGCGCCAGCGCACAGCAGAATTCGAGCCCCGCCTGCGGCGGCTCCGCGGCATCGGGCGTAGCCGCCAAGTCGAGAAGTGCCGAACGGGCGCAGGCGACGGCGCTAGCGCGGCTCAGGAAATGTCGCAAATCGCCCGATTTCGGCGCGGCATTGAGAACCTTGAGGCAATCCACCAGCAGTTCCTTGAACTGCGGCGTTGCCCGGATTTCCAGCCCGCGCCCGATCACGCCGAGCGCCTCATCCGGATGGCCATTGGCGATCAGCGCGCCGGCCAGATTGCCGTAGCTTTCCGGCAGGTTGGGATTGCGGGCCAGCGCGCGGCGGAAATGCAGCACGGCGGCCGCGCTGTCGCCCTTGGTGAGCAGTTCGGCTGCGAGATTGGTGTGCGCGTCGGCATAGTCCGGCTTGATCGCAACGGCGCGCTGGTAATGCCCGATCGCTTCGTCGGTGCGGCCGAGGCTGCCCAGCACCAAGCCGATGTTGTGATGCGCCTCGGCATTGCCGTCGTCGGACGATAGCGCCTGGCCGATCAGCGCGAGCGCTCGCTCGCTGTCGCCCGACTGGTGGCTCAGCACGCCGAGGTAATGCAGGCTGTCGGCGTGGTCGGGATCGATCGCCAGCGCACGGTGGTAGAGTTGCTGCGCCTCGGCGAGCTGTCCGGCCTGGTGCTCCGTCTGCGCCCGGGCAAACGCGCGGATGGCCTCGGGCGGCGTGGCGCGGCGCTGGGCTTTTTTTGTCATGCAGAGCGCCTCAGCTTGCCTTAAGGGCGGCGGCCAGCTTCAGCGCCTGATCCGACAGAACCTCGGGCTTTTCCTTCTCGATGGCGGGCGGCTTCATCGGCACACCGGCCTTGCGCGGAATGACGTGGACGTGAAGATGGAACACGACCTGGCCGCCTGCGCCCTCGTTGAACTGCTGGACGGTGATGCCGTCGGCGCCGAACACCGTCATCGCAGCCTTGGCGATGCGCTGCGCCACCGCTGCCACCGCGGCCAGATCCTCCGCCTTCACATCGAGCAGGTTGCGCGCCGGCGCCTTCGGCAGCACCAGGGTATGCCCGGGCGCTCGCGGCATGATGTCGAGGAAGGCCAGCACCTTGTCGTCCTCGTAAACCTTGTGACACGGCAGCTCACCGCGCAAAATCTTCGCGAAAATATTGGCGGGATCGTAGCTCGGCATCGGTCTGTCTCCAGCTTGAGCGCGGTCTTATCCGGTTCCCGAGGTCCGGCTCTACTCCTGCTCGATCAAATCCTTGCGGAACGGCGCCGCCGCCGCAAGCTCCTCGCCCGCGGCCTCGACGTAGGCGCGCTCGCGTTCCAGGTAGTCGGCGATCGCGCGCCGCAGCGACGGATTGGCGATAAAATGCGCCGAATGGGTGGTCACCGGCAGGTAGCCGCGGGCCAGCTTGTGCTCGCCCTGGGCGCCGGCCTCGACGCGGGCGAGCTTGCGCGAAATGGCGAATTCGATCGCTTGATAGTAGCAGATCTCAAAATGCAGGAACGGATGGTGCTCGGCCGCGCCCCAGTGGCGGCCGTACAGTGCGTCCGAGCCGATGAAGTTGATTGCGCCGGCAATGAAGCGGCCGTTGCGCTTGGCCATGATCAGCACAACGCGGTCGGGCATAGTTTGGCCGATCAGCGAATAGAACTCGCGGGTCAGGTAGGGCCGGCCCCACTTGCGCGAGCCGGTCTCCATGTAGAATTCGAAGAACGCGTCCCATGCCTCTTCCGTGAGGTCGGCGCCGGTCAGCCAATGCACGCTGATGCCGTTATCGAGCGCATCGCGGCGCTCGCGCTTGACGGTCTTGCGCTTGCGCGACGACAGCGCCGCGAGGAAATCGTCGAAAGTCGCGTAGCCTTCGTTCTCCCAATGGAACTGCTGGTCGGTGCGCCGCAGGAAACCGTGGGAGGCGAGATGGACGCACTGCGGCTCCGGCATGAAGGTGACGTGGACCGATGACGCCTCGTGGCGCTTGCACAGTTCGATCAGGCCGGCGGTCAGGGCCGCCTGCACCGTCCCGCCCTCGGGGCCGGGCCGCAGCAGCAGGCGCCGGCCGGTGGCGGGCGTGAACGGCACCGACACTTGCAGCTTGGGGTAGTAATCGCCGCCGGCGCGCTCGTAGGCCTCGGCCCAGCCGCGGTCGAACACGTACTCGCCCTGCGAATGCGACTTCAGATAGCAGGGCACGGCCCCCAGCAGGGTGCCGTCGGGCTGTTCCGCCAGCAGGTGCTGGGGCTGCCAGCCAGCCCGCGCCGTGGCCGATCCGGACGCTTCCAATGCATGAAGAAATGCGTGTGATATGAATGGATTATAAGCCTGATCTTCAACCGATATCTTCGGACATTGGGAACCGTTCTCCGATGCCTGCGTGGACGGTTCAACGTCTGCGGCCAACGCCGGGTTAGCGCACGCGTCCCACGACTGGGCCGGAACCTGGCCGATGGCCGCGACGACGCGCAGGCGCAGTTCTGAATTGCTCATCGATCGGACTTTGCTGACGCCTAACGCGCCGGGCAGACCACCGAGTCATAGCCCGACAGCATCCCTTCCTGCGAAAACCCGGTTTCAATGCGGCAGCCGGCCGGGATCGGAGCACAACCGCCCTGCGTACAGGCAATCGGCGTTGGGCTGCGTGGCGGCTCGCGGTTGCGTTTCTTGAATTGGGCGGCAGCCTCGTCGACAGGCGCGCCGAAAACGAAAACCGCGCTGGCGATGAGCAATATTGCAATGCGCATGGATCACCCCTTCGGGGCGCCCAGCTTGGCAGAATGTGTGCCGCGCTGAAACCCGTTGGGGCGAACCTGTGGGCGGCCTGACCGATAGGGCAGCCCGCGTTGGGTTCACTCAAGGCCGCCAGCCCTCGAAGATGATCTGGTCGGCGTGACGCGCGGCACGAGCCCGGTCCTCCGGCGTGCGGACCGTCCAGGTCAACAGCGGCAGGCCCAGCACGTTGCGGGCGAAGCCCGGCAACGCGGACGGCAGATCCTGCACGCGATAGGCCAGGAACGACAGCCGCGCGGCCAGCGCCTGCAGCACGAAGCGCGCACCGGACCCGGTCGAGAAGTTGCGCTCTCGCGGCTGCTCCGGGCGCATGGCGACCAGGCCGCGCAGCAGGCCGGGCGAAAAATCCCGCAGCGCCGCCACATGGGCGGGATCGAACGACATCGCCGCCACAGGCCCATTGTAGCTCTCCAGTACGGCAGCGACCCGGCGCGGCAGGCGCACATCGCCGTCGAAGCGGCCCTTCAACTCCAGCACCAGCGTGGTGCCGCCGCCCACCAGGTCGCAGAGTTCGCCAAGTGTCAGCATGCGTTCCGCGGTGGCCTTGAACGGCACGCGCTTGAGGTCGGCCGCCGTCAGGGCGTCGAGCCGGCCCGCGCCGTCGGTGAGGCGGCCCAGCACGTCGTCGTGATGCACCATGGCTTCGCCATCGGCGCTCAATTGCAGGTCGCATTCAATGGCGTAGTTGCCGGCGAGGGCGGCCTGAAACGCCGGCGGCGTGTTCTCGATCACGCCGGTCGCGGCATCGTGCAGGCCGCGATGGGCGATCGGACGTGCGGTCAGCCAGTCAGGCATCGTCCGATCTTTTTGGCATACCCGGTGCGCCTCAAGTGACTTCGAACGCGCCCTCGACCTCGACCGCGGCGTTGAGCGGCAGCGCCGAGACGCCGATGGTGGTGCGGGCGTGGCGGCCCTTGTCGCCGAACGCCGTGACCATCAGGTCGGACGCGCCGTTCATGACCTTGGGGCCATCCGCAAAGCCGGGCGCCGAATTGATGAAGCCGCCGAGCCGGACCACACGGGCCACCTTGTCGAGGTCGCCCAGCGCGCTCTTGAGCTGCGCCAGCAGGTTGACCGCGCAGGCGTGCGCCGCCTTGGCGCCATCCTCAATCGAGACACCGGCGCCGAGCTGGCCGGTGACGACGATTTTGCCCTCGACGTCGAAACAGAGCTGACCGGAAATGATGAGAAGCTTGCCGGTTCGCACGAACGGTACGTAATTGGCAACGGGAGCCGCAGGCGTCGGCAGCTTGATCCCGAGGTCCGCAAGCTTCTTCTCAACTGTACCCGCCATGCTGTTCTCCCAAAGTCGCGGCAACTGCCGCGGCGCGCCCCCGCGCCCTTGAAAATGCCGCCTTTCTCTTCGCTGATCGGAGCCTTGCTTGCAAGCAGGGGCGGCGCGGGTCGGCGTTGCGGTGGTTCCGCTACGGACCTATCTTCGAGAACCTGGAGATTCGCGATGAAACTTGCCATGGCACCGGCTGGACTGGCCCTTATTGTGGGCTTGGTGGCCGTTGCGTCGCCGGTTCCGGCTGCGGCGCAGGCCAGCACGATTGCGCTCGCGTCGCACCGGGCGGTGTACGATCTCAAGCTCGCCCAATCCCGCGGCAAGCGCGCGATGAGCGCGGTCCAGGGCCGCATCCTGTACGATTTTACCGGGAGCGCCTGCGAAGGCTACGCCCTGCAATTCCGTCAGGTGTCCCAGCTCGACAGCGGCGAGGGCAAGGTGCTGCTCAGCGACCTGCGGGCCACCACCTGGGAGGACGGCACGGCTAAGCGGCTGCGTTTCCACTCGCAGAACTTTCTCGACGACCAGATCCGCGACGCGGTCGATGGTCAGGCCGTACGGCTTGAAAAGGGTATCGGCATCAAGCTGACCAAACCCGAGGACAAGTCGCTGGATTTCTCAGCCGAGGTCGTATTCCCGACCGAGCATGTCCGGCACATCATCGCGGCGGCGCGGAGCGGCAAGTCGGTCTACGAGGCGGTGGTGTATGACGGCTCGGAAACCGGCGAGAAGCTCTACGACACGCTCGCCGTGATCGGCAAGGCGATCGCCCCGCAGGAGCGCACACCGACGGACGCCGCAGCCGGCAACGCGGCGCTCGGCGCGCTGCCCCGGTGGCCGGTGACGATCAGCTATTTCGACAAGAGCAAGCAGACCGGCGAGCAGACGCCGATCTATGCCATCACCTTCGAGCTCTACGAGAACGGGGTGTCGCGGGCGCTGCTGCTCGACTACGGCGACTTCGTCGTCAGCGGCGAGATGACCCAGCTTGAGTTGAAAGACACCAAGCCCTGTCCGTGACGCGGGCTTGCCTCACTCGTCCTCGCCGTCCATCGCCAGTCCCTTGACCACCGCGTCGTGGCCGAACTTGCCGCGCACGCGATCGATCGCGCGCTCGGCCGCGGCGCGGCGCGTTGCACCGGTGTCGATCAGATCGGCGGGGTCGGCGCCCTCCGCTTCGGCGAGCGCACTGACGCCGACGCCGAGCAGCCGGTAGCGGGTGCCGTTGATCTCGCGCGCCAGCAGCTCGCGGCTCACCGCGAAAATCCTGTCGGCGAGCTGGGTCGGGCTCTCCAGCGAGCGGGCGCGGGTCAGGATGCGGAAGTCGGAGGTCTTCAGCTTCAGCGTCACCGTCGAGCCCGAGAGCTTTTTCTCCTTGAGGCGGTCGGAAACCTCCTCGGCGGCCGCCCACAGCCGCTTCTCCAGCGGCCTGAACGAGGCAAGGTCGCGCTCGAAGGTGTTCTCCGCCGACACGCTTTTGCGCTCGCGCACCGGATCGACCTCGCGGACGTCGATGCCGCGGCACAGACGCGAAAGCCGCAGGCCCTCAGCCCCATAGCGGCGCATCAGATCGCGTTCGTCGGCGCGCTGTAGGTCGGCGATCAGCCGGAAGCCGTCCTTTTCGAGACGCGCCGCCGCAACCTTGCCGACGCCGTAGATAAACGACACCGGGCGCGGCGCCAGGAATTTCGCGGCCTCAGCCTGGCCCAGCACAGCGAACCCGCGCGGCTTGTCGAGGTCGGAGGCGATTTTGGCCAGGAATTTGTTGCAGGACAGCCCGACCGACACCGTGATCCCGATATCGCGCTGCACCTTGGCCGCAAACCGCGCCAGCGACTTGGCGGCGCTCATGCCGTGCAGCCGCTCGGTGCCGGTCAGATCGATGAAGGCTTCGTCGATCGAGATCGGCTCGACCTGCGGCGTCAATTCCATCATCAGGGCGCGCACCTGGCGGCTCACGCCGGCGTACTTGTCCATGTCGGGACGCACGATGGTGGCGTGCGGGCACAGCCGCCGCGCCTCGAACATCGGCATCGCCGAGCGCACGCCGAAGGTGCGGGCGATGTAGCAGGCGGTGGTGACCACGCCGCGGGTGCCGCCGCCGACGATCAGCGGCTTGTCGTTGAGGCTCGGGTCGTCGCGCTTCTCCACCGTGGCATAGAACGCGTCGCAGTCGACGTGGGCGATGGTGAGCATGTCCAGTTCCGGGTGCCGCAGCACGCGCGACGAGTGGCAGGCCGGGCAACGCGTATCCTGCGGCACGTCCGCGAAGCAGTCGCGGCAGAAGCCCGGCATCACGGCGTGGCCTGCTGCGGCCCCGCGAGCGCCGCGCGTGCGCGGGTGACGTCGAACGGATCGACGCCGTGATGCGCGGCGAAATCGAGCAGCAGGCGCTCGTTGGAGGCGACATGGTCGAGCACGCCGGCGAGGAACAGCGGCTCACCCGCGGCCTCGCGGATCGATTCCGGGCCGATGCCGGACAGCGCGAGGAACACCCCGAGCTTTTCCGGGTCGCCGGCCAGGAACGACAGCGCCGCGATCGCCATGGCTTCCGCCGCGTCGCGGTTGCCGCCGGCTTGCGAGCCGCCTTGCCGGGACTTCTGGGCTGGAGGTTTCATGACCGGGGACCGTCTGCGCCGGACGGCAGCTTAGCAAGCGGCGAGGGGCAGCCGGCAGGAGGCTGGGGACGGAGGGTGGAAAGGCCGCCGCGCCATGCCGTCCGCCCACGGAATTATCGCATGAATTGTTGCACTTAGCTGACGGAAGGTGGGGCCGAACACTCGCATTTGTTTTCCTTTCCGTAATACTTCGCGCCTACCCTGTTAACGAAATTCTCTAGCGCCCGCGGTCCCCCGCCGTTGGCGCCGCAGCCGTTCCGGCCGCAGGGGTATCGGGAGCGGGTTATGGCGAAGACCGTACTGATCGTGGAGGACAACGAGCTCAACATGAAGCTCTTCCACGATCTATTGGAGGCGCACGGCTACAACACGGTCGGCACCCGCAACGGCATCGAGGCGCTCGATCTCGCCCGCAAGCACAAGCCCGACCTGGTGCTGATGGACATCCAGCTTCCCGAAGTGTCCGGGCTCGAAGTCACCAAGTGGCTGAAGGACGATCCGACGCTCAAGTCCATTCCGGTTGTCGCCGTTACCGCCTTCGCGATGAAGGGCGATGAGGAGCGCATCCGCGAGGGCGGCTGTGAGGCGTACCTGTCGAAGCCGATCTCGGTCGGCAAGTTCATCGAGACGATCCGTCATTTTCTTGGGAATGCGTAAGGGAGTAGGGGGGATGACTGCCCGCGTCCTCGTCGTTGACGACGTGCCCGCCAACGTGAAGTTGCTGGAAGCGCGTCTGTCGGCTGAATATTTCGATGTTTCGACAGCGATGAACGGCGCCGAGGCCCTGGCGATTTGCGCCAAGGCCGAATGCGACATCGTGCTGCTCGACGTCATGATGCCGGACATGGACGGCTTCGAGGTTTGCCGCCGCCTCAAAAGCAATCCGGCGACGCACCACATTCCGGTGGTGATGGTGACGGCGCTCGATCACCCGTCCGACCGCGTGCGCGGGCTCGACGCCGGCGCCGACGACTTCCTCACGAAGCCTGTGTCCGACATCGCGCTGATCGCGCGCGTGCGCTCGCTGGCGCGCCTCAAGATGATGACCGACGAGTTGCGGATGCGCGCGCTCACCTCCAAGGAAATCGGCATCCAAGATGCCGAGAACGAAGCCATCGCCGACGCCGGCCGCCGCGGCCGCGTGCTGATCGTCGATGACCGCGTGTCGTCCGCCGAGCGGATCGCGTGTATGCTGCGAACCGAACACACTGTCGATATCGAGACCAATCCGGGCGAGGCGCTGTTTCACGCCGCCGAAGGCAACTACGATCTGCTGATCGTTTCGCTGGCGCTTGAGAACGTGGACGGGCTGCGGCTGTGCAGCCAGGTCCGCTCGCTGGAGCGCACCCGCAACGTGCCGATCCTCGCTATCTCCGAGAACGACGACAACGCGCGCATGCTGCGCGGCCTTGAGATCGGCATCAACGACTACCTGATGCGCCCGATCGACAAGAACGAGATCCTGGCGCGCGCGCGCACCCAGGTCCGCAAGAAGCGCTACACCGAGCGGTTGCGCGATAACGTTCAGCAGTCGATCGAGATGGCGATCACCGACGCGCTGACCGGCTTGTTCAACCGCCGCTACATGGAAAGCCACCTGACCTCGCTGGTGGAGCAGGCCGCCGCGCGCGGCAAGCCGCTGACCGCGCTGGTGCTGGACATCGACTTCTTCAAGTCGATCAACGACAACCACGGCCACGACGCGGGCGACGACGTGCTGCGCGAATTCGCCGTGCGGGTCCGCAAATCCATTCGCGGCATCGATCTCGCCTGCCGCTACGGCGGCGAGGAGTTCGTCATCATCATGCCGGAGACCGACATGGCGGTGGCGGCCATCGTGGCCGAACGGCTGCGCCGGCGCATCGCGTCGGAGTCGTTCCCGATCCAGCAGGGCGCCGGCGCTTTGGAGGTGACGATCTCGATCGGCATCGCCACGCTCGATACCGCCGACGACAATGCCGGCTCGATCCTCAAGCGCGCCGATCAGGCGCTCTATCGCGCCAAGCGCGACGGGCGCAACCGTGTGGTCGCCGACGCGGCGTAACGCGTCGCTGCACTCAAGCGGATCGCTGGCTGCCTGCCACGCGCATGCTGTTGCCGCGCCAGTCGAAGCTGTTTCCGGCCCAGCTTGTCAGCCAGATCAGCGGCAGCATGAGGTCGCGCAGCAGCCAGATGGCGGGTGAACGAACGGCGAGATGCCATCCCGCGACATAGGCCAGCGCTGCCTCCGCGCCGTACCAGACCGCGCCGAATGCGATGACGGCGGGCGCCACCGGCCATCCCGCGGCCGCGGCCACCAGCGCGCACGCCACCAGAGGGAATAGCCCACCCGCGAAAAGCTCCGGCAGGAAGACAACCGGAAACGTGCTGCGGCGCAGCCGCGCCCAGCGGATCTGACGGCGCCAGACGTCCCGCGCGCGCCGGAAACCAAGCGGCTGCTCGAACGGCCGTGTCACCAGTTGCACCTTGAGCCCAGCGCGGCGCACCAGCTTTGTCGCGGCGGCATCTTCCGCGACTTCGGCCGCGAGCGACTTGATCCCGCCCGCGCGGGCGAGAAAATCCCGCCTCCAGAGCATGGTCTTGCCCTGCGCATAGCCGTGGCCCGCGCTGTCGGCGAAGCATTGCCAGCGCGCCTGGTAGGTGTTGAGGATCGCGCATTCCATCTCCGCCCACAGGCCTTGCGGTGCGCATCCGACCGGCGGCGAGCAAACCAGCCCGGTGTCGGCACGCCACGCGCTCAGCAGGCGCTGGATGTAGTCGCGCGGCATGAGGACGTTGCTGTCGGCCATCAAGATCCAATCGCCGGCCGCGGCGTCCCAGCCCTTGGCCATGTTGTTCAGCTTCGGATTGGTGCCGATCCTGGCGTTGCCGATCAGAAGGCGCGCCGGAACGTGGGGATGTTCGTCGATCAGCCGCCGGACCAGCGGAATGACAGGGTCCGATGCACTGGCCACGCAGATCAACACCTCGTATCGCGCGTGGTCGAGGTGGAAGGTCGAGCGCAACGTCTGTTCGATGCAGTTCTCGATGCCGCACACCGGCCGGATGATTGTCACGTCGGCCGCAATCAGCGCGGGCTGCATAGCGGCGCGAGGCCTGCGAAAGCGAACCGCGGCGACGATGATGCTGGACAGGTGAAGCAGCGTCGAAACGCCCAGGAAAAGTTGGGCGGAAACGATGAGCGAATCCATCCAGATATTGTCGCCGGTTTCGGTGACGCAGCCGTGACAAGGCGTGGCGTCACCCGTCCGTCAATGCGCGCTTCATAGCGGCTGCGACGATGCGGCCTCAACGGTCTGCTGTGAAAAAATAAGTCTTCGCTCGGCGATACCGGCCCGCAATTTCTGTAGCCGCGTTTTTTGAATGAGTTCGGTTGCCTCTCCGAACGTCGCGTTTTGCGAATGAAAATCAGCGCAAACCCACACTGCTGTTGGTTAATCGCGCCGCCTTAAGCATAACGCTTTAGGTTGACGTGCGAACAACACGGTGAACGGCGTTTATAAAATTGCATTCATCGCGGCGCGCTGTAGGTTGAAAACACAAAGGGGGCGGCTGCAACGACTAACCCACCGATCGGGACCGACGAGCCAGTCGGAGTCGAGGCGACCACTTCCGAAAGACAACCCTACGGCCCCTCAGGTCCGCCGCATCTCCTGAGACTGTAGGGTTCGGCCGCGCCGGGAGTGATGCGAGTGGCCTCCTCATGACATCGCTCCCGGCCGGCCACCTTTTTTCCTAAAAAGAAAACAGGTGAGCCGCGCCGAACGGCGCTACGATCAAGACCACGCGAACATGCAAGACCCGAACATGCAAAAGGGCGCCCCGTGGGGCGCCCTTTGCCGTTTCAGCGCAAGCCGGACGATTACTTGATCTTGGTCTCGCGGAACTCGACGTGCTTCTTCGCGATCGGATCGTACTTCTTCATGACCAGCTTGTCGGTCATGGTGCGCGAGTTCTTCTTGGTGACGTAGTAGTAGCCGGTGTCGGCGCTCGACATCAGCTTGATCTTGGTGGTGACCGCCTTGGCCATGGAAAACCTCAGGTTTTAATCGTGTTGGCGGGCAACCTAATGCCCCGCCCGGCAATGTCAAGAAAGCCGGTCAGAGCATTTCCCGGATCCGCTTGCCGTGCAGCATCCGGTAGAACGGCACCGGCAGATCGTGGCTGAACCCGGCCGCGATCTGCTCGTTCAGCGTTTCCAGCACCATTTCGGTGATGGCCATCAGCTCCAGCCGCTTGGTCTCGTCGAGCGGCAGCCAGACCAGTTCCACCAGTTCGGCCTCGGGGCCGATCACGCCTTCGGTGCGGTGGGCGATCGCGGTCGCGTCGGCGGTGAAGAATCGGGTGTCGTAGCGCCGCGAGCGGCCCGGCGGGGTGATGGCGCGGGCGATGAAATGGATGCCGCTCAGGTCGGGATGAATGCGGTGCTCGGCGAACGCGGACCAGGGCCCGGATGGCGCGCGGGGCGCCTCATCGCGCCGCGTGCCGAGCAGCAGCCCGGTTTCCTCGAATGTCTCGCGGATCGCGGTCATCGCCAGCGCCCGTGCCTTGGCGGGCGTCGGCCGCTTGACGTGGCGCATCAGCTTCGCCTCAGCGCGCGGGTCGAGCGGGGTGCCTGCGGCCATCACACGGTCCTGCTTGTCGATCGCGCCGCCAGGGAACACGAACCGGCCGGGCAGGAACACATGACCGTGATGGCGGCGGCCCATCAGCACCTTGGGGACAGCGCCGCTGCGGTCGAGCAGGATCAAGGTCGCGGCATCGCGCGGCTGCACGTTGGGATGGCCGCTCGGTGCTTCCTTGGCGAAGCGTGCGGTGAGATCGGTCATCGCCGCTTTCCACGCTTGTGCCGGCTCTGGCGGTGCGGCGGCTCGTTGCGGAACGGGCGCGGCGCATTCGGACGTGGCCGTGCCGCCGTGCTTCGCGATGCGCCTCCGGTGATGCGGCCTTCCGACAGCAGCTCGAACCGCAGCGCGCCGGCCACGGGCGCTGCCTCGACCAGCTTCACGGTCACGCGGTAGCCGAGCCGGTGGGTTTCACCGCTACGATTCCCAATCATGGCGTGCATTGCTTCCTCGTAACGGAAAAACTCGTCGCCGATGGTGCGCGCGGGGATGAAGCCATCGGCGCCGGTGCCGTCGAGTTTGACGAACAGGCCGGCCCGCGTCACGCCGGAAATACGGCCCTCGAACGTGGCGCCGATGCGGTCGGCGAGGTGATGCGCGATCAGCCGGTCGTTGGTTTCGCGCTCGGCCTTCATGGCGCGCCGCTCGGCGGCCGAGATCTGCGCCGAGATTTCACCCAGCGCCGCCATGTCCTGGTTGTTGGGCAACCCATCACTGCCGAGATTGAACGCCCGGATCAGGGCGCGGTGCACCACCAGGTCGGCGTAGCGGCGGATCGGCGAGGTGAAATGCGCGTAGCGGCGCAGGTTCAGCCCGAAGTGGCCGTAGTTCTCAGCGGCGTACTCGGCCTGCGATTGGGTGCGCAGCACGATTTCGTTGACCAGCGTTTCGACGTCGCCGCCCTTCACCTTGGCGAGGATGTGGTTGAATTGCTCGCCGCGCATCACGCCGCCCTTGGGCAGCGAGATGTGCAGCGTCTCAAGGAACGTGCGCAGCGCCTCGACCTTCTCCAGCGACGGCTCGTCGTGCACCCGGTAGATCAGCGGCACCTTGGCGCGCTCGGAGCTTTCGGCGGCCGCGACGTTGGCGAGGATCATGAATTCCTCGATCAAGCGGTGCGCATCGAGCCGCTCGGGCGAGATTACGCGATCCACCGTGCCGTCCGGTTTGAGCAGGATTTTCCGCTCCGGCAGGTCCAGGTCGAGCGGATGCCGCGCTTGGCGCGCGCGCTTGAGCGCGGCGTAGGCGTCGTACAGCGGCTTGAGCACGCCATCGAGCAGGGGACGCGTGGTGTCGTCCGGGCGGCCATCGACGGCGGCCTGCGCCTGCGCGTAATGCAGTTTCGCCGCCGAGCGCATCAGCACGCGATGGAACGTGTGCGAGCGTTTGCGGCCGTCGGCGCCGACGATCATCCGCACCGCGAGCGCCGCGCGATCCTCGTTGGGGCGCAGCGAGCACAGATCGTTGGAGATGCGCTCGGGCAGCATCGGCACGACGCGATCCGGGAAATAGACCGAGTTGCCGCGCAGCAGCGCTTCGCGGTCGAGCGCCGAGCCTGGCCGCACATAGTGCGCCACGTCGGCGATGGCGACGGTGAGGACAGTGCCACCCGGATTAGATTTGTCGGGATCGGGCGCCGCGTGGACCGCGTCGTCGTGATCCTTGGCGTCGGCCGGATCGATGGTGACAAGCGGCAGGTCGCGCCAGTCCTCGCGGCCTGTAACCGCTGCGGGTTTCGCCGCTTCCGCCTCGGCCAGCACGGCCTGCGGGAACACATGTGGGATTTCGTGGCCGTGGATCGCGATCAGGCTGACCGCGCGTTCGCTCTTGATCGAGCCGAGCTTCTCCTCGACGCGCGCCACCGCCAGCCCGAAGCGGCCCTGGCGCTGCACGCTGACCGCAATCAGGTCGCCATCCTGGGCGTCCTTGCTTTGACCCGCCGGGATCGAGAGTTCCTTGCCGATCTGTTTCTTGTCGACCGGCACCAGCCGTCCGCCGCCGCTGGGCAGCGAGCGATAGATGCCGAGCACTCGCTCCTTGGCGTGGTCGATCACCTTGATGATGCGGCCGCTGTACTGTGCGTCCGCGTCGTCGATCGGCTCGACGCGTAGAAGCGCACGGTCGCCGATGCCGCCGCTTTCGCCCGGCTTGGCTCGCCGCGACAGGATGCGGATCTTGGGCGCCGGTCCATGCGCCTCGTCCCATTCGGCGGGGCTTGCGATGAACTCGCCATCGGCGTCGCGCGTCACGATGTCGGCCAGCGTGATCGAGGGCAGGGTGCCGGGCTGGTGCAATTTGCGGCGGCTGCTCTCGACCTGGCCTTCGCCGGACATTTCCCGCAGCACGCGTTTCAACTCGGCGCGGCGGTCGTTCTTGAGGTTGAAGGCGCGCGCGATCTCGCGGACGGTCGCCTTGCCCGGCCGGTCGCCGATGAAGGCGAGGATTTGTTCCTTCGAAGGAAAGGCCGCGGGCTGCTTTGGGGGTTTCGCCAAGGAAATACCTGCAAGCGCGAGTGCGCGCTTGCCTCATAAGTTAAGGACTGCACCGGCGATTTGCCAGCCAATCGCCCGGCAGATCACTCCGCGGCTTCGGCCTTTGCCTTGCGCGGCGCCTTTGGCGCGGCTTTGGGCTTGGCGCCGCCGGCAGACGCGCGCTTCTTGGCCTTCTCCGGTGCCTTGCTGGGAGCAGCCTTCTTCGGCGGTTCTTTGCGCGCGGGACGCTTGCGGCGCGACGTCGGCGCGCCGCCGGTGCGCTCGGCGCGGGCATCCAGCAGCACGATCGCCTCGTCGAGCGTGATCGTGTCCACCGTCTTGTCGCTCGGCAGCGTGGCGTTGACGCCGTTGTTGGCGACGTAAGGCCCGTAGCGGCCGTTTTTGACGGTGACCGGGCCGCCCTTCTGCGGATGCTCGCCCAGCACTTTGCCGGGATCGGCGCCGAACCGGCGGCCCTTGCCGGGGTTGGCGATCTTCTCGGCGATCAGCGTGATGGCGCGGTTGAGCCCGACGCTGGTGACGTCCTCGCCGGCGTCGAGATTGGCGTAAATCTTGTTGTGCTTCACGTAGGATCCGAACCGGCCGATACCGGCGATGATCGGTTCGCCGTCCTCCGGGCTCTTGCCGATCTCGCGCGGCAGCGACAGCAGCTTCAGCGCCTGCTCCAGCGTCACCTCATCTTGAGGCACGCCCTTCGGCAGGCTGGCGCGCTTGGGCTTTACGGTCTCGCCGTCGGCATCTTTGGTCGGCTCGCCGAGCTGCAGATAGCTGCCGAACCGGCCGCCGCGCACGGTGACTTCGAGGCCGGTGTCCGGGTCTTCGCCGAGCTTGCGCATGCCGGCGCCCTGGCCGTCGGCGCCGACGGTGAGCTGGCGGGTGAACTTGCATTCCGGATAGTTGGAGCAGCCGACGAAGCCGCCGAACCGGCCGAGTTTCAGTCCGATCCGTCCGTTGTCGCAGTTCGGGCACTTGCGCGGGTCGGTGCCGTCCTTGCTGGGCGGGAACAGGTGCGGCGCCAGCATCTCGTCGAGCGCGTCGATCACCTGGGTGATGCGCAGCTCCTTGATGTCGGCGACGGCCCCGATGAATCCGGTCCAGAAGTCCCGCAGAAGGTCGCGCCACGGCATCTCGTTGTTGGAGACCTTGTCGAGTTGCTCCTCCAGCGATGCCGTGAAGTCGTACTCGACATAACGGGCGAAGAAGTTCTCCAGAAACGCGGTTAGCACGCGCCCCTTGTCCTCGGGAATGAGGCGCTTCTTGTCGATCCGCACGTAGCCGCGGTCCTTCAGCACCTGCAGGATCGAGGCGTAGGTCGAGGGCCGGCCGATGCCGAGCTCTTCCATGCGCTTGACCAGAGAGGCTTCCGAATAGCGCGGCGGCGGCTCGGTGAAATGCTGGGTGGCCTGGATTTCCTGGCGCTTGAGCGCTTCGCCGGTTGCCATCTGCGGCAGCCGGTTGGCATCGTCCTCGTCGGCCTTGTCGTCCTGGTCCTCGGTGTAGAGCGTGAGGAAGCCGTCGAACTTCACCACCGTGCCAGTGGCGCGCAGTTCCAGATTGCGGCCGGAGGCCTTGGCGGTGATGTCCACTGTGGTGCGTTCGAGCTCGGCGGATTCCATCTGGCTCGCGATGGTGCGCAGCCAGATCAGTTCGTAGACCTTGGCCTGATCCGGTTCGAGCAGCTTCTTGACCTCGGACGGCCTGCGTTCGAGGTCGGTCGGACGGATTGCCTCGTGGGCCTCCTGTGCGTTCTTCGCCTTGGTCTGGTACTTGCGCGGCGAGGAGGGGACGTACTGGCGGCCGTAGTCGCTCTCGATCACCTTGCGGGCGGATACGATCGCCTCCGGGGCGATATCGACGCCGTCGGTTCGCATGTAGGTGATGAGGCCCACGGTCTCGCCGCCGATGTCGATGCCTTCGTAGAGCCGCTGCGCGATGCGCATGGTGTGCGCGGGCGCCAGGCCGAACTTGCGGCTGGCCTCCTGCTGCAGCGTCGAGGTCATGAACGGCGGATAGGGATTGCGCCGGGCGGGCTTGGCCTCGACCGAGTTGACGACGAAGTTCGCGCTGTCGAGCGCGCGCTTGAAGTCCTCGGCCTTCTCGCCCGACCCGATGTCGAGCCGCGTAATCTTCTCGCCGTCGGCGCCGACCAGCCGCGCCTCGAAGTTCTCGTTGCGCGGCGTCGCAAGCTTGGCGACCAGCGACCAGTATTCGCGGGCAACGAATTTCTCGATCTCCAACTCGCGGTCGCTGACCAGCCGCAGCGCCACCGACTGCACCCGGCCGGCCGAACGCGCGCCAGGCAGTTTCCGCCACAGCACCGGCGAGAGGGTGAAGCCGACCAGATAGTCGAGCGCGCGGCGCGCCAGATAGGCATCGACCAGCGCGCCGTCGATCTGGCGCGGATGCTTCATCGCCTCCATCACCGACTGCTTGGTGATGGCGTTGAACACGACGCGCTCGACGGTCTGCTTCTTCAGCGCGTTCTTCTGCTTCAGCACCTCCAGGACGTGCCAGGAGATGGCCTCGCCCTCGCGGTCCGGGTCGGTCGCGAGGATCAGGCCGTCGGCATCCTTCATGGCGCGGGCGATGTCGTTCAGGCGCTTCTGGGACTTGTCGTCGACCTCCCAGAGCATCTTGAAATCGTTGTCGGGATCGACCGATCCGTCCTTGGCGGGCAGGTCGCGGACATGGCCAAACGACGCCAGGACCTCGTAGCCCGAGCCAAGATACTTGTTGATCGTCTTCGCCTTGGCAGGCGATTCGACTACGACAACTTTCATCATATCCAATGGGTTAGAGGAAAAAGCCGATCCAATTTATCGCGGAATCGGCACCTATGACCGAGCGGAACATGGGTAACACATGCCTGCCTGTCAAATTGCTAAGGCCTCCATGCGGCGGAAAGGCGCTCAAGATCAAGGGAATTTCGTATACAACTTATACGAGCGAATATTGATAATTTTCCCGTAAACGGATATGTCTGGCGAGGCGGCTTGGAGAGCCCGCCAGGGACTTGATTCAGTCGATGAGCGAGGAACCGCCGAGCAGACATGACCGCGAGGCAGCCGCGGCCTACGTTGCCGAGCTCACCCGCGATCTCGCGTTGATCGCGCGCAACAACGGCTTCGATGCGCTCGGCTTCATCCTGGAGATGGCGCGGCTCGAAGCCGAGAACGTCGCCCGCCACGTCAACGGCCGGACCTAATCGCTATTTCCGTTTGATCCCCATCTTGTCCAGCAGCGCCGCGCTGGCGTGGCCGTCAGGCAGCGTGCCGAGCTTGACCTGTTCGGCGCGGATGAAGTCGCGCTGCTCGAAGGTGATCGGCCCGTTGAACAGCTTGACGTCGTAGCCGAGTTCGGCGAGCCGCTTTTGTAGCGCGATCCGGTCGTCGCGCGGCAGCGTGGTGTTCTGCTTCGGCCACTCCGCCTTGATCGGCGCGCCGCCGCGCATGCGGTCGGCCAGATGGCCGATCGAAATCGCGTAGGCATCCGAATTGTTGTACTCGCGCAGCACATGGTAGTTCTCGGTGATGATGAAGGCTGGGCCCGGCACGCCGGTCGGGAAGAACAGCACGCCATCGCCCGCCGCCGGATAGGCCCGGCCGTCGGCGCGTTTGACGCCGAGCTTGGTCCACTCGTCGAACGCGGCGCGGCTCTTGCGGTAATCGAACCCCTGCGGGACCGACACTTCAAAGCCCCAGGGCAGGCTGTGCTTCCAGCCTTCCTTGCTCAGATAGTTGCCGGTCGAGCCGATCGCGTCCGGCACGTTGCCCCAGATGTCGCGCTTGCCGTCGCCGGAAAAATCGACCGCGTAGTCCATGAAATTCTTCGGCATGAACTGGGTCTGGCCCATCGCGCCCGCCCACGAGCTGACGAACTGTTCGCGCGGCATCCGCTCCTCCTGCAGGATTTTCAGGGCGAGCAGCAATTCATCTCGGAAGTAGTTGTCGCGGTACTTGGCGTAGGCGAGCGAAGCCAGCGAGCGGATCGGGTCCCACTTGTCTTTCATGGAGCCGTAGGACGTTTCCATGCCCCAGATTGCGAGGATGACCCAGCGTTCGACCTTGAAGCGTTTCTCCACCTGGTCGAACAAGCTGCGCCATTCGGCCTCCTTGCGCTGGCCCATCGCCGCGCGCTGCGGCGATGCCAGCGAGGCCACATAGGCCCCCATCGGCTTGGCCTGCTCGGGCTGCCGCGTGGTCAGCCCGATCACGCGCGGATCAGGCGTGACGCCTGCGAAGGCGAGATCGAAGGTTTTTCGCGTGATGCCCTTGGCCTGCGCGTCCTTCCAGAGCTCGGCGACGAACTTCTGGAACGTGGCGTCGGCAGCCGGCGGACGTTGCGGCTGGGCGTGGGCCGCGGCGGTGAGCGCAAACAGCAGCGCGATCGTGCGAAGAATCATCTGCGCAGTTTACACCAGCGACACCAGCGAGCCGCCGTGACGATCCAGCCGCCCTGCAATCTCGAGTTCCAGCAGCACAGTGCGCACCACCGCGGGAGGCGAGCCGGACAATCGCACCAGATCGTCGATCGAAACGGGCGTTGGCCCAAGCAGGCCGATGATCCGTTCGCGGTCCGAGCGCGCGGGCTCCGAGCCGAGCGGCGTGTCGATGTCCGGCTCCTGCACCGGCAAGTCGATCTGTTCGCCGAAAATCGGCCGGAGTACCGCCAGCACGTCCTCGGCTTCGGTCACCAGCGCGGCACCCTGCTTGAGCAGGCCGTTGGTGCCTTCGCAGCGCGGATCGAGCGGCGAGCCCGGCACCGCGAACACTTCACGGCCCTGTTCCAGCGCCATCCGCGCGGTGATGAGCGAGCCCGAGCGCTTCGCCGCCTCGACAATCACGACGCCCGCGGCGAGGCCTGAGATCAACCGGTTGCGGCGAGGAAAATCCTGGGCGCGCGGTTCCCATCCGATCGGCATTTCGCTGATGGCAGCGCCCGCATCGAGGATCGTGGCGAGCAGATCTTTGTGCTCGGCCGGATAGATGTGCTCGTGTCCGCCGGCCAGGACTGCGATGGTGCCGCGAGAGAGGCTCGCGCGGTGCGCGGCTGCGTCGATGCCGCGGGCGAGGCCGGATACGACGACCATGCCGGCTTCGCTCAAGTCCCGGGCGAGACGTTCGGCCAGCTTGGAGCCTGCGGCAGACGCGTTGCGCGATCCCACGATGGCTACCATCGGCTGCGCCAGCACGTCGGTCTTGCCACGCACTGCGATCAGTGGCGGCGCGTCGTCGATCATGCGAAGCCGCGCCGGATAGTCCGGCTCGCCCAGCGCCACGAGCATGGCGCCGATCCGGCGGGCTGCCGCAAGCTCGCGTTCGGCCGCCTCGACGGTGCAAATCCGCGCCGGTCTGGTGGCGCCGCCGCGCCGGGCCATCTCGGGTAGGGCGTCGAGCGCGGCTCGCGCGCCGCCGAAGTGATTGAGCAGATTGCGGAACGTGCGCGGGCCGACGTTGTCGCTGCGGATCAGCCGCAGCCAGTCGAGCCGCTGCGTATCGGTCAAACGAACGCCCGCCGTGAACTCGTTCGCCACTGTGGCCCCCCTTGGCCGTCAGCATGGCGCGGTTCAAACCCCGATGACAACTGCGTGATTGCCCCGTCGCGGAGGGTCAAGGTAGGAAATTGTTAATCATGTTTACCTAGGCGTAGTCCCATTCATTTGTCGTTTTGGGATCGACGCATGTTCCCCAAATCATTTAATGCCCGGGTCGCCGAACGAATGGCAATTTGGGGCTTGATGCTCGGGTTCCTGCTTCTCCTCTACACCGCGACCGAAGCGATCCAGTCGGCGCAGATGGCGCAGCTGGCCGACGAACGGCAGCGCGCGACCGCGGCCGCCATGGCCCACGTCAAGACGCCGGCGGCCGACGCAGCCAAGCACGCCGAAGCCGGCGCCGAGCGGGTCGGCGCGATCGAGGCAGTCAACGCGCGGCAAGCTGAGCTTGCCGTCAATCACCGCCAGAACAAGGTTCTTCTCATCCTGCTGATGCTGTTTGCGGTCTGCTTGATCCTGGTTCTTGAGTACAAGCTGCTGATTGAGCCCATCGTGCGGATGGCCGCGCTGCTGAAGCGCGGCGAACAAACCCCGAAGACGCTGGCGCAGTACGCGCGCCGCCATGACGAGATCGGCGCTTTTGCGCAGGCATTGACATCGCACGTCCTGCTGGTCGGCAAGGAGCAGGACGCCGCCAGCGCCGAGCAGGCGAAGATGATCGCGCGACTTGCGAACCAGGAGCAATTCCGCCGCGAGAGCGTCACGTTCCAGAACCGCATCGCGGAAATCGTTCAGGGCCTGGAAGGCCATGCGTCGCGAATGTCGTTTGCCTCGGAAAACCTTGCGACCATTTCCTCGGAGGCCGATGCGCGTGCCAGCGCCACCGTGGAATCGACGCAGCGCGTCTCCGCGCACGTCGATGTCATGGCTTCCTCAATCGGCGACATCGCCGCGACGCTCGCGTCTGCTGCCGAGGACGCGCAGCGCACATCGACCGTGGCGGGTGCGGCGCGCGACGCCGCCGATGCCGCCAAGGAGGACGCCAAGGCGCTGAGCGATGCGGCGCGCACGATCGAGCAGGTGATCGCGCTGATCGAGGATGTCGCCGGTCAGACCAATCTGCTGGCGCTCAATGCGACCATCGAGGCGGCGCGGGCCGGCGAAGCGGGCCGGGGCTTCGGCGTCGTGGCGCACGAGGTGAAGCAGCTCGCGACCCGCACCTCGCAGGCCACCGAAGACGTGCGCGGTGGCCTACATGGCATCACCGCCGCCGCCGCGCGGATCGCCGACCGGGTGGCCAGGCTGGTGGAATCCATCGAGCAAGTGGCCGCGGTGGCGACCGGCATTTCCGATTCAATGCGCAAGCAAGGTGCCAACTCGCAGGCCATCACCTCGAACACCGAGCGCACAGCCCACGACGTGCGCGAGGTTGCGAGCACCGTGCAGGACGTGGCCGGCATGATTGGCGAGGCGAAACAGGCCGCCGAAGTCGTAACGAGGGTTTCGACCGATCTCGGTCAGCAGGCCGCCGATCTGCGTGGCGCGGTGGAGCGCTTCATCGAGAACACCGAAAGGATCGCCGCATGAGCCTGGCTTCGCGTTCCGGCGACGGCCTGCGGGCCGGCGACGATCGATCCTACGTCATGCGTCAGTACCGGATGCCCGCCAAGGTGATGCATTGGATCACCGCCGTGCTGGTGTTTGCCATGTTCGCCTCCGGCGTGATCGCCAAGCAACTCGGCGGCGGCGCGGTGGCGGACATGTTGATGAGCCTGCACAAGCTGGCCGGCGTGCTGACGCTGGCGCTGATCGTGACGCGGCTGATCTACCGCGCGACGCGCTCGATACCCGAGTGGCGCCTGCAGGCGCATCGGCGGCCCGTGCTGCATTGGACGCTGTACGGCATCGCCGTGCTGGTGCCGCTGCTCGGCTGGGCCGGTATTTCGGATTTCGGCGCGCGCGAGGTTTTCGCGGGCTATTCGCTGCCCCCGATCTGGCCTGAGGGCGCGGGCTACGACGGGCTGCTGCTGCAATTTCACGCTTACTTCGCGTTCGGGTTGCTGGGGCTGGTGGCACTGCACATCGGGGTCGCAATCCAGGATTATATGACTGACCGCCGCCTCGACGATGTGTAGCCGACAGACGGCCGCTTAAGCGGGCGTCGTGCTCTTGCCGAGTTTCGGCTCGGTGCCGCTGATCAGCCGCGCGATGTTGGCGCGGTGCATGACCCACAGCAGCGCGGTGAGAACGAGGAACAGCAGCGTCAGCCGCGGGTCGCCCCGCCACCACAGGAATGCAAGCGCCGCCGCACTCGCCAGCAAACCGGCGAGCGACGAATAGCGCGTGACCGCGGCGATCGCGGCCCAGGCCGCGGCAAACACCAGCACTGCGGGCCACGACAGCGCCAGAAGCACGCCGATGTATGTCGCGACGCCTTTGCCGCCCTTGAAGGACAGCCAGATCGGAAATACGTGGCCCAGCACCGCGCCAAGCGCCGCCATCAAAGCGGCATCGCTGCCCCAAAGCGCGCCCGCGATCAGCACCGCCGCGGTGCCCTTCAGCATGTCGCCGAGCAGCGTTGCGGCCGCGAGGCCCTTGTGGCCTGTGCGCAGCACGTTGGTGGCGCCGATATTGCCGGAGCCGATCGCGCGAATGTCGGCGGTGCCGGCAAGCCGCGTGAACAGCAGTCCGAATGGTATCGATCCGAACAGGTAGCCCAGGATCAGTGCGACGGCCGTGCTCATGCCCGAACCCTAGCCCAAAGCACTGCCCAACGCGCGGGTTACACGTATTCGTAAACCGTCCGCCCGGCGACGATGGTGCGAACGGCGCGGCCTTGCATGCGCGCTTCGTCGAACGGCGTGTTGCGGCATTTCGACTTGAGTTCGTCGCTGTCCAGCACCCACGGCACGTCCGGGTCGATCACCACCACGTCGGCCGGAGCGCCGGGCCGCAGCGAGCCGCCGGGCAGGCCGAGCAGTTCGGCCGGACGGCTCGACATCGCCTTCAGCAAAGTGATGAGCTTGAGTTCCCCGTTGTTCACGAGGCGCAGCCCCGCAGGCAGCATGGTCTCGATGCCGATCGCGCCGGCGCTTGCTTCCGCGAACGGCAGCCGCTTGACCTCGACGTCCTGCGGATTGTGGTCCGACATCACGACGTCGATCAGTCCTTCCGCCAGCGCGGCGGCCAGCGCCATGCGATCGTCCTCGGCGCGCAGGGGAGGCGCGAGCTTGAAGAAGGTGCGGTACTGCCCGACGTCGATCTCGTTCAGCGCCAAGTGGTTGATCGAGGCGGAGGCGGTGACCGAAAGTCCTGCGTCCTTGGCGCGCCGCAGCACCTCGAGCGATTCCGCGCACGAGATCGAGGCCGCGTGATAGCGCCCGCCGGTCAGCGCCACGAGCCGCACGTCACGCTCCAGAATGATGGTCTCGGCGGCCTTGGGCACGCCGATCAGGCCGAGCCGCGCCGCGAACTCGCCTTCGTTCATCACGCCTTCGCCGACCAGATTAGGATCCTCGGTGTGGTGGACGATCAGCACGTCGAAGTCGCCGGCATAGACCAGCGCGCGGCGCATCACCTGCGCATTGGTGACGCTGCGCGCGCCGTCGGTGAAAGCGACTGCGCCCGCGGCCTTGAGGAGGCCGATCTCGGCCATCTCCAACCCTTCCAGGCTCTTGGTGAGGGCGGCCATCGGATGCACATTCACGATTGCGGTATCGCGCGCGCGGCGCAGCACGTAATCCACGACAGCCGGGTCGTCGATCGCGGGCGTGGTGTCGGGCTGGCAGATGATGGTGGTGACGCCGCCTGCCGCAGCCGCCTGGCTCGCGGACGCGATGCTTTCGCGGCCCTCGGCGCCGGGCTCGCCCACGAACGCGCGCATGTCGATCAGCCCCGGCGCCACGATGTGGCCGCGGCAGTCGATGACTTCCGTACCTTCAGGCACGCCGGCCGCGCCGATGCCGCGCTTGGCGTCGCGGATCACGCCGTCGGCCATCAGCAGGTCGCCCGGAAAATCCAGGTCGCGCGACGGATCGATGACGCGTGCGTTGGTGAGCAGAATGGGGCGCCGGTCGCGGCGATCGGACATGATCATCGCCGATCCTGCCGGCTCATCGCCGCAAGCAATGGGTGCGTTGGGCCGCTATGCATTCGGCAAATTCCGCGACAACGCTTCCAGCACCGCCATGCGGACGGCGACGCCCATCTCCACCTGCTCGCGGATCAGCGATTGGGCGCCGTCGGCCACGAAGCTGTCGATCTCGACGCCGCGGTTCATCGGTCCCGGATGCATCACCAGGGCGCCCGGCTTGGCGTAGGCGAGTTTCTTCTGGTCGAGACCGAAGTAGGCGAAGTATTCCTGCGTCGATGGCACGAACGAGCCGTTCATGCGCTCGCGCTGCAGCCGCAGCATCATCACGATGTCGGCGCCGGCCAGCCCCTCGCGCATGTCGCGGGCGACCTCGACGCCGAAGCGTTCGATGCCGGGCGGCAGCAGCGTCGATGGCGCCACCACGCGGACCCGCGCGCCGAGCGTGTTGAGCAGGATGATGTTGGAGCGCGCGACCCGCGAATGCATGATGTCGCCGCAGATCGCGACCGTGAGGCCCTCGATCGGGCCCTTGTTGCGGCGAATGGTGAGTGCGTCGAGCAGCGCCTGGGTCGGATGCTCGTGCTGGCCGTCGCCGGCGTTGATCACCGAGCAATCGACCTTTTGCGCAAGCAATTCGACCGCGCCGGAGGCGTGATGGCGCATCACGATCAGGTCGGGATGCATGGCATTGAGCGTGACCGCGGTGTCGATCAGGGTTTCACCCTTGCGGATCGACGACGACGACACCGACATGTTCATGACGTCGGCGCCGAGCCGCTTGCCGGCCAGTTCGAACGAGGCCTGGGTGCGGGTCGAGGCCTCGAAGAACATGTTGATCAGGGTTCTGCCGCGCAGCCCGGTGGTCTTCTTCTCGATGCGGCGGTTGAGTTCGACGAATTCCTCAGCGAGGTCGAGCAGGCCGACGATGTCGGCGTGCGAAAGCCCCGCGATCCCCAGCAGGTGACGTTGGCTGAGGACGAACGACGATTTCGGCGCGATATTCATTAAAGGGGCATCCTATAGGCGCGCGGCCCGAACGCAGCAAGCCCGCATTGAGCCATCCACAGCGCGTATTGCCGCCTCATTCCGGGTCACAGCCGCGTGACCCCGGCCAAGTTCCCGGAACCACCGTGTTGCATCGCACGTTGGGCTGGCGATCCCGCAGCCGAAAGGCGCGCGGAACGGGCCGCTTTCGGCCCGAACACAACTGAGGAGAATCACATGATCAGACTTATCAAACCGGCGCTGGCACTCGGCATGATCGGCGCGATGGCGCTGGCGATGGCAACACCGTCCGAGGCCCGCAGCGGCCGAAACAACGGTGCCGCGATTGGCGCCGGCGTTGCAGGCTTTGCCGTGGGTGCTGCGGTAGGCGCTGCCGCAGCGTCCGCCAACAACGGCTATTACTACAACGAGCCGTATGCCTACCGCGGCGGTTACGCCTATCAGCCCGGTTACGCTTACGCTCCGGCCTACAACGATGGCTACGAGGTCGACAGCTACGCGTATGTCCCGCGCGGCACCCGCTATAACCGGCAGGATCCGAGCTCGTACTATCAGCCGAGTGGCTCTTACTACAACAGCGGCTGGAACAACCGCGAGCGTGCGTTGACCGGCCACGACTGGTAGGCGCTTGACGGTTGAATTGAATGAAAAGGCCGGCCTCGTGCCGGCCTTTTTATTTGAGCAAATTGGCGAGCCGGTCGAGCGCGCCTTGCAGGATGAAGATCGCGGCGTGCTGGTCGATCACGGCGGCGCGCTTGGCGCGGCTTACGTCGGCGCCGATCAGTTCGCGCTCGACCGCTGCGGTCGAGAGGCGTTCGTCCCAAAGCGCGATCGGCAGATCGGTGAGCTTGGCGAAATTGCGCGCGAAGGCGCGCGCCGACTGCGCCCGCGGTCCCTCGCTGCCGTCCATGTTGATCGGAAGCCCGAGCACGAAACCCACCGCGCGCCGCTCGTTTGCCAAAACGAGAAGGCGGGCGGCGTCGGCCTGGAACGCGGTGCGGGCGATGGTCTCGACGCCGGTGGCAAGGCGGCGGTCGGGGTCGGAGGTGGCAACGCCGATGGTCTTGCTCCCGAGGTCGAGACCGAGCAGCGCGCCACGCGGCGGCAGATGGGCGGCAGCTTCGGCCAGCGGTAGAATGGGAGCCGGCATCAAGCCTTCACGAACCGCACCCGCGTTCCCCACGGGTCGGCGGTTTCGAAGCCCTCCGGCGTCGCAATGACGGCGGCGTTCGCGGCCAGCAGACGCGTCTTCACCGCATCGAACGCGGCATCATCGGCTGCTTCGATAGAGAACCAAGAAAGCCCAGCCATGTCGCTGTCGCGAGCGCCTGCGCCCTTGCTGTGCCAGACATTGGCGCCGACATGGTGGTGATAGCCGCCTGATGAAATGAAGCTCGCACCGGCGCGGCGGCGCGTGACGTCAAGGCCGAGCGCACCGCAATAAAATTGTTCCGCCGTCACGACGTTGCCCACGCGCAGATGGATATGTCCGACACGCAATCCTTCCGGCGCGGTGGAATAGGTTGCGGCCGCGGGATCGATCTCGTGGAGGATCGCATCGATGTCGAGCGGATCGGTTTTTTGCAAGATCGTTTCACCAGAGCGGAGCCACTGCTCGGGCGGCCGGTCGGAATAGACTTCGACGCCGTTGCCCTCCGGGTCGTCGAGGTAGATCGCTTCGCTGACACCGTGATCGGAGGCGCCGCTGATGGGAACGCGGCTGCCCGCCACATGCAGGATCCAGCGTGCCAGGTCCGCGCGGGTCGGCATCAGGAAAGCGTTGTGGTACAGGCCGGCGGTGCGATTGTCGTCGGGCTTTGCGTCGGGCCGGCCTTCGATTTCCAGCAGCGTGATGCCGCCAACGCCGAGCCGCGCCAGTTTTGGCGTGCGCTCCAACTCGGTCAGTCCGAGCAGTTTTTTGTAATAGTCCGCGAGCACGTCGAGATTGCGCGCGACGAGCCCGACCGCGCCGATACGCAGCGGCGTGCGGCTGGCGAATGTGGGGGAGGCGGAAGGGTTGGTGGCGTCCATAGCCCTATATGCGCGCGCCGCGACGGCGATTCAACAGCCTCCTTGCCGCGCGGAATGACCCTTCGCCACCTGCGAATGGGAACGGCCAACATCTCATGCTATCGGCAACCGGCCGGTTACTCGCACCGGCAACTGTATGGGAGGCGCGATCATGTGGCCGGACCGCCGTCTGATGGACCTGTTCAAGATCGAGCACCCGATCGTGCTCGGCCCGATGGCTGGCGCCGTCGATTCCAAGCTCGTCATCGAAGTGTGCGAAGCTGGCGGCCTGGGATCGTTGCCGGTTGCCATGCTCAACGAACAGCAGATGCGCGACCAGATCGCCAAAATTCGTAGCGCCACGTCAAAGCCGCTGAACGTCAATTTCTTCTGCCACCAGCCGCCCGAGTTGAACAACGCGCGTGAGGCGCGCTGGCGCGACCGGCTCCAGCCCTACTACGCCGAACTGGGCATCGATCCGGGCGCGCCGGTGCCGTCGAGCAACCGCACGCCGTTCGATGTGGCGCTGTGCGCGGCGATCGAGGAATTGCGTCCCGAGGTGGTGAGCTTCCATTTCGGATTGCCCGAGGCGTCGCTGGTGAAGCGCGTGAAGGCCGCGGGCTGTTTGGTGATGAGTTCGGCGACCACCGCCGACGAGGCGCGGTGGCTTGAGGATCGTGGCGTCGATGCGGTGATCGCGCAGGGCAGCGAGGCCGGCGGTCATCGCGGCATCTTCCTGACCGACGATCTCTCCACCCAGGTCGGCAGCTTCGCGCTCATTCCCCAGGTCGTGGATGCGGTGAAGGTGCCGGTGATCGCGGCCGGCGCCATCACCGATGCGCGAGGTATAGCGGCTGCGCTCGCGCTTGGAGCCGCAGGCGTGCAGATCGGCACCGCCTACATGTTCTGTCCCGAGTCGACCATTTCGGCCCCGCACCGTGCCGCATTGAAGGCCTCGCGCAGCGACAGCACGGCGCTGACCAATGTGATGACCGGGCGCCCGGCGCGGGGCATCGTCAATCGCGTGATGCGGGAGGTCGGCCCGATCAGCGATCTTGCGCCGGCGTTTCCGCTGGCGGGCGGGGCGCTGGCGCCGCTGCGCGCCAAGGCCGAGGCGCAGGGTTCGGGCGACTTCTCTCCATTGTGGTCCGGTCAGGCGGCGTCGCTCGGCCGCGAGCTGCCGGCGCGGGAGTTGACCGCCCGGCTGGTGGAGGAGGCGCAGGCATTGATGCGGCGCATGGGAGGCTAGCTGGGCGCAGCGCTCCATGCAGCCCTTTACGTGACGCTAACGCAATCCGCCTATTGAATGAGCCGCGCCTGGTGTCGCTGGGCGCGAACCGGCGAAATTGCCTCGTCGGGGCATTTCCTGGCGGCGGCGCGCACTTGGTTTGGCGTCTGCTGAACTGTCGATTGCTAGGTCGGACCATGCTGCACGGCAGTCCATTTGAGCAAGCCAAGATTCTTGTCGCCGACGGCAACACGTATTCCCGCGGATTGATACGCATGATGTTGACCAACATCGGCGCGCGAACAATTTTCGAGGCATCGGACGGCGCTGACGCAATTGAGGCAATTCAGTCCATCAGTCCCGATTTGATGATCATGAATTGGGACATCCCGTTGATCAGTGCGCCGGAGCTCATGCGCATCGTGCGATCGCCTGACACCTTCCCAAAAGCCGATCTGCCGATCCTCATGGTGACTGAGATCGCTTGGGAATCGCGCGTCGATCTCGCCATCTCGCTCGGCGTGCACGAGATTCTCGCAAGCCCGATGTCCTGCAACACGATGAAGCAGCGGATCTGGAGCATGCTGCGTCGCCCCCGGCCCATGATCCGGGCCGGCGACCATTTCGTTCCGATGCCCCGGGAAAATCCGCGCTGGAAGTCGCTGCTGGCGGCGGCCCACGACACGCAGCGTGACGATCAAGGGGCGGGAGCATCGTACCTGATCTAGTCCGCGCTTGCGCCGCAGGTTGTGATGGATCAAATCGCGACAGCGGCGCGTTTGGCGATTCGCACGGAGGCGTGGCGTCATGGGAGTCATTGCCCACTGGCGAACTCACGCCGTCCTGCCGGCGGCGATGCTGCTGGCGCTGTCCGCTCCACTCCTTGCCGAGCCGCAAGAGAGCCCACATGAGAGCCCGCCGACGTTCGAGGCCGGCAAGCTCAAGGGCATCAAGCGCGCCGGCGAAAACTACAACATCCGCAATCCGGTCCGCAGCGACGGGCTGTACCGGATTTACACGCTGCGAACGCCGTATGGCGATTTCACCGTGCCGGGCGACCAGATGCTGCGCATGCGCATCAACGAGCTCGCAGCGCTCGCGCAACTGGAGAAGATCAGCCAGTCGGAGCAGTTCTCCAAGGCGCTGCTGCTGGCCGGGCTCAGCCCGCTCACATACGCCGGCAAATTGATCGCCGATCCGGCGCGGACGCTGCACGACACGTTCGCTGGTGTCGGCACGTTTCTGGATAGCGTTGGCGCTGGCGCGGCCCATGCCGGCAAGACGCAGGACGACATGGCGGCGGGCCTGCTCGGCATCTCGAAGGAGCGCCGCCAACTGGCGGCCCGGCTGGGCGTCGATCCGTACACCGATTTCGCGCCGCTGGCGGCAAAGCTCACGCAATTGTCGGAGGCTGCGGCGCTTGGCGGACTGGCGGTCACCGGCGCGATGTTCACCATCCCGGGCACCGCGGGGATCGTGGTGACCAATCTATCGACCGCCAACACGCTCGGCGACCTGCGGATCGACGAACTGGCGCGCGGCTACACCGCCTCGCAGATTTTCGAACTCAACCGCCAGCGCTTGGCGGCCATGGGCGTCGATCCGGCGCTGATTGAAAGCCTGCTCACCAACCGGCGCTACACGCCGATCGACCTCGCCGTGCTGGTGGCGTCGCTCGACAGCATGAGCGGGGTGGGAAATCGCGCGTTGTTCGTGCGCCGGGCCGCGGCCGCGAACGGCAGGGCCCAGGCCTACGGCATCCGGCGGCACGCGGAGATGGTGGCTGCGGCCCATCGCGGCGGGGCCTTCGTGCGTTTTGTTCTGCTCGGCGGTCTCTCCTTCAACCAGACGCGTGACGGCGCGATCGTAGGCGCGATGCCGGTGGACGCCCTGGCTTGGACCGCTGCGACCAGCAAAGCGGCGGGCGATGCCGCAGCCGACCTGGGGCGGGTGGCTCCGGGCGGCAGCGTGGAACTGCGGATCACCGGCTCGGCCACCGGCCTCGCCCGGCAGCGCCTGGAAGGGCTCGGCTGGCGGCTGGTCGAGGACAGCAAACTCTAGGCTTAGGGCGGGCAGTTGCCGGAGGATTCCGGCCTCTGCTATAGCGGCGCTGAGCCTGCGGGCCGTTCCAAGGGAATGCCGATGTCCATCGACGCCGCCACTGTCCGCCGCATCGCGCATCTGGCGCGGATTGCCGTCGCCGAGGACGAGGTCGAGCACCTGCGCGGCGAGATCAACGGCATCCTGGCGTTCGTCGAGCAGCTTTCCGAGGTCGATGTCGACGGCGTCGAGCCGATGAGTTCGGTCACGCCGATGGCGATGAAGAAGCGCCACGATGCGGTCACCGACGGCGGCGATGCCGACGCGGTGCTGCGCAATGCCCCGGCGCGCGAAGGCAACTATTTCGTGGTGCCGAAGGTGGTAGAGTAGTCCGATGTGCATGGCCTGCGAGGAGATGGATCTGTTCTACCGCTACCTCGACGCCGTCGAGGAGGCGAAGCGCCGTACCCAGCCGTGGGAATGCGAGGTGACCGTATTCCCGCAGGACGGTGCAGCGCCGGTGACGCAATCCGCGCCCGTAGCCCCGAAGGCGGCGTCCGCATTCAAGTGCGACGAGTCTGAATGACCGAGCTGACCGCGCTCACCATCGCGGGCGCCCGCGACGGCCTGAAGCACAAGAAATTCTCCGCGGTCGAACTCGCCGACGCGCATCTCCTCGCCATGGAGAAGGCGCGCGCGCTCAACGCCTATGTGCTGGAGACGCCGGAGCGGGCGCTGGCGATGGCGAAGGCGAGCGACGCCCGCATCCACAAGGGCGAGCCGCATCCGCTCGAAGGCATTCCGCTCGCCGTGAAGGACATGTTCGCGACGCAGGGCGTGCGGACCACGGCCGGTTCGAAAATCCTGGGCAACTTCGTCCCGACCTACGAATCCACCGTCAGCGCCCACCTGTGGCGCGACGGCGCGGTGCTGCTCGGCAAGGTCAACAACGACGAATTCGCCATGGGCTCGTCGAACGAAACGTCTGCGTTCGGCCCGGTGATCAATCCGTGGCGGCGCAAGGGCTCCAACACGCCGCTGGTGCCCGGCGGCTCGTCGGGCGGCTCGGCCTCGGCGGTGGCGGCGCATCTGGCATTGGGGGCGACCGGCACCGACACCGGCGGCTCGATCCGCCAGCCCGCGGCGTTCGCCGGCATCGTCGGCATGAAGCCGACCTACGGGCGCTGCTCGCGCTGGGGCATCGTGGCGTTCGCGTCGTCGCTCGATCAGGCCGGGCCGTTCGCGCGCACGGTGCGCGACACTGCGATCCTGATGCGCTCGATGGCCGGTCACGATGCCAAGGACACCACCAGCGTCGATCTGCCGGTGCCGGACTACGAGGCCGCGGCCGGCCAGTCCGTGAAGGGCATGCGGATCGGCATCCCGAAGGAATACCGCGTTGACGGCATGCCGGCCGAGATCGAGAAATTGTGGGAGCAGGGCGCGGCTTGGCTCAAGGCCGCCGGCGCCGAACTGGTCGAAGTATCGCTGCCACACACCAAGTACGCGCTGCCGGCCTACTACATCGTGGCGCCCGCCGAGGCCTCGTCCAATCTCGCGCGCTACGACGGCGTGCGCTACGGCATCCGAGAGCAGGGCCGCGACATCTCCGGCATGTACGAGAAGACTCGCGCGGAAGGCTTCGGCAAGGAGGTGCGCCGCCGCATCATGATCGGCACCTACGTGCTGTCGGCGGGCTACTACGACGCCTACTATGTGCGCGCGCAGAAGATCCGCACCCTGATCAAGCGCGACTTCGAGGAATGCTTCGCGCAGGGCATCCACGCCATGCTGACGCCTGCGACGCCGTCGGCTGCCTTCGGCATCGGCGAGAAGGGCGGCGCGGACCCGATCGAGATGTATCTCAACGACGTCTTCACGGTGACGGTGAACATGGCGGGCCTGCCCGGTCTTGCGGTGCCGGCGGGCCTCGACGGCCAGGGATTGCCGCTGGCGCTGCAATTGATCGGCCGGCCGTTCGACGAGGAGACGCTGTTCGCGCTCGGCCAGGTGGTCGAGGACGCGGCCGGGCGCTTCACGCCGCAGCGGTGGTGGTAGCGCCGCGCCTTCGGTAAAATCCGCGCCCGGCAAGGAGGCGAGAATGGCAAGCGGCATCGCGCGCACATTCGGATTTGCAGCACTCATCGTAGCGGGTGGGATCGGCACCGCGTCCGCGTTTGAACTGGTGCGCGGGCGCTCGATCGAAGCGAACTGGACCGAGGACCGCGTGTTCGTTCAGAACGGCGCGGAGAAGCGCAACGCGCAGACCCGTTCGCTGAAGGTCTATTTCAGCGGCGCCGGCCGCATCTTCGATTTTTCCGAACGGCGAACGCAGGTGAAGCACGACCTTCATGCGTCGTCGGCCGTCGTCTACACGCCCGGAGAGTTGCACAAGGAAGGCCGCGAGCAGGTTCGCTGGACGGTCGGTGAGTCCACCGTCACGCGCGAGCAGGTGCTGCCCGCATTCTCGCGGGTGTACGAGATCGCGGTCAGCGGTGACACTTGCAAGATCAGCCTGCGGCTCGCGGGCACCGGCAAGCCGATGATCTCGTCGGCGCTGTCCGGCGGCACCATCGAATTCCGCTCGATCGCGTTGCGTGACGGCGTCTGCAAGATCGTGAAGGGCAACGTCTTCGGCAAGGAAACCTGAGCAGCAGATGCTGCCCGTGCCGCTATCGGCCCGGCTCGAGGCCGTGCTTGTTTTTCACGGGCGTTGTTGCGGGCGCTGACAGAAATGCCGACAGCGCCTTGCCGCCGTCGGGGTTCTTGGCGTTCAGCGGAATGCCGCCGGTGAACACCGTGACGTTCTGTATCTCGGCCGGTAGTTCTCCGAGATACTCGATGCCCTTGATGTGGACGAGTTCGCTCACCTGCTGGAAGCCAAGCTCCGCGTCGCCGCGCGCCACCACGTTGCCGACGTACTCGCCGGATTTGACGGTCGCAGTCTTTGCTTTAACCGCATCCGCGATCCCCATCTTCTCGAACAGGCGCATGAGATAGACGCCGCTCGCGCCGGCCGAGAAGGCCAGCGATTTTGCCGCCAGCACCGCCTTCTTCACCGCTTCGGCGGAACTGATGTCTGGCTTCGGCGCGCCGGCCTTGATCGCGACGCCGACGCCGGACTTGGCGATCTCGACGCGGGTGCCCGGCACGAGCTTGCTCAGCCGGACCAGTTCGTCGATGCCCTCTTGGCCCATGATGACGAGATCGAAGCTCTCGCCGTCCGCCACGCGCTTGGCCATTGGGCCTGTCGCGCCGAAGGTCGCGGCGACCGTGTGTCCGCTCGCCTTCTCGAATTGCGGGACCAACTCGGCCCACACCTCGCGGAGCGCACCGGAGGCCAGCACCTTGATCTCGGCTGCTTCGGCGGCAGCAGACATCAGCAACGCGAATGCGGCGGCGACGATCCAATGGGGTTTCATCTGAAGGCTCCGGTTCGTACTGCGCACGGCTCAGCCCGGCTCGAGGCCGTGCTTCTTCTTCACCGCCGTTGCCGCGGGTGCGGCGAGAAACGCAGCGAGCGCCTTGGCGGCGGCGGTTTCTTTCGCGGCGGCGAACTGGCCGGCCGAGAACGTGGTGACCTGCTGGATCGAGGCGGGCAGGGGACCGAGGAATTCGATGCCCTTCACGGGAAGCAGTTCGCTCACCTGTTGAAAGCCGATCTCGGCTTCGCCGCTGGCGACCATGTTGCCGACCGGCTGGCCGACCACCGAGACCTTCACCTTGTCCTTGATCGCGTCGGCGATGCCCATCTTCTGGAACAGGTTGACCAGATAGGCGCCGCTCGGCCCCTGCGAATATCCGATCGATTTCGCGGTCAGCAGCGCGGCCTTGATGCTATCGGCCGAGCTGATGTCGGGCTTGGCGGCGCCTGCTTTCACCGCGATGCCGACGCCGGACTTCACGAGATCGGTGCGGCTGCCGGCGGCGATTTTGCCCTGCTTGATGAACTCGTCGAGTTCGGGCGCCGCCATGATCAGCAGATCGTAGGTCTCGCCGGCGGCGAGCCGCTTCTTGATGTCGAGGGTGCCCGACCACGTTGTGGTGACCTTGTGCCCGGACGACTTCTCGAATTCCGGCACCAGTTCGAGATAGGCCGCCTTGATCGCGTTGGACGCAAGAACCTGAACCTCCACAGCCTGCGCGATGCCTGACACGAGCAATGTCCCTGCTGTTGCGATGACGATGGATGCTTTCATGGCCGCTCCTCCCGGATGCAAACCCGCTAGCCCGGTTCGAGGCCGTGCTTCTTGATGACCGGAGCGGCGGCCGGGGCTGTCAAATGCTTCACAAGCGCCTTGGCTTCCTCGCCGTGCTTGGCCGCGGTGTGGATGCCGCTCGAGAACATGGTCATGCGCTGCAGTTCGCCCGGCAGCGGGCCGACGTAGTCGATACCCGCGAAGTGCACCAACTCGCTGATCTGCTGGAAGCCGACCTCGGCGCTGCCATCGGCGATCAGCGTGCCGACGAACACGCCGGACGGCGTCTGCTTGAGCTTCGGCTTCATCGCATCGGCAATGCCGAGCTTGTCGAACACGCTGACGATGTAGACGCCGCTCGGGCCGGTCGAGTAGCCGACCGATTTGGCGTTCAGCAGCGTCTTCTTGAACGCTTCGGTGCTGCCGATGTCGGGCTTCGGCGCGCCCTTTTTCACCGCCAGGCCGGTGCCGGACGCGGCGAAGTTCACCTTGCTGCCGGCTGCGACCTTGCCGAGCTTGGTCTGCTCGTCGATCGCGCCCGCCGACATGATGACGAGGTCGTATTGCTCGCCGTCGGCGAGTTTCTTCGAGACATTGATTGTGCCCGAGTAGAAGGTCGTGACCTTGTGGCCGGTCGCCTTCTCGAATTGCGCGACCAGTTCCTTGTAGGCGTCCTCGGTCGCCTGCGTGGAGATGACCTTGATCTCGGCCGCGTTGGCGATGCTGGAAGCGAGCAGCGCGCAAGCCGCGGCGACGATGAATCTGGACTTCATGGCGTCCTCCCGTGACGTTGTTTTGCCGCAGGCTACGCTTTCGCAAGGTTGGGCGGTAGCGGGTGGCGAGCGTTCCCTTCGGACGGGAGGCATTGTGACCGCGCGGTTGACGCGTCTTTAGAAGGCCGATGGTCCGAGTTGCCCTCGGAAGCAGACACTCCCGATGTTCAGCGCGATGTCCGCTTCGTGCCAATAGGCGACGTCCGGTGCTATTCGATCACATCGTCCGCGATCGCCAGCACGCCGGGCGGTATTGTGAGGCCGAGCGTCCGGGCCGTCTTGAGGTTCAGTACAAACTGAAATTTCGTCGGCAGCACGACCGGAAGCTCACCTGGAGCCGAGCCCTTCAAGATGCGATCAACGTAGCGGGCAACCTGGGTCCAGTGCTCGGACAAGTCGGGGTAGTAGGACATCAGCCCCCCGTTTTCGACATCGATCCGCAAGGCGAGCATTCCCGGTAGGCGATTCTGCAGCAGCAAGTCCGCCTGAAATTTGGAGAATGGAAGGCCGGCTTGGGCGAGGATGCGGAACACCGCGTCTGCTTTCCATTCCACGGCGTCGGCAATCGCGCGCTCGATAGCGTCGCGCGATTCGACGACCGGAAATACTTTTGTCTCGACACCAAGGGTGCCGGAGGCTTCTGCAACTTGGCGCAGCTGAGGTATCCTAATGGGATCACTGGGATGTGTGAAAACGGCAATGCGCTGCGCGGCTGGAATAGCTTGCTTCAATACCGCAAAGCGCTTTCCCGCGATCTGCCCGGCAGCGTTTGACACACCGGTCACCGAACCGCCTGGACGGTTCAGATTCGGTACGAACCCAGAGCCGACCGGGTCGCCGACCAGCGCCATCACAATCGGGATTTTTGTTTTGGCGTCGATGGCGGCCTGCGTTCCGGGCGTTTGGATTGTGACGATGACGTCGACGCCGGCGCGGACCAATTCATCGGCGAGCGATGGCAGCCGTTCGAGCTTGCCATCGGCTGAACGAACCTCTAGCGCGATATTCTGGCCCTCGCGATAACCCAGTTTCTCAAGGCCTTGGAGCAGTGCGCGCCGACGCCCCTCAGCGTCCGACGGCGTCAGCAGGCCAACGACCCGCATACGCTCGCCCTGTTGCGCACCCGCTGCGGGTGGCAACGTGAGCGGGATCACCACTGCACCGCCGATAACGCATAGGAATTCCCGCCGCTTCATGCCCGCCTCTTGGCTCCGGACAAGGCATCGTAGCGGGTCACATGGGCATTCTGGAAGGGACTGGCGGTGTCCGGTTTGGGTTGCTGGTTTCTTTCGGGAAGGACTGCCTCAGCAAACCATTGGTGTTCTCATTGGGACCGCGCTGCCACACGGGAGATGTCTCAGGTCTCCAAGCCATGCTTTCGCATCACCGCGGCAGCGTCCGGCGTCGAGAGATACTTCGCCAGCGAGCTGGCGGCATCGGCGTTCCTGGCGCCGGTCTGGATGCCGCAGGTGAACACGGTGACGCGTTGGATCTCAGACGGCAGCGGCCCCGCGTAGTCGATGCCCGCGATGTGAACGAGCTCGCTGATCTGCTGAAATCCGATCTCGCACTCGCCCGCCGCGATGATGGTGCCGATCGTGCCGCCGGAGGGCACGCTGCGGAATTTCGGTTTGATGTCGGCCGCGATCCCCATCTTTTCGATCAGTCCCGCCATGTAGACGCCGCTCGGGCCGGAAGTGTAGCCGACCGTCTCGGCGGCCAGCAGCGTGCGCTTGAGCGCGTCGGCCGAACCGATGTCGGGCTTGGGCGCGCCCGCGCGCACCGCGACGCCGATCCCCGATTTGGCGAGATCGACCCGGCTGCCGGCTGCGATCTTGCCCTGCTTGATCAGGTCTTCGAGCTCGTTGCTGGAGATGATCACGAGGTCGTGGACCTCGCCGCCCGCAGCCATCCGTTTCATGATGTCGGTGGTGCCGGACCAGGTGGTCGTGACCGTGTGGCCGCTGGCGCGCTCGAACTGCGGCACCAGCTCGTTGTAGGCTTCGCGGGTGGCGATCGATGACAGGACTTTGATTTCCGGCATGCCAACCTTTTCGCATTCAAATGATCGGGATGCGCTCACTCTAGCGCCGGGGCGTCCGGCGCGATAGGTAACCGCTGTCATGAGCACGCAAGCCAAGCCGTCGAAATACATCAAAGGCGCAACGGGCGACTGGGAGGTCGTGATCGGCATGGAGGTCCATGCCCAGGTCACGTCCAACGCCAAGCTGTTCTCCGGCGCCTCGACCGAGTTCGGCGGCGAGCCCAACTCCCACGTCTCGCTGGTGGACGCCGCGATGCCCGGCATGCTGCCGGTGATCAACGAGGAGTGCGTGCGGCAGGCGATCCGCACAGGGCTCTGGCTCAATGCGGAGCCGAATTTGAAGTCTATCTTTGACCGGAAGAATTATTTCTATCCTGACTTGCCTCAAGGTTATCAGATTAGCCAATACAAATCCCCGATTGTAGGGGAAGGGTTTGTGGATGTTGTTGTCGATGACGACGAGACTATTAGAGTCGGCATCGAGCGCCTACATCTTGAGCAAGATGCTGGGAAATCGTTACACGATCAGCACCCGACGCTGTCCTACGTCGACCTCAACCGTTCGGGCGTCGCACTTATGGAGATCGTTTCTAAGCCAGACCTCCACTCAGCTTCAGACGCGGTGCATTTTATCACGAGGTTGCGGCTGCTTCTGCAACATCTCGGTACCTGCGACGGCGATATGGAGAAAGGGCATTTGCGTGCCGATGTGAACGTCTCGGTACGCAAGCCGGGCGGGCCGCTTGGCACGCGATGTGAGATCAAAAATCTTAATTCGATTCAATTCATCGCTGCGGCAATAAAATACGAGCAGGAACGTCAGATTGGAATTCTGGAGGATGGCGGCACTATCCAACAGGAAACTCGATTGTTTGACCCAGACAAGGTCGAGACGCGTTCTATGCGCACCAAGGAAGATGCGCACGACTATCGCTATTTTCCTGATCCTGACTTGTTGCCCCTCGAACTTACCGAGGAATTTGTTGCCAATATCAAGGCACGCCTGCCAGAGCATCCGGACAAGAGAAAGGCGCGATACGAAGAGGGTGGTCTAAGCCTCTACGTGGCGATTGTTCTCGTGAACGAGAAGGAAAGGGCAGACTACTTCGATGCGATGGTCAATGCGGGAGCCGAACCAACGGCCGCTGCAAATTGGCTGCTCAACGAGTATTTGGGGCATCTCAATCGACCGAAAAAAAAGACAGAGTTGCCACCAATGGATTGGCACCAGCCCTTATCGGTCCCAGTTCAAAGACGGCCTTTCATCCCGCCAATTGAGAATGCCTTTGTGCTTTTGGGTCCAGTGCCTGCGGCGGCCAATTCGGCAATCGTGAAAATGATATCGAGTGGACAGATTTCCAGCAATACTGGAAAGGAGGTGCTCGAATACGTGTTTGAGCATCCCGAAGTTGAACCTGAGGAGTATGTTGCGAAGAACGGCTTGCAGCAGGTCACTGACTTGGGCGCCATCGAAAAGATCCTCGACGACATCATCGCCGGCAACCCGGACAAGGTGGCGGACGCAAAATCCAATCCGAAGGCGATCGGTTGGTTCGTCGGACAGGCGATGAAGGCGTCCGGCGGCAAGGCGAACCCGAAAGCGGTGAACGATCTGCTCGCCAAGAAGCTCGGGCTCTGACGCGCGCACGCCGCGTTGCGAGCGCGCGCGACATCATCAGCACTCCATGCAAAAAGTTTTGAATGACAGTGCGTGCGAAACGCCGTTTCGGTCTCATCGCATCGGTCTTCGAGACATGCCGACGCGAATCATCGGCGCCCGATTCGCTCGTTTTTGATCGTTTCGGCTCCGCGCACTGCGATTTTCAGCGCGCCTGTGCAAAAAAAAAAGCAAGGCGGTGGATATGACACAGCACATACCATTTCATCGGGCCCGGTCGCTGTGGGCAATTCGCTTTCGATGCCGGCGCGCGTCCGCTAGCGCATTCGGCGAGCGCACAAAAACCTAGAATATATATGGGTTTGCGCGAAGCCGCGAAAATCGCAAGCAGAGTTGATGTTGCGCGCGCCGCCTCGTGGTGCGTTGCAATGACGAACACGCGGCGCACGCCGGTTGCCGTCGCGTTTCAAGCGCGCGTACACGTTCCGTTAAGCGGAGTCGGTGTTTTTTCCGTTGTGCTGGTGTAATCGGAATGCAGTGCACGTCGATTCGCGACTGCACTGTTCCGACATCGCCATTCTCTAATGGCTAGGAGGGCAGCATGGCTAAGAAGAAAAAGAAGGCGGCAGCGAAGAAGACTCGCCGCAAGAAGTAAGCTCGCTACGGTCTTCGGCTTTCACGTCGGAGATTAGCAGAGGGCGTCGGCGAGACTTCAGTCTCTCCGACGCCCTCGGTGTTTTTAGGGATGGTCAAACGCATTTCGAACAAGCGGCGGACGGGCAGGGCGGCGCCCCGGCGCAAGCCCGTGGCGGCGAATCCCAATCCCGCGGCAGCGCAACACAGGTCGCGCCCCAAGCCGATCGACCTCTACTACTGGCCGACACCGAATGGCTGGAAGGTGTCGATCATGCTGGAGGAGTGCCGCCTGCCGTATCGGATGATCCCGGTGAACATCGCCAAGGGCGAACAGTTCGAGCCGGCCTTCCTGAAAATCTCACCCAACAACCGGATGCCCGCGATCGTCGATCCCGGCGGGCCCGGCGGCCGCCCGATCTCGGTGTTCGAGTCCGGCGCCATCCTGCAGTACCTCGGGCGCAAGACCGGGCGGTTCTATCCGGCCGACGAGCGCGGCCGCGTCGAGGTCGATCAATGGCTGTTCTGGCAGATGGCCAACCTCGGACCGAAGGCCGGCGAGGCGAACCACTTCAAGACCTACGCAGCCGGCGAGCAGCAGCGATATGCCATCGAGCGCTTTGGCAACGAACTGCACCGGCTGTTCGGCGTGATGAACGCGCGCCTCAAGGATCGCGCCTTCCTCGCCGGGCGTTACTCCATCGCGGACATGGCCTGCGTCGGCTGGGTGCGGCACGCCGAGCGGCGCGGCCAGGACTTCGCCGAATTCCCTCATCTCAAGCGCTGGCTCGACCGGGTGCGCGCACGGCCCGCGGTTCGGCGCGGCATGCATCTGCGGGTGGAGGAGGCGAGCCAGGTCGATGTCAAGGATCCGGCGGTGCGCGCCGTGCTGTTCGGCCAGCGCGCGCGCTGAACGGCTTGCGCCGGCTTCCAGCCAAGCGTTGCCACGGTTATCGCCAAGCCAATGGGCAGGGTTAGCGCAACGTCAGCATACGGCTCGATTGGCGCTGCATCGCGGTTTGCGTTCTTAACGCATCGTTGCGCCGCCTGCGGCACGGCCGCGTCTTCACTTGCCGTTCATCGCGCCGCTTAAGCCGCCATTCAAATGTTTGCCTCGATGATCGCGCTGCTCGGGCCGGGGATGGCTTGAGGGCAGCGCGATGTCCGTCAGGGCGGCCACGCGCGACAGGGGAGAGCAAGATGATCCAGTTGAATGCCGCTGGCGGTACGCCGGCGATCCATGCGAGCGCGCCTGTTTCCGCAGACGAGATGTTCGAGCTCGGCATGGTCTACTCGAGCGGCCGGGAAGGTCCCGCCGATCTGGTCACCGCGCACATGTGGTTCAATCTCGCCGCGATGAAGGGCAATGCCGAGGCGGTTCGGCTGCGCCGGGAGATCGCAGCCGAAATGCTCGACTGCGAAATCGGCCAGGCGCAGCGCGCCGCGCGCGATTGGCTCAAGGCACATCCGCAGGCATCCGCCCCGGACGCGCCGCGGCTGCGCGCAGCGGCCTAAACGACGCAAGCGATGAGGAACTTGCGCAAGCCGCGCGCGAGCTCCACATGCCACTCGCAGGCTGCGCGGACACCGTGCAGCCGGCTTTGCGGATTGGCCTTGATCCGCCGGAGCTGTGCTCCCGGTTTGACCGCAATTCCGGGGTTCTGTAGTTGTTTCAGCGCCGCGGAGAGGTGGCCGAGTGGCTGAAGGCAACGGTTTGCTAAATCGTCATACGGTTTACCCCGTATCGTGGGTTCGAATCCCACCCTCTCCGCCATTTGCCTGCTGAGCGCGCAGCGCCCGAGAGCTTCGCCAGCGCTTCTTTATTTCCATGGACAAATTTTCAGATTTCGCCGCTTGCGCTGCGAGCGCTGAAGATGGTTGTGCGGTCGGAAAGCACGGAATTGTTCTCCGCGCATTGTCAGCATTCGCCTGAGTCGCAAGCGGATCGTCTTCACCAAATCCGTTGGCAAAAACAGGCGTTGCTCAAACGCCACGGTGCTCGGTTCTCTCTCGCGGTGACATGGATCAAAACGGGACACATGCAACTGTCGAGCGTCGCAGCGGCCGCAGCCGGCAAAGATGCATTGACGACGAATCGGTTGGTTTTTCAGGTCTTTGTCTAGAGATTCCGGCGAGTCTGAAAGTTGTTCACAGGCGCCGTGTTTTTCCGGCCACACCCCTCGGGAATCCAGGTTCTAGGCTGTGGGAACGGGCCCTTCTTGATTGCGTGTCAGTTCCCATCGGCTACTCTCAGCCTACGACAAGGGGGGATTTCCCAGTGTCGGTCTGTCCGGTGTCTATGTTTGGAAGTCGGGCGGACGGGGAGATTAGGGGACTATCCTGGCGGTGCAACCCACCCGACGGAGACCGGACCCTCCCGAGTTCAGTTCAACAGGAGGAACAAAAAATGAAGATGGTGAAAAGTCTTCTCCTCGGCTCTGCAGCAGGAATCGTTGCAGTCGTTGGAGCGCAGGCCGCCGATCTTCCCGTTAAGGCCAAGCCGGTCGAATACGTGAAGATCTGCAGTCTGTACGGCGCCGGCTATTACTACATGCCCGGCACCGACATCTGCCTGAAGCTCGGTGGCTACGTCCGCTATCAGCTCAACGTTGGCCAAGGCGCCAGCATCACCT
>JAKFYI010000028.1 GCA_021730985.1 Hyphomicrobiales bacterium | reverse complement strand
CGGCAGCGGCAGCGTGGTGGTCGCCACCACCGGATCGGTCCCGAAGGCGGCGACGCCGCGCCGCGGCCAGGCGAAATCGTCACCGCGTCCGGCCGGAGATTGCACCGCCTCGCCGTTCACCAGCACCCGGGTGACGGTGACGTGATCGCTGGCGGGCCGCGCGTTGGTGCCGCCGAGCAGTCCGTCCTCGCCCGCGTTCGCGGCGGCCGTGAGCGGCATTACCGGACCGGCGAGCGGACGCGCGGTCGGTCCGCCAGTCTTGGCGGCCGGAGACTGCGGCTGCGGCTCGCTGGTTGGCAGCGCCACCGCGACTGGGCCGCGCGAAGCGAGACGCTTGATCTCCCGCTCGGCGTAGTGCGCCAGTTTGCGCGCGCCGGACTTGGTGAAATAGACGCCGTCGCCGGAGCGCAGCCTGCGGATCTGGCCGTCGAAGTCGGGGCCCTGCAGCACGAAGCGACCGCCCTCGTCGACGAAGCCATCCCACACATCGACGAACACGATGCCGGCCTTCTCGGCCCGGGTGCGGAACAGCTCGTTGAGATAAACCATATCGCTGGTCGAGCGCGGTCCGCGGATCGAAGGCAGACCGACCCACAGCACCGGGACGCCGCGAGACTTGAGCACGGCGATCGTGTCGTCGATCCGCTTGGCATAAAGCTCCGTCCATTTCTCGGAACGGAATTCGTGCGTGCCGGCGACGCGCGGACGAGCCGCGGGCTCGGGTGCCGCGATCGACGGCTGATCGGGATTGTCTGCTTCCGGCGGCTTGTCGGCTTCCGGATCCCCGGGACGCGCCGCCTGCTGCGCCGGAGACTCGGGTGGCGCGGGTGCGGGCGTTGCAGCGGCAGCCGGCGCACCGGGGCGTGCGCCGCGCGCGGGCGGCGGCGCGGCAACGCGCTCGCGGATCGGCTGACGGTCGTTGAGACCGAGCATCATCACGATGAAGTTCGGCTTCTCGGTGGCGATGAGTTCGCGCGCCACGCCGGCCCAGTCCTGGGTTTCGTTGCGCGGGTCGTAGCGCAGCAGGCCGGAGGTGGTGCGATGCTTGCGGATGACGCCGAACTCCGGCGTCTCGGCCAGCGCCTCTTCGAGTCCATAAGCCAGCCAGTCGGCCATGGAGTCGCCGATCACCAGCACGTTGCTGGTCGGCGCCGGGGTATCGGGCGGCTTGCGGGCCGGGGCCGGAGCCCGGGAGAAATCGGCCTGCGGCGCGCGGACGTCCGGGGACGGCCGCTGGGGCGTGCCGCCAAACCAGTCGAACAGGCGCTGCGCCTGGGCCGGCATCGGCAGCGTCGTGGCGACGGCCAGCGCCGCCGCTGCTCCGATCAGGAACAACGCGCTAAGCCGCTGATTGCGCAGGCTTCTGTTCGCCATACGGGTACCGGTCGGGGCCTTCGCAACCCGGCATCAAAGGGCTGCGCCGAGCCGCTATCGGCCAATAGCGCGACGAACTTGTCAACCGGAAGGCAGCCGGAATGGTTACCGGCGCAGACGGGCCAGGATCGCAGTGGTGGCAAAGCCGTCGGGGATCAGACCGACCGAGGACTGGAAGTCGCGGACCGCGGCGCGGGTCTTGGGTCCGAGCCGGCCGGTCGGCTCGCCCCCGTCGAAGCCCTTGGCGCGCAATTTTTCCTGCAATTCGCGCCTCTCCTCGCGCGAAAGCACCGCCTCGTGGCGCGGCCAGGCCTGCACGAACGGCGTGCCGCCGCGCAGCCGGTCGGCGAGATGGCCGATCGCCATCGCGTAGGCTTCGGCCGGGTTGTATTTCATGATGACGCGGAAGTTCTGTAGCATCAGGAACGACGGACCCTGATGACCGGCGGGCACCAGCAGGTAGGCCTTGTCCTCGCCGCGCGGGAAGGCCTTGCCACCGGCGCGCTTGATGTTGAGCGCCTCCCATTCCGCCACCGTCTTCTGCTTGGAGCGGTCGGCCAGCAGATAATTGAAGCCCTTCGGCAGGACGACCTCGTAGCCCCAGGTCTGGCCCGCGACCCAGCCGTCCTTCTTCAGGTTGTTCGCCGTCGAGGCGATCATGTCGATCGGCGTATCGACCACGTCACGCCGCCCGTCGCCGTCGAAGTCCACCGCAAAGCGCTTAAACGATGTCGGCATGAATTGGGTCGGGCCGAACGCGCCGGCCCATGAGCCCTTGAGCTGATCGGCCCGCACGTCGTTGCGATGCAGGATTTCCAAGGCCGCAAGAAATTCATCGCGGAAATAGGCCTGCCGCCGTCCGACACACGCGAGCGTCGCGGTCGAGCGGATCACCGGGCGGTCGCCGCCCAGCGTGCCGTAGTTCGACTCCACGCCCCAGATCGCGGTGATGTAGTGGCGATCGACGCCGTAGGCCTTCTCGACCTTGTCGAACGAGGCCTTGTGCTTGTTCAGCATGTCCTGGCCGTTCTGCACACGCGCGTCGTTCACCAGAATGTCGAGATAGTCCCAGAACGCCTTGGTGAACTCGGGCTGCGAGTCCACCAGGTCCATGATGCGAAGGTCGGGCGTCAGCCCCTTCACCGACTTGTCGAACGAGGCGCGCGAGATGTTGCGCTTGGCGGCGAGCGGCCAAAGCCCTTCGAGGCAGCCTTCGAAATTGGCGGCGGCGGCGCGGATCGCGGACGCCTTCATCTGCGGATGACCGGAGGCGCCATCCTCGCCGGTCCATTCCCGCGGCGGCGAAGGCGGCGGAGCAATGGGCGCGACAGGCGGTTGGGCGGACTGCGCCTGCCGGCCGATCGGCTTCAGCGGTGTCGTGCCTTGCGCGAGGACGGGCGCAGCCAGTCCGACCGCGACGGTTGCCGCCAGAATACGGGTCAGATGTGCCATGCCGTCTGCCTCAATACACCACGCCAGTTTGCACCCCATTGGGGCAACATATGGTTGAGCGAGCGTTAACCGCACCCCTTTTGCGGGGGTGCGGCGGCGTGTCAGCGCCCGCCGCGCAGCCGTTCGATCAGTTCGGCCGTTGGATAAGCGTCCGCCGGCAGGCCGGCCTTCAACTGCGCCTGCTTCACCGCGGCGCGGGTCTGCGAGCCGAGCCGGCCGTCGGCTTCGCCGGTCAGCAGCTTCCGTGCGATCAGCAGCCGCTGCAATTCCTGGATCTGCTCGGTGGTCGGCACCACGGGTTGGCCGTTGCCTGGGCTCACCACCGGAGCGCCAGCGAGCCTGGTTCCGAAATAGGCCGCGGTGGTCGCATAAACGAAGGCCGCGTTCCATTCGGTGTACGACTTGAAGTTCGGATAGGCCAGGAAGGCCGGGCCGAGCCGGCCCATCGGCAGCACCAGCGAGGCCGGCAGGTTGTCCGCCGCCAGCTTGCCCTGCACGGCGCTGACGCCCCACTTCACCCACTGCGAGCGCGGATGCTGGATGTCGAGACCGGATTCCTCCCACGGCATCTTGTCGGGCACCCGCACCTCCTGAAGCCACGGCTGACCCTTCTGCCAGCCGAAGCTCTTCATCAGGTTGGCGGCCGACGCGAGCGCATCCGGCAGGCTGTTGATCATATCGACGCGGCCGTCGCCGTCGAAATCGAGACCGTGCTTGAAATAGTCCGATGGAGTGAATTGCGTCGGACCCAGCTCGCCGGCCCAATTTCCAATCATCTGATCCGCCCGCAGGTCGCCGCGCTGCACGATGCGCAGCGCGCCCATCAATTGATCGCGGAAGAACGCCGAGCGCCGGCAGTCATAGGCCAGCGTCGCCACCGCACGGATGATGTTGTAGGTGCCGCCCTTGTAGGCGCCGTAGTCGCTTTCCAGGCCCCACAGCGCGACGACCACCGCCGGCGGCACGCCGGTGGCCTGCTCGATGCGGGCCAGCAGCGGCGCATGCGCCTTCAACTGCTTGAGCCCGTTCTGGTAGCGGCCGATTGCCGTCATGCGACCGGCGAACTGCAGGAAGCTCTGCTGGAACACGGCTTGCCCGCTGTCGCGGCGGATAATGGCCGGATCGAACGTCACGCCGTCGAGCGCAGACGAGATCGCCCGCTGCGAGATGCCTTGCGACAGCGCCTCCTTCTTGAAGGCGGCCATCCAGACGTCGAAGCTTCCGGTGTTGCGGCAGCGCGGCGCGGCTTCCGCCGATCCGGCCATGATGATGCCGCCGAGCGCCACCGCAGCGGCCGTCCAAGCCCATCGCCTCATTGTTGCCGTCCATCACAAAGAGAAAGAAGGAGCATTGTCCGGAGAATGCCAGCCGGCCGGTACCACCGCATTAATGGGCGCAAATCCGGCCGAGGCGCACCGGTGCGGCCTATTGAATCGGCGCTGATTCTTCAATACTGCACGACATTCGGACGCCGCTCCCGGCCCAACCCCGCCCTGGCTCATCATGAAACCCATCCGCACGGCCATCTTTCCCGTCGCAGGCCTCGGCACCCGGTTCCTGCCCGCCACCAAGGCGATGCCCAAGGAGATGCTGCCGGTGGTGGACCGGCCGCTGATCCAGCACGTCGTGGACGAGGCGCGGGAGGCCGGCATCGAGCATTTCATCTTCGTCACCGGCCGCAACAAGGGCGTGATCGAGGATCATTTCGACCGCCAGTTCGAACTTGAGGTCACGCTCAAGGAGCGCAACAAGACCGCCGAACTTTCAGCTCTCGCAGCCGATCTCCCCGGCGCAGGCAGCGCGAGCTTCACCCGCCAGCAATCGCCGCTCGGCCTTGGCCACGCGGTTTGGTGCGCGCGCGAACTGGTCGGCAACGAGCCGTTCGCGCTGCTGCTGCCTGACGTGCTGGTGCAGAACAAGCCCGGCTGCCTGAAGCAAATGATCGACGTCTATCGCTCGCTCCCCGAGGCTTCGAACATCGTCGCGGTCGAAGAGATGGCGATGGAGCGCATCCACCAGTACGGCGTGGTCGGCGTCGGCCGGTCGAGCGGCCCGTCGTTCGCCATCACCGAGATGGTCGAGAAGCCGCCGCGCGAGAAGGCGCCATCCAACCTCATCATCACCGGCCGCTACATCCTGCAGCCGGAAATCTTCAAGCTGCTCGCAACCCAACAGGGCGGCGCGGGCGGAGAAATCCAACTGACCGACTCGATGATCCGCCTGGCCAAGGAGCAGCCGTTCCACGGACTAAAGTTCCAGGGCCGCAGCTTCGACTGCGGTTCGAAGGTCGGCTTCCTCACCGCCAACGTCGCCTATGCGCTGGCGCGCGACGACATCGCGCCGGCGTTCCGCAAGGAAATCGACAGCATGCTCAAGAAGTAGCGGTCTGTTTGAGCATGATCTTTTCCGAAAACCGGTTCCCACTTTTCGGGATCATGCTCTAACGCTGCATCTTCACGCCGACCAGGAAGATGCTGGCGTCGTAATTGACGCCCAGCGCGTTGGAGCGCAGCCATTCCTGGCGGAACTCGCCCTTGAGCCAGAACTCGCGGCTCATCTTGTAGGTGATGATCGCGGACAGCGAGGTCCGCTTGTCCTGACGGTCCCAGCCGACATAGTCGTCCATGCCGTATCCGACCTTGACCGTGCCGATCAGCCAGCGCCGGAACGCGTGATCGACCTGCAGTCCGACGTCCTGCCGCAGCGTGCCGGATACACCGGCGACCACGGTTTCATCGACCCTTGAATTCGCCAGCAGCGTCACCGTGGTCAGCCCCGTCGCGGCCCAGACCAGCGAGGAATCGATCACCCAGCCGCGCAGCGTATCGAGCGCCGGACTGACGTAGTCGCGCGTCGTGTAGCCGACCGAAACCTCGCCGGTGAGGCGGCGCGCCAGCTCGAACGTCACGCCAGCCTTCGGCGTGAACGCGCTTGAGCTGCGGTCGATGGCATCGCAGGTGCATGCCGCGTCGTGCTTGCGCTGATCGAGGTCCAACTCCACGAACGGTTTGAGGCCGGGAGTGAACTCGTAGCTGGCACGCGATTGCACGCGATATTGATAGTAGTTGCGGTCCTGGTTGCTGACGCTGGTGCCATCGACCAGTTCCGAGTCCTGAAATTCGGTGCGATCCACGCTGCCCTTCACCGACAGGTCGAGCCGGTTGAAGCGCTGCGCCACGCCCGCGGTGACGCCCCAGATCGTGAAGATCGGCAGTTTCGCCAGTCCCGCCTGCAGGTTCGGGCTGCCGGGGTTGTCGGTGCCCATCGAGAAGCGGCCCTCGCCATCGAAGCGCAAATCGTGCGTCGCATCGAGCCGTCCGAACACCTTGCCGTCCGCGGTCGGACGGTTGGCGGACGGCAGTGAGTCGTAGCCGGTGTAGCTGCCGCGCAGGCTGCCGCCCAACTCGTGGCGCGACCAGAACGACTTGGCCTGCAGTTCCGGCAGCACCTGGTAGAAGCCGGAGCGCGGACCGTTGGGCGTGCGGTTCGGATTGCTGTCGATGCCGTAGCCCAGTTCAACCGACGGCCGCAGCAGGAATTCCCCGACCCGCACGCCGACCGGCTCGAACGGATCGATGCTGGGCGGCAGCGGGCGGCGCACCGGCGCATCCGGCGGCTTGGAGACGTTGGCGTAGGCGCCGCGCACACCGATCTGCTGCGCGGAGGTCTGGCCGGTCGATTGCTGCGGCGCGCCGAGCACGGTGACGGCGCCGGCGCGCGGCACCGGGAACGGACTGCCAGGCTTGCGCTTCAGCTTGCGCTTCTTCGCGATCGAGCCGGTGGAGTCGAATCCGGTTTCGCCGGCGCTCGCGCTGGCGGACGGAGTCGCTGCGGGCTGCGTTGCGCGGGTGGTGCCCTCCGGGGGCTTGCTGAAGCGCTGCGCGTTGTTCGGATCGGTCAGCGACGGCTGGAACAGCGACCGCGTGCCGGTCTGCGCCGACGCTTCGCCTGCGAGCGCAACGGCGGCGAAGCCGAGCGCAACAGTGACAGCCCTGGACCAGCCGCTCAGCAGAGGCGACCCCCGTTTGCACAATGCATCGCGCCAGCGTCCGCACGCCCCTGTTCGACAGGGACGAACGTCAGCCGGCACCGGCCGCCCGGACGGCCGTGGTTAACGAGGGTTAAAGAATTGTGGTTAACGAGACCTTACGGCCCCGGAAGGCCGGTTCAGGCGGGCTCGACGGTGAGGTTGGCGCCGTCGGCGCGCACCACCCGGACCCGGTTGCCGGCGTCGGTATCCGGCCCGTTCACCCGCCAGATCGTATCGTCGATCCGCACGGTGCCCACGCCGTCGGCGATCGGCTTTTCGAGCGTGAACACGCGGCCGATCAGCGCCTCGGTGCGGCGGTTGAGAAACGGCGACTCCAACTGCGGGTCCACTTTGCGGGCGAAGCGCCGCCACAGCGGCACCGACGCCGCGGTAAAGATCGCGAACGCGACGAGCTGCGCCTGCCACGACCAATCCACCACGAACGAGATCAGCCCGACCAGAACCGCGGCAAGCCCGAGCCACATCATGAAGGCGCCGGGCACGGCCAGTTCCAGCGCCAGCAGGACCGCGCCGAGGATCACCCATTTCCAGGGCCCCAGCGAAACGATGAACGGCATCATATCGAAACCCGTCATGTGGTCGCCGGACCGGTCGGCCGGCGCGGCACCGAGGGCGTGGACGTCGATGGCGCCGTGCGAACCGCGTCGGGGCCGAACGTCGCCTTGGCGATCTCGCCAATGCCCGCGATCGAGCCCAGCACGCTGGTCACCTCGATCGGCATGATGAGCACCTTCTGATTGGGCGAGTCGGCGAGATGGGTCAGCGCCTTCATATACTTCTCGGCGACGAAATAGTTGAGCGCCTGCACGTCGCCGTTGGCGACCGCCAGGCTCACCATCTCGGTCGCCTTGGCTTCCGCCTGGGCGAGACGTTCGCGCGCCTCGGCGTCGCGGAACGCAGCCTCTCTACGGCCCTCGGCTTCCAGGATCTGGGATTGCTTCTGGCCCTCGGCCTTGAGGATGGCCGACTGGCGCATGCCCTCGGCCTGCAGGATCTCGGCACGCTTCTCGCGCTCCGCCTTCATCTGCCGGCCCATCGACTGGATCAGGTCGGCGGGCGGCACGATGTCCTTGATCTCGATGCGGTTGACCTTGACGCCCCACGGCGAGACCGCGGCATCGACAACGCGCAGCAGCCGCTCGTTGATCTCGTCGCGGTGCGACAACATCTGGTCGAGGTCCATCGAGCCCATCACGGAACGAAGGTTGGTCATCGTCAAGGTGATAATGGCACGGTCGAGATTGGTGATCTCGTAGCTCGCCTTGGCGGCATCGAACACCTGAAAGAACGCGACGCCGTCCACCATGACCGTCGCATTGTCCTTGCTGATGACATCCTGCTGCGGAATGTCGATCACTTGCTCCATCATATTCACCTTGCGCCCGACACGATCGAAGAACGGCACGATCAGGTTGAGGCCTGAGTTCAGCGTGCGGGTGTAGCGGCCGAATCGCTCGATGGTCCAATGGTAGCCCTGCGTCACGGTCTTGACGCCCGACACCAGCGTCAGGATGGCGAGGATGACGAGCACAACGACGAAAAGATTGACGCCGAGCAGCATCGAGAAGTCCTCCATGAACGTCGTCCTCCAGGCAAACAAGGTATGGCCATGCCCCGCGCGGGCAAACACGGCAGCATCAATAGAATTGGTCGGTCGAAGCCTGCATCAGGTTCACTTTCGCCTCAACGTCACACCCAGCCCTGCAACTCGCGCCGCACCAAATGGACCAGCAGTTCCATGCCTGGCTCGCTGTCGTTGAGACACGGGATGGCGGCGAAGTTGACGCCGCCGGCCTGCTTGAAGAAGTCACCGTTCTCGACCGCGATCTCCTCCAGCGTCTCCAGACAGTCGGCGGCGAAGCCGGGCGTGACGACCGCGAGGTTCTTCACCCCGCTCGCCGCCAATTGCTTCACCGTGATGTCGGTGTAGGGCTGCAGCCATTCGGCGCGGCCGAACCGCGACTGGAACGTCAGCATGAACCTGCTTTCGTCGAGCTTGAGCCGCGCGCGCAACAGCCGCGCCGTCTCCTTGCATTGCTCGGGATACGGATCGCCTTCGTCGGCATAGGATTTCGGGATGCCGTGAAACGAGGCAAGGATCATGTCCGGCACGAACGGCAGCTTTTTCAGTTCCGTTTCAATCGAAACCGCCAGCGCGTCGATATAGACCGGATCGTCGTAATACGGCGGCACCACGCGCAACGTGGGCTGGAAACGCAGCTTCGCGAGCGTAACGAACGCAGCGTCGCAGACCGTGGCCGTCGTCGCCGCGGCGTATTGCGGATAGAGCGGCACCAGCAGGATGCGCTCGCAGCCGAGTTTGACCAGCGCTTCGAGGCGGGATTCCAGCGACGGGTTGCCGTAGCGCATCGCCCAATCGACCACGATGCCGGGAACGGCGGATGGCACGGCGCCCTGCTCCACCGCGGCGCGCAGCTTGCCGGCCTGGGCGCGGGTGATGGTCTTGAGCGGGGACTCGTTCTTGTCGCGATTCCAGATTTTCTCGTAGTCGAGCCCCTTGGCGCGCGGCCGCCGCGTCAGAATGATGGCGTTGAGGATGAACTTCCAGACCAGCCCCTGGTTCTCGATCACCCGGCTGTCGCTGAGAAATTCGCGCAGATAGCGCCGCACCGAGCCTGCGTCGGTGGCGTCGGGAGTGCCGAGATTGACGATCACCACCCCGATCCGGCTGGATTGGGAGGCCGTGCCGTCCCGGACGAAAATCTCAGGCCTGTTCATATCCACCGCGAATGACGTGGCGCACGCGCCGCAGGCCGCAGCATAGCCGGGCGCTGTCCCCGCGTGCTAGAGCAAGCCGCCTGCCCGCCGGATCATCCCGAATGTTCATTCTGAACCGCCTTATTGCCGTCCTTTGCCTTGCGATCCTGCCGGCGCTGGCCACCCGTGCCGAATCGGCCAAGATCACCTTCATCCTGACCAACGACATCTACTCGATGGGCGATACGCTGATGCCGGATGGCAAGCGGCGCGGCGGCTTCGCGCGCCTTGCGGCCGTGGTGAAGGCGGAGCGCGACAAGGCCCGCGGTTCGGGCGGTCATGTGGTGCTGGCGCACGGCGGCGACACGCTGTCGCCGTCGCTGATGTCGGGGATCGACGGCGGCGCCCACATCATCACGCTGACCAACATGATCGCACCGGAGATTTTCGCGCCGGGCAATCACGAATTCGATTTCGGCAAGGCCGTTTTTTTCAAGCGCATGTCGGAGGCGAAATTCCCGATCTACGCCGCCAACCTGCGGGGGCCGGACGGCAAGCCGCTGGAGAATTTCAAGGACCGCGCGATCGTCGAGTTTGGCGGCGTGCGCGTCGGCCTGACCGGCGCCGCCTACGACGACACGCCACGGGTCTCGAGCCCCGAGAATCTGAAATTCCTGCCGACCGTGCCCGCGATGAGGGAGCAGGCCGAGGCACTGCGCCGCGAGGGCGCCGACTTCGTCGTCGCCGTGATGCACGCCGACCGCAAGCAGTCCGCCGATCTGGCGGCGACCAACACCACCGACCTCATTCTGACCGGGCACAACCACGACCTGTTCATCAGCTTCGACGGACGCGTCGCCACGGCGGAATCCAGCTACGATTCCCACTACGTGACACTGATCGACGTGGCGATCGACGTCACGATTGCCGACGGCAAGCGCGACGTGAAGTGGTGGCCGCAGTTCCGCGTCATCGACACGGCCACGGTGACGCCGGATCCCGAAGTCGCGGCGGTGGTGAGCAAATACGAGGCCGAGCTGAGCCGCGAGCTGGACGTGCCGCTGGCCACGCTCGCGGTCGTGCTCGACAGCCGCAACATTGCGGTGCGCACCGGCGAGGCTGCGATCGGCAACCTGATCGCCGATGCGATGCGCAAGAAGACCGGCGCAGTCGCTGCCGTCACCAATGGCGGCGGCATCCGTGGCGGCAAGGTCTATCCCGCGGGCAGCACCATCACCCGGCGCGACGTGCTGGCCGAACTGCCGTTCGGCAATCGTGTCGTCACCATCGACATCCGCGGCCGCGACCTGCGGACAGCGCTCGAAGGCGGCTTCGCCAGAATGGCGGACGCCGCGGGGCGCTTTCCGCAGGTGTCCGGCATGAAGATCGAAATCGATCCGCGACGGCCGCCGGGCAAGCGTATCGTGAAAATCAGGATCGGCGGCACACCGCTCAATCCGAATCGGATCTACCGGATCGCCACCAACGAATTCCTCGCGCGCGGCAGCGACGGCTACGACACGTTCGGCAAAGCGCCGACGCTGCTACCCGTCGATGACTCGCCACTGTTGGCGAACGAGGTGATGGTCTATCTGCGCAATCTCGGCACCGTGAAAACCGGCGTCGAAGGCCGGATCGACGCCGTCAGAAAATGAAAACGCCGCCGCACGACCGCGGCGGCGTCGAATTTCGATCAAACGATCAGCGGCCGGCCGGGCGCAATTCCATGCCCGCGATGCCAGCGGCAATGCCGAGGCCGGTCTGGCCCTGCACGCTGAGCGGCTGCAGCGCGATGGTGCTGTTGGAGCCGCCGACCAGCGCGTTGGCGCCGACGCCGACCACCGCCGTGGCGCTCGCCGAGGCACCGGCATAGCTGCCGCGAAGGTCGCCGGGCCCGAGATTGCGGGACGGAGCAAACACGCCCCAGGCCACCGCCACGTTGGCCGGCAACGCGATATCGACACCGACGCGCCGGATCGAGGCGACATAGGGTTCTGTACGGCCGTCGGGCCCACGGAAATTGCAGCGCAACTCGGTTACCGAACCGACGATGAAGCTCGCCGTAGTGCCGGTGCATTCCAGCATCCCGGCCTCGACCCGCGACTGGGCGGCGGCCGGCGAGACGATCGCGGCAAGGCCAACGGCGAGCGCAATCGATGAAAGGCGAATCATAGGGCGTCTCCTCCTGACAGGCCGCAAATGTAGCGGAGCCGATGCGGCGAGAAAAGCAACGATCGCGCTCCGGCCGGAGGCGCCAGCACGACGTCGCTTTGCATTGCGGCTAATGTTCGTCGTTGCGGCGGCGGCCGCGCCCAAAGTTAGGCTACTTCAGATTGCCGCAGAAGCGCTGGATTCTGCGGCAAGCTTCCTCCAGGTCCTCCGTCTTGGTCGCATACGAGATGCGGAACGCCGGGCCAACGCCGAACGGCGTGCCCTGCACCACCGCGACGCCCTCGGATTCCAGCAACTCGGTGACGAAGTCCTCGTCGGTCTCAAGCTTCTTGCCGCTCGGCGCGGTCCGCCCCATCGTGCCGGCGCAGGACGGATAGACGTAGAATGCGCCCTCCGGCGTCGGGCACTTCAGCCCGCGCGACTGGTTGAGCATCGAGACGCAGAGGTCGCGGCGCTCCTTGAATATCGCGTTGTGCTTGGGGATGAAGTCCTGCACGCCGTCGAGCGCCTCGACCGCGGCCCATTGCGACACCGCGGCGGGATTCGAGGTCGATTGCGACTGGATCATCGCCATCGCCTTGATCAGCGGCTCCGGCCCGCCGGCATAGCCGATACGCCAGCCGGTCATGCAATAGGCCTTCGACGTGCCGTTGATGGTGAGCGTGCGATCGTAGATGCGCGGCTCGACCTCGGCCGGCGAGAAGAATTTGAAGTCGTCATAGACGAGATGCTCGTACATATCGTCGGTCATGACGTGGACGTGCGGGTGCTTCACCAGCACGTCGGTCACCTTCTTCAGTTCGTCGCGGGTGTAGGCGGCGCCGGTCGGGTTCGACGGCGAGTTGAAGATGATCCACTTGGTCTTCGGCGTGATCGCCTTCTCCAGCGCCTCGGGGCGCATCTTGAAGCCGTCTTCCATGGTGGTCGGAACCGCGACCGGCTCGCCGCCGGCCAGCAGAACCATGTCCGGATAGCTGACCCAATAGGGCGCCGGGATGATCACCTCGTCGCCCGGGTTCAGCGTCGCCATCAGCGCGTTGTAGAGCACCTGCTTGCCGCCGGTGCCGACGATGATCTGCGACGGCTTGTAGTCGAGGTTGTTCTCGCGCTTGAACTTGCGCGACACCGCCTGCTTGAGCTCGGCGAGCCCGTCCACCGCTGTGTACTTCGACGCCTTGCCGCTGCGGATCGCCTTGATCGCCGCCTCTTTGATGTTGTCCGGCGTGTCGAAATCCGGCTCGCCGGCGCCCAGCCCGATCACGTCCCGGCCCGCCAATTTGAGCGCGCGCGCCTTGTCGGTCACCGCGATGGTGGCGGACGGCTTGATGCGCTTGAGGTACTCGGCGAGCAGGGCCATTTTTCAGAATCTCCGCGCCCAAAAGGGCGCAGATGTCCTAATGGCCTGCTCTTCCCGCGGCAAGGCCGAATGGCTGATTCCAGCCATCAAAGCGGTTGATGGGAGGCACCAACGCGAGGAATGGCGGGCGCCCGCGCCGGCACACGTTCCATTAAACACGGCGGGCTAGAACTGGCCTTCGAAAAACCGAGCCTGAGGCCATGGGCGGCGTTCTCGCAAACCTGCGAACCGGGGACTGGATGACCCGCGAACGGTTGCGGCTGTGGGCCCTGGCGGTCCTGGCCGCCTCGCTCGGCGGGCTGCTGTTCCTGCTCGCGACCTCGGACGGGCTCAACGACTACCAGGGCCGCCCGCTCGGCACCGATTTCTCCAATGTCTATGCGGCCGGCACCTACGTGCTCGACGGCCAGCCCGGCACCGCGTTCGACCCGCCGTCGCAGCACGCTCGCGAGCAGATGATCTTCGGCAAGGCCACGCCGTTCTACGGCTGGCACTACCCGCCGTTCTTTCTGTTCATTGCGGCGCTGCTGGCTCTGATGCCGTTCGCTCTGGCGCTCGCGGTCTGGCAGGGCGCAACGCTGGTTCTGTATCTGTTGACGATCCGCGCTGTTCTCACAGCGTCATGGCCGGGCTCGTCCCGGCCATTCACGCCTTTCGTGGAAGGGCAGCAAGGCGTGGATGCCCGGCACAAGGCCGGGCATGACGGATTGTGGCTGTTGTTGGCCGTCGCTTTCCCGGCCGTGTTCGTGAACATCGGCCACGGCCACAACGGCTTTCTCACCGCCGCACTGCTGGGCGGCGCGCTGCTCGTCCTCGACCGGACCCCCGTCGCGGCCGGCATCCTGTTCGGGCTGCTCGCCTACAAGCCGCAGTTCGGCGTGATGATCCCGCTCGTGCTGATCGTCACCGGACGCTGGCGCGCGTTCGCATCGGCCTGTGCGACGGTGCTGGCACTGATGCTCGTCACCACGCTGGCGTTCGGCCCCGACGTGTGGCGGCACTTCATCAACGCGATGCCGTTCACCCGCGAGGTCGTGCTCGAACAGGGCGGCACCGGCTGGCACAAGATTCAGAGCGTATTCTCGCTGGTGCGGATGTGGGGCGGCGGCGTGCCGCTCGCCTATGCGATGCAGGGCGCGGCAATGGCAGCGCTCGCCGTCGCGCTGGCTTGGCTGTGGCGCAGCGACGCGCCGTACCGGCTCAAGGCTGCCGCGCTGCCGATCGCCGCGATTCTCGCGACGCCCTACAGCCTCGACTACGACCTCGTTGTGCTGGCGCCTGCGATCGCGTTCCTCGCCGTCGAAGGGCTCGAACGCGGCTTCCGTTCCTATGAGAAATCCGCGCTGGCGCTACTTTGGATCATGCCGATGATCGTCCGCACGCTGGCGGAGCACATTCTCCTCCCGCTCGGCCTCATTTCGATGGCCATCGTTTTCGGGCTGGTGCTGCGGCGGGCCGCGCTCGACACCGGCGCGGTTCCAGATTGGCAATCGGCGGCGCATCCGATTAAGTAGCGAAATGCTCTCACGGCGTGCCGCGCTCGCCACCATCGCCGGACTGGTCGCCGCGCCGGTTGCGCGGGCGCAGTCGTTTCCCTGGCACAACATCAGCATCGTGGTGCCCTACCCGGCCGGCGGCCCGGTCGATGTGGTGGCAAGGCTGATCGCGCAAAACGTCACCAGCCTGGGTCAGCCGATCGTGGTCGACAATCGCGGCGGCGGCTCCGGCATCATCGGCTCGGCCGCGGTGGCACGCGCCGAGCCGGACGGCCACACGCTGGTGCTCGGCACCAACCAAACCCACGCCACCAACCAAACGCTGATCAAGCACTGTCCCTACGACGCGGTGATGGATTTCGCGCCGGTCGCCGGCATTGCCGACGTCCCCCATGTGCTGGCGGTGCGGCGCGATCTGAAGGCCGACAGCGTCAGCGCACTGATCGACATGGCGAAGCAGAACCCGCGCGGGCTGACTTATGGTTCCACCGGCAACGGCTCGGCCTCGCATCTGGCTGCCGAACTGTTCAAGATGAAAACCGGCGTCGATCTGCTGCATGTGCCGTTCCGCGGCGCAGCGCCGATGACCACCGAACTGCTGGCCGGCCGCATCGACGTGTCGTTTGTCACGCTGCCGAGCGTGATCGGAACCATCGAGGCCGGCGCATTGCGCGCGCTGGCGGTGGCGAGCCCCAAGCGCGCGGCGCGGCTGCCCGATCTGCCGACGCTCGCGGAGAAAGGCATCAAAGATGTCGAGGCCGACGCCTGGTTCGTGCTGTTCGCGCCGGCCAAAACGCCTCCCGCTGTGGTCAATAAGATCTACAACGCGGTTTCGTCCAAGATGTCCGCCAAGGCGACCGCGGACCTCATTGCGACGCAAGGCATGACGCTAACGCTGCGTCCGCCGGACTGGATCGCGGCCTGGCTGCCCGGTGAAGTGGCCAAATGGGCCGCGGTGATCAGCGCGGCCGGCGTGACGGTGGAATAGCGGCAGCGATCACGCGAAAGTCATTCCCTTCCGGCCGCGCGGGGGAGATGAAATTGTTGCGATTCCATGCTGCAGCGCACGCATCCGGCTTTTTTCATCGACCCGTCATCGCGCTGCCCTTCATTCGCCGTGCTTTGCCGTTCAATCCGCGATACTTTCAAATCGCATCGGTCGCGACGACCGGGGGACACGCGGCATGTACACGCTCTATTCCATGCGCCGCTCAGGCAACTCCTACAAAGTCCGGCTTGCGCTCGCGCAGCTTGGCATCGCGCATGAACTCATGGAGGTCGATATCCTCCGTGGCGAAACCCGCACGCCCGAATTCCTGGCGATGAACCCGAGCGGCCATGTGCCGCTGCTCCAGGTCGCGCCGGAGAAATTCCTGCCGGAGTCGAACGCGATCCTCTGGTATCTCGCGGAGAACACCCCGCTGCTCTCGGACGACCCGGTCGAGCGCGCCGCCACGCTGCAATGGATGTTCTTCGAGCAGCACGCGCTGGAGCCCAACCTCGGCGCCGCCTGGTTCTGGCTGGTGCTGGTCAAGGGCGGCCGCGAACTGCAGCAGCACGCGCTGGAAGAGTGGATGGAGGAAGGCTACCGGGCGCTGGGCGTAATGGACAAGCACCTGTCGCGCCAGGATTTCCTGGCCGACGACCGCTATTCGATCGCCGACATCGCGCTGTACGCCTATACCCACGTCGCCGAGCAGTGCGATTTCGACCTCGCGTTATTCCCGGCGGTGCGCGACTGGCTCGACCGCGTCGCGGCGCAGCCGAACCACGTCGCGATGGACTGGCACCCGGATTTGAAGATGGTGGCGGCGCAGTAGCGTCAGTCCGCTGCTTTTATGTTTGCTTCCTTGATCACCTTCGCCCACTTGGCGATGTCGGCCTTGATCACCTGCCCCATCGCGTCCGGGCCATCCTGCGTCGTATCGAAGCCGAGTTGCACCAGCTTCTCGCGCACATCCGGCATCGCGATCACCGCCACCGCCGTCTGATGCGCCTTGGCGACGATGGGCGCGGGCGTGCCGGCGGGCGCCATCAGCCCGAACCAGGAGATCGCCTCGAAATTGGGAAGCCCGGACTCCGCGACAGTCGGTAACTCCGGGATCACCGGAGAACGCTTCAACGACGTCACCGCCACGCCGCGCAGCCGGCCGTCCTTCACCACCGGCAGGATCGCGCCCATGTTCTGCAACGTCATGGACACCCGGCCGCCGATCACGTCGGTGAACACCGCGCCGCGATACGGCACATGGGTGATGTTGACGCCCGCGAGGCTCTTGAGCAGTTCGCCTGCGATGTGCTGCGGCGTGCCGACGCCTGGCGAGGCGTATGACAGCTTGCCCGGCTCCGCCTTGGCGAGCGCGATCATCTCTTGGAAGCTTTTCGCCGGTAGATCGTTGCTGACCGCGAGGATGCTCGGCACGATCAGCAGACGCACCACCGGTGTCAGGTCGCGCACCACGTCGTAGGTCGGATTGGCCTGCAGCGTCGGATTGATGGTGAGCGCCCCGTTGGCGCCCCAGTAGAACGTGGTGCCGTCCGGCGCCGACTTCGCCACCCGGTCGCCGCCGACGCTGCCGCCGGCGCCCGGCACGTTTTCCACCGTGACCGGCACCTTCCAGACCTCGGCGAACTTCGCCGCGAACAGCCGCGCCGTGATGTCGGTGGCGCTGCCCGCGGTGAAGCCGACGATGAAGCGCACCGGCTTGTCGGGATAGGACTGCGCTGCGGCGGGTGAAGCGATCAGTAAAGCAACGAGTGCAGCGAGCAACGACCGGTTCCTTGGCACATCAGCCTCCCTGCCAACTCCGCTCATTCCCGCGTAGGCGGGAATCCAGGGCGGCTTGCCGCGCCCTGTTGCACTGGGTTCCCGCTTTCGCGGGGACGAGCGGGGGTTAAGCTCCTACTGCGGCATCTTGATCCCTGCGTCCTTGACGACCTTGCCCCACATCGGGATTTCCTTCCGCACGATGTCGGCGAACTCCGCCGGCGAATTGCCGACGAGCTGGAGCCCAAGACCTTCGAGCTTGCCGCGCACGTCGGGCATCGCCATCACCTTGGTGGTTTCGGCGTGCAACTTGTTGAGGATAGGCTGCGGCGTACCGGCCGGCGCCATCAAGCCGAACCAGGCGGTGGCGTCGAAATCCTTGAAGCCCAGTTCCTCCATGGTCGGCAGATCGGGAATCTGTGGCGAGCGCTTCTTCGACGTGATGGCGAACGCGCGCAGCTTGCCCTCGCGCACCAGCGGCAGGACGTTGGATATGTTGCCGAAGAACAGATTGAGCCGTCCGCCCATCAGGTCCGGCAGGATCTGCGTGGTGCCGCGATACGGCACCTGCTGGAACTTGACGCCGGTCATCGCCATGAACAGTTCGCCGCCGAGATGCTGCGAGGTGCCGATGCCGGCGTGGCCCGCCACGAAATAATCCGGCTTCGCCTTGGCGAGCGCGATCAATTCCTGGATCGTCTTGGCCGGAACGTCAGGCGGCACCACCACCAAGTTCGGCACGATGAATATCTGCGTGATGTAGGCGAAGTCCTTCACCGGGTCGTAGCCGAGCTTGTCCATCAGATTGGGATTGATGACGAGCGCGGCGTTGCCGCCCATCGCCAGCGTGTAGCCATCCGGCGCGGCCTTCGAGAGCCGCTCGACCGCGAGGTTGCCGCCAGCGCCGGTGACGTTCTCCACCGCGACGCCCTTCGCCCAGGTCTCGTTCCACTTGTCGCCGAACAGGCGGGAGGTGATGTCGGGCGCAACGCCCGCCGAGAAGCCGACCATGATCCGGATCGGCCGGTCCGGATAATTCGCCTGCGCGAATGTCGCCGTCGCCGCCAGCAACGTCGCCGTCAAACCCAGTCCCCACCGCATCGTGTCCTCCCCGCAACACTTGTTCTTTATCCGCCCAGAATAGCAGGCGTTAACCTTCTGTTAACCCTGCGCCACGGTTTTGCCGCGGTTCGCCAATGGCGCCGCCGCAATCCAGCCGAATCGAAGCCCGCATCCACCACCAGATTCAGTCTCAACGCTGATTCGTTTTTAAGGCACGCCCCGATGACTCAAGAATTGATCGAACAGTCCCGTAAGCGTCATGCGTTCGCAGATTTTGCGTTTGTTGCCACCACGCTTGCACTCGCCTTGTCGGTTGCATTTGCGTTCACGGTCGTTTCGTTCGGTATCGCGCGCGCCGCGATGTGAGTTTGGCCGCGCTGGAAGCGTCTTGCCGCGTACGTGTCGGGTGAAAGCGTCGTTGCATCCCCGTTGCAGTTCGAATTATCCCCAACGCTTCTGGACGCCGGCCTGTTGCCGGTGTCCAGAAGTCTTTCATTGCGCCTTGATGCCGGCCGCCTTGATGATCGGCCACCACTTCTCGATCTGAGCTTTCTGCTGCGCGGCCAGCGCCGCCGGATTCTGCTGCTCTTTCGGCCAGATGTCCTGACCGATATCGGTGAAGCGCTTCTTCAGACCGGGATCGTCAAGCGCCTGCGAGATCGCTGTGTTGATCTTGGCAACGATGTCCTTCGGCGTACCCTTCGCCACCCAGAGTCCGTGCCAGAATGACGAGTAGAGATCCGGCCCACCCGCTTCGTCGATGGTCGGCGTATCGGGCGATGCCCACCACCGCTTGTTCGAGAGCACGGCGAACGCCTTGAGCTGACCCGCGCGCACCGGATTGAGGTAATTCGCGGCCTGGCCGAACGTCAGATCGATCTGGCCTGCGATTAAATCCTGGATGAGCGGCGCGCCGCCGCGGTACGGCACGAATTGGAACGTGGTGCCCGTGTGCCTCTGGAAGTAGATCGCGGCGATATCGGTCGGCCCGCCGACGCCCACCGTCCCGGCCGTGGCCTTGCCCGGATTGGCTTTCATCCACGCCACGGTTTCCTTGAGGCTACCGGCGGGAAAATTGGCGCGCGCCGCGATCCATTGCGGCGTGTCGGCGATCAGCGTCACCGGCTCGAAATCGTTCACGACGTTGTAAGGCAATTCCAGCGTCGCGCCATTGATGACGTGGGTCTGCACATGGCCGAGCGCGAGCGTATAGCCGTCGGGCGCGGAGCGGGCGACGCGGCCGGCGCCGATGCTGCCGCCCGCGCCGGTGACGTTCTCGATGATGACCGGTTGGCCCAACGTCGTCTTGAGCTGCTCCACCAGCACACGCGCCAGCGTATCCGACGGGCCGCCCGCCGGATACGGCACGATCAACGTCACCGGTCTCGACGGATAGGCTTGCGCCAGCGCTGCCGAAACTCCGGCGAGCACAGACAGCGCAATGGCAACCAGCAACGTCCGCATGTTCCTGCTCCCTGTCTTCATTGCGCCCTGATGCCGGCGGCCTTGATGATCGGCCACCACTTGTCGGCCTCCGCCTTGACGTAGGCCCCGAATGCCTCCGGGGTGCGCTGGTCTGACGGCGGCAATTCCATCCCGAGACCGGCCAGCTTCTGAGCCGTGGCCGGATCGGCCATTGCGCCAACGATGGCGGCGTTCAGCTTCGCGACCACGTCCCTCGGCGTGCCCTTCGGCGCCCAGGCGCCATGCCAGGTGATGACCTGCACCGGCACGCCCGCTTCTTCGGCGGTCGGCACATCGGGGGCACCTGACCAGCGCGTCTTCGACATCACCGCGTAAGCTTTGATGTTGCCGCTCTTGACCTGCGGCAAAGAGTTGGCGGCGAGATCGCACATTAGGTCGATCTGACCCGCCACGAGGTCCTGCAGCGCCGGCGCGCCGCCACGATAGGGAATGAGCTGATAGTCGGTGCCGGTCGCCGTCTGGAAGTAGCGGCTGCACACGGTCGCACCGCCGCCCGAACCGACGGTGCCGGCGGAGGCCTTGTTGACCTTCAGCCAAGCGACGAGATCCTTGAGATTGTTGGGCGGCAGGTCCTTCTTGCCGACAATCCAGTACGGAACGCTCGGCAACAGCGCCACCGGCTCGAAATCGCGCACGATGTCGTAGGGCGGCGAATAAATTGCGTTGTTGGCGATATGTGTGCCCCAAGTGCCGATGCTGATCGTGGCGCCATCGGGCGCGGCCCGCGCGACGCGGGCGATGCCGATGGTGCCGCCCGCGCCGCCCATGTTCTCCACCAGGATCGGCTGACCGAGCGCGGCGCGCATCGGCTCGATCAACATGCGCACCATGCCATCCACCGCGCCGCCCGCCGCAAGCGGCACCACAACGGTGATCGGCTTCGACGGAAAGGTCTGCGCATGCGCGGCGGCGCTGCCGAGCAGCATTCCGGACAGCAGCGCCGCAAGCCATCTCACCATGCTCACGCTCACTCCGGCTTGACGCCTGCCGCCTTGACGATCGGGTACCACTTCTCGACTTCCGATTTGTGGAACGCGGCAAACGCCGAAGGCGTCGCCCGATCCTTCGGCGGCAAATCCATGCCGAGGCCCGCGATGCGCTTCTGCACCTCCGGATCGACCATCGCCGCGTTGGCCGCGGCGTTGATCCTGGCGACCACGTCGGCGGGCGTGCCTTTCGGCGCCCAGATGCCGTGCCATGTGCTGTAGAACAGGCCGGGCACGCCCGCTTCCTCGGCGGTCGGCACATCCGGCGCGACGAACCAGCGCGACTTTGTCATCACCGCGTAGGCCTTGATGTTGCCGGTGCGGTATTGCGCCAGCGAATTGGCCGCGAGATCGCACGACAGATCGACCTGACCCGCCACCAGATCGTTCAGCGCCGGCGCGCCGCCGCGATACGGCACGAACTGGAAGCTGGTGCCGGTCGCCTGCTGGAAGCCCATGCCGCAGAATCGCGCCATGCTGGCGGTGCCGACCGATGTCGCCGATGCCTTGTCGGGATTGGCCTTGAGCCAGGCCACAAGTTCCTTGAGCGAATTCGGCGGCAGGTTCTTCCGCGCCACCAGCCAGTACGGCACGTTCGGCAACAGCACGACCGGCGAAAGGTCCGCCAGCATGTCGAACTGCAGCGGATAGACCGCGCCCGAGATCACGTACTGGCCGAGCGTGCCCATGCCGAGCGTGTGGCCATCAGGCTGCGAGCGCACCACGCGGTTGATTGATATCGTCCCCCCCGCGCCGCCCATGTTCTCCACCACAACGGTCTGCCCGAGGGTGCCGCGCATGTGCTCGGCCATAACGCGCGCCAGCGCATCGACCGCGCCACCGGCCGGCAGCGCCACCACCATCGTGATCGGCCGCGACGGATAGCTTTGCGCTTGCGCTCCGGCACTCAGCGCGGCGAAAGCCAAAGCGGCGGCCAGCCTTTTCATACCCGCACTCCGCAACTACTGAGCCTTGATCCCCGACGCCTTGATGATCGGCCACCAGCGGTCGATTTCCGCCTTCTGGAACGCGGCCAGTGCTTCGGGGGTTTGCTGATTCTTCGGCCAGATGGACTGACCGGAATCCTTGAACCGCTGCTGAACCGTCGGGTCGGCCAGTGCCGTCATCACCGCGGCGTTCAGCTTGGCGACGATGTCCTTCGGCGTTCCCCTGGGCAGCCACATGCCGTGCCAATACGACCCATAGAGTCCCGGCACACCGGCTTCATCGACCGTGGGCACTTCGGGCGCGCCCCACCAGCGCTCCTTGGCCTGGGTGGCGAGGGCCTTGAGCTGGCCGTTGCGAACGGCGCCGATGTAGGTCGATGCCTGTCCGAAGTTGATATCGATCTGGCCGCTGATCAAATCGGCCAGCAGCGGACCGCCGCCGCGATAGGGCACCGACTGGAAATCGGTGCCGGTGATCTGCTTGAACTGCCAGGCCGAGATGTCGCTCGGCCCGCCGATGCCGACCGCGCCGGACGTGCCCTTGTTGGGATTCTCCTTCAGCCAGGCGATCAGCTCTTTCAGGCTGTTGGCCGGAAACGCGGTTCGCGTCACGACGATCTGCGGCGTGTCCGAGATCAGAGCGAGCGGCTCGAAATCCGTCACCACGTCATAGGGCAGGCTGAGGACGGCGCCGTTCAGCACATGGGTCTGCATGTGGCTGAACACGAGCGTGTAGCCGTCGGGCGCGGCACGCGCGACCCGGCCGGCGCCGATCGAGCCGCCGGCGCCGCCGACGTTCTCGATCACGATCGTCTGGCCGAGCACCGTCTGCATTGGCTCCAGCAGAATGCGCGCCATCGCACCAGTCGACCCTCCCGCCGGAAACGGCACGATCATCGTGATCGGCCGGTTCGGAAACGATTGAGCCTGCGCGCCGCCAATGCCGGCGAGCGCGGCCAACACAAGGGCGGCAATCAGCTTTCTCATTCAACGTCTCCGCTGCAATGCGCTATTCCGGCTTGGCGCCCGACGATTTGATGATCGGCCACCATTTCTCGATTTCAGCCTGCTGGAACTTGGCCAGTCCCTCCGGCGTCTGCTGTTCGTCGGACGCAACGTCTAATCCCAGCTCGGCGAAGCGCGACTTCACCGCGGAATCCGCCAGCGCTTGCCTCATCGCGCCGTTGAGCTTGGCGAGCACATCCTTCGGCAGTCCCTTCGGCGCGAAGAAGCCGAACCAGCCCGACATGTAGAGGCCGGGCACGCCGGTCTCGTCCGAGGTCGGGATATCGGGCATCGACGCGGAGCGTTGCGGCGACAGGTTGGCGATCGCCTTGATCGTTCCGCCGCGCACCTGCGGCAGCGCCACCGCGCCCTGCACCACCAGCAGATCGACCTGACCGGAAATCAGATCGGTCATTGCCGGACCCGCGCCGCGATACGGAATGAAGGTGGCCTTGGTGCCGGTCATCTGCTGGAGCATGACGCCAGTGACGTAGGCCGCAGCGTTCTGGTTGACGAACTTGGCCTCACCCGGATTGGCCTTCATCCACGCGACCAGTTCGTTGAGCCGGTTGGCCGGCAGGTTCTTCTTGGCGACCATGAGCTGCGGATTGACCGAGATCAGCCCGATCGGGTCGAAGTCCTTCTGCAGATCGTAATTGAGATTGTAGATGATGCTGCCGACGTGGGTGTCCCACTGGCCGATGTCGATGGTGTAGCCGTCGGCGGGCGCCCGCGCGAGGCGGCCGACCGCGATGCTGCCGCCGGCACCGCCGACGTTTTCGATGATGACCGGCTGGCCGAGGATCGGCCGCATCTTCTCCGCCATGATGCGCGCCGCCACGTCGGTCGAGCCGCCGGGAGGGAACGGCACGATCAGCGTGATCTGGCGCGACGGATAGGTCTGCGCCTGCGCGCCAAAACCGGTGAGCGCGGCAAGCGCCACGGCAACAATCAGCTTCCGCATCGATTCACTCCCACAACATTGATCTCGGACTTATTGTCCAGCCTTGATCCCGGCCGCGTTGATGACCGGCCACCATTTCTCGATTTCGGCCTTCTGGAACTTGCCGAGCGCTTCGGGTGGCGACATTTCCGGCCCGAACAACTCCTGACCCGAATCGAGCAGCCGCTTGCGGATCACCGGATCGGCCAGCGCCTTCGTGGTCGCATCGTTCAGCTTGGCAATGATGTCCTTCGGCGTGCCCTTCGGCACCCAGAACGCGTGCCAGAAGTAGAACCGGAAGCCGGGCAAGCCCGCCTCGTCCGTGGTCGGGACATCCGGCATCACCGGAGACCGCTTGTCCGCCGTCATGGCGAACGCCTTAAGCGTGCCGGAGCGCACATGACCGCCGGAGGTGGCGGCAGTGTCCATCATGAAATCGATGTTGCCGGCGAGCAGATCTTGCACGGCGGGACCGGCGCTGCGATACGGCACAAAGATCATCTGCGCGCCGATGGTGTTCTGAAAGAACACGCCGGAGACGTGGCCCGGACTGCCGATGCCGGCGTTGCCGGACGAAACCTTGCCGGGGTTGGCCTTGGCGTAGGCGATGAACTCCTTGAGGCTGTTGGCCGGGAAATCCTTCCGGGCAATGATCATCGACGGCTGGGTCGCGATCAGCGCAACAGGTTCAAGGTCGGTCAGCAGATCGATCGGCAGCTTGTAGACCGCGCCGCTCGCGACATTGGTGCCCCACTGCCCGATCTGCACGGTGTAGCCGTCGGGCGTCGAGCGCGCGACGCGGATCACGCCGGTGCTACCGCCCGCGCCCGGCGAATTTTCCACGATCACCGGCTGGCCGAGATGCGGGCGGATACCCTCCGCCATGATACGTCCGATCGTGTCGGTCGATCCGCCAGGCGCCAGCGGCACGATGATCGTGACCGGACGGTTCGGATAGGCCTGCGCGTGAGCAGCCACGGCCCCGATCGCGCTGAGCGCGACGGCGGCGAGCAATTTCTTCATTTTTATTCCTCCCAATTTCTATTTTTGAATTCTGAGGCAGCCGTCAGTTCTGCTTCACCGCCGCCTTGATGACCGGCCACCACTTCTCCACTTCGGCTTTATGATAGGCGGCGAGCGCCTCGGGCGTCGATTCTGCTTCCGATGGAATGATCATGCCGAGGTCGGCGATGCGCTTTTGCACCGCCGGGTCGGAAAACACGGCCTTCACCGCCGCATTGATCTTCTGCACCACGTCCTTCGGCGTGTTCTTAGGTGCCCACAGGCCGTGCCAGAACGGCAGCACGATGTCGGCCGAAACGGTCTCGGCCATGGTCGGCACATCCGGCAGCGGCGTCCAGCGCTTTTCCGACAGCGTGACGAACGCCTTCATTTTACCGGCGCGAACGTGCGGCAGGGTCTGCGAGGCTTCGGCGCAGAACAGGTCGATCTGATTGCCGACCAGGTCCTGCATCACCGGCGCGCCGCCTTTGTAGGGCACGAACGTTCCGCTCACGCCGACCTTTTCGTTGAAATACACCGAGCAGACGTGCGCACCGCTGCCGTTGCCGACGTTGGCGATCGACGCTTTGCCGGGATTGGCCTTCATCCAGGCGATCAATTCCTTGATGTTGTTCGCTGGCAGGTCGTTCTTGCCGACGATCATCAGCGTCGAGACCGGGAACTTCGCCACCGGGGCGAGATCGCTGAGGATGTGCCAGTTGACCGGATAGATCGCGCCGGCGCCGACATGGCTCGTCCAGTTGCCGAGGCTGAGCGTGTAGCCATCGGGCGCCGATGTCACCGCGCGGCCGATGCCGATGCTGGCGCCCGCCCCGGCGACGTTCTCGACAATCACGGTCTGGCCGAGCGGCCCCTTGGCGTATTCCGCGAAGATGCGCGCCAGCGTGTCGGTCGGACCACCCGCGGGGAACGGCACGATGACGGTGACTGTCCGCGACGGATAGGATTGCGCCGCGGCGCCCGCAGCCATTCCCAGAACAGCGGCGACAACCATCGCAGCCCGGATCAAGCTCAACATTTCGCACCTCCCCAAAGGCGGTTCTGAGATCGCTGGTTCATTTCTGCAGCTCGTTCGCCGCCCTGATCAACGGCCACCATTTCTCGATATCGGCCTTGTGAAAGGCCTGGAGCGCCGCCGGCGACTGCTGATCGGCCGCGGCCACCTCGTGACCGAGGTCGGCGAAACGCTTGCGGACTGTCTCGTCGGCCAACGCTTCCTTCACAGCGGCATTGATTTTTCCCACAACATCCTTCGGCGTGCCTTTCGGCGCCCACATGCCGTGCCAGAATGGAAAGTGCATCCCAGGAACCCCGGCCTCATCGATTGTCGGCACATCGGGCGCCGCAAACCAGCGCTTGTTCTGCAACACGGCGTAAGCCTTGATCGTACCGGCGCGATATTGCGGCAACGTCTGGCCCGCTTCCGGGCATGATAGGTCGATTTGCCCCGCGATCAGGTCCTGCATGATGGGCGCTGCGCCCTTGTAGGGCACCAGTGGAAACTTGGTGCCGGTGTTGTTCTGGAAATACACCATGCACATGTGGATGCCGCCGCCGATGCCGGTGGTGCCGGTCGCGCCGCGCGCCGGGTTGGCCTTGAGCCACGGGATCAGTTCCCTCAGATCCTTGGGCGGCAAATCCTTGTTGGCGATGATCCAAAGCGGGCCGATCGACAACATCGAGATCGGCTGGAAGTCATTGAGATAGTCGAACGTCACCGGAAACATCGCGCCGGCGCCGACGTGAGATGTCCATTGCCCGACCACCAGAGTGTAGCCGTCCGGCGGCGAGCGGTGCAGACGCGTCACCGCAATGGTGCCGCCTGCGCCGCCGACATTCTCGATCACAACCGGCTGGCCGAGCGAGGTCTTCATCCGCTCGCCGACCACGCGCGCTACGATGTCGGTGATGCCGCCCGCCGCAAACGGCACGAGGATTGTCACAGGCCGCGACGGGTAGGCTTGCGCCGCGGCCGTGACGATGCCGGCCAGCGTGGCGAGAACTGCGAACAGGATACGCGTCATGCGGCTTCCCAAAACGATTCCAGACCAACTAGCCCTCGGGCTTCACACCGGCCTTCTTGATCACCGGCCACCACTTGTCGGCCTCCGCCTTCTGATGCGCGCGCAGCGCCTCCGGCGTCTGCTGATTGGCTGCCGCCGCTTCGAGGCCGAGGTCGCCGAACCGCTTGAGCACATCCGCGTCGGCCAACGCTTCACGCATCGCCGCATTGAGCTTCGCGACGGCCTCCTTCGGCGTGCCCTTCGGCGCCCACAGGCCGGACCAGAGCAGAACATGGAAGCCCGGCAGGCCCGCTTCATCCACCGTCGGGATGTTCGGAGCGACAGCGAGCCGCTTCTTGTCGGTGACCGCGTAAGCCTTGATCTTGCCGGCCTGCACCTGCGGCATGGAATTCGACGCCTGATCGACGATGATGTCGATCTGGCCGCCCACCAGATCCTGCAAGGCGGGCCCGGTTCCGCGATACGGCACGTAGCGGCTCCTGGTGCCGATCAGACTCTGGAAATAGACACCGCTGAAATGCGCACCGGAACCGACTCCGGCGGTGCCGAACGTGACGTTGGCCTCGTTTGCCTTGACCCAGGCGATCAGTTCTTTGAGATCCTTCGCGGGAACGGCGCTCTTGCTGACGATCAGCATGGGATTGGCGCCGATCAGGCCGACCGGATCGAGATCGTTGAGCAGATCGAACGTCAGCGGATAGATCGCGCCGTTGACGACATGGGTACCGAGGTGCCCGAAGCTCAAGGTGTAGCCGTCGGCCGGAGCGCGCGCGGCGCGCGTCACACCGATCGTGCCGCCCGCGCCGGTCACATTCTCGACAATGACGGTCTGATTGAGGGTCGCCCGCATGCGCTCGCCGACCACCCGCGCCAGCACGTCGGACGGTCCCCCGGCAGCGAACGGAACAATGATGGTGATCGGGCGCGACGGATAAGTTTGCGCTGCGGCATCGGTGGCGATGACGCAGACCGCCGCCAGCGCAACCGCGATGAGCGACTTTCGCATTTCACATCCTCCCCAGGCTTGGCTACAGAGTAACAGCTTGGCGCGTCCGCGCCATATGGCCATACGACCCTGCCGGGTACCGGATTGACCACTCAAGACAACGACCAAACGCGCTCCGTGGAGACGCGAAGCTCCTGGGTTGTCGCAGGCGTTTCGCTGGTTCTGCTTGGCCTGTCGTTCGGCGGACCCTGGATCACGGCGGTCGCACTCAAGTCCATTGCCGCGGAAATGGGCGCCCAGCGCTCGGTACCGGCGCTGGCGAGTTCGCTGGCCTGGTTCGGCTCGGCGGTCGGCGGCATCCTGATGGGCCGCGTGGCAAACAAGATCGGCATCCGCTGGACCGTGATGTTCGGCTCGGTGATGATCTGCCTCGGCCTTTTCATCTCGACCGGCAGCGAGCCCTGGCAGCTTTACCTGGGTCACGGCCTGTTCATGGGATTGCTCGGCAACGCCGGGCTCAACGCACCGCTCTACGTCTATGTCAGCCAGTGGTTCGACCGGCGCCGCGGCTCCGCGCTCGCCCTGATCTCGAGCGGCGGCTACCTCGCGGGCTTCATCTGGCCGACGGTGTTCGAGCGCGCCATCGCCTTCTACGGCTGGCGCTGGACCATGATCGGCTACGCGCTGTTCCAGGTCGCGCTGATCCTGCCACTCGCCGCCTGGTTCCTGAAGCCGCCGCCGGAGGCCGCTGCCGTAGCGATCCACAATGGAGCAGACGGAACGCGGCCAAAGGTTCTCGGCTGGCCGTCCAACTTCGTGTTTGTGTGGATCGCGGTTGCCTCCTTCATGTGCTGCGTCACCATGTCGATGCCGCAAGGACATCTCGTTGCGCTGTGCACCGACCTCGGCATCTCGGCCACGGTCGGCGCCGCGATGCTGTCGGTGCTGCTGGGCGCCGGCCTGCTCAGCCGCCAGGCATGGGGCCTGGTGTCCGACCGGATCGGCGGATTGCAAACCGCGCTACTCAGTTCCGCGCTGCAGGCGGCGGCGATGACGGGATTTGTCTTCACCCAGGACGAGGTCGGCCTGTTCACGGTTGCCGCCGCATTCGGTATCGGCTTCAGCGCGCTGATCCCGGCCTACGTGCTGGCGATCCGCGACCTGTTCCCGGCGAGCGAGGCATACTGGCGGGTGCCGACGCTGCTGCTGCTCAGCGGCTCGGGCATGGCGGTCGGCGGATGGCTCGCGGGATTTCTTTATGACATGCACGGCCATTACGCGCCGGCCTTCGCCACCGGCGTCGCGTTCAACATCGTCAACCTGCTGATGCTGGCGATGCTGGTTGTGCGCCAGCGCACCATGGCCGCCGCGCGCTGACCGCGCGATCTGTCACGATCAATTGATGAACGCCCGGCAAACTAGAACCGCAAATGCGGGGCAAGGTTGTTCTCTGCTGGCCCAAATCGTCACCACTGGAACATCAATGACATCGAAAGCCGTTGCCTGCGCGGTCACACTGCTCGCGCTCACCGCGATTGAGGCCGCAGCGCAGACCCACAAGTCGTCCGCAGGCAACCTCACGGTCGAGACCGTTGCGAGCGGTCTTGCCAACCCCTGGGCGATCGCCTTCCTGCCCGACGGCCGCATGCTGGTGACCGAGCGGCCCGGCCGGCTGCGCATCGTCGCCGAAGGCAAGCACTCGCCGCCATTATCCGGCGTGCCGAAGGTGCAAGCGTCCGGCCAGGGCGGCTTGCACGACGTGATGCTCGACCGCAACTTCGCGCAAAACCAGACTCTCTATCTCTGCTTTGCCGAAGCGCACGATGGCGGCGGCGCCCACACCGCAATGGCGCGGGCGCGTCTTGCCGGCGACAAGCTCGAAGACGTGAAGGTGATCTTCCGCCAGGAGGGCCCGGCATCGAGCGGTCGGCATTTCGGCTGCCGCATCGTGCAGACGCCCGACAACAACCTGTTTTTGACACTGGGCGATCACGGCTCGCATCCGAAGGAGGCGCAGAATCTCGGCAATCACGTCGGCAAGATCGTCCGCGTGACGCCCGATGGCGCCGCGCCGAAGGACAATCCGTTCGCGGACCGCAACGATTCCAAGCCGGAAATCTTCAGTTTCGGCAACCGCAACGTCCAGGGCGCGGCCTTGCATCCCGTGACCGGCAAGCTGTGGACGCACGAGCATGGCCCGCAGGGTGGCGACGAGGTCAACATCATCGAGCCGGGTAAGAACTACGGCTGGCCGGTGATCGGCTACGGCGTCAACTACGGCGGCGCCAAGCTGCACGACGCCACGTCGAAGCCGGGCATGGAGCAGCCGATCAAATACTGGGTGCCGTCGATCGCGCCCTCCGGCATGGCGTTCTACAACGGCACGCTGTTCCCATCGTGGCGCGGCAGCCTGTTCGTTGGCGCATTGCGCGATCAGATGATCGTGCGGCTGACGCTCGACGGTGACAAGGTCACCGGCGAAGAACGGATGCTCCAAGGCGCCGGCGAGCGCATCCGCGACGTGCGTGCCGGGCCCGATGGCGCGCTCTATCTCGCCACCGACAGTCCGGACGGACGCATCCTGCGCGTGACGCCGGCGAAATAGCGGCTACTTGTCGCCGATCACCGCCACCGCGGAAATTTCCAGCATCATGCCGACCGCCGGCAGGCTGTGAACGGTGATGGTCGTGCTGGCCGGGAAATTCCCCTCCGGCCAGAACTCGCGGCGAAGCGGCATCAGCGGATCGATCAGCCGCGGGTCGGTCAGATAGACCGTGATGGTGACCACGTCCTTGATGCTGCCGCCGGCGCGCTTCACCACCGCATCGATGGCGCGAAAGATGACGCGCGCCTGGCCTTCGAAATTCCCGGCCATCGACTTGCCGTCCTCATCGACCAGCCCGGTCTGGCCCGACACCCAGACGATCTTGCCGCCGTCAGTCACAACTCCGGGCGAAAAGCCGCGCGACTGCGCGCGCTCCTGCTTGAGATAGTCGCGCGCTTCGAGGGGCGCTGCGCCGAACATGGCCAGCAACGCCAACATGCCGATCAGCCCCATTGCTCTCTCCTTTTGTCCGTGCATCAAGCGCGCGTAAAATACTTCTTCTCGAGCATACAGTGAATGCCCTTGTTGCCATTGACCACCTGCGTGACCCGCAGATCGGCCGCGAGGCTGCACAACGTGTAGGCGTCCTCGCGCGACAAGCCGGTGCGCGCGCAGATCAGCTTGATCATGTCGCGCAGCGCAATCACCACGCAATCGTCGAGATCGGGATCGAACGCCATGGTCATCATGTGGGTCGGCGTCTCGGCGAGCGGCCATTCCAGACTCATGTCGGGGCGCAGGTGCAATTCGAACGTGCCGATCAGCCCGGTCTCGATCGCGGTGACGCAGACCTCGCCGTCACCCTGCGCGCCGTGGCCGTCGCCACAGGAGAATTGCGCGCCATCCTCGAAGATCGGCAGGTAAAGCGTGGCGCCGGCCACCAGTTCCTTGTTGTCGAGATTGCCGCCGTTCCGGCGCGGCGGCGGCGAGCTGACCGGGCCCCATGCGACAGGCGGCGCCACCGCCATGATGCCAAAGAACGGCTTGAGCGGGATCTCGGCGCCCCACGACATCTTGCCGACCATGCGCTCGCGGTCGAGCGGAATGTGGATCAACCGCAGTTCGGTGAAATCGTGGGGCAACGCGCCGTTCAACGGACGGATCGTGTTGTAGCCCCAGTCGTAGTGCAGATCGATCGACTTGATCCGGACCTCGAGCACCTGCCCCTTTTTGGCGCCGCGTACCGCGATCGGACCGGTCAGGATGTGCGGACCGCCGAGCTTCGGTTGCAGCTTCTGGTGGATCCCCGTCAGGGCCGGCGGAACGGTAAAGCCCAATTCGGGCTTGGGCACCTGATTGACCTGGCCGGACACCGTCGAGATGGTGATGGTGTCGCCGGAGTCCACGGTGACGAGCGGCTTCAGGGCCGCGTCGAAATATCCCCAGTGCACGGTGTCGGCGGAGGCGTCCAGTCGATGATTGGCCATGATTTCAGGTTCTCCTCGGCCTCTTGTTCAGGTCTGGGCGAAAGTCGACCGTTGCACTAAGCTTCGCCCGAAGCGGCCACCGAGCCAAGCATCAAAGGCGGGCAATGGCGAACGATACGGACGGCAAGATTTTCGTCGGCAAGAGCGGCAAGCCGGAATACCTGGCGTTGCGGCTTGCCAACCGGCACGGACTGGCGACCGGCGCGACCGGCACCGGAAAGACCGTGACTCTTCAGGTTCTGGCAGAGGGATTTTCCCGCGCCGGCGTCCCGGTGTTCGCAGCCGATATCAAGGGCGACCTGTCCGGCATTTCGGCGCCCGGCGAGCCGAAGGATTTTCTGCTGCAACGTGCCAAAGATATAGGCATCGAGTACCAGCCGGATGAATTCCCGGTGGTGTTCTGGGATCTGTATGGCGAACAGGGCCACCCGATCCGCACCACGCTGTTCGAGATGGGTCCGCTGCTGATTTCGCGGATGCTCGGCCTCAACGAAACCCAGGAAGGTGTCATCAATATCGCCTTCAAGTTCGCCGACGACGAATTCGCCGCGGCTGACAGCGTCAACAAGGGCTTGATCGATCTCAAGGACCTGCGCGAGCTGCTCAACTATCTGTCCAAGAATTCCAAAGCGATCGGCCAGAAATACGGCAACGTCGCCGCGGCGACAGTTGGCGCCGTGCAGCGCCAGCTTCTGATTCTGGACAACCAGGGCGGCGCGAAGTTTTTCGGCGAGCCAGCGCTGTCGATCAACGACCTGATGCGCACCGACAAAAGCGGCCGCGGCATCATCAACATCCTCGCCGCCGACCGCCTGATGGAGAACCCCAGGCTGTACTCGACCTTCCTGCTCTGGCTGCTGTCCGAACTGTTCGAGGAATTGCCCGAGGTCGGCGATCTCGACAAGCCGAAGCTGGTGTTCTTCTTCGACGAGGCGCACCTGCTGTTCGACGATGCGCCGAAGCCTCTGCTCGACAAGATCGAGCAGGTGGTCCGGCTGATCCGATCCAAGGGCGTCGGCGTCTATTTCGTCACGCAGAACCCGCTCGACGTGCCGGACAAAGTGTTGGCACAGCTCGGCAACCGCGTGCAGCACGCGCTGCGCGCGTTCACCCCGCGCGACCAGAAGGCGGTGAAGGCCGCAGCCGAAACCTTCCGGCCCAATCCCAAGCTAAAGACGGAAGCGGTGATTACCGAACTCGGCAAGGGCGAAGCGCTGGTGTCATTCCTCGAAGGCAACGGCACGCCGTCGATGGTCGAGCGCGCGCTGGTCGCGCCGCCCACGGCGCGGATCGGGCCGGTGACGCCGGCCGAGCGCAAGGCGGTGATCGCCAAGAGCGCGATCCACGGCAAATACGATCAGACCATCGATCCGGAATCGGCCTACGAAATCCTGCAGCGCCGCACGGGCCAGACGCCCGATACGCCCAAGTCGCCGACCGCCCGGCCCGGACCTTGGGGTCAGGCGCCGCGCGAGGAGCCGGCGCCCCGCGCGCCCGCCCCCTATCCCGAGACTCGCCGCAGCGGATCGTCGGTGCCGCGAATGCCGAGAGCGCCGCTGCCGCCGGAGGTGCCGCCACCGTCGGGCGGCAGTTGGGGTGACGTGATCGGCGATGTGCTGGGCGGCGGCAGCACACCGGGACCGCGCGGCGGGCGCCCGCGCGGCCGAATGTCCACCGGAGAGGTCGTGACCAAGCAGGTCGCACGATCGGTCGCCTCGTCGGTCGGCAGCGCGATCGGCCGCGCCATCGTGCGCGGCGTGCTGGGCGGCCTCATCAAGAAATAGCCGGCTAATCGTTCCAGCCGATATCGGCCATCTTCGGCTCGGGCGTGAGGATCAGGGTGAGCCGGTCCATCACGTCGCCGCCGACGATGTAGTGAAACGGCGCGAAGCTGCTCATGAGATCCTGTTCGTAGAGCCCCGCCACCTCGGCGCGGCACAGCAAGAATTTCGCCGCCGCGGAAATGTCCTCGCGGTCGATGATGCAGACCACGACCATCTCCGGATGGCGCTTCAGATAATCCAGCACCGCGACGATCAGCGTCGGATAGCCGGGGTGTAGCATGTCGTCGAGCGCGATCACGCCGGACGGATGCAGCGCCTGGTGCGCCAGTTCGAGATCGTGGCTGAGGCACTCGTGCGAATGCTCGCCGTCGATATGGATGAAGCGCACCGGATCGAGCGCGAGTTGTCCGCGCAGCCCGTCCGGCGGCAATGATCGCGTGTCGCCCTTCCATGTGGTGAAGCGCTCGCGCGCCAGTCCGGCGCTAGCGCAATGGCCAAGCAGACGATCATGCACGCCCGCGTTCGGCCAACTGAACAGGTCGATGCCGAGCGCGCGCTCCCCCTCAGCCAGCCCCAGCGCCATCGCGATGAAGAAGCGGCCCTCGAAGGTGCCGATCTCGGCCACGTCGCCCGTGATGCCGAGTTCGGTCTGACGCCGGATCACATGACCGCAGATCGCTGCGGCAAAGCGCGACGACATGCCCCGCACGCGCGAATAGCCGCCCGCGAGATACCGGTCGATGGCGGCGTGACCGCTAACGATTTCGATCATGGAAGGCCGCCTTGGCCGTACCGGGCGGCTGTCATGAACACGTTGGAGGCGAGCAGCAAGACGATCGGGAAAAGGTAGGGCATCACGGGAGTGGCGGGCATGGGTACCGGGCCTTTGCAATGAATCGGCCAAGCCAGCATAGCGGGACCGCCGCCGCATGGCGGTCGCAATTCCGGCATTAGGTCGCTAAAGATCGAAGCCTGCATCGAATCGAAATCGAAGGAGCAACCGATGCGCCGTGCCGCCCTGCTTCCGCTTGCCGCCAGCGCACTGCTGTTCGCCGCCGCGCCTGCCCTGTCCCAGGTCCAGCCGCGGCCTGCGCCGCCGCCGGGCGGGACGCAGCAGCAGCAACAGCAGCAGCAGCAGCGTCCGGCGCAGCCGCCACAGCAGCAGGCTGCACCGCCGCAGGCCGCGCCGAAGCCCTACGAGCCGGTTCAGATCGGCGCGCCGCGGCCGGTCAACGATCCAAGCTTCGAGACCTTCCGCAAGCAGATCGGCGAGATCGCCAAGCGCAAGGATCGCGCCGCGCTCGCCAAGATGGTGGTGGCGAAGGACTTCTTCTGGCTCGGCGAAAAGGGCGACCGCGCCGACAAGAAGCGTTCCGGCATGGACAACCTGGCGCGCGTGCTCGACCTCAATGCCAAGGACGGCGCCGGCTGGGACGCGCTGGCCGGCTACGCCGCCGACCCGACCGCGATGCCGGTTCCCGGCAAGAAGGACACGCTGTGCGCACCCGCCGACCCGGTGTTCGACGTCAAGCAGCTCGAAAACCTCGCCAAGCAGACCGGCACCAACGAAGCCGAATGGGGCTACCCGGCGCAGCCCGGAATCGAAGTCCGCGGCAGCGCGCATGTCAGCGCCCCGGTGACCGAAAAGCTCGGTATGCACTTCGTCCGCGTGATGGAGGAGGAAGGGCCGGAGCCGCCGCCCGGCCAGATGCCGATGCTCAAGATCGTCACCCCGTCCGGCAAGGTCGGCTACGTGCCGGCCGACGCGCTCAGCCCGCTCGGCAACGATCAGCTTTGCTACGCCAAAGACGCGACGGGCTGGAAGGTCGGCGGATTCGTCGGCGGCGAGCCGGAGTAGGTTTGCCGCAGCGCGGCATACGCGCGGTTCCGGAATATTCCGATCAAGGAAGTGTTAGTGTGCGGATGGGGCGATAGCCTCCGGCGCAATTGTAACATTGTTCGCCGGCGCCCTCTTCTACTGCAAGGCAGCGTAACTTCATCCACGAGGGGGGCAACTTCAATGACACGACTACTCTTCACGACCGTATCGGCTGCGCTGCTGACGACCGCGCTCGCCGGTCCTGCGCAGGCTCAGCAAGCACCACCACGGCCGGCCCAGGAGGCCACCAAGGTCGATGGCACCGACGGGGTCTACATCTGGCGCAACGGCAACCACCAGGCGATGTTCATCGTCACCAAGGACGGCGTAATCGCCACCGATCCGGTCGCTTACGGACGGCCGACCGGCGGACAGCAATATGTCGATGCCATCAAGAAGGTCACCGACAAGCCGATCAAGTTCCTGATCTACAGCCATGTGCACTTCGATCACATCGCCGGCGGCAAGGCGTTCAAAGACGCCGGAGCCCGCGTCATCGCGCACAAGAACGCCACCGCGCGGCTCAAGACCGTCAATGACCCGCACACCGTCATGCCGGACGAGTCGGTCGGCAACAAGAAGGTCATCAAGCTCGGCGGCACCACGCTTGAACTGCACTATCTCGGGCTCAATCACTCCGATTCGACATTGGTGATGCGTCTGCCCAAAGAAAAGATCGTCTTCATCGTCGATACGATCCCGGTCGGGTCGTTCCCCGGCCGCGGCTTCATCGACATCTATCCGCTGGAGACCGAGGACTTCATCAAGAAGGTCATCGCGATGGACTGGGAGCGCATGATTCCCGGCCATCCCGGACCAAACGGCCGGCTCGGCACCAAGAAGGACGCGCAGGACTTCCTGACGCTCATGCAGGAAGCCTCGGCCGCCATCAAGAAGGAAGCCCAGGAAGGCAAGTGCTGGGACACGGTCGAGAAGGAATTCAAGATGGAGAAGTACGCCACCCTGCCCGGCTATGCCAATGGACTCGGCATGGTGGCCCGCCGCTATTGCGGCCTGTGGGGCCGCGGCGCCTGATCGCCGCATCGCAGCCGAAACATCACCGGGCCGCTCCTTGGAGCGGCCCGCTCGTTTTTCGGGTGCGGCTTCCAGCCGCCGCGGTGCAAATCTCAAATCCCTGCGGTACCATCGCGGCCCACGGCCCGCGATTTCGGACCGTGAAAAACGTTTCAGGGAGGCGACAATGTCACGAATGTTATTCGCGGCCAGCGTAGCGCTGATGACAACAACGATTTTCTTACCGGCGCAGGCGCAACAGCGGCCGCCGATCGAAACCACCAAGGTCGAAGGCACCGACAACGTCTACATCTTCAGGAACGGCAACCACCAATCGATCTTCATCGTCACCAAGAACGGCGTGATCGCCACCGACCCGGTGGCCTACGGCAAGCCCACCGGCGGACAAGCCTATGTCGATGCGATCAAGAAGGTCACCGACAAGCCGATCAAGTATGTAGTCTATAGCCACCATCACAACGACCACATTGCCGGGGGCAAGGCACTCAAAGACGCCGGCGCCAAGTTCGTCGCGCACAAAAGGGCCACGGAGCGTCTCAAGCTTCTCAACGATCCGAACATCGTCATCCCGGACGAGTCGGTGTCGAACCGCGGCCGCACCATCAAGCTTGGAGGCACCTCGCTGGAGCTGAAATACGTCGGCCTCAACCACTCCGATTCCACGCTGGTGATGCGGCTGCCGAAGGAGAAGATCATCTTCGTGGTCGATCTGCTGCCGGTCGGCCGCATGCCGGGCCGCGGCATGATCGACCTCTATCCATTGGAGGCCGAGGACTCGATTAAGAAAATTCTTGCGATGGACTGGGAGCGTCTGATCCCCGGCCATCCGGATGCCGGCGGCCGGCTTGGCACCAAGAAGGATGCCGAGCAGCAACTGGCGATCCTGCAGGACGCCTCCGCGGCGATGAAGAAGCCCGGCCAAGACGGCAAGTGCTGGGACACCGCCGAGAAGGAGTTCAAGCTGGAGAAATACGCCACGCTGCCCGGCTACCAGGCGAGCCTGGAGTTCATCGGGCGGCGCTACTGCGGGCTGTGGGGCCGCGGCACGTAATCTCTCGGTCGTCCCCCGCACGCGGTGCAGCGCGTTAGCGGTGCACCGCAGATGCGGGGTTCCGGTTAAGCTCGAAAGAAACCGGGGTCCCGGGTCTGCAGCGCATCATTTCATGCTGCGCTGCGCCCGGGACACGCGTCTCGCATCAGCTCGCCTTCTTCGCAGCCTCCGCCACCGACTCGGCGGTCTGGCCGAACAGGATGGCGCGCTCTTCCGGCGTGCGAATGCCGCCGTGGTTCGGATTGACCTGCTTGACCAGATCGTAGGCGCGCTTCACTGCCGGCCGCGCCGCGATGGTGTCGAGCCAGCGCTTTAGATTCGGGAAGTCGCCGATCTTCTGGCCCTGCGCCTCGTGCGGCACGATCCACGGATAGCTCGCCATGTCGGCGATCGAATAGTCGCCGGCGAGGAACGGCCGGTCCGCGAGGCGCTTGTTCATCACACCGTAGAGGCGATTGACCTCCTTGTTGTAACGCTCGATCGCGTAGGGAAGCTTGTCCACCGCATAGCGGCTGAAATGGTTGTTCTGTCCGGACATCGGCCCAAGCCCGCCCATCTGCCAGAACAGCCACTGCATCACCTCGGCGCGCGCGCGGGGCTCCTTCGGCAGGAACTGACCGGTCTTCTCGCCGAGATAGACCAGCATCGCGCCGGACTCCATCACCGGGAGCGGTTTGCCGCCGCCCGGCGGCTCGTGATCGACCAGCGCGGGGATGCGGTTGTTCGGCGAGATCGTGAGAAATTCGGTCTTGAACTGTTCGCCCTTGCCGATGTTGACCGGAAAAATCTTGTAGGGCGTTGCGGTCTCTTCCAGGAAGATCGTGACCTTGTGGCCGTTCGGCGTGGTCCAGTAATGCAGATCGATCATTTCAGTCCTCACATGTTACCCGGGATGCGATGGATCGGCTGCTTGTAACATAGGCAGGGCCGGGAAATTCGCCCAAAGAACAACGGTTCGATAGCATTGATGCATGGACTTCGAGCGTGCAACATCTTGGCGATTCCAAAGGAGCAGCCGTTGGCGGCCTCTTCGCAACGCCGGTTGAACTGCGCGAGCTGCGGCACCGCCTTTGATTGCGGCGCCGGCGGGCGCGACGGACATTGCTGGTGTGCCGACGAGGATTTCCGCGTGCCGATGCCGGCCTCCGCCGACCAGGATTGTCTTTGCCCGGCGTGCCTGCGGGCCTATGCCAAGCAACATGCGGAGACGGCGCGATGATCGTGCGAACGGCGCTGACGGCTCTGATGTTGCTCGCTGCCGCGAGCCTCGGCACCGCCGCACAAGACGGCAACCGGCTGATCGGCACCTGGGAGATCGTCGAGGCGCAGCCGGCGCCGTGGGCCGATCAGGGCCAGCGCGCGATACTGACCGCGGAAGGCAAGCGGATGGTCAAGCAGGTCGTCACCTTCGCAGCCAAGGAGGTGGCCTCGCGCCACAAGGCGCTGTCCTGCAAGCGCGCCGAGTACGAGCCGACCGACTACGAGGCCGACGCGATCTTCCAGGGCAACTTGCCCGAGCCCAATCCGACCGCGCACGCGATCCGGCTCGGCTTCAAGAAGGGCGAGATCCCGGGCGTTGATCTGCAGTGCACCAGCGGAACCTATTCGTACCACTTCCTCGACCGCAACACGGTGCTGACCGCGCTGAGCAACGTGATCTACACGCTGAAGCGGATGTAGGCGGGCCTATCGCCCGCATCCCGGCCTGAATAAACTACCCGCCGGTGCGAGGACGCTTGCATGAAACGGCGGGAGTTCATCACTGGCTTGGCGGGCGCATCGCTCGCGCCGATCACCCCTCGCGCGCAGCAGCCGGGGCGAATCTACAAGCTCGGTTGTCTCATCCCGGCCGAGCGGACATCTCCCGGGATAGACGCCTTCTTCGACGAGATGCGCACGAACGGTTTCGCCGAGGGCCGCAATCTCGAAATCACCTCGAATGGCTTCGGTGTCCTGCGCGACAGGATCGACAGCATGGTCGCGGCGATCCTGAAATCCTCGCCCGACGCGATCATCGCCGGCCCCGACCGCTACACCCGTGCATTCCTGGAGGCGACCAAGACGATCCCGATCGTTGCCATGAGCGAGGATCTGGTCGCGGAAGGGCTGATCGCTTCGCTGTCGAGGCCGGGTGGCAATGTCACCGGGATTAGCATTCTTTCGCCCGAACTCGACACCAAACGGCTCGATACTCTCGTGGAAGCCGTGCCCGGCGCGTCCCGTATCGCTCTACTGGCCGACACCACCACGCCCGCCGCCGAGCAACATATCCGCAAGCTTCAGGATGCGGTGCGGGCCCGGGGCAAAGAAGTGCTGACGTTTGGCATAACCGAGCGCGCTCATGTCATACCTGCGATTGACGGCGCCAAGGCGACGGGCGCGGGAGCTTTGATCTTCCTGGCCTCGCCGCTCTTCACCATCAATGCGCGAACCTTTATCGAGCACGTTGTAAAGCAACGCATGCCATCGATGCATCAATGGCCGGAGATGGCGGAGGACGGCGGCCTGATCGGCTACGGGCCGCGCTTCACCGAGGTGTTTCGGCAACGTGCAAGGCTCGTCACCCGGATCCTGCGTGGCGCCAAGCCTGCGGATATTCCGGCGGAACAGCCGACCAAGTTTGAGCTGGTGATCAATCTCAAGACCGCCAAGGCGATTGGCCACGAGGTTCCGGCAGGTTTGGTATTGCGAGCGGACAAGGTGATCGAATGAGGCTGTGGTGGCCCCGCCCCACTCTGGTCACGAACGGCTCTTAGGTCTAAAACCTCCGCCGCGACCATGATTTCCCGAACAACCTGATGGCCGTGCCGCATGCCGCATGTCGCGGCATGAATGGTTTTGGATGTTCCGACAACGATGATTCGTTACTTCGAGAAGCTCATCACCCCGACCGAGACGCCGGCCAACCCGGTGCCGCCGGCGCGGCTGATCCCGTTCTACTGGCACTTCGCCCGCCAGGCGAAGGGGCTTTTCGTCGTCCTGTTCGTGATCGAACTGTTCATGGCGCTGCTCGATACGGCGGTGCCGTGGTTCATCGGCAAGATCGTGACGATGGTTTCCACCATCCCGCCCGACCGCTTTCTCGCCGACACCTGGCCGTGGCTCGCAGCGATGGCGCTCGTCATGCTGGTGGCGCGGCCCGGCATCGTATTCGCGCGCTACCTCATCACCAACCAGGCGCTGGCGGGCCCGTTCTCCAACCTGATCCGCTGGCAGAGCCACTGGCATGTGGTGCGGCAGAGCTGGGCATTCTTCCAGAACGATTTCGCCGGCCGCATCTCCAACCGCGTGATGCAGACCGGACCCGCGGTGCGCGAGAGCCTGGTCTCGTCGTTCACCGCGGTCTGGTACATCGTGGTGTACGGCACCACGGCGCTCATCATGATGGCCGTGGCCGACCTCTGGCTCGCCATCCCCGTGCTGGTCTGGTTCGCAGGCTACATCGCGCTGCTCAGCTATTTCGTGCCGCGGATGCGCGACCGCTCCAAAATCACGTCGGAAGCGCGTTCGCTGCTGATGGGGCGGATCGTCGACAGCTACACCAACATCCTCACCGTCAAGCTGTTCGCGCGGCCGCGCGACGAGGACGACTACGTCCGCGACGCGGTCGAGCATCACACCGGCCGCTTCCAGGCCGGGCAGCGGCTGATCACCGCGTTCGGCACCATCCTCGCCGTGCTCAACGCGGTGCTGGTCGCAGGCTCCGGCGCACTGGCGCTGGTGCTATGGCGTTACGGCAAGGTCGAGGTCGGCGCCATCGCCATGGTGCTGCCGCTCACATTCCAGCTCACCGCCATGTCGCGCTGGATCGCCTTCGCCATCACCGACATTTTCGAAGAGATCGGCGTGGTGCAGGAGGGCATGATGTCGATCGCCGTGCCGCTGCAGCTTGTCGATAAAGACAATGCCGAGCACCTGGTGGTCGAGAAGGGCCGCATCGCGTTCGAGGACGTGCGGTTCGGCTATGGCCGCGACTCGTCGGCCGGCGAGGACGGCATCAAGCGTCCCGGCGCCGTTCTCGACGGCTTCACGCTCAACGTCCGCCCCGGCGAAAAGATCGGATTGGTCGGCCGCTCGGGCGCCGGCAAGTCCACGGTGGTCAACCTGCTGCTGCGCTTCTTCGACCTGGAGAGCGGCCGCATCCTGATCGACGGCGAGGATATCGCCGGCAAGACCCAGGAATCGCTGCGCGCGCAGATCTCGATGGTGACGCAGGACACGTCGCTGCTGCACCGTTCCATCCGTGACAACATCCGCTACGGCAAGCCGCACGCGACCGAGTCCGAAACCATCCATGCGGCGCAGCTCGCGCAGGCGCACGAGTTCATCCTCGGGCTGGAGGACTGGCGGCTGCGCAGGGGCTACGACGCGCACGTCGGCGAGCGCGGCGTAAAGCTGTCAGGCGGCCAGCGCCAGCGGATCGCCATCGCCCGCGTCATCCTCAAGGATGCGCCGATCCTGATCATGGACGAGGCCACCTCATCGCTCGACAGCGAGGTCGAGGCGGCGATCCAGACCAGCCTCGACACGCTGATGGCCGGCAAGACCGTGATCGCGATCGCGCACCGGCTTTCGACCATCGCGCGAATGGACCGGCTGGTGGTGCTCGACCACGGCCGCATCGTCGAACACGGCACGCACCACGAACTGCTGCGGCTCGACGGCCACTACGCCGCGCTGTGGCGGCGGCAGTCGGGCGGCTTCATCGATGCGGACGACGTGCAAGCGGCCGAATAGCCAAGGCCGGGACACCGCGTCATCTGGCAGGCCGGTGGGAAACATGCTTGGCTCGCCGATAACAAAATCGGGGAGGACTTCATGATGACACGGCTTGCATTCGCCGCGTTGCTCGTATGCCTTTCGTCTACCGCGCAGACGCAGACTTATCCCAGCCAGCCAATCCGCATCATCAGTGGCTTCCCGGCCGGAACCACCGCGGACATTTCGGCCCGTGTGGTCGGCGCCAAGATGGGCGAAATCCTAAAGGGCCAGGTCGTGGTCGAGAACCGGCCGGGCGCGGCCTCGAGCATCGCCGCGGCCTCGGTCGCCCGCGCCGACAAGGACGGCTACACGCTCTACATCGGGTCCGCCGCCAACATCATCAACGCGGCGCAGAATCCCAATCTGACGTTCGATTTCATCAAGGACTTCACGCCGATCGCGCTGCTGACTTCGACGCCGACCGTGCTCGCAGTCACGCCCGAACTTGGCGTGAAGAACGTCAAGGATCTGATCGCGGCGGCCAAGGCCAAGCCGGACGGCATCTCGTTCGGCTCTTCGGGCGTCGCCAGTTCCACCCATCTGGCGCTGGAGTTGTTCAACTCGCTGGCGGGCGTGAAGATTCAGCACATTCCCTACACCGGCAGCCCGCAGGTGATCACCGACATGCTCGCCAACCGCATACAGGGCTACTTCTCGCCCGCTTCCACGGTGATGGGCCACATTGCGGCCGGCAAGCTGGTGGCACTCGGCACCACCGATCCCAAGCGCACCACCATCCTTCCCGATCTGCCGACCATGGTGGAAGCCGGCGTGCCGGACTGCGTCTCCGTGCTATGGTTCGGCTTGGTCGCACCGAGCGGCACGCCTCAGGCGGTGATCGACCGGCTGTCGAAGGCCGCCAACGAGGCGCTCAAGTCGGAGGACGTCGCAAAGTCCCTGCAAGGCTCGAGCATCGCGCGGCTGGGCGGCACACCCGAGGAGTTCCGCCGTCACATCGCCGATGAGAACACGCGCTGGACGAAGGTCGTCGCCGACGCGGGTCTTCGCAAATAGCAAAGTCATAGGAGTTTCTTCTTGGAAAAGCTGCGTGATCTCGTTCGCGGCGGCGATCTCGTCGTCGCGCCGCTGGTGCTCAACCCCATGATGGCGCGGATGGCCGCAGCCGCGGGTTTCAAGGCCGGTTATCTGAGCGGCGGCTCACTCGGCTGGTACAAGTGCGTCACCGAAGCCAACATCACGCTGCCGGAAATGGCGCAGGTCTGCGTCGATATTCGCGCCGCCATCGACTTGCCGATCGTTCTGGATGCCGGCGGCGGCTGGGGCGATCCGGTGCACATGCACCGCACCGTGGCGCTGTCGCAGTCTGCCGGCTTTGCGGCCATCGAGATCGAGGACCAGGTGCTGCCGCGCCGCGTCGAGCATCATCTCGGCCGCGAGCATCTGGTGCCGATCGAGTTCATGGTGGAGCGCGTCAAGGAATGCGTGGCCGCCCGCACCGATCCGAACATGCTGATCATCGCCCGCTCCAACGCGGTGCGGCCCTATGGCCTCGACGACGCGCTGCGGCGCGGCGAAGCGTTTCACAAGGCCGGCGCCGACATGCTGTTCATCTGGTCACGCAACGCCGAAGAGCTTCGGAAAATTGGTGAAAGACTCCCGCCTCCGCTGATGATGTTCGCGCCGGCGGACGGCTTTCACGGTTTTCCGCTTTCCAAGGCCGAACTCGCCCAACTCGGCTACCGGCTCGCCGCGTCGTCCGGCAGCGCGCTGGCCGCCATCGTCAAGGCGGTGCGGCAGAACTACGAGGCGCTCGCCAAGGGCGAGATCGATCCGCTGCTCGGCAAGGGCGGCGTCGAGCCGGAGATGAAGGCGGCGCAGCGCACCACCGGGCTCGACGAGCTTGTGGCGATCGAGAAGCGCACGATGAAGGACTGACATAGGGGAGCGCCTGCGGATAGCGTCAACATGGCGCTGCCGGTCATGCCATCCTCGTGCACATGCGCCCCGCAGTATGGTAGATTTTCGCAGGAAGACGCGGGTAGTCGGGGCTGAGTCATGAAGCGGCGGGATTTCATCACCTTGTTGAGCGGTGCGGCGATGGCGCCGCTGTGGCCGCGCGCCGCGCAGGCGCAGCCGAAGACGATCCGCCGGGTCGGTTTCCTCGGCGGGAGCGCCATTCTCTCGCCGTCGAGCGAGAGCTACCGGGCGTTCCTCGCCCAGATGGACGAGGCGGGGTTTCGGGCCGGCCGCAACGTCATCGTCGAATACAAGGCGCTGTCCGATCCGCGCGGGCCCGCCGGCAGCGCCAGCGATTTGCTGCGCTCCAAGCCGGACGTCATCGTCGTGACCGGGCCTGACGTCGGACTGCAGGCGGTGCTGGCGCAAGACAAAACCGTGCCCATCGTTTTCCTATCCACGCAGTACGATCCGGTGGCGCTGAAATACGTCGCGAGCCTGGACAAGCCGGGCGGCAACGTCACCGGCGTGCTGATGCGCCCGTCCGAGATGGCCGCAAAGCAGATCGAACTGCTGAACGAGGCGGTGCCCGGCCGCAAGCGCTTCGCCGTGGCATGGGACAATGAGACCGCCGACCAGTTCGCCGCCGTGGAGCGCGCCGCCAAGGAGGCGAAGCTCGACCTGCAGCCGCTGCGGCACGAGCGGCCGCCCTACAGCATCGAGTTGACCTTCAAGAACATCGTGGTGCGCAAGTCCCAGATGGCGATGTTTCTTCCCAGCCCGCATTTCGGCGGGCGCCGTTCCAAGATCGCGGAGCTTGCCACCGCACGCAAATTGCCGACCCTGTTTGCCTCCAAGGCCTATGTGGAGTCCGGCGGGCTGCTGTCGCTCGGCCTCGACAATCCGGCGTCGCTGCGCAAGCTCGCGGAAATGACCGCCAAAATCCTGCGCGGCGAGAAGCCGGCAAGCCTGCCGGTCGATGTCGCGCCCAAGCTGGAGATGGCGGTCAACATCAAGACCGCCAAGGAGATCGGCGTCGAATTGCCCGCTTCGGTGCTGCAGCGGGCCGACAAAACCTTCGAGTGACGGCGGATTGTTAGACTTGTTCCCAAGCCTTTAACTGCGCGGTTACGACAATCCCTATCCCGCGACATGGATCGGCTTCGCTAGCGCCGCCTTAACGACGCCGGGGCTAAACTCGTCATATCCGCGAGGACTGACGTGATGGGCAACCTGCGCTTCGTGCTGGCCGCGATCGCCTTGTTTGCCGGAACATTCGCCGGTGTATCCTGGGCTTCGAAAAGCTTTCCGGTGGCCGCGGTCCGCGCCGTTCCGCCGAAGCCGGACATGCTCGCGTCTGCGCCTGTATCTGCGCCCATAGCGGTGTCAGCGCCGGCCGTTGCGACCAGCGTCGAGCCCGCGGTTTCCGTCGCCAAGGAAATCATCCGGCAGGATGTCGAGAGCGCCACGCCCTCGCCGCCGGGCGACCCCGAATCCGGGCGCAACCAGATGCGGCTCACCGCGATCCAGGCCGCCACCGCCTACGCCATGGCGCCCTGCGATCAAGCCAACAAGGCGGCATTCGTGGTCGCGGCTTCGACCTATTCGCGCGCGATGGCCGCAGCCGGCAGCGGCACGCCCGCGCCGTCCACCGCGATGGACCAGCGAGTGCGCGAAGCGATGCACGCCGCGCTGAACGCCGGTGGGATCGCCAGGCACGACTTCCCCGCGGGGGCCGAACCCTGGGTGACCGGGATGGTGCCATCCCATCGCGAGAAGCTGCCGTCCTGTGCCACCGCGCGGCAGGCCGAGCGCCGCGCGCGATAACGCGCTAGTTCGGCGGATCGTCAACGCGGAGGAAGAACACCACCTCGAGATCGCGCTCGGGCGAAAAGTTCGCCGCGGTCCATTCGAACCGCGTCGGCGAAATCTTCTTGCTGCTGGCCGGGCAGAACGCCACCAGGTTCTCCGGCTTCTCCTTATCGACCACGAGCCGGAACTTGCCGATCGGCCCGTTCCAGAACCGCGCGGTCTTGAGCACGTATCCCACCGTTGCGACCTCGTAGCGGCCGCCGGCTTTCTTGATCGCCGCTCGGATCGCCGGATCGACGCAGTATTTCCTCACGCCCGCGCCGGTGTTGTAGTGATCGCCGTAGTCGCTGGTGTCGCCCGCGATCGGCCGGTACGAGACATCGACCTTGGTCTGACCCGGCTTGAAGGCCTGCTCCCACTCGAACAGAACCTGATAGCTCCAGTTCGGGCTGTAGAACCCGCTGCCCTCGGAGTATGCGAACAGCCCTTCGTTCACGAGCGCCTTCTTCACGGCCTCCGGCAACGGCTTGATCTTCTCGTCCTGCATGTGCGCCGCCAGCAGCAGCGGAACGCTGTCGCGCTTGAGCCGCGCCGATATGTCCTTACCCTTGAACAGCGCGCGCTCAATCAACCGCGCCTTGATCTCCTGGCCATCGACACGGACCTTGAAGTTCATGTAGTTCCGCTTGTCCGCAATCCGGTCGTTCATCAGCGCGTCTTCGGTGTCCGGCCCGTCGTCGAGCGGAATTTCCGGCATCGGAAACGAGATGGTGAGGTTCTGCGGCGTCTTCGCGATCGAGTTGTAGATGTAGGAGACGCGGATCTCCTGGCGCGACACGAACAGTTCCTCGCTGGCGATGCCGATGCTGTCGGTCTTCTTGAAGACGAGCCCGCCGGCTTTGCGCTCGCTCACCGCGCCGTTGGCCAGCGCGGATGCGCAGCCGCTCAGTATCACAATGAATGCAGCAGCCAGCCGAACGGACACGCTACGACCCAAGCTTGATGCCCGCGTCGCGCACCACGTTGCCCCACTTCACCGTCTCCTCCGCCACGAAGGCGCGGAACTCGTCCGGCGAATTGGCGCGGGAGTCGATGTTGAGCTGCTTCAGCCGCGCCACGATATCTGGCTGGCGCAGCACCTCGTTCAATCCGGCGTTCAGCTTCTTCACGACGTCGGCCGGCGTTCCGGCCGGTACGAACACGCCGTTCCATTCGTAGGCCTCGAAGCCCGGGATGGTGTCCTGCGCCGCCGGCAGGTCCGGCAGCGTGCCGAGCCTGCCTTTGCCGGTGTGCACGATCGGCTTGACCTTGCCGCCCTGGATCAGGCCAACCGACGCCGAGCCGTTCGAGAAGTAGTACTTGATCTGCCCGCCGACGATATCGTTGAGCGCCGGGCCGCCGCCGCGATACGGAACGTGATTGATCGGCGCCTTGCCCATATGCTTGAGCATCTCGAGGCTGAGGTGCTGCAGCGTGCCGTTGCCCGACGACGCGAAATCGATCCCGCCGGGTGTCTTCTTCGCAGTCTCGATGACGTCGGCCAGCGTCTTGTCGGTCACGCCATTGTTGGCGACCAGGATGTTCGGCACCAGCGAGGCCAGAAACACCGGCACGAAGTCCTTGGTGTAGTTGAACGACAGGTTGCTGTAGAGCGCGTGATTGACCGAATGCGCGGTCGCGTCGTGCATGATCGTGTAGCCGTCGGGATCGGCCTTGGCGACCGCAGCCGCGGCGATGGTCCCGCCGGCGCCACCCCGGTTGTCGATGATGAACTGCGCGCCCCACAACTCGCCGAGCTTGTTGAACAGCAGCCGCGCCGTGGTGTCGGCGCCGCCGGCCGGTGGATAGGGCACCACCACCCGCACCGGGCGGTTCGGCCAGGCCGTTTGCGCCAACGCTGCCGTCCCCAGGGCTGGAGCCGCGAGCGCCGCGGCGGATGCCTGCAACAGCCGCCTGCGGTTGATGTTCGATGTCCGGCGCAATGTGTCCTCCCCGGTCCTTGTTCGTCCAGGTGAAGCTACCCGATCGGGACCGAAGCCGGAAGGCTGCGCCGCCTCACCGGCAACTGCAGGGCTTGTCCACGCCGCCGAAATTTCTGCGGGCGAAGCCTTCCGCGTCGGACCGGTTCGGAAACCGCCGGAACTGGCAGGCGCCGCGGTTGCTGCGCATCTGCTCCTCGGAACGGGAATCGATGGCGATCCGGCCGTTCGCGCAGAACACGCCGTAGCTCTCGTATTGCGCTTGAGCGGCGACCGGCACCACGGCCAGTACAGCGGCCAGCAGCCATCGTGTCACGCGATCCTCCCTGGCAATTCAAGACAGGCTACCACGCACGGAGCTGTTTGGCGTTGGCCCGCGCGGGTGCCAGAATGGGCGCGCGGCAACCGGCGGAGCGAACATGGCGAACCAGGAAAAGCAGGTCCGGCGCATCGTCCATTTCCGGTTCACGCTGCCGGATGTGTCCGCGGACATGCTGGGGATGATGAAATCGGCGACGCCGTTTTTCGGGATGTTCGGCAACGCCAAGGTGCGGCTGCTGCGCAACGTGGACGATCCCAAGCGCTTCATCCAGGAGATCACCTACGAAACCCCCGAGACGATCGAAACCAGCCGGCAGAAGGCCGCAAGCGATCCGATGGTGCAGGCCTATCTGGCGACCTGGCGCACCATGTTTCCGGGCGCCATCGAGATCGACGTGTTCGACGAGGCCTAGAAAGCCCGGCGCGCGCCGCGGGGCTGACGCGCGCCGGCCTTCCGATGCGGCAAACGGGCCACACCGCAGCGCGTTACATCGCCGGAAGGATCGCGATGTCGCGCACCGTGCCCTTGGCGCCCGCGATCTTGGCGGCCATCGTCGCCTTGCCGCTGGTCAGATCGACGCTGTAGAGCGTATCGCCCAACATCAGCCAGGCTTCGTTCTTGCCCTGGCCGTCCGACCAGATGTCGAAGGCGGCGTTGTCGGCCTTGACGCCGAGCTTGCCGATCGCGTTCAGCACACCGTCGTTCGGCGGGACCTGCTTGACCAGCGCGCCGATGGTGCCGTCGATGTTGTACAGCGTGGTTTCCTTGGTGCCCTTGACCGAGTTGGAATAGGCGCCGGCGACGACGTTCGGCTTTTCGCCCTTGTGCATGTCACCGTCGGCGTACTTGTGGTTGCCGTCCTTGGTGACCTTGCCGTCTTCCACGTTGACGCGGAGACTGGTTCCGTCGTTGCCCATCACGCGCAGACGGTCGGCGGCCGGGTTGAAGTCCACCGTCGCCATTACGTTGGCGGGCAGCATGGTGTCCAGCTTGGACTTCATGGTGGCTTTGCCGGTTTTGGTATCGATGGTGTAGATGCCGCCCTCGCCGCCCACCGCGTACAGCATGCCGTCGGCCGGACGTACGTCGATGCCGAGCACCTTGCCGGCGACGCCGGTAATGTTCCACGTCTTCACAACCTTCTTCTGGCTGGTATCGACGATCGCGATGGTGTTGTCGCCCATCAGCGCGGCGACTTCGGCGGCCTGGGCCGAGGCGGCGGCGGTGATGAGAAGGGCCGCGGAGGCGGCCAGCATGAACTTGATGGTCATGGAACGAACTCCCTGTTTCTCGGTCGCCCTGTTGCGGCGACAGAGGGGGTACGCAGCGAGACCGCCCGGTGGATGCAGGAAGCCGGTCAACTAAATGTGAGCGGCCATGCATCCATTTGCCCCCGCTCGGCGTATTCATGAGCGGTTGGCCGATTCCGGGCCTTTGCGTAGGATGACCGCGGAACCCTAGAGAATGAACGATTCCGGACCCGATCGCGCCATTGAAGCGCAACTTGCCGCAGCGATCGCGCGTTGCGCCGCGGGCGAGCGCTCCGCGATGCGCGTCATCTACGACATCGAGGCGCCGCGCATGGTGGGCGTGGCGCGGCGGATGTTGCGCCGCCAGGATCTTGCCGAGGAGGCCGTGCAGGACACCTTCATGCGGCTGTGGCGGGCGGCCCGCTCGTTCGATCCGGCGCGCGGCGGCGCGCGCACCTGGCTCTATGCCATCCTGCGCAACAGCACGATCAGCATCCTGCGCGACGAGAGCCGCTTCGTATCCGACCCCGAGATCGGCGAGGTTGCGGCGCCCGCCACGGAGAACGCGCTGGCGCGGCTGCCGGAATCCAGCGCGCTGCGCCGCTGCCTCGAACAGCTCGATGCGGAACGCCGCGCGGTGGTGATCCTGGCCTATGTCCACGGCCTCTCGCACGGCGAACTGGCCGGCCGGCTCGGCGTGCCGCTCGGCACCGCGAAAAGTTGGATGCGCCGCAGCCTGATCTCATTGCGGGAGTGCATGGGATGACGGATGCCACCGAACCGCATCGCACGGAGGCCGCCGAATACGTGCTCGGCCTGCTGGAGGGCGAGGCCAAGGCCGGCGCCGAGCGCCGGCTCGTCTCCGACTCAGGCTTTGCCCGCGAGGTCGAACGCTGGCGCGCGCGCTTCGCCGAATTCGATGACTCCACCGCACCGCACGCCGCCGGCGAAGAATTATGGAATCGCATCGAGGCGAGCACGGCGGCTCCGCCGCCCGCCCAGCCCTCGCGATGGGCGAAGCTTTGGAACGATCTGCCGGTGATGCGGACGGCGGCCATCGGCTCGACGTTCGCAGCCCTGCTGCTGGCGGTAGGTCTGGGCGCAGCGATCCGCCAGGCGCGATTGCAGCCGGTGATGGTCGCCGTGCTGGTTGACGGCGACCGCGCGGGCGCTGTGGTGCACGCCTTCGCCGATGGCCGCGCCATCCTGCTGCCGCTCACTTCGATGAATGTACCGTCCGGCCGCGCGCTGCAGGTCTGGACGTTGCCGAGCCGTGAGCGCGGCCCGGTGTCGGTCGGATTGATGGACCGCGCGCGCACGCTCGAACTGCAATTGAAAGACCTGCCCCGACCCGGCCCCGATCAGTTGTTCGAGATCACGCTGGAGCCCGCCGGCGGTTCGCCGACCGGACGGCCGACCGGGCCGATCCTGTTCAAGGGCAACACCGCGCAGACGTTGTGACGCGAAAAGCTCGGCGGGCTTACTCGATCACCTCATCGGCGGTGGCCAACAGCGCAGCCGGCACCTCCAATCCCAAGGTCTTGGCGGTCTTGAGATTGATCGCCAGCTCGAACTTGGTCGGCTGCTGAATCGGCAGATCGCCGGGACTTGTGCCTGCCAGGATTCGGACGACGTAGCCCGCGGCCATCCGGTACAACTCGAACACGTCGGTCGCGTAGCTCACCAGGCCGCCTTGCTCGATGTAGTCGCGCGCTTCATAGATCACGGCGAGCCGATGCTCGGCGCTGCTGTCGATGATGGCCTTGCGCTGCATCGATGAATAGAACGGCGTACCGCGAACGACCACACCATGCGCCCCCGCTTTTGCCGCGCTGCGCAAAGCTGTGTCTGCCGCCTCCGGCCCGTTCATTTCAATGTAAACAAGTTCGATCCCGAGCGACTGGGCAGCCTTGCTTTCGGCCGCCATGAAAATATCCCATACTTGGCGCGGCGCCAGCGTCGCGACCTTGGTCAAGCCCGGAACCATCCCTTTCAGAATCTCCAAGGTCTTGCTGGCGAAATCGACGTTCAGCGTCGAGAAGCCAGTGATATTTCCGCCAGGACGCGAAAGGTTCGTGATGAGGCCGGACACGAACGGGTCGGCGGCCCGCATCATGACAATCGGCACGGTTGCGGTGACCGCACGCAGAGCGCGCACCGCGAGCGTGCCTTCGGTCACGATGATATCGACGCCGGCATTGACCATCGCGACGGCCAGTTCCTGCAGCCGGTTCACCGTGCCGTCGCCCCATTGCGGAACGAGCACGAAATTGCGTCCTTGTACGTAGCCGTGCTCGGCGAGCCCACGCAGAAAGGCCTGAAGCTCACGTTCGGGCGGCGGCGCCCCGCGCAAATGCCCGATGCGCCGGACAGGCGGTTGCTGCGCGCGCGCAGCAAGCGGCCACACCGCCCCGCCGACGGCACCACCAAGGAAATCTCGCCGCCTCATGTTGCGCTCCAGGACCAGAAATTCATCGTACCCGCCCGATAGACGCTCCGGAGGAAGATTGCTGGTCGATATTCTTATAGGGTGCAGTTCTACCCGAAGGGAGCCCACATGATCCTCGAGATCGCACAGATCGACGTGAAGCCCGGCATGGAACAGGAGTTCGAAACCGGCGTCAGCAAGGCCGCGCCGCTGTTCAAACGCGCCAAGGGTTGCAAGGGGCTCGCCCTGAACCGCTCCGTCGAGAAGCCCAGCCGCTACCGTCTGTTCGTGAAGTGGGACACGATCGAGAACCACACGGTGGATTTTCGCGGCTCCGCCGACTTCCAGGAATGGCGCAAGCTGGTCGGGCATTGCTTCGCCACGCCGCCCGAGGTGGAGCATGTGCGCAACGCGGTGCAGGGCTTCTGAAGCAAACCGGCGGGACACGCCGCCACAGTCTGGCTAAAATCTTCCCCAAGGATGCGACGCGATGGGGAGGACAACCATGACATCCATTCACGCCCACTGGACGGCCGCGCTCGGCGCCGCGGCTCTGCTCGCACTTTCGGCCGCCGCGGTCCATGCCGCGCCGGCCTACGTGAAATCCACCGTGAACCTGCGAACCGCGCCGGGAACCGACCAGGCCATCCTCGGCAAGATTCCAGCCGGCAGCCTGGTCGACGCGACCAACTGCGACGGCGGCTGGTGCGCGATCGACTGGCAGGGCAAGAGCGGCTACGCGATCATGACCGCGCTCGACACGAGCGGCCGCGTTCCGTCAGCCGCGCGCCGGGCAGCGCCGCGTCCCGTTCCTGCCGCCGGCGTGCCGGTGGATGACGACATCGATGTGGCGGTCGGCCCGCCGGTCGTCTACGGCGGCTATCCGTATCCCTACTACCGACCGTTCGGTTACTACGGGCCGCGTCCCTACTACGGCTACCGCTACGGCGGCTGGCGCGGCGGTTATCGCCGCTGGTAGGCGTGAGTGCGATTGCGTGCCGCGCGACATGCGGCGCGCCGCCATTCGAACATATTCCGATTAACGCGCCTTCATCGCCGCGACGACTTGGCCGGAAATGCGTGCCGCGGCATCGCATTTCGCGTCATGGCGGAACCATAATCGATACCCAACATTGAGACATGGGCGATCTTCGCCGCATCCGCGGCGATCCATGTGAGGGTACGACGATGAAGACTCTGATGACCGGCAGTTTGCTGGCCGCCGCTTTCGGCACGGCAATGACTGTCGCTGCTACGCTCCCTGCCGCGGCGCAGCTTGCCCGCCCGCAGACCGCGATCGGCATCAGCGGCGCAAACGACCTGGTGACTGACGTGCAGTTTCGCGGCCGCGGCGGCGGTGGTTTCCGTGGCGGTTATGGTGGCTATCGCGGCGGATACGGCGGCTACCGCGGTGGTTATCGCGGCGGCTACGGCTATCGCGGCGGCTACGGTTATCGCGGCCGCTACTACGGCCCGGGCATTGGCCTCGGCCTTGGTCTCGCGACCGGCGCGGTGATCGGCGGCGCGTTCGCGGCACCGTATTACTACGCGCCGGGACCGACCGTGTACGAGGATGATGCACCGGCCTACTACCGCGCACCGGGCGCAGGCGGCGGCAATGCCGTTTCCTACTGCATGCAGCGGTTCAAGTCCTACGATCCGTCGAGCGGCACCTATCTCGGCTACGACGGCCAGCGGCATCCCTGCCCGTAGGCTGACGACACCGAACGTTCAGGCCCTCCGGGAAACCGGAGGGCCTTTTCATTTGTGCCGCCGCGCGCTTCATTCGGCTCATGCATCGCCGTTCCGAAATCGAAACCGCGTTGCGCCGCCTGGTGCCCGGCATTCCGTCGCACGAGTTCGGCGCGGTGATCGACCACGCGCTGGACAGCGGCGGATTGCGCGCCGCCTCGCCCGAGGCCGCCGCATGGCTCTCCCTGGTCGCCTACGTGCGCCACACCTTCACCGACTACGACGCCCGGCTTGACGAAGGCTATGACCGCGACAGCGCGCGGTTCTTTGTCCTTGAGGAGATGAACGGCGTGTTGAAAGGCTGGAGCGCCAAGCGGCTGGTGTCGGAGGAGGATTAGGATCTCTCACTCTCTCTCCCCGCATGCGGGGAGAGGGTGGGGTGAGGGGCAATGTTCAAGAGCGCGACCCATCGGGAGCCCCCCTCACCCGCTCGCTTTGCTCGCGACCTCTCCCCGCAAGCGGGGAGAGGTAACTACGGCACCGTCATCGCCAGGATATTCGACGCATCCTCAGCCTTGTCGAACGCCCAAACCGCGTCGATCAACTTGCGGCCGTCCTTCACGAGCGGCCCGGCAAGACGCTCAAACTTTTGCTCCAATTCGCGGTCGGTGAGCGGCCGTCCGGCGCTGCCGCGTGCGGCCACGACCGACGCGCGGTGATGCTGGCCATCCTTGGTCCAGAGTTCGACCATCGCCGCCTCGACTGCGATGTTGGAATCCTGCGTCACCTCGACCTTGCTCCGCAACGCCAGCACCGCCGGTTCGTTGACGCATTGGTCGGTGTACTGGTCGAGACCGGCGTCGCCGTAAATCTGTGCCGCTGCAACGCTGTGCTGCACGCTGACCTGCGCCTCGCGTCCGGTGGTGACGTTGGGCCGGTCGGCGCGCTCGCTGAGCAGCGGGTGGCCGTGAACGGCGATGCGGACGATGTCCCCGGTCTTGAATGCGCCCTTGGCGCGCAGTTCGAGCACGGCGTCGATCACCGGATGGATCACCACGCCGCCGGGATACGGCTTGTAGGCGTTGATGGAGAGCTCCCAGGTCTCGCCGAGACCGTCGAGCAGCGCCGGCCATTTCGGTGCTTCGCCCATCGCATTGAAAAAGCCGAACCGGCCTTCCAGCGGACGCGGCGGCCCGGCGAAGCCGCGCTGCGCAAGCTGCGCCGACCACAGTCCGTTGCGCGCGGCGTTGCCGACGCCGATGCTCTTGGTCGGCTGACCCAGCATCTCCACCAGACCCGACGATTGCGCGGCGGCGCTGCCCAGCGCCCACACCATTTGCCTGGCGTCGAGGCCGAGCAGGCGTCCGGCGGCGGCGGCGGCGCCGAACACGCCGCAGCTCGCGGTGATGTGCCAGCCCCGCGTCCGGTAATGCGACGGCGAGATCGAGTTGCCGATCCGGCACGCCACCTCGACGCCGATGGCGAAGGCGTCGAGCAGATCGGCGCCGCGCACCCGCTGCAGTTCGGACAGCGCGTAGAGCGGCGGCATGATCGGCGCGGTCGGATGGATCACCGTCGGCAAATGGGTGTCGCAGAAGTCGTCGATGTTGGCGCCGGCGGCATTCAAAAATGTCGCGTTGAGCGCGTCGGCTCGCTCGGAGCGGCCGACAATCGTGGCCTTGCCCTGCCCCACCGCCGGCAGCGAGCGCAGCAATGTCTCGTAGGTCGGATCGATGCCACCGCGGATGCCGGTGGCCAGAATGTTGAGCAGCGCGCGCTTGGCCTCGTGGCGCACCTTGTCCGGGATGCGTCCGGCCGGCGTCTCGACCGCGAAGCGCGCAAGCGTCTCGCTGACGTTCTGATGGTCTGGCATTTCCGCCCCGATGTTCACTGCACTGTCGGGCGCAGTTTCACACCGGGACGTGGAATTGGCTAGTTGTGCCTGGCGGAGGCGAGCTTTGGCTTCGAGGCCTGCGGCTGCAGCGCGGCGACGCCCCAGCCCGCTTCATCCTTGCCGTCACCCCAGCGGTGCGGGCGATAGAAGATGTGCTGGCCGTGCTTGACCATCACCTTCATCTCGCGGATCCAGTTCGGCCGCACGTAGGTGGCGTGGTAGTGCGTCGATTTGGCGACGTCGGTCAGCCAGACCTGAGCGTCGAGCGCCTGCTTGGCGATCTTCTGCGCGCGGCTCCAAGGGCCGCGCTCGGTGACCCGCTCCGGAATGCCGTCGCAGGCGAAGGTGAACTGGCAGCTCAGGTGACGGTGCGCGTTCTGGAACACGACGCCGCACACGGTCTCCGGATAATACGGCGAGAACACGCGGTTGAGCACCACCTGGGCGACCGCGATCTGGCCGCGCACCGGCTCGTTGCGGGCTTCGAAATAGATCGCCTGGGCAAGACAATGCTCAGCCTTCACGCGCTCCTTGCCTTCAAGGCCAAGCTCCTGCGCCGGTGTCAGCGGCGGACGCGGACGCGGCATCGGCACTTCGGCTAAGGCTGGGAGTTGCACCGGCAATACGGCCGGCGGCACGCTAACTGCAGGCGCGACGGAAGGCGCGGGCTGCGGAGCAACCGGCTTCTTGCGGCCCTCGAATGGAGCGGACGGAATTTCTTCTTCACCGGCGGGCGCAACAACGCCGACGCCGGCTTCGACCGGCGGCTTCATCGCCAGCGCCGTGAGCGCCGCCTCGAAACGCGGATCGGCGTTGGCGAGCTTGAAGGTGCCGGGCTGCGGCGCAACGGGCGCGGCTTGCGGCGCCTCGGCAACCGGCAGCGGATCGGGCATCGGCTGCGCCGGCATCGCAGGCAGCGGCTGCAGCGGCATCGTCCTGACCGGCGCCAGATCGGCCGGCGGCGCGTCGGTCACCACCGGTTCTTCAGTGGCGAGCAGCGTGGCCTGCGCCTGCAACACCTCTTTGCGAACGAGCGGCTTCGGCGCAACGGCAGGGCGCGAGATCGCCGCAGTTGCCGTCATGGCGCGGGCGCGCACCACGTCCAGCACGCCGGACGCATCGACCGCGCCACCGGTGCATGTGATCGCCGCGACCCAGTAGATGAGCTTGCGCGCGATGACGCGAGGACGCTCTTCGCCGCCGATGTAATCCGTGTGCACGTCAGCCCCCTGAGATTGCCGATCAGGCCTTGGTTTTCTCAGGGTGAGTCTTAGCGGCGAACCGCGGCGCAGCGATTGGTTTCGCGAATTAACGTAAAGCCGCAAACGTAAACTTAACCACGCTTGTTCATGCCGTTTGCGATGCGCACGCACAAAAACAAAGCGGCCCGCGATGGCAATGCCGCCGCGGGCCGCGTTAACCGGGTTGCGCGTTAGAGTTTCGCGATCTTCGCCTGCTCGATGACTTGCTTGAACATCGGGATTTCCCTGGCGATACGCGCGGCATGGCCCTTGCCGGTCAATGCGGTGACGTCGAAGCCCGCCTCGATCAACCGCTTCTGCATTTCCGGCCGCGCCAGAATGTCGAGCGTGACCTTCTCGAGCTTGGCCACCGCCTCTGGCGGCGTCTTTGCCGGCGCGACCAGCGCGCAGTAGGTGTCGAATACGAAGTCCTTGAAGCCGGCCTCCGCCATGGTGGGCGTGTCCGGCAGTCCGACCCAGCGCTTTGCGCCGGTCTGCGCCAGCGCGCGCAATGTGCCGGCCTTCACATGGGGCAGCGCGGGCGGGACGGTGCCCGACGAAAGCTGGACGGTGCCGCCGAGGATGGCCTTCACGGCGTCGCCGCCGCCCTGGAACACCACGGTCGCCATCTTGTCGATGCCCTCGCGCAGCTTCAGCACCTCGGCCTGCAGTTGCGGCGTGGTTCCGATCGGCGGCGTCGAGACGTTGAACTTGTCCGGATCCTTTTTCACCAGCGCGACGAATTCCTTCATGGTCTTGGCCGGCGAATCCGCCTTCACCACGAACACATGCGGCGACACGGCCGGCTCGCAGACCGGCACGAAATCCTTGAACGGATCGTACGGAATCGTGTTGTAGAGGCTCGGGTTCACCACATAGGCGCTGGTGGTGAGCAGGATGGTGTAGCCGTCCGGCTCGGCACGCGCCGCGAAGCCGTAACCGATGTTGCCGCCGCCGCCGCCGCGATTCTCCACGAACGCCGAGCCGCCCATCGCCTGCTGCCATTCCGCAGCGAGAATTCGCGCGATGATGTCGGACGGGCCGCCCGGCGTGTTGGCGACCACGATCTTGATCGGCCGCTCCGGATAGGCCGCAAGCGCCGAACCGATCTTGAGAAATGCCGGAGCCGCGAGACCGAGCGCGAGAGCGCCGCCCGCCTTGATGATGCGGCGGCGCGATGGCGCAGCCTTGGTGTCATTCGACCTGGTCACGTTGTCCTCCTCGGAATTCCGGTCCTGATTGCGGCCCTTGCCGGTCATGCTAGGAAGTTCGCGCGCTGGCTGCAACAGAGACAACTCGCCGCACAATCGCGGCAGCGTCAGTACCAGCCGGCCTCGACGCCCGCGCTCCAGATCAAGCGCAACGCCAGCAGGGTCAGGATGATCTGCAGCACCAGGCGGAACCGCTGCTCCGAGGTCTTGTGCAGCGCCACCTCGCCCAGCCAGTTGCCGACCGCGCCGGCCGCGATCATCGCCACCATCAGCGGCAGATACTTGCCGATCGCGAAGCCGATGAAGCCGAACGCCGCGAGCTTGGCGATATGGGTGACGCTCATCAGCGCGCCCATGGTGGCGACCATCTTGTAGCGGTTGGGCGTATGGCTGGCGAGGAACGGCGCCAGCAGCGACCCGGTCGCGCTGACAAATACGCCGAGGAATGTGGCGGCAAAGCCCAGCACCGCGAACCGCCCGCGCTCGCCGCCGATCCGCCCGAGCTTCGGCATCCAGGTGACGATCAGCATGAAGACGCCGAGGATCAGCAGCAGGATCGACTGCGGCAGCGCCACGAACACGTTGGCGCCCGCCACCGCGCCGATCACGGCGCCCGCGATAAACGGCAGCACCGTGCCGCGGATCACGTCACGCCACATGATCATGGTGCGGGTGATGCCGGAGCCCAGCATCACAACGGTATGGACGGGCAGCAGCACGGCCGGCGGCATCGCGATCGCCATCACGCCGAGCAGCGCGACGCCGCCGGCCGCGCCGGTGAACACGCCGAGAAACGCGGTCACCAGCGACGCCACGGTCATGGCGAAAAAGGTGAGCGCGTCCATGCCGGGCGTGCCGAGGAAATCCATGCGCCTGTTTGCAGTGGATTGCGTTTGCGGCGCAAGGGCCCTGGCGCCGGGGTGCCCGTCGAAACTAGTTCTTGACCTTGTAGCCGGTCTTGAAAATCCACCACACGGTGACGAGACAGGCGGCCAGGAAGACTGCCGTCATGGCGAGGCTTATCGAGACATCGACATCCGCCACCTCGTAGAAGCTCCAGCGGAAGCCGCTGACCAGATAGACGATCGGATTGAACAGGCTGACGGTCTGCCAGAACGGCGGCAGCACGCTGATCGAATAGAACGAGCCGCCGAGGAAGGTGAGCGGGGTCAGCACCAGCAGCGGAATGAGCTGAAGCTTCTCGAAGCCGTCGGCCCAGATGCCGATGATGAAGCCGAACAGGCTGAAGCTGACAGCAGTCAGCACCAGGAATCCCAGCATCCAGACCGGATGGGCGATCCGCAGCGGCACGAAGAAGCCCGCGGTGGCGAGAATGATCAGCCCGAGGATAATTGACTTGGTCGCGGCGGCGCCGACATAGCCGAGCACGATCTCCAGATACGACACCGGCGCGGACAGCAGTTCGTAGATCGTGCCGATGAACTTCGGAAAATAGATGCCGAACGAGGCGTTCATCACGCTCTGCGTCAGCAGCGTCAGCATGATCAGGCCGGGGACGATGAACGAGCCGTAGGGCACGCCGTCGATCTCGGTGATGCGCGAGCCGATCGCCGCGCCGAACACGACGAAATAGAGCGACGTGGACAGCACCGGCGACACGATGCTCTGGAAAATAGTGCGCCCGGTGCGCGCCATTTCGAACGTGTAGATCGCCCAGACCGCGCGCCAGTTCATTGCCGCCTCACCAGATCGACGAAAATGTCCTCCAGCGAGCTCTGCGCCGTGTTGATGTCCTTAAAGCGGATGCCTTGCTGGATCAGGCCTTCGAGCAACGCGGTGATGCCGGGCCGCTCGGCGCGGGTGTCGTAGCCGTAGACCAACTCCATGCCGTCGGCAGACAGCGTGAGCCGGCCCGCGTACTCCGGCGGCACCGCGTCAAGCTTCTTCTGCAACTGGATCTTGAGCGCTTTCTTGCCGAGCTTTTGCATCAGCGCGGCCTTGTCCTCGACCAGGATCAGCTCGCCCTTGCTCATCACGCCCACGCGGTCGGCCATCTGCTCGGCCTCCTCGATGTAGTGCGTGGTCAGGATGATGGTGACGCCGGACGCGCGAAGCTCGCGCACCACCTGCCACATGTCCTGGCGCAGCTCGACGTCGACGCCGGCGGTCGGCTCATCGAGGAATAGGATTTGCGGCTCATGCGCCAGCGCCTTGGCGATCATCACCCGCCGCTTCATGCCGCCGGACAGCGTCATGATCTTGGAGTCCTTCTTGTCCCACAGCGAGAGGTCCTTGAGCACCTTCTCGACCAGCGCGGGATCCTTCGGCTTATTCCACAGCCCGCGGCTGAACGACACCGTCGCGGTCACCGTTTCGAACGCGTCAGTGTGCAGCTCCTGCGGCACCAGGCCGATCTGCGAGCGTGCCGCACGGTAGTCGCGCAGGCTGTCGTGGCCGTCGATAGTCACGCTGCCCGACGACGGATTGACGATGCCGCAGACGATGCTGATCAGCGTCGTCTTGCCGGCGCCGTTCGGCCCAAGCAGGGCGAAAATCTCGCCGCGCTTGATCTCCAGATCGAGGCTCTTGAGCGCCTGGAAGCCGGAGGCGTAGGTCTTGGACAGGCCTGCGATGGAAATGATCGATGACACGGGCGGGGTTT
>JAKFYI010000023.1 GCA_021730985.1 Hyphomicrobiales bacterium | reverse complement strand
CGGCTGACCGTGGAGCATGCGGGCAAGCGGCATTCGATCATGCTGCCGCTGGTCGGCGCGTTCCAGGTCGAGAATGCGCTGGTCGCCGCGGGCCTTGTCATCGCGACCGGCGGCGCGCCGGGCGCGGTGTTCGCGGCGCTTGGCTCGCTCAAGGGCGCCAAGGGGCGGCTCGATTTCATAGGCGAGCGCAATGGCGCTCCGATCTTCGTCGACTACGCGCACAAGCCCGACGCACTGGACAAGGCGATCGCCGCGCTTCGGCCTTATGCGAAGCGCGAACTGGTCGTGGTGTTTGGCTGCGGCGGTGACCGCGACAAGGGCAAGCGCGCGGAGATGGGCACCATCGCCGCGCGCGATGCCGACCGCGTCATCGTCACCGACGACAACCCGCGCAGCGAAAATCCAGCGGCGATACGCGCTTCGATCATGGCGGGTGCGGGCGGCGTGAAGCACGTCGTCGAAATCGGCGACCGCGGCGAGGCCATTCGATCCAGTATCGTGTCGCTGAAATCGGGTGACGTGCTGCTGATCGCGGGCAAGGGTCACGAAACCGGCCAGATCGTCGGCGATCTCACGTTGCCGTTCAGCGACCACGAGGCGGCTGAAGCGGCTCTCAAGGAGGTTGCGTGAGCAGCAAGGTGCTTTGGACTGTCGAAGCAATGGCTGCCGCGATGGGCGCGCGCCGGGAAGGCGCGCTGCCGGATCGCGTCGGCGGTCTTTCCATCGACAGCCGGTCCCTGGGCGCGGGCGATGCGTTCTTTGCCCTCGCCGACGTCCGCGACGGCCACGAATTCGTGCCGGCGGCGCTGAAGGCCGGTGCCGGCGTTGCCGTGATCGCACAAGGCCGCGAAGGTGGCATGCCGAAGGGCGCGCCGCTGCTCGTCGTGCCGGACGTGCTTGAATCGCTGCGGCAACTGGCGCGCGCGGCGCGCGCACGCAGCAGTGCAAAGTTCATCGGCGTCACCGGTTCGGTCGGCAAGACCAGCTCGAAAGAGGCGCTGCGGCTCGCGCTGTCGCGTTGCGGCGAGACCCATGCGTCGGCTGCGTCCTACAACAATCATTGGGGTGCGCCGCTGTCGCTGGCGCGCTGCCCCGACACCGCGCGCTTCGCCGTGCTCGAATTGGGAATGAATCACGCCGGCGAGATTTCGCCGCTCGCCCGGCTGGTGCGGCCGCACGCCGCCATCGTCACCACAGTCGAGCCGGTGCACCTGGAGTTTTTCGGCACGGTGGAGAAGATCGCCGACGCCAAGGCGGAGATTTTCGAGGGCGTGGAGCCGGGCGGGGCGGCGGTGATCAACCGCGACAACGGACAGTTCGCGCGCCTGGCCAGCGCGGCGAAGAGCGCAGGCGTTGCGAACGTCGTGCCGTTCGGCGAGCACAAGGACGCGCAGGCGCGGCTCATCAAATACGCTCTGCAGGCGGATTCCTCGACGGTGCAGGCGCGCATCCTCGGCGACGACGTCACCTACAAGCTCGGCGCGCCGGGCCTTCACCTCATTCTCAATTCGCTGGCGGTGCTGGCTGCGGCGAAGCTTGCCGGCGCCGATCTGGCGCTGGCAGCCCTCGCGCTGGCCGATCTGGCGCCCGCGACCGGACGCGGCGCCCGCATGATGCTCGACATGTCGGGCGGCAGCGCCACGCTCATCGACGAGAGCTACAACGCCAATCCGGCCTCGATGCGCGCAGCATTGGCGCTGCTCGGGCAGGCCGAAATCGGCGCGCGGGGCCGGCGCATTGCCGTGCTCGGCGACATGCTTGAGCTTGGGCCCGACGGGCCGAAACTGCATCGAGGCCTGAAAGATGCGGTGGTCAAGAACGCCGTCGATCTGGTGTTCTGTTCGGGGCCGCTGATGCGCTCGCTGTGGGAAGCCCTTCCCTCGGACCGCCGGGGCGGCTATGCGGAGACGTCCGCGGCGCTCGAAGCCGAATTGCTTGGCGCGGTGCGGGCGGGCGACGCGGTCATGATCAAAGGCTCGCTGGGTTCGAAGATGGGCCCGATCGTGAAGTCGCTGACCCGTCAGTTTTCCCGCCCCGACGCTGCAGCGTCCGCACGAGGTTGAATCGATGCTCTATTGGCTCGCCGATCTCTCCAGCACGCTGTCGTTCTTCAACGTGTTCCGCTACCTCACGGTGCGAACCGGCGGTGCGATGCTGACCGCGATGGTGTTCGTGTTCCTGTTCGGGCCCTGGATCATCGACAGCCTGCGCTCCCGCCAAGGCAAGGGTCAGCCGATCCGCACCGACGGGCCGAAATCGCATTTCGTGAAGGCCGGCACGCCCACCATGGGCGGGCTGATCATCCTGCTCGGCATCGTGGTCGCCACCGCGCTGTGGGCCAACCCGCGCAACCCGTATGTCTGGATCGTGCTCGCGGTGACGCTCGGTTTCGGCATGGTCGGTTTCTACGACGACTATCTGAAGATAACGAAGCAGACCACGACGGGATTTGGCGGCGCGCTTCGCCTTTCGGTCGAAGGCGCAATTGCGATCTGCGCCTGCGTGGCGCTGGCCAATCTCGGACGGCCGCAGTTCGCCACCTCGCTGGCGTTCCCGCTGTTCAAGGACATGATCTTCAATCTGGGCTGGTTCTACCTGATCTTCGGCACCTTCATCATCGTCGGCGCGGGCAACGCGGTGAACCTGACCGACGGCCTCGACGGCCTCGCCATCGGCCCGGTGATGATCGCGGCTGCGGCGTTCGTCGGCATTTCGTATCTTGCCGGCAACGCGGTGTTTGCGGACTACCTTCAGATCCATTACGTGCCCGGCACCGGCGAGCTTGCGGTGATATGCGGCGCGGTGATCGGGGCGGGCCTGGGCTTTCTGTGGTTCAACGCGCCGCCCGCATCGATCTTCATGGGCGACACCGGCTCGCTTGCGCTCGGCGGGCTGATCGGCTCGGTCGCGGTGGCTGTCAAACACGAGATCGCGCTCGCCATCATCGGCGGCCTGTTCGTGCTCGAAGCGGTGTCGGTGATCGTGCAGGTGGTGTCGTTCAAGCTGACCGGCAAGCGCGTGTTCCGGATGGCGCCGCTGCATCACCATTTCGAGCAGCTCGGCTGGACCGAGCCGCAGATCGTGATCCGGTTCTGGATCATTTCCGTGGTGCTGGCGCTCGCCGGGCTCGCGACGCTCAAGCTGCGATGACCCCGGTCACCAGCTTCGCCGGCAACACCGTCGCCCTGTTCGGGCTCGGCGGCTCTGGGCTTGCCAGCGCGCTGGCACTCAAGGCCGGCGGCGCGGAGGTCGTAGCCTTCGACGACAATGCGCCGAGTCTCGCCAAGGCCCACACGGCCGGGATCGCCACCGCCGATCTGCGTGCGCTCGACTGGTCCAAGCTGTCGGCGCTGGTGCTGGCGCCCGGCGTGCCGCTGACGCATCCGGAGCCGCACTGGAGCGTGAAGCTCGCGCAAAGCGCAGGCGTCGAGGTGATCGGCGACATCGAATTGTTCTGCCGCGAGCGCCGCAAGCTCGCGCCGAACGCGCCGTTCATCGCCATCACCGGCACCAACGGCAAATCGACCACCACCGCGCTGATCGCACACATCCTGCGCAGCGCCGGCAAGGATGTGCAGATGGGCGGCAACATCGGCACTGCGATCCTTTCGCTGGAGCCGCCGGCCGACGATCGCTTCCATGTGATCGAATGCTCGTCCTACCAGATCGATCTGGCGCCCTCGATCGATCCCTCGGTCGGAATCCTGATCAACCTTTCGCCGGATCACCTGGATCGTCACGGCACGATGGAGCACTACGCCGCGGTGAAGGAGCGTCTGGTCGAGAAATCCGTCATTTCCCTGATCGGTATCGACGACACGTTCTCCGATGCGATTAGGCGCCGGTTGTCCGGGCGCGATCGTCCGTCTGCGATCCCGGTCTCGGCATCCCAGCATCTGCCGCGGGGCACTTTCGTGCGCGGCACGCAGGTGGTGTCGAAGGCCAACAACAAGCTGCCGGAGCAAGCCGAGGTGCTGGGCGATCTGGCAGGCGTGGGCTCGCTGCGCGGACGCCACAACGCGCAGAACGCGGCGTTCGCCTGCGGCGCCGCGTGGCACTGCGGCCTGACGCCCGAGGAGATCGTGCGGGGCTTGAAGACGTTCCCCGGCCTCGCGCACCGCATGGAACAGGTCGGACGCAAGGGCAATGTACTGTTCGTGAACGACTCGAAGGCGACCAACGCCGACTCCGCGGCGCAGGCGCTGGTCTGCTTCAACGACATCTTCTGGATTGCCGGCGGCAAGGCGAAGAGCGGCGGCATCACCCCGCTGGCGGAATTCTTTCCCCGCATCCGCAAGGCCTATCTGGTCGGCGAGGCGGCGGCAGACTTTGCCAAGACGCTGGACGGCAAGGTGGCCTACGAAATGTCCGGCACGCTCGATCGTGCGGTCGAAGCCGCGGCGCGCGACGCCGCGGCGTCCGGCACCAAAGAGCCGGTGGTGCTGCTGTCTCCGGCCTGCGCGTCGTTCGACCAGTATCCCAACTTCGAGGTGCGGGGCACGGCGTTCCGCGATCTGGTGCTGGCGCTGCCGGGACTGAAGCGCGCCTAGTCCGCCGGGCAAATCTTAACAGCTTGGAAACCATGCCTGGGCCACACCAGGGCGGGGATATCCGTCGGGGACGGTCATGGTTTCGCGCGCGCAACGCACGCCTTTCGGCAACTGGTGGTGGACGGTCGACCGCCTGATGCTGGGTGCGCTGGCCGCGCTGATGCTGGCCGGCATCGTGCTCTGCCTCGCGGCGAGCCCGCCGGTGGCGGCGAGGCTCAACCTCGACGCATTTCATTTCGTGAACCGGCAGGTAATGTTCCTGGTTCCCGCGGTTGCCGTGCTGCTCGTTACGTCGCTGCTGTCGCCGCGCTACATCCGGCGCGCCGCGCTGGTCGTATTTCTGGCGAGCCTGCTTCTGGTGGCGGTGACGCCATTCTTCGGCGCTGAGATCAAGGGCGCGCGGCGCTGGCTGGTGATCTTCGGCATTAACGTGCAGCCGTCGGAATTCCTCAAGCCGGCGTTCGTAATCCTGATCGCCTGGCTGTTCGGCGAATCGGCGCGGCGTCCGGAAATGCCGGCCAACACCGCGGCGCTGGCCCTGCTGATCACCGTGGTTGCGCTGCTGGTGCTGCAACCGGACTTCGGCCAGACCATGCTGGTCGCGCTGGTCTGGGGCGCGCTGTTCTTTATGGCCGGGATGCGGCTGATCTGGGTCGCGGGGCTTGGTGGCATCGCCGCCGCCGGACTGGCGGGCGCCTACTTCACCGTTCCGCATGTCACGCGCCGCATCCAACGCTTCCTCGATCCGTCGTCGGGCGACACTTTCAACATCGACTACGCGATGGAATCTTTCGTGCGCGGCGGCTGGCTGGGCTTGGGCCCGGGCGAGGGCACGCTCAAGCGCGTGCTGCCCGAGGGTCACACCGACTTCGTGTTCGCGGTGGCGGGCGAGGAGTTCGGCATCGTGCTGTGTCTTGCGCTGCTCGGGCTATTCGCCTTCATCGTGATCCGGTCGCTGCGCCACGCATTGGTCAGCGAAGACCCGTTCATCCGCTTCGCGGTCGCGGGCCTGGCGATCCTGTTCGGGCTGCAGTCGGCCATCAATATGGCGGTCAACCTGCATCTGATGCCGGCCAAGGGCATGACGCTGCCGTTCATCTCCTACGGCGGCTCGTCGATGATTTCGCTGGCCTACGGCATGGGCATGCTGCTGGCCTTGACGCGGGAGCGTCCGCGCGCGGAAATGCTGGCGAGCCGCGACGCCTATATGGTCCGCAGCCCGGCCTGACCTTGGTTTCGTCTCAGCCTTTAGATGTGTCCGGCGACTGTGCCGGGTGGGGTGAATGTTGAATTCAGCCAGCAATGGAATTGCGCGTGTCCTGGTCGCCGCCGGCGGCACCGGCGGCCATCTGTTTCCAGCCGAGGCGCTGGCGGCGGTGCTATCGAACCGCGGCATCAAGGTCGAACTCGCAACCGATTATCGCGCCGAGCGCTACAGCGGCGCGTTTCCGGTGGTGCATGTGATCCCGAGCGCGACGGTGCGCGGCCGCGATCCGTTTTCGCTGGCGAAGTCGGCCAGCACGCTGGCATTCGGCGTGGCCAAGGCCTGGCTCAAGCTGCCGTCGATCCAGCCGTCCATTGTGGTCGGCTTCGGCGGCTACCCGAGCATTCCGACCGTTCTGGCGGCGTCGCTGCGCGGCGTGCCAACGCTGATCCATGAGCAGAACGCCGTGATGGGCCGCGCCAACCGCTTCCTGTCGGCGCGGGTGACGGCAATCGCGACCGGATTTCCCGGCGTGTTCGACAAGGACCCCTCGCTTGCGATCAAGGCGACGCACACCGGCAATCCGGTGCGGCAGATGGTGATCCTGGCCGCATCGCGGCCGTTCGCGCCGCCCGATGCGTCCGGCCCGCTGCATCTTCTGGTGTTCGGCGGCAGCCAGGGCGCGCGCGTCATGTCGGAAATCTTGCCGGCTGCCGTCGAGAAGCTGGACGAGCCGTTGCGCAAGCGGCTCAACATCGTGCAGCAGGCGCGGCAGGAGGATCTGGAGCAGGTGCGCGGCACCTACAAGCGCCTCAAGGTCACGGCCGAGGTCGAGCCGTTCTTCTCGGATCTGCCGGCCCGCATGGCCGCGAGCCAACTGGTGATCTCGCGCTCGGGCGCCTCCACCGTTGCGGAACTGGCTGCGATCGGCCGGCCCTCGATCCTGGTGCCGCTGCCGAACGCGCTCGACCACGACCAGCGTGCCAACGCAGGAATGCTTGAAAGGGCGGGCGGCGCGATCCGGCTCGAACAGGATATTTTCACGCCCAACCGCGTGGCCGCGGAGATCGCGGCGCTGGCGGCGGCCCCCCAGCGCCTGATCGCCATGGCGGAAGCGGCCCATTCGGCCGGGGTGCTGGATGCCGCCGAGCGGCTCGCCGATCTGGTGCTGCGGGTGGCAGGTGTGATACCGCCACGCCGTTAAGCTTCCCGTCGCCTGCCACAAGGACGTTGCCGCAATGCAGTTGCCGCGCGAACTCGGCCCCATTCATTTCGTCGGCATCGGCGGAATCGGCATGAGCGGCATTGCCGAGGTGCTGCTCAACCTCGGCTACACCGTTCAGGGCTCCGACACCTCGGACAACGCCAACGTCAAACGGTTGCGCGACAAGGGCGCCAAGGTTGCGATCGGCCACGCGGCCTCGAACATCGACGGCGCCGATGTGCTGGTGGTCTCGACCGCGATCAAGCGCGACAATCCGGAGCTGGTGGCCGCGCGCGCCAAGCGGCTGCCGGTGGTGCGGCGCGCCGAGATGCTGGCCGAGCTGATGCGGCTGAAAAGCTGCGTCGCCATCGCTGGCACCCATGGCAAGACCACGACCACAACGATGGTTGCTGCGCTGCTGGACGCTGGGAGTTTCGACCCGACGGTCATCAACGGCGGCATCATCAATGCCTACGGCAGCAACGCGCGGCTCGGCGCCGGCGACTGGATGGTGGTCGAGGCCGACGAATCCGACGGCACCTTCCTGAAGCTCCCCGCCGACGTTGCCATCGTCACCAATGTCGATGCCGAGCATCTCGACCACTTCAAGACCTTCGCCGCGGTGCAGGACGCGTTTCTCGCTTTCGTCGACAACCTGCCGTTCTACGGTTTCGCGGTGATGTGCACCGATCATCCGATCGTGCAGCGCCTGGTCGGACGCATCGAGGACCGCCGCGTCATTACCTACGGCGAGAATCCGCAGGCCGACGTCCGGCTCACCAGTCTCGATCATGTCGATGGCCATTCGCGTTTCACGGTGACTTTCCATGACCGCGACGGCAAGGCCGTTCACACCATCAAGGATTTGACGCTGCCGATGCCCGGCCGGCACAACGCGCTCAACGCCACCTCGGCGGTTGCGGTCGCCCACGAACTCGGCATCCCCGACGAGGCGATCCGCAAGGCGCTGGCCGGCTTCGCCGGCGTGCGGCGCCGCTTCACCCGCGCTGGCGAATGGAACGGCGCCATCATCATCGACGACTACGGACACCATCCTGTCGAGATTTCGGCTGTGCTCAAGGCGGCGAGGGAATCCACCAAGGGTCAGGTGGTCGCGGTGGTGCAGCCGCACCGCTACACGCGCCTGCAATCGCTGTTCGAGCCGTTCTCGACCTGCTTCAACGACGCCGATGCGGTGATTGTGGCAGATGTCTATTCGGCGGGCGAATCGCCGATCGAGGGCGCCGACCGCGATCATCTGGTCGCCGCCATTCGCGCGCGCGGCCATCGGAATGTGATCGCGCTGCCAGGTCAGGGCGAGTTGGCGCGGATCGTGAAGGGGCTCGCCAAGCCCGGCGACTACGTCATCTGCCTTGGCGCCGGCAACATCACGCAATGGGCGTATTCGCTGGAGGCCGAGCTGAAGGCGCTGGGGTGACGTGGACTACGTTGTGTAGCGTGGCGGCAACAACTATCTTGGTTGACTGCTACAGGGTTGATCAATGAATAAGACATTGCGCGACCAGGTTATGAATTTGCCGGCGCAGGAACGGGCAGAGCTGGCCCAGGAGCTTTGGGACAGCGTTCATCCGCCCGGGTCAGCGCTTCCTGGCGATATCGTTGTGCTCACGCAGGAACAGATGGCGGAACTCGACCGCCGACTCGAAGAGTACAAGCAACATCCCGAACGGGCTGAGCCTTGGGAGGTGGTGCGAAAGCGTCTTTGGGCCCGCTTCGATAAATGAATCGAACGCTTGTTATCGTTCCAGCGGCCGAAGCCGAAATCGATCATGCAGCGGATTGGTATTACTAGCGTAACCGGCTAGCAGCGTCCGGCTTTCGCATCGCGGTGGACAGGGCGCTCGATTTCATTCTTGAGCGTCCTGAGCAGTACCAGATCGTCTATCGCCAGACGCGGAGGGTGCTCGTGGACGAATATCCCTATGCCTTGTTCTATACCGTCACTGATACGCAGGTGATTGTCCTGTCGTGTTTTCACACAGCGCGGAATCCGAATCTCTGGCGATGATATTTCCCGACATCGTTCCTGCTCTCAAAGCCGCGATGCCGGAACTGCGGGGCCGGCTGCTTGCCAATCAGCCATTGGCCGACAGCGCCTGGTTCCGCGTCGGCGGAGCGGCGCAGGCGCTGTTCATGCCGGATGGTGAGGGCGATCTCGGATATTTTCTGGCGAATTTGCCCGATGACATTCCTTTGACGGTGTTGGGCGCTGCCTCGAACGTGATCGTGCGCGACGGCGGCATTGCCGGCGTCGTGGTGCGGCTCGGCAACCGTTTCAGCGAGATCGCGGTCGAGGAAGGGCATCGCGTGCGCACGGGCACTGGCGTGCTCGACGTGCGGGTCTCTCGCGCTGCGCGCGACGCGGGTGTTGCCGGGCTGGAGTTCCTCAGCGGCATTCCGGGCGGGATCGGCGGCGCGCTGCGGATGAACGCCGGGGCCTATGGCGGCGAGACCAAGGAGATCCTAATCGAAGCGCGCGGGGTGGATCGCAAGGGCGTGCCGCGCACCTTCAGCAACGCCGACATGGCGTTTTCCTATCGCCGCTCCGGTGTGCCTCCCGATGTCATCCTCACCCAGGCCTTGTTCCAGGGCAGGCCCGGCGATCCGGACGCGATCGGCGCGGCCATGACCGACATCGCCGAGAAGCGCAAAGCCAGCCAGCCTCCGAACAAGACCTGCGGCTCGACCTTCAAGAATCCGCCGGGCGGCAAGGCCTGGCAGTTGATCGACGCCGCCGGCTGCCGCGGCCTGACGGTTGGAGCGGCGCAAGTCTCGGAGCTGCACTGCAACTTCCTGATCAATCTGGGCGGCGCAACCGCAGCGCAGATCGAGGAACTCGGCGAAACCGTCCGCCGCCGAGTCAGGGAAAGCTCCGGCGTCGATCTCGATTGGGAGATCAAGCGGATCGGTCAGGCCTGAGCGCCGATCTGGACTCCGCCGCTGTGAACGCCGAGCCGAAAACGCTGTGCTGTGTCTTTTGAATCACAGAATGGCGCGCTGTGCCTCCGCGATGGCCCGCAAGGATTCACCTTTGACTCACAGGGGATTAGCTTGGCCGCTGATTCGCGGAGAACCTGTTGGCGGGCAAACACGAACCCATTCTGGTCGTCGGCGGCGGCTTGGGCGGCGCTGCGGCTGCGCTTGCGCTCGGCCGCAAGGGCTGGCGCGTGCGCGTGCTCGAGCAGGCATCCGAATTCGGCGTGATCGGCTATGGCATCCAGCTTGGCCCTAACGTCTTCTCGATGTTCGACCGGCTCGGCATCAGCGATGCCGTGCTGCGCCTGGCTTTCCGGCCCAAATCCATCCTGATGCTGGACTCGGCCGACGGCGGCGAGATCGCGCGCATCCCGACCGGAGAGTCGTTCGTCCGGCGCTTCAAGCGGCCCTATGTGGTCATCCACCGGGTCGATCTGCATGGCGTGCTGCTTGACGCCTGCCGGGCGCTGCCGAACGTCGAACTGGTGGCGAACTGCAACGTCGCCGACTACGACCAGCAGAGCGGCAAGGTGCGGCTCCGCACCGAGGCCAACGCCACCATCGAAGGTGCGGCGGTGATCGCAGCCGACGGGCTGCGCTCGACGGTCCGGCAACAGATGCTGGGTGAAGGCGAGCCCCGCACCATCGGCTACATCGCACATCGGACCATCGTGCCGATGAGCGATGTTACGTTCGACGTCGATCGCGACAACGTGGTGCTGTGGTCAGGGCACGGCTTTCACATCGTCCACTATCCGCTCCGCAACGGCACGCTGTTCAACATCGTCACGGTCTTCAAGACCTCGGATGGCGCGGCGCCGAGCGATACCGCGAGCCCGCATCCCGACCTCGCGCATGTGTACCGGGACTCTCACCCGACCATGAAGGCGCTGTGGGCGATGATGGATTTGTCGCGGCGCGGCTGGGTGAGTTCCGACCGCGATCCGATCCGGCATTGGAGTGTGGGCCATGTCACGCTGCTCGGCGACGCGGCGCATCCGACGCTGCAAACGCTGGCGCAAGGCGCCTGCATGGCGATCGAAGACGCCGTCTGCCTGGCCGAGATGATCGATCAGTCCGGCGGCGACTTCCCCGCGGCATTCCAGCGCTACGAGCGGGCGCGCTACTTGCGCACGGCGCGGGTGCAATTCGAATCCCGCTATCATTGGGACAATTTCTATCACGTCGGCGGCCTTGAGCGCGAAGTTGCGCGCGCCATCTGGTCGGGCCGCAGCGAGGAAGAAATGTTCGACTGCCTCGCGTGGCTCTATGACGGCTTTGCGTTGCCGGAACGGAAGGCCGCATGAGCAAGCATATCGCGGTGCTGATGGGCGGCTGGTCGGCGGAGCGCGAGGTCTCGTTGCGCTCGGGCAAGGCCTGCGCCGATGCGCTGGAGCGCTGCGGCTATCGCGTCACCCGTGTCGATGTCGGCCGCGACATCGCGAGCGTGTTGCAGACGCTCAAGCCGGATGTCGCCTTCAACGTGCTGCACGGCGTGCCGGGCGAAGACGGCTCGCTGCAGGGCATCCTGGAAATTCTGGCGATTCCGTACACCCACTCGGGGGTGCTGTCGTCCTCGCTCGCCATGCAGAAGGACGTCGCCAAGGTGGTGATGCAGGCGGCCGGCGTGCCCGTGCCGGACGGCAAGGTTGTCGACGCCGCGGAAGCCGCGAAAGCGCACGCCCTGCCGACGCCCTACGTCATCAAGCCGGTGGCGGAAGGCTCCAGCGTCGGCGTCTTCATCGTCACCGAAGAACACGCCCACCCGCCGCAGGAGTTGACGCGGCCGGACTGGGCGTATCCCCGCGTCCTGGTCGAGCGCTACATCCCGGGCCGCGAACTGACCTGCGCGGTGATGGGCGATCGCGCCCTCGACGTGATCGAAATCATCGCGGCCACAAGGTTTTACGACTACGAGGCGAAATACGCGCCGGGCGGCTCCAAACACGTCTTGCCCGCGCAAATTTCACCATTTGTTTACCAAGAGGCCCGAAGACTAGCGCTCAAGGCGCACTACGCCCTGGGGTGCCGGGGCGTGAGCCGTGCTGATTTCCGTTACGACGACCGTAGCGGGGGGGCGGAGGGACTGTTCTGTCTCGAAGTCAACACTCAACCGGGCATGACCGAAACTTCGCTCGTGCCCGAACTCGCGGCATACGCGGGCATGTCTTTCGATGAGCTGGTGAAATGGATGGCCGAAGACGCCTCGCTGAATCGCTAGCCGACGGCGCGCATGCGCTTCGGGAGGCTGGCTCGGCGCTGGCCTGGCGGAGCATTGGCTCGCGGCTGCCGTTCGCGGGAAAGCTGCGCCGTCTGGCGCGCCGCTGGTCGGGTCCGCTCGCCTCGCAAAAGCTGCCGCGCGGCACCGGGGCGATCTCCTTCGCGCTGCTGATGGCTGCGACCATCGGTTTCGGAATCGTCCGCGGCGGTCACGCCGAAGCGGTCAACGCGGAGCTGAGCGACGCCCGCGACGCCATTGCCAATTCGCTGGGCTTCCGCATCACGTCGATTGCACTGGCGGGCGGCCGGCAATTGACCCGCGAAGAAGTTCTCACCACCGCCGGCGTCACCGGCCGCACCTCGCTGCTGTTCCTCGACGCCACCGTCGCGCGCGCGCGCCTGAAGGCCAATCCGTGGATCTCCGAGGCGACCGTGCTCAAGCTTTATCCCGGCCGGCTGCATATCGCGGTCACCGAGCGCGACGCCTTTGCGCTGTGGCAGAAGGGCGGCAAGGTTTCGGTCATCGCCATCGACGGCACGGTGGTCGAGCCTTACGTGTCCGCGCGCTTTGCCAAGCTGCCGATGGTGGTTGGCGATGGCGCCGAAGTTAAAGCCCGCGATTTCCTGGCGATTGTCGATCAGTTCCCGTCGATCCGCGAGCAGGTTCGCGCCGCCGTGCTGGTCGCCAACCGGCGTTGGAATCTCAAGCTTGCAAACGGCATCGATATCCGGCTGCCGGAAGACGATGTCGCCGCAGCGCTCGGAACTCTGGTCCGGCTCGACCGCGACAAGAAGCTCTTGTCCCGCGACATCGACGTGGTCGACCTGCGCTTGCCCGACCGCGTGACCGTGCGACAGACCGACGGCGCGTTCGCGGCACGCCTTGAATCGTTGAAGCCGAAGCCCAAGAGCAAGGGAGGCGCAGCATGAGCCTCCATGGCGGTTTCACGCCGAAGATGAAGCCGGTTTCGCCGCGCCGTTCGGCGATCGTCGCCGTGCTGGACATCGGCAGCAGCAAGATCGTCTGCCTGATCGCGCAGCTTAAGCCGCAATCGCCGCAGGAAACGCTGCGCCGGCGCAGTCACGGCATCGAAATTCTGGGACTGGGCCACGTCGAGTCGCGCGGCATCAAGCGCGGCGCGGTGGTCGATCTCGCCGAGGCCGAGGCCGCGGTGCGGCAAGCTGTCGATCTCGCCGAGCGCGACGCGTCGGTTCAACTGGAATCGGTGATCGTCGCCGCATCGTCCGGCCGGATTTCCAGCGAACTCTACACCGCGACCGTCAACGTCGCGGGCTCCGCCATCACCGAGGGCGACATCGCGCGCGTGCTGACCGCCGGCAGCGATCATTCCGCGCGCCAGGGCCGAATGGTGCTGCACTCGCTGCCGATCGGCTACTCCTATGACGGCGTTCGCGAGGTCGGCGAGCCGCGCGGCATGCTGGCGCGCGAGTTCGGCGTCGATATGCATGCGGTGACCTGCGAGTCCGCGGCGGCACGCAACCTGATGCTCGTCGTCGAGCGCTGCCATCTCACCGTCGAAACGATGGTGGCCGCTCCGTATGTGGCGGGGCTGAGCGTGCTGGCTGACGACGAGGCCGATCTCGGCGCCGCCGTTATCGACATGGGCGCCGGCACCACCACCGCCGCGGTGTTCGCGGGCGGCAAGTTCGTTCACGCCGACAGCTTCGCGCTGGGCGGCCAGCACGTCACTATGGACCTCGCCCGTGGGCTGAGCGCGCCGATTGCCGACGCCGAGCGCATCAAGATGCGCTACGGCAGCGTGGTCGGCGGCAGCTCCGACGACCGCGACATGATCTCGGTGCCGCGCATCGGCGAGGACGAGCGCGAGCCGCCGCAATTCGTTTCACGCGCCAACCTGGTGCAGATCATCAAGCCGCGGGTCGAGGAAATCCTGGAGATGGTGCGCGACCGTCTCGCCGCCTCGCCATTCGCCGCCGAGCCGCGCGCACGCGCGGTCTTCACCGGCGGCGCGAGCCAGCTTCCGGGCTTTCCCGAGCTTGCAGCCAATATTCTCAATCGTCCGGTCCGCATCGGCCGGCCGCTCGGCGTTTCCGGGCTGCCGGACGCGGCAAAGGGGCCGGCCTTCGCCGTGGCCGCGGGACTTCTGGTTTACCCGCAAGCGGCGCACCTCGAACACTTCGAACCGCGGCGAACGCGGCATCTCATGACAGGGACGGGATACATCGCCCGCGTCGGACGATGGCTCCGGGAGAGCTTCTGATGATCGACGCAGGTTTCACCCAGTTTCACCGATCGGCCGGCGGCGGTCCGGCACGAACCGGCGGCATCGTCTGATGCCGTCCAATGAAGAGGCAGCCATGAGCATCAACTTGAAGATCCCAGACATCCGTGAGCTCAAGCCGCGGATCACCGTGTTCGGCGTTGGCGGAGCCGGCGGCAACGCCGTCAACAACATGATCACGGCGGGGCTTCAGGGCGTCGACTTTGTCGTCGCCAACACCGATGCCCAGGCGCTGACCATGTCGAAGGCCGAGCGCATCATCCAGATGGGCGTGGCCGTGACTGAAGGTCTCGGCGCGGGCTCGCAGCCCGAAGTCGGGCGGGCGGCCGCCGAAGAGGTGCTCGACGAAATCCGCGATCATCTCGCGGGCGCGCACATGGTGTTCGTCACCGCCGGCATGGGCGGCGGCACCGGCACCGGCGCCTCTCCGGTGATCGCGCGCATCGCCAAGGAAATGGGCATCCTCACGGTCGGCGTCGTCACCAAGCCGTTCCACTTCGAGGGCGTCCGCCGCATGAAATATGCGGAGCAGGGCATCAACGAACTGCAGAAGTGCGTCGACACCCAGATCATCATCCCGAACCAGAACCTGTTCCGGGTGGCGAACGAGAAGACGACCTTCGCCGACGCCTTCGCGATGGCCGACCAGGTGCTCTACTCCGGTGTCGCCTGCATCACCGACCTGATGGTCAAGGAAGGCCTCATCAACCTCGACTTCGCCGACGTTCGCGCCGTCATGCGCGAGATGGGCAAGGCGATGATGGGCACCGGCGAAGCGACCGGCGAAAAGCGCGCGCTGCGCGCGGCGGAAGCCGCGATCTCCAACCCGCTGATCGACGATGTGTCGATGAAGGGCGCCCGCGGCCTGCTGATCTCGATCACCGGCGGCAAGGACCTGACGCTGTACGAGGTGGACGAGGCCGCGACCCGCATCCGCGAGGAGGTGGATCAGGAAGCCAACATCATTGTCGGCGCGACCTTCGACGAAAGCCTGGAAGGCATCACCCGCGTTTCGGTGGTGGCGACCGGCATCGACCACATCGCCATGACTGCTGCGCGTCCGACGCCCGAGAGCCGGGTCGCCGAACTCACGCAGAAGCTGCGGGCCGACACGCAGCGGCTGAACGAGCGCATCGAGCAGGCGCCGCGCGCCACGCCTCAGGTTGCCGCGCAGCAGCAGCCGTCTTCCGGCCTGCGGCCGCAGGTCGAGCAGGCCGCGACCGCCGCGGTCGCTGCGGCTCTGCAAGCGCCGATGCACGACGACGACGTCACGATCCGTCCGATCGCGCCGAAGCCGTCGCTGTTCATGGAGCCTTCCATGTCCGAGCCGCAACTGCAGGACACGCCGAAAACGTTCATCCCGCCGCAAGCCGAGCGGCCGGTGGCCCGTACGCCGCGCATGCCGCGGATCGACGAGCTGCCGATGCCGGCTCAGAACGAGTTGCGGGCCAAGCAGGGCGAACTTTCGGAGGAGCATCCGGAGAAGCGCCGCCTCACGCTGCTGCAGCGCCTGGCTTCGGTCGGGCTCGGCCGCCGCGAGGAGGAAGAGCCCCATCAGGCTCCGGCGCCGCGGGCGGCCGCTCCGCAGACCATCGACCGGCTGCCTCCGCTGCCGCAGACCCCCGTCCGGGTGTCCGAGAGCCGGCAGGAGCCGGTGTCGGACTACGCCCGCCGGGCTGCGCCCCAGGGCCTCGACCAGCACGGAAGGCAAGCTCCTGTGCAAAAGACTGTGGAAGACGATCAGCTCGAAATCCCGGCCTTCTTGCGCCGCCAAGCGAACTGACAGGGTCTGCCTCGAAATGAAAACCCGATCCCGGCCCTTGGGCCGGGATCGCCGTTTCCGGCTCAGACTTCTTTTAAATTATTGATTTACCTTAATGTTTTAGCGTTTGGCCGCCGGTGCGCGCTGGTGTTGCAGGGCTGCGCGCAAGCCCCATTTGCGGGCTTAAACTCCGGATCCGGCGTGAATCGTGCCGTGGATTGGGCGGCTTTGCGGCGAATAGATGGTAACACTCGGTAAGAAAGCGTGAGTTGGCGGTGATTCGCGGCGCGTCTAAAGTCTTCGAAGCAAAAGGGGATTTTGCCGGGGACGGTTGGGTTTGGATGCATTCCTGCTGAGGAGAAGCATCCGGGGGTCTTTTGGCGAAATCAAGGGTTTGGTTGTTCAGAGTTGGGGCTGCACGCCGATCGCGTGCATGGGCCGTTAAAAGATGAAGGCTGGCAGGCAGACCACGCTTCGCACCTCCGCTTCGGTCAGCGGTGTCGGCGTCCATTCCGGCGCTCCCGCCACGCTCAACATGCTTCCCGCCGAAGCCAACACCGGCATCGTGTTCGTTCGCCTCGGCTTGAATGGCCGTGCGGATCGTGAAATTCGCGCCGACTTCCGCGCCGTCACCGCCACCGAATTCGCCACCGTGATTGGCGATGCGGAAGGGCCGCTGTGCTCGACCGCCGAGCATGTGCTCGCTGCGCTGACCGGCCTCGGCGTCGACAACGCCATCATCGAGATTGACGGCCCCGAAGTGCCGATCATGGACGGCAGCGCTGCGCCGTTCGTCGCCGCCATCGATCAGGCCGGCATCGCCGTGCTTGGCGCGCCGCGCCGCTTCACCAAGGTTCTCAAGCCGGTGCGCGTCGCCCAGGGCGATGCCTACGGCGAATTGCGGCCTTATTCCCAGGGTTTCCGGCTCGACGTTGAAATCGACTTCGACCACCCGCTGATCGGTCGTCAGTCGATTGGCCTCGACGTCGATGCCACGACCTTCCGTCACGATCTGTCGCGCGCGCGCACGTTCGGCTTCATGCGCGACGTCGCCAAGCTCTGGAATGCCGGCTACGCGCTCGGCGCGTCGTTCGAGAACACCCTGGTGATCACCGAGGATCGCGTTCTCAATCCCGAGGGCCTGCGTTTTGCCGACGAGTTCGTCCGCCACAAGGCGCTCGACGCGATCGGCGACCTGTCGCTTGCTGGCGCTCCGCTGCTGTGCGCCTACCGTTCGGTGCGTGGCGGTCACAGCCTGAACAACGCTGTCGTTTCCGCGCTGATGGCCGACCGGTCGGCCTGGACGGTGGTGGAAATGCCGGAGGCGCCGCGCCGCCCGGTTCGGGGTTATGCCGACGTTTCGGCCGGAATGGCCGCCGCCGCTTATGCACCGGAAATTTCCTGATATCGCGCCTTATTGCTGGCCGATTGTCGGGGTAAACGTTTGATCAACCTTTGTTTTTCAAATAGATAGGCGCGGGGCTGCGCCTATTGGGGGCGACTGCCATCCGTCCGTTTTCGACCATGCCGGGTATCGTGCATCGCATGTTGAGGCGTTTTCCTTCGCCGGACTTGAGCCGGATACAGTCGGCGCGGCTGTGGCCGTTCGCCCGCGTCCTGGCGCTGATGTTTATGCTGGTTCCTGCAGGAGCCTGCAGCAGCATCAGCGGCATGTTCGCGAAGGAAGACACGCTCGGGCCGGATTTGCCGGCCGAGAAGCTCTACAACGAGGGCGTGTTTCTTCTGAACCAGAAGAGCGAATACAAGAACGCCGCCAAGAAATTCGAAGAGGTCGAGCGCCAGCACCCGTATTCGGATTGGGCGCGCAAGTCCCTCATCATGACCGCCTATGCACGCTACGAGGCGCGGGAATACGACGACGCGGTGAACGCTGCGCGCCGTTACGTGACGCTGCACCCGAGCAGCCCGGACGCGGCTTATGCCCAGTTCCTGATCGGCTCGGCGTACTACGACCAGATCCCGGACGTCTCCCGCGATCAAGCCCGCGCCGAGCGCGCGATCGCCGCGCTGGAGGAGGTTTCGCGCAAGTACCCCGCCACCGAATACGCGGTCGCCTCCAAGCAGAAGATCGGCATGGCGCGCGACCAGCTCGCCGGCAAGGAAATGCAGGTCGGGCGATACTACCAGAACAAGAAAGACTTCACCGCGTCCATCAACCGCTTCAAGATCGTGGTGACGCAGTACCAGACCACACGGCACGTCGAAGAGGCGCTGATGCGCCTCACCGAATCCTATCTGGCGCTCGGCATCGCCAGCGAGGCGCAGACCGCCGCGGCTGTGCTCGGCCACAATTTTCCGAACAGCCGCTGGTACGCCGACGCCTACAAGCTGGTGCAGGCCGGCGGGCTGGAGCCCGCCGAGAACCAGGGCTCCTGGATGAGCAGGGCCTTCAAGAAAATCGGCGTCGGCTGACCGCGTCGCGCGGCCGGCCTTACCCACAGCATGATGCCGGCCTGGCCCTCCGAAGGACGGCGCCGCTTCGCTCGCCTCTTGTGCCGGGCATCAACGTCTTTACAACTCGACATCGTTCGATCTGGATCAACGGAGCAATCCCGGCGCCATGATGCGGGTAAAGGCATAACACCATGTTGGCCCGGCTCTCGATCCGCGACATCGTCCTGATCGACCGGCTCGATATCGACTTCACGGACGGTTTGTCGGTGCTGACCGGCGAAACCGGCGCCGGCAAGTCGATCCTGCTGGACGCGTTCGCGCTGGCGCTCGGCGCGCGCGGTGACGCCACGCTGGTGCGGCAAGGCACCGAGCAGGGCCAGGTCACGGCGATGTTCGAATTGCCCGCCAGGCATCCGGCCCGGGCGCTGCTGACCGAAAACGACATTCCCAAGGACGAGGCGCTGATCCTGCGCCGCGTTCAGTTTGCCGACGGCCGGACGCGCGCCTTCGTCAACGACCAGCCTGTCAGCGTGCAGGCGTTGCAGAATCTGGGAGCCGCACTGGTCGAGATTCACGGCCAGCACGATGCCCGTGCGCTGGTCGATGCGGGCACCCACCGCCACCTGCTCGATGCGTTCGGCGAACTGGAGAGCGACGCCGCGGCCGTCACCCGGCTGTGGGACGCCCGCCGCGAGGCCGAGGCTGCCGTCGAGCAGCATCGCGCCGATGTCGAGCGCGCGGCGCGCGAGGCCGACTGGCTGCGCCACTCCGTCGAGGAGCTCACCAAGCTTGCGCCGCAGGCGGGCGAGGAAACTTCGCTGGCGGAGCGCCGCACCAAGATGATGCAGGGCGAGAAGATCGCGGGCGATCTGCGCGACGCGCACGATGCCGTGGCCGGCAGCGCTTCGCCCGTGCCCGCGCTTGCCGCCGCTGTCAGGCGGCTGGAGCGGCGGGCCACACAGGCGCCGGGCGTGGTGGAGCCCGCCGTCAAGGCGTTCGACGCCGCGCTGAACGCGCTGGATGAGGCACGCACCCATCTGGAGCAGGCGCTGCGCACCGCCGACCACGATCCGCTGGAACTGGAGCGCATCGAGGAGCGGCTGTTTGCGCTGCGCGCCGCGGGCCGCAAGTACAATTCCCCGGTCGATAATCTCAGCGCGCTCGCCGCGAAATATGCCGCCGATCTCGCGCTGATCGATGCCGGCGCCGAGCAATTGGTGGCGCTGGAAAAGGCCGCGCAGGACGCCCAGGCCCAGTTCAAGAAGGCTGCCGACGCGCTGTCCGCAGCGCGCAAGAAGGGCGCGCTGAAGCTCGACAAGGCGGTCAACGCGGAATTGGGACCGCTCAAGCTCGAGCGCGCGAAGTTCTCCACTGAGGTTGTCACCGATGCCGCGGCGGCAGGGCCGAACGGCATCGATCGTGTCGAGTTCTGGGTGCAGACCAATCCGGGCACGCGCCCCGGTCCGCTGATGAAGGTCGCGTCCGGCGGCGAGCTGGCGCGCTTCCTGCTGGCGCTGAAGGTCGTGCTGGCGGACCGCGGTTCGGCGCCGACGCTGGTGTTCGACGAAATCGATACCGGCGTGGGCGGCGCGGTGGCGGATGCGATCGGCGTTCGTTTGGCGAGGCTCGGCGGGAGAGTGCAGGTCGTGACCGTCACGCACGCGCCGCAGGTCGCAGCCCGTGCGGGCAAGCACTACCTCATCACCAAGGACGTGCTCGACAAGGGCAAGCGGATGGCGACGCGCGTCAACGAGCTGCCCGCCGCGCCGCGCCGCGAGGAGATCGCGCGCATGCTGGCCGGCGCCGAGGTCACCGAGGAGGCGCGGGCCGCGGCCGACAAGCTGATCGGGGCGGCCGCGCGCGACGAGCCGCGCAAGCGCGCCCGGGCGTGACGTTCGCTCCCGGCGCCGCACGGCTTCAACTCACAACAGCGATGTTCTAGACAGGCCTTAATGAAAAAATATCGCATTCTTGTTGCCGGCGCGGGCATTGGCGGACTGACGGCGGCGTCCTGCCTTGCCAAGGCCGGCCATCGCGTCGAAATCTACGAACAGGCTCCGCAGCTCGCGGAAATCGGCGCCGGCATCCAGATCAGCGCCAACGCCATGCATGTGCTGCGTGATCTCGGTCTTGAGCAGGCGATCGTCAGTGGGGGTGTCGCTCCGGGCGCGTATGTGTTCCGGCTGCACGACACCGGCGAGGTGATCCAGCGGTTCTCGCTGTCGGAGGAGCATAAGCGGCTGCATGGCGCGCCCTACACGCAACTCCATCGCGCCGACCTGCACGACATCCTGGCCGCCAAGGCGCGCGCGTTCGATCCCGGCATCGTGCGGCTCAATCACAGGATCACGGGCTTCTCGGAGACCGATGCCGGCGTGACGCTGCGCTTCGAGAATGGCGGGACCGCGCAGGGCGATCTGCTGATCGGCGCCGACGGGCTGAAGTCGGTGATGGCGCGCCAGATCGTCGGCGACATTCCCGCGCAGTACACCGGCGATGCGGCGTGGCGGCTGGTGGTTCCGGTCTCGAAGCTACCGCCAGAGACGCTGGAACAGGTGATGTCGGTGTTCATGGGGCCGGGCGGCCACGTCGTCTGCTACTACCTGCGCGCCGGCGAACTGCTGAACTTCGTGGGGCTGGTCGAGACCGACGAGGTGTCGGAGGAGTCCTGGACCGTCAAGCTGCCCTGGCACAAGCTCAAGGAGCATTACCAGGGCTGGCATCCGGCGATCCAGACCATCATCGACACGGCCGACAAGGATCAGTGCTACCGCTGGTCGCTGTTCTTCCGCCAGCCGCTGACCAACTGGTCGTCGCAGCGCGCCACGCTGCTCGGCGACAGCGCGCACGCGACGCTGCCGTATCTGGCGCAGGGCGCGGCGATGGCGATCGAGGATGGCGCGGTGCTGACGCGCGCGCTGGCGATGAGCGAGGCCATTCCCGATGCGCTGCAGCTTTATCAGCGCAACCGGATGGAGCGCACCGCGCGGATCGTCAACCAGTCGAATTTCAACCGCAACCTGTTCCACCTACGCTCGCAGGCGGAAATCCGCGCGGCATTCGCCAAGCGCGACGAGGGCAACGACCGCAATGGGTGGCTCTACTCGTACAATCCGCTGACGGTGGAACTGCGGTAGCCGGACACAGAAAGGGCCCCCGTTTCCGGGAGCCCTCTCGCTGCGACCCTGAAATGGCCTCTCAGGTCCGCCGCATCCGATGCAGCCTACACCCTTCACCCCGGCCGTTAACAGATGGTTAACGAGGAAGAACCCCCGGACGCGGCGCGGATGGCTGAAACCCTGGCATCTCCACAGGAAGCGCTGAAACCGGGTATGGCGTCCCGCTGGAGGCAATATATTAGGGGTCATGGCCGCCCGAGACGCCAAGCTCACCGTCGACGAAATGACGCCGCGCCAGGCCAAGCGCGAGCACGCGCGGCTGGAAGCCGAGATCAAGCAGCACGACGAGGCCTACTACCAGAAGGATGCCCCGTCCGTTTCCGACGCCGAATATGACGCGCTGCGGCGGCGCTACGAGGCGATCGAGGCAAGCTTCCCGGACCTCAAGACGCTGGACAGCCTGTCGCGCAAGGTGGGCGCCGCGCCCGCCCGCGGCTTCGCCAAGGTCCGCCACGCGGTGCCGATGCTGTCGCTGCAGAACGCGTTCGATCCGCAGGAGGTGCAGGACTTCGTCGATCGTATTCGCCGCTTCCTCAATCTGAAGGAGGACGAGCCGCTTTCGTTCATGGCGGAGCCGAAGATCGACGGCCTATCGATGTCGCTGCGCTACGAGGATGGCGAGCTGGTCACGGCGGCTACGCGCGGCGACGGCGCCGAAGGCGAGGACGTCACCGCCAACATCCGGACGCTCAAGGAGGTTCCGGCGAAGCTCAAGGGCCGGGGCCTGCCTGCGGTTTGCGAGATCCGTGGCGAAATCTACATGACCAAGGCAGACTTCCTCGATCTCAACCGCAAGCAGGCGGAAGCCGGCAAGCAGCTTTACGTCAATCCGCGCAACACCGCGGCCGGATCGTTGCGGCAGATCGATCCGTCGGTCACCGCATCACGGCCGCTGCATTTCTTTGCCTACTCATGGGGCGAGATCGCCGGCAAGCCCGCGCCCACGCAGTCCGGAATGGTCGAATGGCTGGGCAAGATCGGGTTCGAGATCAACCGGCTGTCGAAAGTGGTGCGCTCCGTCGACGAGATGCTGAAATTCCACGCGAGCATCGGCGAGCGGCGCGCCAAGCTCGGCTACGACATCGATGGTGTCGTCTATAAGCTCGACCGGCTCGACTGGCAGGAGCGGCTCGGTTTCGTGTCGCGCAGCCCGCGCTGGGCGATCGCGCACAAGTTCGCGGCCGAGCGCGCGACCACGGTGTTGCGCGACATCGAAATCCAGGTCGGGCGCACCGGCGCGCTCACACCTGTTGCTAAGCTCGAGCCCGTCACGGTCGGCGGCGTGGTGGTGCAGAACGCCTCGCTGCACAACGAGGACTACATCAAGGGCATCGGCAACGACGGCAACCCGATCCGCGGCGGCAACGACATCCGCATCGGCGACACGGTGACGATCCAGCGCGCCGGCGACGTGATCCCGCAGATCGTCGATGTGGTGCTGGAAAAGCGGCCGAAGAGCGCCAAGCCGTACCCATTTCCAGACAAGTGCCCGGCCTGCGGGAGCCACGCGGTGCGCGGCGAGGACGAGGCGGTGCGCCGCTGCACCGGCGGGCTGGTTTGTCCGGCGCAGCAGGTCGAGCGGTTGCGGCATTTTGTTTCTCGTGGGGCGTTCGACATCGAGGGCTTGGGCGAAAAGCAGGTGCAGGCGTTCTTCGGTGAGGGCCTGATCATGTCGCCGGCCGACATTTTCACCTTGCGCGCGCGCGATGCCCGCTCAGCGAAGAAGCTGGCCGACCGCGAAGGCTATGGCGAGACTTCGGTGCGCAACCTGTTTGACGCCATCGACGCGCGGCGCAGCATCTCGCTCGACCGCGCGATCTACGGGCTCGGCATCCGTCATATAGGGGAGACCAACGCGCGGCTGCTGGCGCGCCATTATGGAACGATGGAAGCGTTGCAGCAGGCCGCCGGCGCGGTGGTGCCGCCCTCCGGCGAGAAGGGCGACAAGGGCAACGACGCCTGGCAGGAGCTCAACGCCACCGATGGCGTCGGCTCGGTGGTGGCCGAGGCGGTGGTGGAGTTTTTCAAGGAGCCGCGCAACATCGAGGCGCTCGGCGCGCTGCTCAAGGAGATCGAAATCCAGCCGATGGAGGCGGTGAAGAACGACACGCCGGTCGCGGGCAAGACCGTGGTGTTCACCGGCGCGCTGGAGAAGATGACGCGCGACGAGGCCAAGGCGATGGCCGAGCGTTTGGGTGCGAAGGTTGCAGGCTCGGTGTCGAAGAAAACGGATTATCTGGTGGCGGGGCCGGGCGCCGGCTCCAAGCTCGCCGAGGCCAAGAAGCACGGCGTGCAGACGCTCACCGAGGACGAGTGGTTCGATCTGGTGGGAGCGCGTTGAGCGTTAGCGCGTTTGCTCATGAGTACGCCACGCCCGCTTTCGGGTTCCGTAATTTTGGCACAACGGTAGAGCTGGATTTGTACGTCCGAGGGCCTAAGCTGATAATGGCACGCGGAAAGTAGCCCGCAAGTTGTACCCTTGTCCGCCGCAGAGGTGCTAAGGAGGCAGGATGAGACGGCGCCAATTCCTGACATTCCTTGGGACTGCGCCAATGTGGGCCTCTCGGGGGCTTGCACAGCAATCGATGCCGGTCGTCGGCTTCCTCAATCCTGCGTCGCCTGACACCTATAGCTTCGCTGTCGCCGCTTTTCGCGAGGGCCTTGCGAAGGCTGGGTTTGTGGAGGGGAAGAATGTCATCATCGAATACCGATGGAGTAACGGCGACTATAACCTGTTGCCGACGCTCGCGCGCGACTTGGTCGCGAGAAACGTGGTCGCTATAGCTGCCACCGGAGATGTCGCTTCGGCACGGGCGGCGCAATCGGCGACGCGCAGTATCCCAATCGTGTTCACGATCGGCGCGGACCCGGTACGGCACGGACTCGTTGCCAGCCTCAACCGGCCCGGCGCAAATGTGACGGGAGTGAATTTATTTTCGTCAGTGCTTAGCGGCAAGCGCGTCGGGTTGCTCACTGAGATCGCACCCCGAGCTCGTCGGATCGCGCTTCTCATGAACCCCGATAATTTTTCGGCGGAAGCGGAGCAGAAGCAGGCGCAAGACGACGCTAGGGCGCTGGGGCGCGAAGTGTTTGTCGTGAATGCTAGAAATCCGGGCGAGATTGAAGGTGCGTTGGCTGAGGTAGTTCGCCTCAAAGGAGACTCGTTCGTGACCGCGAGCGACCCGTTGATCCTTGATCGCCGAGGGCCGATACTTCAATTCGCGCAGCAACACGCGTTGCCGGGCATCGGCTTTGTACGCCAATACGCCGTAGCAGGCGCGTTGCTCAGTTATGGTCCGAGCATTACATGGATGTACGGTCAAGCTGGCGTCTATGTAGGTCAGACCCTGAAGGGCGTTAAACCGGCTGACCTTCCGGTGATGCAACCCACGCACTTTGAGACGGTCATCAACCTCAAGACCGCCAAAGCTCTCGGGCTAGAACCACCGCCAGCTATTCTCGCGCAGGCGAGCGAGGTCATCGAGTAGGAGCAGCTCGCATAGGAAATTTCGAAGTCGGCCTGGTGATTTCGCCGACGCTGCTCGTCCGCGTCGACGCAGTGAACGAATGAAGCGCGATGTCTGCTTGTGGCCGATCAACCGAATGTCCGCTTCCCGGGGGCCAAGCGGACACGACAAATTTATGAGTCCACGCTTCAGCGCACGCCGCCCTTGTTCACCGCCGGTCCCGTATAGGCCTCGAACCGCTTGCGCAAATCCGCGATCAGCCTGTCGTCGGTGATGAACTCGCGGAATGCGTTGGCGATCTTGTAAGAGGTCAGCGGCTTGAAGCCCTGCGGCGGCGGCACGTCGAGCCGCGCCGAGAAGGTGCCGAGCCGGGACTGCTGCTCCATCGCCAGATACCAGGTCACGAACAGCTTGGCGGCGTTCGGATGCGGCGCATCCTTGAAGATGCCGCCGGTCACGGTGAACACCGGCGTCTCGTCCTCGGCCGAGAACGCCACTTCGATCGGCGCGCCCTGGCGCTTGAGCGCTCCGGTCGTGGTGTTGGTCGCGTCGAGCGACGCGGCCATCTTGCCCTCGGCGATGGCGCGCGCCACCGGAAGATGGCCCTGGATGAAGTGCGGCTTGTTGGCCATGTAGCGGTCCATCCAGCTCCAGCCGTACTTCTGCACGATCAGGTGAAACAGGTAGAGCGCCGCGTCGTCGTCGTGCGGATAGACGCTGATCAGCTTGTCGTGAAACGCGGGCTTGAGAAAATCGAGCGCCGACTTCGGGGCGTCCTCGGCGCGCACCAGATTGGTGTTGGTGGCGTAGAGGATGGCGTTGGCCGCGAACGACATGTAGGCGCCGTCGCCGTCGCGCAGGTTCGGCATGATCTGGTCGAAGCCGTCCGGCTTGAACGGCAGCAGGACGTTCCGCCGCTTCCAGTTCACGAAGTCCTGCACGGTCTGAAAAAACGCCAGGTCGACTTCGAGCTTGCCATCGGCCATCTGCCTTTCGATGGTCTGGTTCAGCACATTGCTGAAGCCGCCGGTGATGGAAACCTGGATACCGGGGAATTTCTCCTGGAATTGCTTGATCCGCCCCTCGTAGGGCGCGGTGGGGCCGCCGGCGTAGAACACCAGCGTCTTTTCGGCCTTGGCCTTCTCGTAGAGCTGCTCGACGGTCTCGGCGCGCGCCGCCGTGGCGGACCACAGGAGCGCTGCCGCGGCGCTTGCCCAGAGTAGCCGGACGACGGTCGCAATCATGAGCGTTTCCTCGATGATGTTATTTCGAGAACGATAGCGCGGGGAGCGAGGCGGGGACAGAAGCAAGCGGCGTGCTATCCCCGCGGGGATAAGCGCGCGGCTTGCGAAAAATAAACTTATCCCCGGCCTTGAATCCGGCCCCATATTGATCGCGTCCCGTTCAATCGAGGGCGTCGTCTTAAGCGGCGTTTGATGACGGAGCGGGGCCGGCGTCCCTCATATCGGACGCCGAATGGAGCGCCGGGAGGCGCAGCGGCCTACGTCATTGGCCGCGCGCATCCCGAAAGCGGCGGCCCCCGGTAACGGGGAATTCGCCGTGGGTGCGCTTGGCGGGCCGCAAGGCTCGCCCGGCAGGTCTCGTCAACCTGCTGACCAAGGGCGGCGATCCGCCCTGGCGCCTCCCGGCGCTCCATCCCCTCACGGGGGAACAAGGAAAACAGGGACACGGGCTCGACCCAGGGCGCCCGAAACCAAAGCCCCGGGCGGCGGAGCGTTGGCTAACGACGATTGCGATTTCCTCGCCCGACAAGCGCTGCGAACGACACCGCGAGCACCACGACCATCAAGTCCATCAGCAGCGCCATCGGCAAAGCGGAGGTCGCGTCCGACAACAGCGCGGCGGCGTACTGCACCAGCGCCGCGCCCAGCGCCATCTGCGAGCAGCCGATGATGCCGGCCGCGGTGCCGGCGGCCTGTGGACGCACGCTGAGCGCGCCCGAGATCGCGCCGGGCAGCAGCAGTCCGTTGCCGAACGCGATCAGCAATTGCGGCCCGAACACGATCACCGGGCCGAAGTCGTGCGCGGTGGCCGCGAGCACGGTCGCCAGGATGACGCCAAGGATTTCGAATCCGATGCCCCAGTAGATCAGGGTGTGGATGCCGAGCCGCATCGCGAGCCGCGAGGTCGCGAAATTTCCGGCCATGTAGCCGATCGAGGAGACCGCGAACCACAAGCCGTATTCGGCCGACGTGCGCCCCATCAGCGTCACGATGACGTGCGGGCCGCCGCCGAGAAACACGAAAAAAGTCGAGGAGCCGAACGCCGCCGCCATCACATAGCCGATGAAGGACCGGTTCGCGATGAGCTGCGTCAGGTCGCGCCAGAAGCCCTGCTGCTGCTCCGCCGGCGCGCTGCTGCGGCTCCGGGTTTCGGGCAGCACGACGGCGGCCCACAGCACCACGGCCAATGAGGTCAGCGCGGTGAACAGGAAGATCGCCTGCCAGAAGAAGAACGTCTCCAGCAGTCCGCCGATCAGTGGGCCGAGCGTCGGCGCAACCACCATCACGGTCGCGACCAGCCCGAGCACGGAGGCGGCGCGTTCGCGGTCGAACAGGTCGCGGATGATGGCGCGCGCCACCACGATTCCCGCCGACGCGCCGATCGCCTGCAGGATGCGGGCTGCGATCACGCTCTCAACCGTGGGCATCACGATCGCCATCAGGCTGGCGAACACGTTGAGCGCGAGGCCCGTCAGCATCACGGGGCGGCGGCCGAACCGATCCGACAGCGGGCCCATGACGAGCTGCGCGACCGCAAGCCCGATCAGGAACAGCGACACCGTGAGCTGCATGGTGGTCGCAGGCGTGCCGAACTGGTGCGCGAGCTCGGGCACCGCCGGCACCAGGATGTTGAGCGAGGTCGGGCCGATCGCCGTGGTCGCCATCAGCAGGAGCAGAAGCCCCCACGGCGTGGCGGTCGTGTCGCGCTCGCGCGCCGGTTCGGTCCCGCCGGTCACGGACGCCTCAGGCCTGTCCGAGCGGCCGGGTCGCATCGTCGAGCCAGGGGCGCGTCTCGGGCCCGACCAGTGGCACCAACGCCTCGGCGACCCTGGCGTGATAAATCTCAAGCCAAGCGTATTCGTCGGACGTCAGCATCTCGGTGTCGATCAGCCTGCGGTCGATCGGCACCAGCGTCAGCGTCTCGAACCGGTTCAGCGCCTTCTCGGCTCCTGGCACGGCCGGCGCTTCGACCACCAGGACCAGGTTCTCGATGCGGATGCCATAGGCCCCGGCCTTGTAGTAGCCCGGCTCGTTGGAAAGGATCATGCCGCGCTTGAGCGCGGTGTTGCCGAGCTTGGAAATGCGCGGCGGCCCCTCGTGCACCGACAGGTAGCTGCCGACGCCGTGGCCGGTGCCGTGGTCGTAGTCGAGGCCGTGCCCCCACAGCGGCGCCCGCGCGAACGGATCGAGTTGCGCGCCGGTGGTGCCTTCGGGAAACACCGCGCGCGCCAGCGCGATATGGCCCTTGAGCACCAGCGTGAAGCGCTCGCGCATTTCCTGCGTCGGCTCGCCGACCGCGACGGTGCGGGTGATGTCGGTGGTGCCGTCCTCGTACTGGCCGCCGGAATCGATCAGGAACAGTTCGCCCGGCGAGATGATGCGGTTGGTGGCCTGGGTGACGCGGTAGTGCACGATGGCCCCGTTCGGACCCGCGCCGGAGATGGTGGGGAACGAGACATCCTTCAGCGCGCCGGTGTAGCGGCGAAAGGTTTCCAGAGCTTCGACGGCTTCGATCTCGGTCAGGTTGCCGCCGGCGGCTTCCTTCTCGAACCAGGCAAGAAAGCGCGCCACCGCCGCGCCGTCGCGGCGTTGCGCCTCGCGCGCGCCTTCGATCTCGACCGGATTTTTTACCGACTTCATCAGCGCGACCGGATCGCTGCCGCGCGTCACCTTGCCGCCGGCGCCGGTGATGATGCGCGACACCGCGTCGGCGCCCGTCGCCTGGTCGAGCCGCACCGTGCGTTTGGCCGCGCCCAGCGCCTTGAGGTCGCGGATGAAATCGTCGGGCTCGCGCACGGCGGCGAGTTCCTCGATCTTGTGGCGCACCGCGTTGGAGAGCTTGGGGCCCTCGATGTAGAGCGTCGGCCTGCCGTCCTGCGGCACGACGGCAAAGCAAAGCGGGATTGGCGAATGCGTAACGTCGGCGCCGCGGATGTTGAACGTCCAAGCGATCGAATGGGGATCCGACATCACCAGCGCGTCGGCGCGCAGCGTCGCGATCTCGCCGCGGATGCGCGTGAGCTTGGTGGCGGGATATTCGCCGGCGTAACGGAAGTCGTGCAGCGTCACGGCGCCGGACGGCGGCGAGGGCCGGTCGGTCCACAGCACGTCGATCGGGTTGGGTTCGGTGGCGACTGCGGTGCCACCCGCGTCGGCGCACGCGCGGGTCAGCCGCTCGGCGCCATCGACGGTGTGCAGCCACGGATCGAAGCCGAATTTGCCGTCCTTCGGCAGGTTGGCTTCAATCCATTGCTCGGGCGAGGTTTCAGCCGACGGCACGACGGTGAACACCGCGGCATCGATCTGGTCGCGCGCCTGCAGGGTGTAGCGGCCATCGACGAACAGCGCGGCGCGGTCGGCAAGCACGACGGCGACGCCGGCCGAACCGCCGAAGCCGGTCAGCCAGGCCAGCCGCTCCTCGGATGGCGGAACGTACTCGTTCTGGTGGCGGTCAGAGCGGGGAACAATGAAGCCAGCCAGGCCGCGCTTCTCCAACTCGGCGCGCAGCCCCGCGACGCGAGGCCCGGTCGCCGCGCGTTCAGGATCTTCGAACGACTGGAAGCGGGCCTCGAACATGGGGCGACTGTATGGGCGGGGATGGAGGGGAGCAACGGACCGGTATTATGACGGTTCAGGCGTTATATGCATCGCAACAAATGGATTTGTCAGCAACCGATCATCTGGTGTGATGGTTCGGATCACAAATCTGAATTTATCATTTAATTTCAGTCATCTAGCATAGGACCTATGCGAGCCTCGATCTGTTCGGTTGGGCTTGAATCGCTTATGTTGCATTGCGGAAATGACGGGTAGCGAGGGGATCTGCCGCCGGTCATTTCGAGACAGCATAAGGAGAATCCCCATGTCTGCGACGACCGACTACTCGCCCGCTTTTGGCACTTTGGCCGACGCTCCGGCTGCATCGGCGCCAAAGGGGCTGTGGAAACGACTGTTCGACCGCCTGATCGAGTCGCGGATGCGCAAGGCCGACGATCTCATGCGGCAGTACCGTCACCTGATCCCGCGCGAACTGGAAGCGCAGGCGGTCTGGCAGATCACCGAACGCAGCGAAGGTTCGCTGCCCTTCATCCGCTAGAGCGGTTCCTGAGCTTGTAAATCGGGTTTTTGGATCGTTCATGCTCGGAGGTGAGGCTGGCTCCCCTGTTTCCCCGAACAGGGGCCGGCCAGCCCGCCTTCCATGCAAGTTGCGAAGCAGACCCATGCATCGCCGCCGTGATCGTTTGGCGGCGCGCGGGGTTATACGACTGGCGCCGATGGTCCTTCCGTCGCACGGCAGCGTAAGGAGAAGCACCATGGTTGATGTTTTGGAAAGCCGCGGTCTGTTGTTCCGGATTCTGGATGCACTCGCCGAATGGCAGATGCGGCAGTCTTTGCGTGCGATCTGCCGCGGCCACCGGCAGTAGTCAGCGGCGGCTCGCGGCCACCATCACCAGCGTGACCCATTCTTCCAGCGCGATACGGCGCTCCAGCATCAAGCCCTGCGAACGGTAAGCGGACACCGCCGCCTCGGCTTGCGTTGCGAGCACGCCGGACAGCACGACACGGGCGTTCGGCCACAGGCTGCGCGCGAGCGGTGCCGCCATGCGCCGCAGCGGCGTGAGCAGAATATTGGCCAGCACCAGATCGAACGGCGCGCGAGCCACGACCTCGGGCGCGTGGAGGCCGGCCGCGTGAACGGCTTCGACCAGGTTGCCGACTCCGTTGTGGCGCGCGTTGTTGCGTGCGACCCGCACCGCCTGGCGATCAATATCGGTTGCGATCACCGGCACGCGCAGCAATTTCGCGGCGGCGATCGCCAGCACGCCGCTGCCGGTGCCGAGATCGAGAATGTGCCGCGGCCGCCGGCTCCGCGCCAGCGCGTCGAGTGCGAGCAGGCAGCCGCGCGTGGTGGCGTGATGACCGGTGCCGAACGCTGTCGCAGCCTCGATCTCGATGCCGATGCGGCTCGCCGGAAGTTCGCCGCGGTGATGGGCGCCATGCACCACGAACCGCCCGGCAGCCACCGGCGGCAGTCCCTTGAGACTCGCCGTCACCCAATCCCGAGCCGCCAGCTTTTCCACAACCATCGCCTGGGCCAGCTCCGGGCTTGAGGCCTCAGCGACCATGTCGCGCAGCGGTTCGGCGAGCGGGCGTGCCGGAAAATGGATCGCCACCTGCCAGCGTCCGTCCGGCTGCGCGAACGCGGCGCAGGCCGCCGTGTCCGGCTCGAGATGCTCGGCCAGATGATCGCAAATGCGGCGCGCCCGCGCCTCATCGGCGGTGAGCCTGGCCACATAGGTGTCGGTCGGTTTGGCGCTGGTCCGGAATTTGATCACAGCGGTTTATGCACCGGCGCGCGGCGCTCTTCCACCGTCATAATCCACGGATTATACCCAGGCTTGTCCTGCGGAATTCCCCAGACCCCGCACAGCTTGATTCAATTCCCGTCCACGAAAGCGGAGGAAAACGGCATGGATGCCGCCGACAAGGCCGCCTGCGCCGAACTGGTCCAGGCCTGGGGCTTCGCCCGCGACCAGGGCCGCTGGGCGGACCTGCTCGACATCTTTCATCCCGACGGGCGGATCCATGTCTCGTGGTTCATGGGCCCCTATGCCGACTTCGTCGAGCGATGCCGTCAGAACCGCGCGCGGTCCAAGCACCTGCTTTGGCCGGCGCGGGTTCACGTCAATGGCAGCCGTGCCCTGTCGGAGGTGAATGTCGCGATCCTGGTCCGTCAGTCGATTGAAGGCGTCGAGGTCGATCTGACATCGTATGGGCGCTTTCTCGACCGGTTGGACCGCCGCGACGGACGATGGCGCATCGCCGAGCGCGTGACGCTCTACGAGCAGGACCGGCTCGATCCGGTGCTGCCGTCGCCGGCCTTCAATGCATTGATGCACAGTGCCGATGTGGCGCGCTATCCCGCGCCGTACCGCTACATGGGCTACCGCGTCGTCGCGGCGGGCCGGGCGCTGGCCGAGCCGGTGCACTACGACGGCCGCGCGGAAACCGAGGCGCTTAAGTCCCGGTACGCGGAATGGCTGTCCGGCAAATAACAGCGCCGTCATCCAATCTCTCGATCGGATGACGGCGCTGCAGGACGTTACTTGAGCTGATCGGCGACCTTGTCGATGCCTGCCTTGACGCAGGCTTCGTCCTTGTCGCCGCCCGGCGCACCCGAGGCGCCGACCGCTGCGACCACGTCCTCACCGATCTTGATCGGCAGAGCGCCACGGCCGGTGGTGAAGTTGGTCAGGAAGGCCTGGCCGAGCGCGGGATTTTTCTTGAGCCGGTCTTCCATCTCGCCCGACGCGATTCTGAACGTGCGCGACGTGTACGCCTTCTTCAGGCTGTTCTCCATGGTATGCGGGCCGGTGCCGTCGCCGCGCAGTTGCACCAGCACCTCGCCGTTGCGTCCGACCACCGTCACCGAAACCGCAAAGCCGTTCTGCTTGCAGGTCGCAATGGTCTGGTTGGCGATGGTGAGCGCGCCGTCGAGCGAGAGATCCTTGCGGGCGAGCGTCTGAGCCACTGCAGGCAATGCGACCGCGCAGGCGAGGCCGGCGAGGGTCAGGCGAGAGACATACGCAGACATAATTCAGTCCTCCCAATGAAGCCGCTCTGTTGCGCGGCGGCTGGCGAAAATCATATCGCGGCGCGGGCGGCTTTGTCCCGGCGCAAACGAAAGCCGCCGCCCGAGTGGGGCGGCGGCTTCGCAGCATGCGTCCGTAAGGAGTCCTCCGCTACGGCCGCATCCCGCAAATGGCCTGTCCGGTTTCGTAGGCGCCGCCCATGCACACGGTGGCGCGGCGCGGATAATACGGACGGTAGTAAGCGCCACCGTAATAGCCGCCGTAGCCGCCACCATAGTACCCGCCACCATAGTACCCACCGCCATATCCGCCGCCGTAGTATGGCTCGGCGCGGTAGGTGCCCTCGTACTGCGTGCGGACGCCGTAGTCATACGGCGTGTATTCGCGATAGCCGGTCTGATATTCCTGCCCGCGTTCGTAGTAGACGGTGCGGCCCCGCGGTCCGTAGTAACCGCCTTCGCTGTAGCCGTAGCCCGGGCCGCCGTTGACGTAACCCGCGCCGCCATCCACCACGACCGGCGTCTGTATGACGGGTGCCTGATAGACCGGGGCCTGGTAAACCGGCGCCGCCTGCATCACGGGAGCCTGATAGATCGGGGCTTGCACCACCGGCGCTTGATAGACCGGAGCCTGGTACACCGGCGCCTGCTGATACATGGGCGGCACGCCCTGCACGAGGGGCGGTGCGCCTTGAACGACCCCACCGCCGGTCTGGTAATAGCCGCCCTGGTAGCAATTTCCGTAGCAGGCGGCCGCCGGACCGCTCGCACTCAACGATAGAAACAACGCCGCGAACGACGCGGACGCAACAGATACTGCGCGCATTTGGTTTGGCCTCCCATGACGCCACATCATTTGAGGCAAGCAATCTAGCGCAATTCCGTTCCCGCGTTAACCATATATGTCTATGAAATCACGTATATTTTAGAACTAAACTGCCCCATTTTGGGGCGCTTTTCAGCCCTCGATTTCAAGAGGCTTTTTAGCCCTGGTTTTCAAGGGATTGGCTTGCCCCGCACATCGGCCGAGCGATCGATGCGGATGAGCACGCCGATGCCTTTATCGGCACCATCATGTGTCTGCTCGCGCGGCAGCAGCCGCTGGAAGATCGCCTCGCGCACCGGGCCGCTCTCGTGCAGCGCGGCGGTGCCGTAAAACCGCAGGAATCCGCTCTCCAGCACGCCGTCGCGCTGCGCCTTGAAGTTGGCGTACATCACCGCAACCCGTTGATCGTGGCCGAGGTTTTCCAGCGCCTGCTTCTTGGATCGCTCCCAATAGGCGAGGTGGCCGTCGTCGAACACCAGCATGCTGCCCTTCGGCGAGATGTTCGGGCCGTTCGGACCTGCGGTTGCAAGCAGGCACGGCGCGCCGTCGGCCCAGGCGTTGTCTATGAGTTTCCTCACCTTTTCGCTGATCGGCATCGCAAATCTCCGCGCGGTGTCATACCCGCGCCACCATTCTCCACCACTGTCCCCGTGTCAGCAACGACTGACGATTCTCCGATAACAACGACGACGGAAACGCCTCGGGACTCATCCGATAAGGAGTCCTCCGATGTTTCTCGCCCATGTACTCGCGCTACTTCTGCGGTTCTTCCGTTCTTCGGTGCTGGCCTTCTCGGAGGCGCGCGAGCTGCGCCGCCGGATGTCGCGCCGCTATCCCCGGATCGAGGATTAGGCCGCTTGCGCGCTCAGTCCGATCCGCTGCCGTCCGCCGGATCCCGCGCGGGCGGGTGGAACCCGTGCCGCGCCCATTTCGCGCTCCAGGCCGGCCGCCGCGGCCAGCGGCAGGCGGCGTCCGTTGCGGCGCTCGCGTGTTCATCGCTTTGCGCGAGTGTTGGCGCGTCCCTTGGCGCGAGCGTGACCGGTCGCTGTTCCGCCGCCGCGAGCGCATAGCCGCCGCGCGGCTGCGGCGCGAGCGCGTGCGTTGCCGACAGCTTGTAGGTGGTGCGGCTCGAACTCACCAGGATCATCGCCAGCAGGCTTGCGAAAATCACCATCGTGGCCGCCCTTGCAGAATTCATGTGTGGCATGGGTTTTCACCGGATGAGCGGCGAACCCTTGCGCGCTCTCGCCGCCATCTCAAGCGTTCGTTTCGGCGCGTTGCGCGTCTGGTTAAGGCGCGCTTGCGCCATTGCCGCAGCGGCTGAATCGATTGAGTTTTTCCGAGGCCGCCGCAGCGCGAAATTTCCCAATGGTTGAGCGCGGCACTAAAATGCCGCAAGTCCACAAATATAACCGCCTCGGATTCCGTGGCGCGCGGGCGCGCTTCCATCGCCGCTTCGCGATCCCATATGAGGTGCGACAGCGAAACGTCCCGCGTCGGGAATTCGCCCTGTCAGGCCATCAGGATGAGCCCAACAGGATTGGCCCATGTCGAAGCCCGTCGTCGTGTCGGTTCCCCACAGCCTCGGCCGCGAGGAGGCGGTGCGCCGCCTCAAGGCCGGCTTTGAGCGCGCCGGCAGCCAGTTCGGCGGCCTGCTCGACATCTCCGAGCAGGCCTGGAGCGGCGACCGGCTGACCTTCCGCGCCAGCGCGCTGGGCCAGCAGGCCTCCGGCCTGATCGACGTGGGCGACGCCGACGTGCGCATCGAGGTCACGTTGCCGTGGCTGCTCGCCAAGATCGCCGAAAAGCTGGTCCCCGCGATCCGCCGCGAAAGCGTGCTGATGCTGGAGAAGAAGTGAGGGGGATTTTGGCGGATGCGGCTTCGCAATGGCGTTGAGTTGTCATTCCGGGGCGCGAGCGCAAGCGAGCGAACCCGGAATCCATAACCACTGCTGCGGAGTATGGATTCCGGGTCCGCGCTGCGCGCGTCCCGGAATGACGGGAGTGCGTTATTCGATAACCTCGTCAGCGCGAACGATCATTGTTTCACACAACGCCAACGCTCAAACCTTTCACACCTTCTGCTGCAGCGAAGTCACGACATCCGCCAGCCGGTCGACTGCTGGTTCCGTCAATTCGGGATACAGAGGCAGGAATACGGTTTCAGATGCGATGCGTGCGGCGTTGGGCGTCGATTGCAATGAACCGTCCGCTGTCGGGACGGCTCGCAATTGGCTGCCCGCTGACGCATCGAAGCCGGCCGCTCGCACGGCCGTCAGGATGGGGGCGGAGTCGCGAACACAGACCGGAAAGACCCAAAATGAATGCTCGGCCGCCGCGACGCCGGGACACTCCACGACCGATGCCAATCGATGGGCCAATCGCCGGCCCAGTCGTGCTTGCCGATCGAGCCGATCGGTCTGAAACGTCCTCAGCCGCCGAGCCAACAAGCGCAGCATCGCGGCCGGAGCGCGATGCCGAAGCTGCGCAATCAACGCGTCTCCCGGAAAGTTGCGCACCGCGCTGTTGAGCACCCGGTCGGGATCACGTCCCAGCAGTTTCAAGATCGCCAGAAGCACGCGGAAGGCGATGCGTCCCGACAGAAATTTCAGCACCGCATACCGTGCAATTCGTGACACGAACGAGCGGCTGGTGGACAACGGCCAGGTCTCTTGAATCGGCCAAGTCTCTTGAGCAGACCGCATCCGTGTGAGCAATTCGCGATCGCGCACACGCAACAGTCCACCGCCGAGCGCCGTCGCGGTCTTGATCGGGCCGAAGCTGAACATCGCTGCGTCCGCTTCGGGATGCCCGGCGTAGCGGCCATCGAAGGCCTGGGCGCAATCCTCCCACAGCAGCAGCCCATGCTCTTGGGCTTTTTCGGCGAACGGCTGCAACAGCAGCCGCGTGCCGAACAGATGGGCAATCAGCATCGCCTTCGTGCGCGATGTGATTGCCCGGTCAATGTCCTTGAAATTTGGCGACATGTCCGCCGGAGTAACGTCGATCGGAACCGCGACCAATCCGTGATGCCGCAGGACGGTCACCATGTCCTCGATCGTGACGGCCGACACCAGCACCTCCGAGCCCGCCGGCAGGCCGAGTTGACCGAGCATCAGGTCCAATCCGCTGCGCACCGACAGACACGCGATGACGTCATCGCTGCCGGGCCAAGTCTGGTCGGGCGAAGTCTTGTTGGGCCAAGCCTGCTCCGCCGATTGCCGCGCCGTCGCTCGCGAGCCGGGCAACAGCGCGTAGCCCGCTACCGCCAACAAGTCGCGCCAGCCGATATCAATTCGCTTGCGGGCCCACATCGCTGGAGGTCTCGTATCGCCGCCCGGGCTCAGGAGGCCGCATCGTAACGGCTCCGGCCGGTTTCGGCACCGTAGCAACACGCTGTGGGCGGATTATGGTCGCCGGCGGGAGGCGAGAGCGCCGCGGAGCGCGGCTTCGCCGCCGTCCCAAGCGTCGAAGTGCCGCGCCGTCTCCGCCTGCGGCTCCCGTAAGGTGTGCCGTATCGGAGAGCGAACCATGACCCTGATTTTTGGCCTTGTTCTGGTGGTGCTGGCCACAGCGGCATTCATCTACTCGCTGCCGCGCGGCGGCCGCCCCGCCCGGTTCGTCGGCACCGAATGGGAAGGCTATGTGGTTGTCGGCCTGATCGGCGCGATCGGCATCGGCCTCATCATGACGCTCTCGGGCGCGATCCGGCTCGCGGCATAGCCCGCGACACCGCCGGCGCACGCGCAATCAAAGCACCGTGATGGCGCTCTCTTTGGCGTCGTAGATCGTGACCTGCACGAGCGGATGCGCCTTCTTGATGGCGGCGCCGGCCGATTCGGCTGCGTCGTGCGTCGCATACGAGGTCTTGGTCTGGCGATCGACCTGCAAGCGGTAACGCTCCATCGCGATGCGGCCCTGTCCGGGCGCCGCGGCCGGGATGTCCTCGATGTCCTTCTTCGGCATGGTCATCTTGGTGGACAGCGTCTTGGTTTCTTTCATGAAGTTCACAGTCTCCTTGCGAGCGCCCGGAATTGGGCTGCGCGCCATCGAAATGAATCAGACATTTTACTGATGGGGGCCGATCGCTTTCACAGCGGCTCGACAGCGCCGACCATGCGCGCTCCACCGGCCAAAGTCGAGCGATTTATCTGGCGCGCGGCCGATGGAGAATGGTCCGGCCGTGCCCCGCCCGCGCGGCCCGCTCCGCCTCAAGCCCGCTCGACGAAGCTATCCACCACGCGCTTTTCGCCGGCCTTGTCGAACGCGATGGTCAGCTTGTTGCCATCGACCGCTACGACGTTGCCGTTGCCGAATTTCAGGTGAAACACCCGATCGCCGATGGTGAAGGTGGACACTGTGCCGGTGGATTTCGCGATCAGCTCGCCTTCGATGGTGAGCGGCGGCTTGATCGCGGTGCGGCGCACCGGCTTGCGGCTCGCGGGAGCGGGCGTGTCGTCGTAGTCCTGCTGCGCGTAGTCGAGCGAGTCGTCGCCGACGCCACCTTCGCCGTAGCGCGGCGTGCCGTTCTCGGAAAATCCGCTGCGGCCCTTGTTGGCCTGGGCGCGTTGCCAGCCCGGCGTCGAATAGTTCGAGCCGAACGCCGTCATCTTGTCGAAGCGGGACGCGCCGTAACCGGCCGCGCCGCCGAACGAGCCTTTGCTTTCGGTGATCTCGACGCTCGCCGCCGGCAGCTCATCGAGAAAACGCGACGGAATGTTGGTGGTCCACATGCCGTGGGTGCGGCGGTTGGTGGCGAAATAAATCTTGGCGCGCTTGCGCGCCCGCGTCAGGCCAACGTGGCCGAGGCGGCGTTCTTCCTCGAGTCCGGCGCGGCCCTGGTCGTCGAGCGTGCGCTGGCTCGGAAACAGGCCTTCCTCCCAGCCGGGCAGGAACACGGTGTCGAACTCCAGCCCCTTGGCGGCGTGCAGCGTCATCACGTTGACGGCGTCCATGCCCTCGCTGCGGTCGATGTCCATCACCAGGCTGATGTGTTCGAGAAACCCCGCGAGGTTCTCGAACTCCTCCATGGAGCGCACCAGCTCCTTCAGATTCTCCAGCCGGCCCGCGGCGTCGGCGCTGCGGTCCTTCTGCCACATCTCCGTGTAGCCGCTCTCGTCGAGCACGATCTCGGCCAGTTCGGTGTGCGGCAGCGTGTCCTTCTGCTTGCGCCAGCGGTCGAAGCTGTCGAGCAGGCCGCGCAGCGCGCCGCGCGGCTTGGGCTTGAGCTCGTCACTTTCGACGATGATGCGTGCCGCCTCGGTGAGCGGGATGCGGCGCCGGCGCGCGTGGTCGTGCAGGATCTGGATGGTGGCGTCGCCCAGCCCGCGCTTGGGCACGTTGACGATGCGCTCGAATGCGAGATCGTCGGGCGGCGAGTGGATCACGCGCAGATAAGCGAGTGCATCGCGGATTTCTGCGCGCTCGTAGAAGCGCGGGCCGCCGATCACGCGATAGGGCAGGCCGAGGGTGACGAAGCGGTCTTCAAATTCTCGCATCTGATAAGAGGCGCGGACCAGGATGGCGATCTGGTCCAGCACATGGCCGGAACGCTGAAGCTGCTCGATCTCCTCGCCGACCGAGCGGGCCTCTTCCTCGCTGTCCCAGGAGCCTGTGACAGTGACCTTCTCGCCGTCGATGTCCTCGGTGCGCAGCGTCTTGCCGAGCCGGCCTTCGTTGTGCGCGATGAGATGGGAGGCTGCGGCGAGGATGTGGCCGGTGCTGCGGTAGTTGCGCTCCAGCCGGATCACCGTCGCGCCGGGGAAGTCGTGGTCGAAGCGCAGGATGTTGTCGACCTCGGCGCCGCGCCAGCCGTAGATCGACTGGTCGTCGTCGCCGACGCAGCAGATGTTTTTGGGGGGCGGGGGCAGGGCCTCTCGCTCCCTCTCCCCGCTTGCGGCTCTTTCTTCTCCCTCTCCCCGCTCTTGCGGGGAGAGGGTCGGGGTGAGGGGCTCTTTGACTGGTTCAGTCTGTCGAGAGCCCCCCTCACCCGGCTCGCTGCGCTCGCCGACCTCTCCCCGCAAGCGGGGAGAGGTGGAGGAGAGGTTGCGGGGAGAAGGTGACGGAGTGCGCTGCCCCGGCGTCGGCCGCTGTGCAATCAACCGCAGCCAGAGATACTGCGCGACGTTGGTGTCCTGATACTCGTCCACCAGGATGAACTTGAAGCGCTCCTGATACTGCCGCAGCACGTCGGGGTGCTCGCGGAACAGCCGGATGTTCTCCAGCAGAAGGTCGCCGAAGTCGGCGGCGTTGAGCGTCTTCAGCCGGTCCTGGTACGCCTGATAGAGCTTCTTGCCGCGGCCGTTGGCGAAGCTCGCCGCCTCAGCGGGCGGGATCATGTCCGGCGTCAGCCCGCGGTTCTTCCAATGGTCGATCAATGCGGCGAGCACGCGCGCGGGCCAGCGCTTCTCGTCGATGCCCTCGGCGTCGAGCAGTTGCTTGATCAACCGGATCTGGTCGGCGACGTCGAGGATGGTGAAGTCGCTCTTCAGCCCGATCAGCTCGGCGTGGCGCCGCAGGATTTTCACGCCGATGGCGTGGAAGGTGCCGAGCCACGGCATGCCCTCGACCACCTGGCCGACGTACTTGCCGATCCGCTCCTTCATCTCGCGCGCGGCCTTGTTGGTGAAGGTGACGGCGAGGATTTCGGCGGGGCGGCAGCGTCCGGTGGCGAGGATGTGGGCGATGCGCGTGGTCAGCACGCGGGTCTTGCCGGTGCCGGCGCCGGCCAGCACCAGCACCGGGCCGTCGAGCGTCTCGACCGCGAGCTTCTGCTCGGGGTTGAGGTCGGCGAGATAGCTTGCCGTGCCCGCCCGCGCTGCCATCGCGCGCGCGGCAATGCCGCCCGGCGCCGGGCTCGGCGCAGCGGTTGCGGGAAACGGCGCTCGTTTGACGGGTTCAGCCAAGACCGGGTTTTTCCACGAGAATCATGGACCGAAAATGGCACTCGTGGTGCGGATTTGCGAGGGGCGGCGCCCCATCACGGGGGATAGCGGGCGCTACTTTTCTTCCAGCGCGTTGACCGGCTGCCAGCCGGGGCCGGGCGGGTTGCGCTGGAACTCGCTGGCGCGCTCCAGGAACAGCGCGGCCGGCCGGTCCTCGGCCGCGAATTTCGCGAAATGCGCCGACGCGGCGGTGAAGTCCCCGGCGCGGAAGCGCGCCAGCCCGTCCGCATAGGCGGCGGCGAATGCCGCGCGCTCGGGCGGCACCGCGCCCGCAAGACCGAGCGGCTCGTAGATCTTCACCGCCTGGGCGCGGCCCTTCACCCGGATTGCGTCGAGCTCGCGCCATGCGAAGGCATCGCCGGCCTGCGCCACCGTGGTCTCCGATGCCATCAGGGCGGTGCCGAAGAACTTGTTGGCGCCCTCCAGCCGCGAGGCGAGGTTCACCATGTCGCCCATCACCGTGTAGTTGAAGCGCCGGCGGGAACCGATGTTGCCGACCAGCGCCTCGCCGGTGTTGAGCCCGATGCGCTGGCGCACCTCGCCGCCGAACGCCGCCTTGACGCGGTCGAGTGCGGGCAGCGCCGCGGCGCATTGCAGCGCGGCGCGCACCGCGTTGGCGGCGTGGTCCGGATCGTCGAGCGGCGCGCCGAACACCGCCACGATGGCGTCGCCGATGTACTTGTCGACGAAGCCGCCGTGCGCCTCGATGATGTCGGTCATGGCGGAGAGGTAGTCGTTCATCGCCGCCACCAGCTCGGTGGGCGGAATTTTCTCGGCGTGGGTCGAGAAGTCGGCGATGTCGGAGAAATACACCGTGACGTTACGCATCTCGCCGCCCAGTGCCGGCGGCTTGTTCGACGCCATCATCTTCTCGATCACCGCCGGCGCGAGATAGAGCGAGAAGCTCTGGCGCAGCAGCCGCTTGCCGCGGTCCGCGATGACGAAGCGGTAGCCGATGGTCATGCCGAGCGCGAGCAGGGCGGCCACCGCCGGCTCGACCAGCGGCAGCACCAGTGCGTTGCGGAATGCCGCGACCGCACCGGCGATCCAGATCGCCACGATGCTGAGCGTCGCGAGCGCGGCCAGTGCCGGGCCAAGCGCCAGCGCGGCCGCCGTAGCGAGCGCCGCAAGCGCGAACGATGCGAGGCCGGTGAAGAACCGGCCCAATTCCAGCAGCGTTGCGCCGCGGATCAGGTTGTTCACCGCCGTGGCGTGGATGTAGACGCCCGGAATGGAGTCGCGCACGAACGCCGGTGTGGAGGACGGCGAACTCACACCGCAGCGCACGCGGGAGCCTTCGGCGCCGGTGGCGAAGCGTTTCGACGTGATCTTGCGGTCCTCGACGTCGAGCACGGTGCCCAGCAGCACGACTTTGCCGTCGAAATGCTTGCGGAAGAAATCTTTGTCGCCTCTTTCTGCGCAGGCGCGCAGATCGGCCAGCGAGTAGGTCGGAATGTCGCCGGAGCCGCCTTCGAAATTAAGCGTGACTGTGTTCGGTACGGGGCTGGACGGAATGGGTATCGGCAGCTTGTCGCCCATCGCCCGCCGGGCGAGCTCCATCGCCATCGACGGCACTTTTTCGCCGTCAACGGTGAAGGAGAGCGGCAGGCGGCGGATCACGTCGTCGAGATCGCTGTGCACGTTGAGCGCGCGGATGTTTCGGCCCTGGCCGACCGCGGCGCGCTGGCCGGGCGACGGCAGCACCGGATGCTCGGCGTGCTGCACCTGACCTAGCACGACCTTGCCCGCGCGTGCCCCGGTCGCCAGCGCGCGGAGGTAATCGCGGTCGAAGCCGCGCACCCGCGCGCCCAGGGTCTCGTCGCCGAACGGCACGGCGGACTGTTCGATCGAGGTCGGGAACATGATGTCGAAGCCGACCACCTTGGCGCCGCCGTCGATGATCGCGGTCAGCACCTGGCCGATCTCGCGGGTCCAGGTGACGCTCGGCGTGCCTTCGAACGGTGGTGTGCGGAAGGTTTCTTCGTCGATGGCGACGACCACGGCCGGCGGGGCCGCCGGTTGATGCGTATTGCCGAACGTGCGCCAGCGCAGCGCGGTGAGCCAATCAATCGACAGGCCGCGCACCGCGTCGAGCGCCGGTGAGACGACGAATAAAGCTGCGGCCAGCGATATCAGTAAGGCGGCGAGGGCGGCGCGCAGCGAATCCATGCGCGCGATGATGGGATCAACCGGGCGTGAAGCGCAACAGGCGGCTGACGACGGGGATCTTGCCGGTGGTCTTGGCCTTGGCGTCGATCTTGAACGTCACCTTGTTGGTGCCGATCGTCGCGCGATAGACGCCGCCGCGGGTCAGCGGCTTCGCCTTGGCTTTGGCGAGATCGTAGAACCCGGTGTTGCCGTCGCCGATGACAAATTCGGCGCGCTCACCCGGCCGGTCGAGGCGTTCGATCACCAGGGTGCGGGAATCGCTGGCCTGAAGCTTGGGGAGATGCACCATCGGCGCCGTCGCGTAGAGTACCGGCGAGATCGGTGCGCTTTGCAGGCGGAACGAACTGGCGCCGCTAGCGTTCGCCTCGGCCGAAGCGAGCTGCATCTTGCCGCCGTTGCAAGCGACCTTGGCGCGCTTGACGCTGCCACCCTGCACGGCGCTTTGCTCAGCGCCGATCGTCACGGTGCCGCCGGTGATGGTCTCGTGCTGGCAGGACTTGAGATAGCTGAGGACGATGATGTCTTTCGGCGCGAGTTTGATGACCTGGCCGGTGCCGACATAGTCCATGAACTCGACGTCGGTGGTGGCGCTGGTCACGTCCTCCACCAGCGCAATGGGGACGAGCGGGGCAGGGGCCTTGGCCCAAGCTCCGGTTGCAGCCAAGCAGCCCGCAACGCATGCGGCCGCCGTAACAGCTCCCCTCGACATCGAATTCCCCTCCGACACGCGAAACGACCGCGCCTAAGCATTGGTAGCTTCAAAACCGGAAAAGGTTCAGCCGCTTCGATGCTTTTTCATCACAATCATGGAGGCCGTAAGGCGAGCTATAAATCGTAGCGAAATCAGTTGGTTAGGTTGAGCTCAGGCCCCCGCCCGCGCGCCCGCCGCGGTCTTGGCGTCCTCCAGGACCATGTCGGCGCCCTTCTCGGCGATCATGATGGTCGCGGCATTGGTGTTGCCGGACACCACGGCCGGCATGATCGAGGCGTCGATCACGCGCAGCCCCTCGAATCCGCGCACCCGCAGCCGCTCATCGACCACGGCCTTGGCGTCCTGCCCCATCCGGCAGGTGCTGACCGGGTGATAGACCGTCGAGCCGCGGCTTCGGATGAAGTCGAGCAGTGCGTCGTCGCCGTCGCAGGACAGACCGGGATCGACCTCCTCGGCGATGTGGCGTGCGAGCGCCGGCGCTTTCGCCATGCGGCGCAGCGCCTTCACGCCGCCGAGCAGCGTGTCGCGGTCCTTCTGCGTGGCGAGATAATTCGGGTGGATCGCCGGCGCCTGCCGCGGATCGGCGGACTTGATGCGGACGTGGCCGCGGCTCTCCGGCCGCAGCAACGTTGCCGTGATGGTGAAGCCGGAGAACGAATCGACCCAGTCGCCGAGGTTGTGAATGGAATACAGCGCGATCGAGCATTGGATATCGGGTGTGGCCGACGACGGATGCGCCTTGATGAAGCAGCCGGCCGAGATCGCGGGAATGGCGAAGTAACCGCGGCGGAATAGCGCGTAGTCCATCACCGCCTTGGCGCCGAGCAGCCAGTTGCGCGCGGCATCGTTGAGCGTGATCGGCTCGCGGCTGCGCATGATGATGCGCGCGAAATAATGGTCGCTGAGCTGGTCGCCGACGCCGGGCATGTCGGCGATCACCGGGATGCCGAGCGAGCGCAGCAACTCCGCCGGGCCGAGCCCGGACAGTTGCAGAAGCTGCGGCGAGTTGAACGCGCCTGAGGTGGCGATGACCTCGACATGGGCCATCGCCGTCCGCTTCTGATCGCCCACGAGATATTCGACGCCGGTCGCGCGCCGTCCATCGAACAGAATCTTTGTGGCGAGCGCGTCCGATACCACGTTGAGGTTGCTGCGCGACCGCGCCGGCTTGAGATACGCCGCCGCGGTCGAGGAGCGCACACCCTTGCGCATGGTGGTCTGATAGAAGCCCGCGCCCTCCTGCGCCGCGCCGTTGAAATCGTCGTTCTTCGGATAGCCGCATTGTTGAGCGGCTTCGATGAAGGCCTGCGCCAGCGGATGCTTGTCGCGCACGTCCGACACGCCGAGCGGACCGCCTGAGCCGTGATGTTCGTCGGCGCCGCGCTCGTTGTCCTCGGCCTTGCGAAAATACGGCAGCACGTCGGCGTGGCTCCAACCGGTGTTGCCGAGCTGGCGCCAGTGGTCGAAGTCCTCAGCCTGGCCGCGAATGTAGATCAAGCCGTTGATCGAGCTCGATCCGCCGAGTGTCTTGCCGCGCGGCGCGATCACGTTGCGACCGTGGCACTCCGGCTGCGGCTCGGTCTGGTAGCACCAGTTGTAGCGCGTGTCGGTGAACAGCCGGCCGTAGCCGAGCGGGATATGCAGCCACGGATTGCGGTTCGGCGGACCGGCCTCCAGCAGGAGCACGCGGTGCTTGCCCGACGCGGTGAGCCGGTTCGCCATCACGCAGCCGGCGCTGCCCGCGCCGACCACGATGTAATCGTAAGACTCGCCGGTCGCCGGGATTGCCATTGCTACTCCTTGAACTCCTGCTTCTTCGTGTTCGCGATCTTGATCAGTGTCTCCGCGTTCTTGCGGTCGTCCTTGAGGAAGGCGGCGAAGCCCGCGGCGTCGGTCGCGGCCGGCACCACCGCCTGCTTCTCCAGAAGCTCCATGAACTTCGGTTCGCTGAACAGTTTGCGGAACTCGTCCGTCAACCGCGTGGCGATCGCCGGCGGCACGCCCTTCGGCGCCGCAAGACCCCACCAGCCCTGGCCGGGGTAGTCGCCCCAGCCGACCTCGATGAAGGTCGGCACGTCGGGCAGTGTCGGCGAACGCCTGGCCGACGACACGGCCAGCGCCTTCACCTTGCCGCCCTGCACGAGACCCAGGAAGTTGCCGACGCCGAACCGCGTGACCTGCACCTGGCCCGCCGCCACCGCCTGCGCGGCCGGTCCGCCGCCCTTGTATGGAATGCCGACGATGCGGGTGTTCCACTGGTTGTTCATCCACTTCATGAACAGGTCGGGGTAGGAGCCCTCGCCCAGCGTGGCGTAGTTCAGCGCATCGGGCTTGGATTGCGCGAGCGCCTTCAATTCGGCGATCGAATTGACGTTGATCGCGGGTGAGGCGAACACGCCTTCGACCAGGAAAAACAGCCGAGCCAGCGGCATCAGGTTGTCGGGGTTATAGGGCAGATTGCTGAAGATCAGCGGGTTGAACGACATCGTCGAGTGATAGACCACGCAGACGGTGTAGCCGTCGCCAGAGGCCTGCTCGCAGGCCCTGCCGCCGAGGATGCCTGCCGCGCCGCCGATGTTCTCGATCACCAGCGGCTGGCCGAGCCGGGTCTGCAACTCCGCCGCGGCCGCCCGCATGATGACATCGGTGACGCTACCCGCGGCGATCGACACGATCATCCGGATGGGCTTGTTGGGATAGGTTTGCGCGTGAGCGGCAGGTGCCAGCAACGCGGCGCCGGCCGATGCGGCCAGCGTAAGTGCAATGCGAGCGACAGCGCGCATGAGATTTCCTCCCGTTTCTCTTTTGCCATTCCGGACGCGCCGTAGGCGCGATCCGGAATCCATAGTCCGCAGCGGTGGCTATGGATTCCGGGTTCGCCCTGTGGGCGCCCCGGAATGACACTTCGTTACAGCTTCTTGTTGAACGCGTCCTGGATGAAGTCGTCGAGCATCCGGTAGGTCTGGTGCGCGGCGCCGGCATGATATTCCGCGACGCCCGCCATCATCGTTTCTTCTTCCGCGAACGAATGCAGCCGGCCGCCGAAGTCGAGCATCTGCCAATTGCAGCCCGAGGCGTCGAGTTCGGCTTCGAGCGCGTCGCGATCCGCCTTCGGCGCCACCGGATCCTTGGAGCCGTGGATCACGAACACCGCGGCTTTGATGTCGCCCTTCTTCGCCGGCATGGTGGTGACGAGGTCGCCGTGCAGGCAGACCACGGCGTTGACGTCGGCGCCGCTGCGAGCCAGTTCCAGCACGTTGCCGCCGCCGAAGCAGAAACCCACGGCGGCCTTCTTCGATGCGTCACCGATGCCGCGCTTGCCGGCTTCCGAGACCATCGTGTCCAGCGCGGATTTGACGCGCTTGCGTCCTTCGACGCGGTCGGCGCGCACCGACATCATCAACTCGCCGGATTCCGGCGGGCCGGCGCTGGTCCTGCCTTCGCCGTACATGCATCCGACGAACGCAATGTATTTGTCGCCGGCCATCTTGGCGGCGCGCTTGATCGCGATGTCGGTGACGCCGAGCCAGTTCGGCATCACCAGCAGGAGCGGGCGCTTGCCGCTGACCTTCTCGTTCCAGACCAGCGCACCCTTCGCAGTGACGCTGCCGGCCTGATAGTCGATCCTCTCAACCGCCACGTTTCGCCTCCCATTCTAGCTTTGCGCGTGATGCGCGTCTTATTTGATGATGATTTCGCCGATCATGCCGACATCCCATTGCGTGAAGTAGAGCCGGCCGTTCGACATCGCGCCGATGCAGCGCGCGCCGCTGTTCGGCGTCGGGATGTTGTATTCGCCAAGCATGGTGCCGTCCGGCGCCATGCGGCCGATCTTGTTGGCGAAGTTCTCTGTGGTCCAGAGATCGCCGTCGGGACCGACGCAAACACCGCGCAGCGACGCGTTTGGCGTCGTCACGGGATGTTCGGTGATCCTGCCGGCGCGATCGATGCGGCCGAGCGCATTGGTCGAGGTCTCGACGAACCAGATGCTGCCGTCTGGGTGCGCGATGGTGGCGCGCGGCTGGCTGTCGTGGCTCGGGATCGGGAATTCCGTCACCGTGCCGTCCATTGCGATACGGCCGATCCGGTTGCCGGATGCCTCGCTGAACCACAGCGCGCCGTCGCGCTCGGAGAACGACAGCGGCTTGCAGCCCGGCGTCAGCCCGGTCTTGAACTCGGTGATCTTTCCGTCCGGCGTGATGCGGCCGATCTGGCTCACTTCGCTTTCCGAGAACCACACGTTGCCGTCGGGCCCGTTGAGGATGCCGTCCGGGCCTGCATTCGGCGTCGGCAGCGGGAATTCGGTGACCACGCCTTGCGGCGTGATGCGGCCGACCTGGTTTGCGGTCTTCTCGCAGAACCAGTAGTTGCCGTCGCCGCCGATAGTGATGCCGATCGGCGTTGCGTTTTTTGTGGGAAGATCGAATTCGTTGAAGCTTGCACTCTTGGGGTCGAAGCGTCCGATTTTCGAGGTGCCGCTTTCGCAAAACCACAGGCAGCCGTCGAAGCCTTCCATCGCGATGTAGGGCTTGCTGCCCGGCGTCGGGATCTTGTGCTCGCGGATTTCAGGTGGATGGATCGCGCGGGCGCGCGGCGGGGACACGGACGTCACGACTGCATCTGACATGGCGGGATGCTAGCGAGCGCGCGGCGAAACGGCAACGCCCGGCGTCAGCCGGCCTTGAGCGCAATCGCCGCCGACGTGTAGCCGCCGCGTGCGCCGTCGATGAAATGCACATGGCTGGGGTCGGTCGGGGACGGCGTGAAGCAGGTCATCATCGCCTTGTCCTGCCGGTGCAGCCCGAAGCGCACCGTACCCGCCGCCGCCTTGAGGGCTGCTTCGGCCTCGTCGGCCAGCGCCGGCGTGCAGTCGATCACCATGCGCAAGGTGTCGTCGAATTTGCGGAAGTCGGAATTCTCCACCACCTCCCGCATGTATTTTTTCGGGGAAAACCCGCCGGCCCTGATGTTGAGGCGCACGACCAGGTAGGACAGCAGTGTCCACACCAGCAGCTTGGCCTTGCGCAGAGCCAAAGACTCGCCGGCGCGGCGTTGCGCGCGCGCTTCAAGGTCGAGGTTTTGCGGCGGCCAGCCAAGCCGGGGCGCTTGGTGCGGCACCGGGCCGGATGCGTCCGGGTCACGCTCGGTGAGGCGGATGATCGCCTCGAACACCGCGCGCACATCACCTCGTTTCGCGCCGGGTGCGGCGCTGACCAGCAGCGACAGGATCAGACCGCGCGCGGCTGGAATTTCATCGAACCGGCACGACAGCCCGCTCAGATCGGGCCGTGTGCCGGTGAGTGCGGCGGGCACGGCGAATTCGCCCTGCTTCACGGCGGCGTCGGCAGCGGCCAATCCGCCGCCTGCGAACATCGCCAGCGCCACATTGTCGGACGCGGCAAAGCGGGCGAGCCGGACGTCCGAGCCACGCGCGCGCAACTCGGCAACCGGGACCAGTCCGGTTCGCAAGGTCATATCCAGTTCGTCCCTCACCCAGGCGGCAGTCGCGGAAAGCGCTGCTCGCGCGACCGCGGAGTCGGCGTCCGGCACGGCGAAGCTCGCGCCATCGCCACCGAACACGAACGGGAAATCGCGGTGGCCGAGCGCGTTGGTCAAAGCGGCGATCACCGCGGCGCCGGCCATGTTGACGGCCTTGTAGCGCTTCGCCTGCACGGCTGCGGTGGAGTCGGCGACGTCGGCGATGCCGATCAGCCAATCGGCCGGTAGCGGCTGATAGCGCTGCGGATCGGCCACGTTGGCGAAGCCGCGGAAGGTCGGAACGCCGGCGTAGAATGGGTCGCTGGGGTGGGCCGCGCGCATCGCGCCAATGTGGCGGCAATTGCTCCCGGCATCAAACCGGGGGAGTTAGATCCGAGCGGCAACCGTTTCGAGGCCGATGATGCGGGCGAGCGCGCGAACCTCGCGCTTCTGGTCTTCGCTGAGCCGCATGATGAGCGGCACCGCGGCGGAGATCAGTTGCTGGACTTCGGCGCTGTTGACGTCGATCGGCGGGGCTACGCGCGCGCTGCGGCTCTTGCGGGCGTGGGAGCGGACCACGTCGCGAAGCGTAACCTCGACCGCCGGCCAGAATTCTTCCTGCGTCGGGGTGAGCATAAGGCGGGTCTTCAGCGCGCCGATCTGAGCGTCGTCGATCAGGAGCTTCTGCTGCTCCACGCGCTTTTGCTTGTCCTGTGCGGATTTGTCTTGCGTGGCAGCAGGCGCGGTTGCCAAGGGCTTGCGAAGCTCGATGCGCGGCTCGAAGCGCGATTTCGGCAGGTCCACCGCTGTGGAGGCGAGTGACGCCACGCTGTAGCTGGCCGGCGCTGCATCGGCCTGCGGCGCGGCTTTGATAGGCGGCAGGATCGTCTGGATCGCGACAGGCTTGGATTCGATCGCGGCGTTGAGCCGGTCGCCCTTGGCATCGGCATTGGAAATCGGGGTCTGCAGATCGGGTGTCGGCGCTGCGCTCAGCGCGGCCTCGTAGGAATAGGAATAGGCGGCCCAGGTGCCAGCGGATGTCGCAGCGATGAAGATGCCGCCGAACACGGCTCCCGCGAGTTTCCCGTTCAGCAACTGCCTACTCCCCTTACGCCTCGGCGACCGCAGGACCCTCAATTCCTCGCAAAGCGAGATTAATTATGGATTAACCATAAGGGGTCGCGGGGCCGATCGGAACCACCACGCCCTGGCGGTTCGCTACCTTCCCAGGATATGGCGCAGAAAGCAGGCAAAAAAATGCCGAAACTCGGCGGAATTCTGGAAACCGCTCTTTACACGGACGACATGGCGCGGGCTCGCCGGTTCTACGAAGGCGCATTGGAACTCAAGCCTATTTTCGCCGACGAGCGGTTGTGCGCCTACGGCGTGGCCGATCGCAGCGTGCTGCTGCTGTTCCGTCGCGGGACAACGGCTGACACGGTGACGATGCCGGGCGGAACCATCCCTGGCCACGGCGGCTCCGGCCGGCTGCACGTTGCGTTCGCCATCGGCGCGGACGAACTCGGCGCGTGGGAGGAACGGCTGACGGCGCAGAGGATCGCAATCGAAGGCCGCACCGACTGGCCGCGCGGGGGCCGCAGCATTTACTTCCGCGATCCCGACGGGCACCTGCTGGAACTGGCGACGCCCGGGCTGTGGTCTGTGTATTGAGCCCTAGCTCGGTATTAGGGCGCAAACGCCACAAGCCATTTGACCGGGATCGCCCTAGATGTTTCCGGCATTGCTGAAATCCGAACCGTTACGACTCTGCGTTCCAAGCGCGACGAGATTACCCGCAGCGTCGAGAAGTATGAGCGGCTGCTAGGGCAGGCCCGTGCCGATCTCTCTCATATCGAAGCGGCCATTTCGATCTTTGAAGCCAGCGGCGACCCCAAGGGCTTACCAGCCTATGTTGACGTGCGGCACCTGTTCAAGCGTGGCGAGCAAACCAGGTTGTTCATGGCGGCGCTGGTGGTGTTGGCCAAGTCCATTGGAAGCCGGATCATCCACGCGCTAGGGATGTTGCGGCGGCAGGGCCGGATACTGGCCAAAGGCCGGATCAAGGCCGCGATGGTGTGGGAGTTGCCGCCGCAACAAACCCTCGTCTAACCGCCTTGTGACTGGTCCGTGATCCTGGCGGGCGATATAGCTCCGCCATGGACCGGAATACGAAACTGATCGGCACCGGCATTGCGGGCGCGCTTCTCGCCATCCTGTGTTGCGGGACGCCGATATTGGCCGCAGCGTTAGCGGCGCTGGGGCTGGCTGCCTACGTCGCCAAGCTTGATTACGTGCTGATCCCGGTGTTCTTGGCTTCCGTTGCGCTGATCGTTTTCGGGATCGTCCGCAGTCGCGGCCAGCAATCGAAGGCGTCTCAGTGATCCAAGGTTCGACGATTACCTGTCCGGGCTGCGGTCATCAGGCGTCCGAGCAGATGCCAACCAACGCCTGCCAGTTCTTCTATGACTGCAAGGGCTGCGGCGAACGATTGAAACCTAAGACTGGCGATTGCTGCGTGTTTTGCTCTTACGGGACGGTGCCATGTCCGCCGATGCAGGCTGGAGATTCCTGCTGTCATTAGGCTGCCCCCTTGTGCCGCTGCCAATATCCGCTGAAATCCACTGACGGCTTCGCGCTCAACGCCAGTTTGCCAAGTCGGCAGACCTGATCGCCATTCGAGACGCGGCGACCATCCTCCCGCCATGCCGCCTCTTGCGCGTAGCGCAGCAGATACGGCCCGGCAATATGATGATGGTGGCCAATCTCGGCACGGCTCATCCGGCTGAAAAATTGCTCCGCCCAATTCGTGCAGCTTTCGCCGTCGCTGTAAGCTTCCTCGTGGTTGATCAGCTTGACCTCGTAACAATCATGCAGCCTGTCCCATGACCCGGCTTCGTCGGCGTGGCGTCTGCACCATAATACCGCTCTAGCTCTTGCCCGGCATGGCGATGCTGCGGCCCGCGGCCTCCGGCCGCGGCAACTGGCCATGCGAAGCCTGCATGCGCTCGAGACAGCGCATGACTTCGGCAGGGAAGGGCGCCACCTTCTTCGCCGCCATATCGACGTGCAGCGACATATTCTCTGACGTGGCTGACACCCAGCCTTCCTGGGCGTGGAACAGTTGCTCGAAATAATGCATCCGCTTGGCGTCGTAGCCGAGCAACTGGAACGTAACGCGCACCGGATCGCCTTCGTGCAGCTCGCGCAGGTAGCGAACGTGGACCTCGGCGGTGAAGGTCGAGAAGCCGCTTTTCACGTAGTCGGCGCCGCAGCCCAGCAGTTCGTACACCTCGTCCACCGCGCGGTCGAACAGCACGTTGTAATAGGCCATGTTGAGATGGCCGTTGTAGTCGATCCATGCCGGCTCGACCTTCATCACCGAGGAGACGAAGGGGGCGAAGAACACCGGTTCGAATTCGAGGCGATCGAGCATGGCCGTATTTTGCCAGATTCTACTTAGGTTCGGCAAAGCGCCCGGCGAAAATTCGTCGAAAATGCGAGTTTTCCGGGAAAGCCTGAGCCGCCCTCTGCTAGCGTCCGCCGCGGAGATTGGTAATGGCTGCTGCAATGTCCCCCATGGCGCGCGATCCCAAGGCGATCGAGACGGCGATCGCGTCGCTCGCGGCGAAGTTCGGCAACCGGCTGGTGACCTCGCGTGCGGTGCGCGAGCAGCACGGCAACACCGTCACCTGGATCGAGAACCAGCCGCCGGACGCCGTCATCTATCCGCAGGCGACCGAGGACGTGCAGGAGATCGTACGGATTTGCGCCGCGAACCGCGTGCCGATCATCCCGTTCGGCCAGGGCTCCTCGCTCGAAGGCCACGTCAACGCCCCGTACGGGGGCGTGTCGATCGACTTCCGCGACATGAACAAAGTGCTGGCGGTTCATGCTGAAGATCTCGACTGCGTGATCCAGCCCGGCATCACCCGCAAGGCGCTCAACGAATACCTGCGCGATCAGGGCGTGTTCTTTCCGATCGACCCCGGCGCCGACGCGTCGCTCGGCGGCATGGCGGCGACGCGCTGCTCGGGCACCAACGCGGTGCGCTACGGCACCATGAAAGACAACGTGCTGGCGCTGAAGGTGGTGACGCCGTCCGGTGAGTTGATGCAGACCGCGCGCCGCGCCAAGAAATCCTCCGCCGGCTACGATCTCACCCGGTTGATGGTCGGCTCCGAGGGCACGCTCGGCGTCATCACCGAACTGACGCTGAAGCTGTCCGGTATCCCCGAGGCGATCTCCGGCGGCACCTGTCCGTTTCCTTCTGTGGATGCGTGCTGCAACGCCGCCATCATGACCATCCAGACCGGCATCCCGGTGGCGCGCATCGAACTGCTCGACGCGCTGCAGGTGAGGGCGGTCAATCTCTACTCCAAGCTGGCGCTCGCCGAGACGCCGATGCTGTTCCTGGAGTTTCATGGCACGCCGGCGGGTGTCGCCGAGCAGTCCGAGCGGTTTGCCGAGATCGCGGCCGAATTCGGCGGAGGCCCATTCCAGTGGACCACGCAGCCGGAGGATCGCACCAAGCTGTGGGAGGCGCGCCACAACGCGGCGTTCTCGACCTTCACGCTGCGCCCCGGCGCCAAAATGATCGCGACCGACGTCTGCGTTCCGATCTCACGCCTGGCGGAATGCGTGGCCGAGACCCAGCGCGATATCGAGGCGACCAAGCTGATCGCCCCCATTGTCGGCCACGTCGGCGACGGCAACTTTCATCTTACACTTCTGATCGATACGGCCGATCCGGCCGAGGTCGTGGCGGCCAAAGCCTTCAACGAGCGCCTGGTGGAGCGCGCGCTCGCCATGGACGGCACCTGCACCGGCGAGCATGGTGTGGGCCAGGGTAAGATGAAATACCTGCTGGCCGAGCACGGACTGCCTGCGTTGGAGGCCATGCGCGCGATCAAGCGCGCGCTCGATCCGGATAACATCATGAACCCGGGGAAAGTCCTGCTGCCGGGCTAGACGGGACTCGAACGCGGACACAGATTCGCCGCCAACGAACGGCATTTGAGGCACGGGCGGCTGCCAGGGTGCCGCGCCCGGTAGCCTCATTGAGATTTTGGTTTCGCCGGTCCGCGCCAGGTGCGGCTGAGGCGGCAAGCCGACACTGGAGCGAGCGTGCAAACGACGCTGTTGGGATTGGCGATCGCGTTGATCCTGGCGCTCACCACGGCGCTGGTGGGGCCGTTGTTCGTCAACTGGAACGACCATCGCGCCTTCTTCGAGGCCGAGGCGAGCCGCCTGGTCGGCCTCAACGTGCAGGTCGCGGGTCCCATCAAGGTCAGCGTGCTGCCGACGCCCGCGGTGACGCTCGGCGACATCGAGATCGGTCCCGCCGGCCAAGTCAGCCGGCTGCGCGCCCGCACCCTGAGCATCGAGCTCGGCCTCGGTTCGCTGATGCGCGGCGAGATCCGCGCCGTCGAGACCCGGCTGGTCGGCCCGCAGTTCGGCATCGGGTTGAACAGCCTGGGCCGGATCGACTGGCCGGCGATGACGCTGCAGAACGAAGCCGTCGCGATCGAGCGTCTCAACATCGAGGACGGCCGCGTCGTGCTGACCGACGCCGCCAGCGACTCTCGGCTGGTGCTCGACAAGCTGTGGTTCCGCGGCCAGGTCCGCTCGCTCACCGGTCCGTTCCGCGGCGAGGGCGCGTTCGTCAGCGCCGGCGAAATCTACGGCTATAAGATGAGCGCCGGGCGTCTCACCGACGACGGCATCAAGGTCAAGCTCAACATCGATATTGCCGAGCGTCCGTTGGCCATCGAACTCGATGGGCTGCTGGTGGCCGACCGCAACGCGCCTCGGTTTGACGGCAGCTTTTCGATGTCGCGGCCTGCGGGCTCAGTGAAGGCGAGCGGCAAGACGATCGCCCACGAGCCGTGGAAGATCGCGAGCAAGGTCAAGGCGAACGCGCAGTCCGCGCTGCTGGAGCAGATCGAGTTTCAATACGGACCGGAGGAGCGCGCCGCCAAGCTCGATGGCGCTGCGGAAATCAAATTCGGCGAGCGGCCCAGGCTGCAGGGCGCACTGTCGGCGCGGCAGATCGATCTCGACCGCCTGATCGCAACGACCGCTGCGCCGCGCCGGCTGCCGGTCGCGGCCACACAGGCGTTCGCCGAATTGTTTAGCGGCATGATGCGGCCGGCGATGCCGGTCGCGCTGACGGTCAGCATCGATTCGGTGACGATCGGCGGCGCCGTGCTGCAATCGTTCGGCAGCGATCTGCGATCGGACGGCATCGCTTGGCGGATCGACAAGCTCGACTTCCGCGCGCCGGGCTTCACCAAGGCGAGCGCCAGCGGCCGGCTTGAGCCGACCGCGAAGGGGCTCGGCTTCGACGGCGCGGTGTCGGTCGATGTCAGCGATCCCAAGGCGCTGCTCTCGTGGCTTGGCGGGCAGCCCTCTGCCGCAGGCCAGATGCAGGTCAAGCCTTGGCAGATGCGCGGCGACGTCACGCTCGGCGCCGATCGCATCGCGGTCGAGCAACTGCGCGCCGAGTTCGATCGCGGCGCGGTCGAAGGGCGGCTGGCGTATCTTTGGCCCGCCGCCGGTCAGGAAGCGAAGCTCGAGGCTGCCCTCAAGGCGGCGGAACTGGATTTCGACGCGCTGCTCGGTTTTGCGGACGGCGCATTTTCCGGGATCGGTTTCGAGGCGCCGCGTGAGATCGCGCTGGCGCTCGAGGTCGGCCGTGCGCGCATCGCGGGCTTCGAGGCGCGCAACAGCGCGGCGCGGATGAGGTTTGACGCGTCCGGCATCCAGGTCGAGCGCTTGTCGATCGCCGACTTCGGCAACGCGTCGATCGAGGCGAGCGGGCGGATCGAGACGACAGCGACGCCGGGCGGCACAATCACAGTCGATCTCGACGCGCGGGAGCTCAATGCCATCACCGCGCTCGCCGACAAGTTCGCCCCCGTGCTCGCGGAGCCCTTGCGGCGCATGGCGGAGCGCGACCGGACCGCGAAGCTGCGCGCCACCGTCAGCCTCGAACACGCGGCGGGCGGCAGCGCGAACGGAAAATTGGCACTGGCCGGGCGGGTCGGCGCAGTGCGGCTCGACGTGACGGCGGCAGCGTCCGGCAAGCCGGAGAACTTCGCGGTCACCAATCTCGGTGCGCTCGCCGCAACCGAGGTGCGGTTCGACGGCCGGTTTGACTCCGACGATGCAGGCCGGTTGCTCGCGGTGGTGGGGCTCGGACGCCTCGCAGAGCTCGATCGGCTGGCGTCGGGCGGCGGCCCGGCGCGGCTCAACGTCACAACGACCGGGCCGCTCAACCGCGAACTTCGTCTCGAAGCGCGGCTGGCGGCCGGCACGATCGACGGCGGCGGCAGGGGCACGCTTCGGATGCCTGCGGATCAGCCGGCTTCGCTGACGCTCGATCAGGTGTCGGGCACGATCGCGGGCCACAACGTGCAGGGCCGCCTTGCCTTCCAGTTCGGCGAGGCGCCGCGCGTCGATGGTGCGATCGAGACCGGGATGCTCGACGTGCCGGTGGTGTCGGCTGCCGCAATCGGCATGCGTGCCAAAGGTACGGCGGCATGGCCGTCCGAGCCATTTGTACGCAGCGCGTCGGATCTCGCAGGCCGCATCGAATTCAAGGCGGATCGCGCGGTGTTGTCGTCTGCGTGGCAAGCCAGGCAGGTGCGCGGCGTGGTGCGTTTCGATCCGGCGCAGGTCGTGTTCGAGGACATCTCAGGTGAATTGTCGAACGGCCGGCTCGGTGGCCGCGTGGCATTCGTCACCGGCGCGGACGGGGTCTCGATGCGCGCAACCGCTTCGTTGAGCGGCGCCGATGCAGCCACCATCGTGGCGAGCGGCGGCCCGAGGCCGGCGGTCGCGGGCCGGCTGACCTTCAACACGGAACTCGAAGGATCGGGCCGCAGCCCGGCGGCGTTCGTCGGCTCGCTCGCCGGGAAGGGCAGCATCGTCCTGGAGAACGCGCAGGTTGCAGGACTGAGCCCGCGCGTGTTCGACGCCGTAATCCGCGCGGTCGATCTCGGCATCCCGACCGACGCCAACCGTATCCGCGATTTCGTCGCCACCGCATCGGAGACGGGCATGCTGCAGGCTCCGCGCGCCGAGGGAACGCTGACCATTGCGGCCGGTCAGGCGCGTCTGACCAACGCATTCATGCACGCGGCCGGTGTCGATCTCTCGGCGGCGGCGAACGTCGACCTTGCCGATGCAACGCTCGACGCGGTTCTGACGTTGTCGGGGGCAGCGGCGCTCACTGGCGATGCGCGCCCGACTCTCACGATTGGGTTGAGAGGGCCGCTGGCTGCGCCGGTCCGGACGATCGACGCCAGCGCGCTGGCAAGCTGGCTGTCGCTGCGCGCGCTCGAGCAGCAGTCCAAGGAAGTCGATGCGATGGAGCGCAAGCGCCAGGAACGCGAGCAGAAGGAGCAGGAGGAGGCCGAGCGCAACGCCGCGGCCGCCGCAATAGCGCCTGCGGTTGTCGCACCCGTGGACGATGCAGCCCTTGCTCCGCAGGCTCCGCCTTTGCCACCTGCGATCAACGTGCTTCCGGCGCCGAAGCCGCGCGTCGTGCCCCGCGCCGACACCGCGCCGCGCGCCGCAGCCCCGAAGCCTGCGTCTCCGCCACCGCCGCCAGTCAATCCGCCGCTGGACCTAATCGGCGCGCAGCGCTGACGGCTGCACGCGGGCGATTTGATCGCGCTGCTTTTCGACTGCAGGCAGCACAGTTCTGTTTCGATAGTGATCGAGCACGAACAGGCGGATCGCGGAAGAAAGGTTGCCGTGCATCCGCTCGGTGTCGATGGTGGCCACCAGATCGGACAGGCTCACGCCGCGATCGTTGGCGATGTCCTTAAGGCCCTTCCAAAACGCGTCCTCAAGACTGACGCTGGTCTTGTGGTTGGCAATCACGAGCGATCGTTTGACAACCGGCGACTTCATCGGCGGTCTCCTGGTTCGATCCGGTGGCTGTCCAGCGTCTGACGGAGCTTGTCGCGTTCCGCATCGGCCTCGGCGCGCTCCTTCTTGGAGGCGCCATGGGCCTGCCGGTTCTCGGCGGCGCGGCTTGCGGCCTTGCCGCGCTCGGCGCGTTTGCGGGCGATCCGGAGGTTTACGATCTCAGCCATGACATGCCCGACCGACTTCGGAATTCAGCGAATCCGACCCAATGCCATCTGCGCCAATTGTGCCGATACGGTGACAAGGCATGCTGCCGGCATTTTTTCGTGTTGATCTCCAGGTGCAGGATTGTGGCGGCGCGGCACCAAACGCAAGACACGGATGCTTGATGGGCGGGCCTGCATTGAACTGCCGACGGATTAGGCGGATTAGCCCGGCCGGGTCATTCGCTCCGGCCGCACCATCCGGTCGAACTCGGCGCCGCTCATGTGGCCGAGCCGGATTGCTTCCTCACGCAACGTGGTGCCGTTGGCGTGGGCGGACTTGGCGATCGCCGCGGTCTTGTCGTAGCCGATCGCCGGCGTCAGTGCCGTCACCAGCATGAGCGAGCGTTCCATCAACTCGCGAATGCGCGCCTCGTTGGGGCGGATGCCCGCGACGCAATTGTCGGTGAACGACCGTGCGGCGTCCGCGGTCAGCCGGATCGACTGCAACATGCAATGCGCCAGAACCGGCTTGTAGACGTTGAGTTCCAGGTGTCCCTGGCTCGCCGCTATGGTGATCGCGGTCTGGTTGCCGAACACCTGGCAGCACACCATCGTGAGCGCCTCGCATTGGGTCGGGTTGACCTTGCCGGGCATGATCGACGAGCCGGGCTCATTTTCCGGCAGCATCAATTCGCCTAACCCCGACCGCGGCCCCGAGCCGAGCAGGCGGATGTCGTTGGCGATCTTGAACAGGTCGGCGGCGAGCGCGTTGATCGCGCCATGCACGAAAACGTAGGCGCCGTGCGACGCCAGCGCCTCGAACTTGTTGGGCGCGGACGTGAACGGCAGCTTGGTGAGTGCTGCGACCTTGTTCGCGAACGCCTTGGCGAACTTCGGATTGGCGTTCAGTCCGGTGCCGACTGCGGTGCCGCCCTGCGCCAGCGGATAGAGCTGCTTGAGTGCGAGCCTCATGCGGATGATGCCGCTTTTTACTTGAGAGGCGTAGCCGGAGAATTCCTGACCCAGGGTAAGCGGCGTCGCATCCATCATGTGGGTGCGGCCGATCTTGACGGTCTTGTTGAAGGTCTTGGCCTTGCTCTGCAGCGCATCCTGCAGATGTGCCAGCGCCGGATCGAGCTGCCGCGCAATTTGTTCCGCGGCTGCGATATGCATGGCGGTCGGGAAGCAATCGTTGGACGACTGGCTCATGTTGACGTGATCGTTGGGATGCACCGGTGACTTCGCGCCGAGCTTGTGGCCGAGGAGTTCGTTGGCGCGGTTGGCGATCACCTCGTTCATGTTCATGTTGGTCTGGGTGCCCGAGCCGGTCTGCCAGACCACCAGCGGGAACTGATCGTCGAATTTGCCGTCGATCACCTCCTGCGCCGCTTGTGCGATGGTGCGGGCGGGCTTGCCGTCGAGCAGGCCGAGGTCGCGGTTGACCTCCGCTGCGGCGCGCTTGACCACCGCGAGCGCCCGGACCAGCGGCTGCGGCATTCGCTCGGTGCCGATGCGGAAATTCTCGATCGAACGCTGCGTTTGCGCGCCCCAATAGCGGTCGGCGGGCACCTCGATCGGGCCGAACGTATCGGTTTCGGTGCGGGTCTTCGCCATCATGTCCTCGGCAGGGCAGAGTGCCGCCGGCCGGGCCCGCGGTTCACTTCTTGCGGAACCGGTCGAGCTCGACGACCTGGCCGCCGGGCTTGTCCGGGGCATTGTCGGACTCGGGCGCAGCCTTCGGCTCGGCGTTTTCGGTGACCGCTGCCAGAGGGGCTGGCTTGTGACGGGCGGGCAGGCGCGGTTTCGGCGTCGGCTTGTCGTCGCGCTTTTCGATCTGAGGCGTGGCGGCGGTTTGCTCACCGCCTTCGGCGATGGTTTCGAACTGCAGGCCGAACTGGATCGAAGGATCGAAGAAGCTCTTGATGGAGTCGAACGGGATCAGCAGCATCTCCGGCACGCCGCCAAACGACAGCCCGACCTCGAAATGGTCGTCGGTGACCTTGAGGTCCCAGAACTGGTGCTGAAGGACCACCGTCATTTCCTCGGGATACTGCTGGCGCATGCGGGCGGACAGCCGCACGCCGGCCTCGCGGGTGTCGAAGGTGATGAAGAAATGATGCTCGCCCGGCAGGCCCTTTTTGGCAGCGTCAGTCAGGACTCGACGAACGACGCCGCGCAACGCGTCCTGCGCGAGCATGTCGTAGCGGATGTGATCGACGGCCATGGCGGTGCAAGTCACAAAAAGGGGCACCGTTCAGGTGGTGCCGAAGCGCGGCCAATGTTAGCCCGCCACGCGGAAAATTGGCACCCTGGACGATGGAACCAAGTCTGGCGGTGAGGGGGTCGATAAAGTGGAGGCTTCTGTTGCCAGGTGCCTCCGAACCCCGCCTGCCGGAGCTAAACCCGTCAGGACTTTAAGGCTTGGTTATTCAAACCGCTTACGCGGCCTGAGCAACCGGAGCATAGTTGTCGTTGGCAACTATATAAGGCCCATAACGTCGGACCCATTCCGGGCAAAAGCTCGTCTTTTACGCCCTCGTCGATCCTATTTCGCCCCCGCCGAA
>JAKFYI010000009.1 GCA_021730985.1 Hyphomicrobiales bacterium | reverse complement strand
GACAGGCGTTGGCATCCTCGGTGCTGAAGATCTTCAGTTCATAGCCGGGACAGGTCTTGCCCGACGTTTCGATGATGCGTTTCGCATCGTCGTCCGGCAGCGTGTATTGGTGCGAACAGCTTTCCGTCATGCCGTAGCCGGTCTGCGGCTTGATGCCCTGCTGGATCAGGCCGGCGACCACCTCGCTCGGCACCGCGGAGCCGGAAATGCGGAACCCCGAAAGCCGTCCAAGGCCCTTCAGGTTGCGCGCACGCAACTCGGCGAGCAGGTCGATGGCGTTCGGCGGTACGCCCACCAGGAAGCTGGTGCCGGTCTCGAGAATGCGGTCGGCGAGGCTTGCGCCGCGCGGCATGTCGTTGATGACCAGTTCGCCGCCCATCGCCAGCGCCATCACCTGGGCGCCAAAGCCGAGGTTGTGGCTCAGCGGACTCAGCGAGAACACCACCGACGTTTCGTCGACGTGCCAGTCTTTGGCAAGCTGGCGCGCGTTGGCCAGCAGCGTGTTGTCGGAGTGCATCACGCCTTTCGGCTGGCCGGTCGTGCCGGAGGTGAAGGCGAGATAGACGACGGTGTTCGGATCGGATTTCAGCGGGCCGCCGGCTGGGTGGTTCGCGGACACATCCTGCTTGAACGGCGGCCAGGCCGCCGTCGCCATTGACAGCGGCTCCAGCGCATAAACATGACGCAGCGTGGATGCGTCCTTGAGAGCCGATGCGAGTTCGCGCTTGTCCGCATCGGCGCCGTAACCGTTCTGCACGATCAGCGCCGCGGCCCCCATGCGCTGCAGCAGTGCGGCGACATCGCCGACCGTGTGATCGCGGTGCAGCGACGGACAGCAGATCGTGCCGTCGCGCGAGCAGGCGAGCAGCGCCACGACGCTTTCGATCCGGCTCGGCAGCCACACCGCGACCCGCTGGCCGGGCTCGACGCCGCGGCGGGCAAGATCGTCCGCCAGCGCATCGGCGGCATCGACAAGCTGGCGGGTGGTAACGCGGCGGAACCGGTCACGAACCGCGAATGCGTTCGGTGCGCGCTCGGCATGGCCCTTCGCCAGCGCATAGATGGTGTCGCCGCGCCAGAAGCCTTGCGCGGTGTAGCGTTCAATCAGTTCGCTGGACGGGCGGGGCGGAGGACTGAGCATGCGCTAGGGCGTGAAGTTATGAATTTGGGGTGATCGGCGGACGTCCGCTTTGGCGGGCATAATGGACTCGCGTCGGACATCGCGCCATGTCCGAAAAGTGCGAAGGGGCGACATTTCACGCTCCCGCGATATGCCATTGACCAAGAGCTCAAACTTGACTTGATCCGTCAATTGCATCATCAATTTTGTGTCGGGCTTGATCGCAGTCGCCCGGCTTTCTAAGGCATCCCGCCCAAGAACTGCACTTCGCCCGCTTGCCGGGTTGAGGGCTGTTGGCGAATCCCGAATTTCAACAACTCCTCATCCGGCGGTGGACATCGGGCTTGCGACGACCGCCCGATCAGCTGCCATGCAGCCAAGCGTTGTCTCCAAATCTCTGGAGATCACAGATGGTTGCTGGAAAACTATCACTTATTCTTGGTGCGCCGATGTTCCTTGCGAACGTCATTGGGCTCGCGGGCATGGCAACAGCGGCTGAACAGAAGGCGTGCCGACCGGTGTTGACCGTCACTGACGTTCGATTTTCGAAGATGATGCGTCCTGCCCTGGAGCGCACATGGAGCGCCGTCGTGATGGCCGATGCATCGCGCTGCTCGGAAAATTCTTCAGGATATTTCGAGCTTGGGTTCTCGCGTCTGAAGGAAAATGCGCCCGACATGGACTTTTCAGAAGAGTTCGTTTGGCTATCGCCGTCTGTGACAGTCAGTATCGATTTGTCGGCTGACGAGGCCGTGGAACTCCATTGGATCGGCAAGGTGTCAACTTGTCCGTGCTCGCGATGAGGACGCCGTCAAGCGTCTTTATTCTCTACACCGCCCGTGGCGTGCGCGGCTTCGGCGACGGCTTTGCCATCATCATCCTGCCGGCCTATCTCACGGCGATAGGCTACAGTCCGACACAGATCGGCATCGTGGCGACGATGTCGCTGCTCGGCACCGCGCTGCTGACGCTCGGTGCCGGAGCCGCCGCGCCCCGTTATGACCTGCGAACGTTGCTGCTGTTCGGCGCAGGACTCATGATAGCGAGTGGAATCGCCTTTCCCCAATTTGAAGACTTCGCATTTGTCGCACTGGTCGCTTTCGTCGGCACAATCAATCCATCGGCAGGAGATCAGGGCGTCCTGGTGCCTATCGAGCACGCCATGCTGGCGCGGGGCGTCTCCGACCAAGACCGCACGCGGACGTTTGCCCGCTACAGCTTGACTGGAGCGCTGGCGGCGGCAGCGGGATCGCTCGCCGCAGCACTGCCGGACTTCCTTGGACCGCTGGGCATCGACGCAGTCGGCGGCTTCAAGCTGATGTTCTACGCCTACGCCGCGCTGGGGATCGTAAGCGCGGCCTTGTACGGGAAATTGCCGCGCGCGCACATGACCGAAGCTGTTCCGAGCGCTCCACTCGGCCCGTCGCGAACGGTCGTCTATAAGCTGGCTGCCCTGTTCGCCCTGGACTCGTTTGCCGGGGGGTTCGTCGTGCAATCGCTGCTCGCATTATGGCTGTTCGAGCGGTTCGATCTTTCTCTTTCGGCTGCGGCGGTATTCTTCTTCTGGGCCAGCACGCTCAGCGCATTTTCCTATCCCGTGGCCGCCTGGCTGGCGAACCGGATCGGCTTGATCAACACGATGGTGTACACGCACATCCCTTCCAGCCTGCTGCTGATCGCCGCTGCATTCGCAACCAATCTTTATGTCGTGCTGGGACTTCTCTTGCTGCGGTCCGCGCTGTCACAAATGGACGTGCCAACGCGGACATCTTACGTGATGGCAGCGGTGACTCCGGCCGAGCGGGCGGCCGCCGCAAGCGTGACCGCCGTGCCGCGGGGTCTCGCGTCCGCGATCAGCCCCGCTTTCGCAGGCGTGCTGATGACGACCGCATTTCCAGGGCTGCCGCTGATCGTCTGCGGCGTTCTCAAGATTGCCTATGATATCGCGCTGTTGTTTTCATTCCGGCACATCAAGCCCCCGGAGGAAAAGTAGCCGGGGTGGTGCTGGCGGCTATCAATCAACCTGCATCCCGCTTGCCTTGATTGGTCCCGCCCACTTTGCGGTCTCACTCCTGACCAACTGCGCTAGATAGTCTGGTGTTGCCTGTGAGTCCGAAACGACCTGTGCGCCAAGGGCTGCGATTTTTTCACGAACGGCAGACGTGTTCATCGCCGCGATCGCGGCTTTGTTAAGTGTTTGTACGACAGAGCCGGGTGTGCCTTTCGGCAGGAAAAGCGCGTTCCATGTATAGGCCTCGACGTTGACGTTCTGCTCGACGGCTGTTGGCAGAGCAGGCATCGCAGCAGAGCGTTTGCCACCGAAGACGGCGATGCCTTTGAGGCTGCCGTCTTCAATAAGCGGCTTTGCTGTTGTGATCCCGGCGCACATAAAATCGATGCGTCCAGCAAGCAGATCTTGTGTTGCGGGCCCGGTCCCGCGGTAGGGCACATGCGTTGCGTCAGTGCCAAGCGTGTGGTTGAGCAGCATGCAGGCAAGGTGCGGCGCAGACCCGGTGCCGCCGGTGCCGTAAGACATTTTGCTTTGGTTCTTCTTGGTAAATTCGACGAACTCTTGCATGCCATTGACCGGCAGATCCTTGCGCGCCGCCAGCACGATTGGGACATCTGCAATCAGTGCGACCGGCACGAAGTCCGTCGATGAGTTGTAAAGAGGCTTTCTGTAGAGGGTCTGTCCTTGAGCGTGAGTGCCAACGGTACCAAGCCCAAGCGTATAGCCATCGGGGCTCGCGTCTGCGACGCGTTTTGAGCCGGTCTGTCCGCCACCGGCGGCGATGTTCTCGATCGCTATTGGCTGCTTCAGAATTTCGCTCATACGCGCGGCTATGACGCGAGCAAGAACGTCGGTTGGTCCGCCAGCGGCAAATGGGACGATCAACGTCACGGGCCGCGACGGATAGTCTTGGCTGGCTGCGCTACCGCTTGAAGATACGACACAGCTGATGGCAAGTAAGACAATCGACAGTGAATGATGCATGGCGTTGGTGCGGCCTTTCCGAGTTGAAAATCTCGTGTGTGGTTGTAGTCGAGAGTCTATGACGCCCGCTAGTTCAGCGTGATGCCGGCGCGCTCGATCAGCGGCGTCCATTTGTCGATCTGGGACCGGATGATCTCGAAGTACTGGTCCGGCGTGGTCGGCGACGGCTCGAAGCCCATCGACTTGATGCGAAGCTGCATGTCCGGCTCGGTGAGCACGGTGGTGAGCGCCTTGTGCAATGTGGCGATCGTTGCGGGTGGCGTGCCGGCCGGCGCCAGCATGCCGAATATGGTGCCGTAATCCGTCTCCGGCATCGGCAATCCCTGTTCGGCGAAGGTCGGCACATCCGGCAGGAGCAGGAGCCGTTTGTCGCCGGTGACGGCGATGGCGCGCAACCGGCCGGCCTTGATGTGGCCTTCGACCGGTCCCGTGCTGATCACCATCATGGCGGCGTGGCCGGCCAGCACGTCGTTGAGCGCGGGGCCCGCGCCGCGATAGGGCACATGCATGACGTCGGTGCCGCTCTTCTGCTTGAAGAATTCCATGATGAGATGAGTCATGTTTCCGCTGCCGGCGGACGCATAGGTGAATTGGCCCGGCCGGTCCTTCAGCAGCGCCACCAGTTCCTTGACGTTGCCGGCCTTGAGGCTGGGATTGGTCACCAGCACGGAATACGAGGTGGTGACGAGCGAGATCGGCGCAAAGTCCTTGAGCGGATCGAACGGCAGCTTGTCCTTGTAGATCGCGACGTTGACGGCGATCGGGGTGCCGGCAAATAGCAAGGTGCGGCCGTCCGGCGGGGACTTCGCGACGTGCTGCATGCCGATGTTGGTGTTGCCGCCGGTGCGGTTCTCGATGATGACCTTGGCGTCCAGCAATTCGGCGAGCTTCGGCGCGATCAGCCGCGCCAGCGGGTCGCTGACCGCGCCGGGCGAGTACGGAACGACAATGGTGATGGTCTTGCCGGCCAGATCCTGCGCCGCGGCGGGGGCGGCCGCGATGGCGATCGCGGCCAAAGCCGCAAGCCTGAATGCTGCAAGCCTGGATGATTTCATCGGCCTTCGCGCACCTGTTACGAGGGCGTGCCCGCGGCAATGTTAGCGGAATTGCGGAACCGGCAGAATGCGGCTCAGACGCCGTTCTAACCGGGCGATTCGTTGGTGGAGAAGCCGTTGCCCGGGAGGGGGTGGGCGCCAGGCGTCTGCTTGTCGTCAAGCGTCTCTGCCTTGGCTTCAAGACTTGCGGCCATGTAGCGGAGCTTTTCCGCCGTGGTCAGGTCGAAGGTCGCGCGCGCGAGGCTGCGGCAGGAGCCGGCCTGTTGGCGGAGGAATTCAGCGAGCATGGCACTGAGCACTCAATGAGAGAATGTCGGTTCGTTGTAATAAAATGCATAGAGGCCGCTGCGGTTCCCACCGTAAACCGAATATGCCTGCGTCCTAAGCCGCTCGGCGGAAATAGGAATTCTCTCTGGTTCGAATTGGTTGACAGGCCCCCGCGGATAGGGAATCTATAAGAACAAAACAGGAACAAGCCATTATGGGCTCTGCCGCGCCCACCATCGACCGTCTTCGCCAGACCCTGGCCGGGATCGACCCCAGCCTCCGGCCCGCCCTGCCGGGTGGTTCCCGGCAGATCGGCTTCGATGCTGGCATCGGGGCTGTGCTGGGCGGCGGACTGGCCTGCGGCGGTCTGCACGAACTTGTCCCCGTAGGCCCGGTCCATCTCGCCGCCGCCACCGGCTTTGCGATGGCGCTCGCCGCTCTGTCGGGCCGCGGCCGGGGCGAGACCCTTTGGATTGCGACCGACTACGCAGCCAGCGAGGCGGGCGGACCTTATGGCCCGGGCCTCGACCTGTTCGGGGTCGATTCGGCGCGGCTGGTGATGCTGCGGGTGCCGCGCGCGGTCGATGTGTTGTGGGCGATGGAGGAGGCGCTGCGCTGCGGCGCGCTTTCAAGCGTCATAGCCGAACTGACCGGCGATGGCGCCGACGCCGGCCTCACCGCGACGCGCAGGCTTTCGCTCGCGGCGCGGGAAGGCAAGGGCGTGTGCCTCGGCCTGCTGCTGCGCCACGGCGGGCTGTCGATGCCGAGCGCGGCATCGACCCGCTGGCAGGTCGCTGCCGCGGCGAGCGAGCCCGACCGGTTCGGCGGGCTCGGCCGCGCGGCGTTCGAGCTTTCTCTCGTCAAGAACCGGCGCGGACCTTGCGGCCGGTGGATCATCACCTGGGATCATCATGAACATGTCTTCCAGCCGGCGGTACCTGTCGGTGTGGCTGCCCCGCCTCTCGACCGATCGGATCGAGCGCGGCTTAGCCACGCGGGATAACAAGACGCCGCACATTATCGCGGCTCCGTCCGAGTCAGCGCTGCGGCTGACGGCGGTGAACAACGCGGCCACCGCGCTCGGGCTCAAGCCCGGCATGCCGCTCGCCGACGCGCGCGCGATGTTCCCCTCCATCGAGGTGATGGAGGCCGACGCCGAGGCCGACCTGCGTGTGCTCGAAGCCGTTTCCGATTGGATCGACCGCTACACGCCACTCGCAGGTCTCGATACGCCGGACGGCCTGTTGCTCGATGTCACCGGCTGCGCGCATCTGTTCGGCGGCGAAGCGGCGATGGCGCGAGATCTCATCGAGCGGCTGGCGCGGCAGGGATTTCATGCCCGCGCCACGGTCGCCGATAGCGTGGGCTGTGCCTGGGCGGTGGCACGCTATGGCGATGTAACTGTTATTCCGCGCGGCGAGACGGTAGCGGCGATGCTGCCGCTGCCGGTTGCGGCGCTGCGCGTCGAACCGAAAACCGCAGCCGCGCTGGCGCGGATGGGATTGAAATGCGTGGCGGACATTGCCGGGCAGCCGCGCGCGCCGTTCGCCGCGCGGTTTGGCGATGGATTGCTGCGCCGCCTCGATCAGGCGCTCGGCTGTGCCGGCGAGCCGATCACGCCGCGGCTGCCGTTGCCCTCGGCTATGGCGGAGCGGCGCTTCCCCGATCCGATCGCGCGAGAGGACGACGTGCTCGGCACCATCGAGCAACTGGCGCATGAACTCGGCCGCGTGCTGGAGCGGCGCGGCGAGGGCGCGCGGGTTATTGCGCTCGCGCTGTTCCGCGCCGACGGCGCGGTGCACCGGTTGGAGATCGGCACCGGTGCACCGCTGCGCGAGGCTTCCCGGGTGAAGCGGCTATTCGAGGACAGGCTTGCCGTGCTCGGCGATGCCGCCGATCCGGGATTCGGCTTCGACATGATCCGGCTTTCGGCGCTGGTCACCGAACGCTGCGATCCAGTACAGACCGGATTGGCGGGCTCCGATCAAAGCGAGGAACTGGCGCACCTGATCGATCGGCTGGGGGCGCGCTTCGGGCTGCGCCGCGTGACGCGCCCGGTCGCGCAGGACACCCACATACCGGAGTATGCGGTGGCGGCGATGCCTGCGCATGCGGCCGTCCGGGCCGTGCCGGCACCAATTTGCGCGGGGCAAGATTCGTTATCGCCGGTGCGTCCGATCAAGCTGTTCGAGCGCCCGGAACCCATCGACGCCATCGCGGAGGTGCCGGACGGGCCTCCGGTTCGCTTCCGCTGGCGTCACGTCATGCATCAGGTCCGCCGCGTCGAGGGGCCGGAGCGCATCGCCATGGAATGGTGGCGCGACGACCGCGGCAACAAGCTCACGCGCGATTACTTCCGCGTCGAAAGCGGCATCGGCGCGCGCGTATGGCTTTATCGCGAAGGTCTGTTCGGCAGCGAGACGCCAAGGCCGCGCTGGTATCTGCATGGGTTGTTCGCGTGACCGTTCAAATTGTCGCGTTTCCGGAAGGAAAGAATTCAAACACCCGTTCCAGCATTCCACCGCCGGCTTATGCCGAACTGGCGGTGACGACCAATTTTTCCTTCCTGCGCGGCGCGTCCGATCCCGAAGAGCTTGTCACTGCCGCGCAGCAATTGGGACTTAAAGGCCTGGGCATCGCCGATCGCAACAGCGTTGCCGGAGTGGTGCGTGCTCACGTTGCGGCAAGAGAATTGGAGCATGAACATGCAAATTTCAAAATCGCGGTCGGCGCCCGGCTGGTATTCTCCGACGGAACCCCCGACATCCTTGTTTATCCGCGCGATCGCGGTGCCTGGGGGCGGCTCACACGGCTGCTCACGCTCGGCAAGCGCCGCGCCGGCAAGGGCGAGTGCATCCTCAAGTTACCGGATCTCCTGGATTTTGTTGAAGGCCTCAATCTCATTGTCGTTCCGCCGCTAGAGATTGATAGCGCAGCACTGCAGGCGCTGCTTGTCCGGCTGAAGGCTGTATCTCCACATTCCGTTTGGCTTGCCGCCGGCATGCTTTACCGCGGCGACGATGCGCGGCGGCTCGCGCGTCTGCGCAGCATCGAGGCCGGTGTTCCCCTGATCGCCGTCAACGACGTGCTCTATCATGCGCCCGAGCGGCGCGCGCTGCAGGACGTGGTGACCTGCATCCGCGAGCATCTCACGCTGGAAATGGCCGGCCGCGTTCTGGAAGCCAACGCGGAGCGGCACCTCAAGCCCGCTGCGGAAATGGCTCGCTTGTTTCGCAAGATGCCCGAGGCCATCGCCGAAACATCGCGCTTCCTGGAAAGCTGCCAATTCTCGCTCGAAGAGTTGCGGGGCACCGAGTACGCCGATGAAACCCGCGCAGGCTATGCCACGCCGCAGGACGCGCTGGTGGCGTTTGCGGAGCAGGGCTTCAAGAAGCGGTTTCCTGACGGCGCGCCGGACAAGGTGCGGCGCGCCCTGGACGAAGAATTGCGCCTGATCGGCGAACTCAACTATGCACCGTTCTTTCTGACGGTCGACGAGATCGTCAAATACGCCCGGGGGCTCACGCCCCCCATCTTATGCCAGGGCCGGGGCTCGGCAGCGAATTCGGTGATCTGCTATTGCCTCGGCATCACCGATGTATCGCCGATGGCGATCGATTTGTTGTTCGAGCGTTTTGTATCGGCTGAGCGCCGCGAGCCGCCCGACATCGATGTCGATTTCGAGCACGAGCGGCGCGAGGAGGTCATCCAGCACATCTACGAAAAATACGGGCGTGAACGCGCCGGGCTCGCGGCGACCGTGATCTGCTATCGCGGTCGCAGCGCCATCCGCGACGTCGGCAAGGCGTTCGGGCTTTCCGGAGACACGATCGATGCGCTCGCCGGCATGCTGTGGGGCTGGTCGTCGCGCGGTGTGACGGAGCAGGAGGCGCGCAGGCTCGGACTCGATCCGTCCGATTTGCGGATCAAGCAGACGATAGACCTTACTGAACAGTTGATCGGCGCGCCGCGCCACCTGTCGCAACATGTCGGGGGCTTCGTCATCACCCGCAGCCGGCTCGACGAGGTCGTGCCGGTCGAGAACGCGGCGATGGAAAAGCGCACCGTCATCGAATGGGAGAAGGACGATTTGGAGTCTCTCGGCCTTCTGAAGGTCGATGTGCTGGCGCTCGGCATGCTGAGCTGCTTGCGGCGCTCGTTCGATTTTCTAAAAAGCCATTATGGAGAAGAGCGCGATCTCTCGAGGCAGGATGAAGATGAGGCGACCTACCGAATGATCCACCGCGCTGACACCATCGGCGTGTTTCAGATCGAAAGCCGCGCGCAGATGTCGATGCTGCCGCGGCTCAAGCCGGCGAAATTCTACGATCTGGTGATCGAGGTCGCGATCGTCCGGCCGGGGCCGATCCAGGGCAATATGGTGCATCCTTACCTGAAAAGACGGGAGGGCCTGGAAAAGGTCGTCTATCCCTCCGAAGAGCTGCGAAGCATCTTGGACAAGACGTTGGGCGTGCCGCTGTTCCAGGAACAGGCGATGCGCATAGCCATCGTCGGCGCCGGCTTCGAACCCGGTGAAGCGGACCGGCTGCGGCGCGCGATGGCGACGTTCAAGCGGGTCGGCACCATCAAGACTTTTGAGGAAAAATTCCTCAAAGGCATGACGGCGAAGGGATACGACGCGAAATTCGCTGAAAACTGCTGGAAGCAGATCGAAGGGTTCGGCAGCTACGGTTTCCCCGAAAGCCATGCGGCCAGTTTTGCCAATCTCGTCTATGCCTCCGCCTGGATCAAATGCCATTATCCCGATGTGTTCGCGGCGGCGCTGCTCAACAGCCAGCCAATGGGTTTCTATGCCACGTCGCAACTCGTGCGCGACGCGCAGGAGCATGGAGTTGAAGTCCTGCCGGTCGATATCAGCGCGTCGAATTGGGATTGCACGCTCGAGGTTGCTTCCGTTGGGCCGCCGAACCCGCGTCATGCGGCGATGCGGCAGGATATTTGGACCCAGCGCGCGCTTCGTCTTGGGTTTCGTCAGATCGACGGCTTTTCCGAAGATTGGGGCAAGATCATCGAAGCTGCGCGCAGCGCCGGCTTCGATTCCATCCGCGACCTCTGGCTGCGCACCGGCTTGCCGCCCGCGGCACTGGAAAAGCTCGCGCACGCCGACGCGTTCAACTCGCTGGGACTCAATCGTCGCGATGCATTATGGGCGGTGAAGGCGCTGCAGCGGACCGGCGACAAGGACAACCTGCCGTTGTTTGCGCGGGTATCGATGCCGGCGCTGGAGCCGGATGTCGATCTTCCCGCGATGCTGCCTGGCGAACAAGTGATCGAGGACTACCGGCATCTGCATCTGTCATTGAAGGCCCATCCGGTGTCGTTTTTGCGGGCTCATCTCGATGCGTGCGGCATCGTGCGGCATGACTTGCTGCCGGGCCTTCCTTCCGGGCGCCGCGTCACCATCGGCGGTCTCGTGCTGGTTCGGCAGCGGCCGGGCACCGGCAATGCGATCTTCATGACGCTGGAGGACGAAACCGCGATCGCCAACACGATCGTCTGGATACGAAAATTCGAGCAGTACCGCCCGGTGGTGCTCGGCTCGCGGCTGATCAGCGTCACCGGTTTGCTGCAGAACGAGAAGGGCGTGATCCACATCGTCGCGGATCATTTCGAGGATTTGACGTTCCTGCTGGGGTGTCTTTCGGAAAAGGGCGGCGGCATCGACACAATGACGCCGGCACATCATGTCAAACGCCCGCTCCTGTCGCGTCAGCGTCATCCGCGTTCCGGCGACGCACTGGTGACGATGCTGAAAGAGCAGAAGCCAGAACTGCAAGAGCCAGCGGTCGCTCGGCACACCGCACTGGCGATGCCGAAGGGCCGTAATTTTCACTAGTGAAGTTACGTTCCCGGCTTCAGCACATCGGCGAGCCAGTCCCACATGGTGTGCACGCCGATCGTCACGTCGTCGACCTGGCAGTGGTGGAAGCCGCCTTCCTCGCGGCTGAACACCCGTAGCGTCTTATTCTTCGAACCGACCGCGTCGAAACATTGCTGGGCGAGCGACAGCGGGATCTGCTCATCGCCTGCGCCGTGCAGCAGCAGGAATGGGCATTTCATCTTCTGCACGATTCCGTCGAGCCGGAAACCCTCCAGCTTCTTCATGGCTGCTTCACGCGTATTGACGCCGAAAATCCACATCAGGTGTTCCGGCGGCACCGACAGCGACGGCAGCTTGCCGGAGTCGAGCAACTCAAAACGCCGCCTCCAGGTCTCGTAGTAGTCCCACTGCGCGCCCCAGGCGACGCACGCGGCATAGCGCGGTTCCAGCGAGGCCGCGCGCGGCGCGTAGTAGCCGCCAAGGCTGATCGCCATCACGCCGATCCGCTTTGGATCGACCTCCTTGCGGGCAGCGAGATACTCGTAGGCGGCGGTGCCGTATTTCTCTGTCTCGGCGATCAGCGGCAGCCCGCGAAAGCGCACGCTCTCGCCGTTGCCCGGCCCGTCGACGATCAGGCACGCGATGCCGCGCGCGACCAGGTCGGGCACGCCCTTGAAATACTGAATTTCCTTGGTGACATCGAATCCGTCGAAGAACACCAGCGCGGGCGATGGCTTGTTGCCGGCGACCTCGGGCGCCGCGTGAACGAACAGCGCCGGCAGCGTCTTGTCGCCGTAGGGGATCTCGACCGGCTCGATGCGCGGGCGCTTCACCATCGCCGCGGCATCGGCGAACGACTTCACCGCCTTCTTGTAGACTTCGGGCCCGCGCGGATCGTGCTGTCGGAAGCGCTCTCCGGTCTGGTAATAGTGCGCGGCCCGCATCAGGCAGGCGGCTGCGGTCAGCGTGTGGCCCTTCTTTTCTTCCTCGCGGCCGCGCGCTTCGATCTTGTCGCCCATGCGGGCCCACTCGTCGAACCACGCCTTGTCGTCGCCGACCTTGTCCTTGAGCGCGCGTCCGACGCGGTTGATCTCGTCGATCTCTGCGCCGCCCCAGGGCGCCGCGCTCAGGTTCAGCAGCAGCCCCATCGACCAGCGATAGTTGGTCGGGAAATAGATGAAGGCGGGATCGTCCTTGCGGTCGCTCATGGCATGTCTCCGGCGCGGACCGGGAGCCTAAGCGGATTGCGCCGTCCCCGCCAAGCAGGCGGCGGCCCGCAGCAAATATGCGCGGGAGGCATAGATCGATGGAATTGAATTTGAACGGAGCCGGAGCCGGTGCGGCCCCGAATCGGCCCGGCGGTGCCGCGGCCTAGAAGTGGTATTCGCCGGCGAGATAGAGGATGTGCCCGGCCAAGGCGCCGTAGAGCACGAAATAAACCGCCAGATCGAACGCTTTGTCGAGCAGTCGCGACACGACCATTCACTCCTGGAATTTACCCCCTCGGAGTATGGTCCTCGATGGTTAATTGAAGCCTAATGGTCTGAATTGGGCCGTCTGCGCGCGGTTCCCGCGCGCCATCAATCTCTGCGGCGCCATAGCTCTTTGCCGGTCTGGCCGTTTGCGGCTCGCTGCCTTAGCCTGCGCGCCAACAAGTCTGGGGAGTGGGGAATGAACAGGCGTGAAATCTTAAGAGCCGGTGCGGGCGCTCTCTCGATGACGGCGTTGCCGCCGCACCTCGCGTTGGCCCAGGCGAAATATCCAGACCGGGCGATCAAGCTGATGATTCCGTTCTCCCCCGGCGGCGTGACCGACATCGTCGGCCGTCATTGGGCGGAGCGGATGAAGGGCCCGCTCGGCACCATCTACGTGGAGAACCAGGGCGGCGCTGCCGGCACCATCGGCGCGACCGACGTGGCGCGCTCGCCCGCCGACGGTCATACCATCATGCTCGGCAACACCAGCGTGCTGGTGTTGAACCCGATGACGACGACGAAGCTGTCCTACGACCCGATCAAGGACTTCGTGCCGATCTCGATCCTGTGCGTGGCGTCGGTGGCGCTGGTGGTCAACGAAAAGCTTCCGGTGAAGTCGCTCAAGGAGTTCGTCGAATACACCAAGGCCAATCCTGGCAAGCTGTCCTACGGCTCCGCCGGCACCGGCACGATGACGCATCTCGCCGCGGAGTTGTTCAAGCAGCAGGCGGGGATTCCCGATCTCACGCACGTTCCCTACAAGGGCGCGGGGCCGAGCATCGCCGACCTGGTGAGCGGGCATATTCCGGCGGCGACGCCGAACATCACCAGTCAGGTGCTGGAATTCCAGAAGACCGGCAAGGTCCGTATCCTCGCGGTGTTCTCGCAGCAGCGCCTCAAAGGCGCGCCGGAGGTTCCGACCGCGATCGAGCTTGGATTCCCCAATATGGTCGGCCAGCTTTTCGTCGGCGTGTTTGCGCCGTCTGCGACGCCCAAGCCGGTGGTCGATCAGCTCGCGGCCGCCAATCATAAGGTTATGGAAGACGTGGCGTTCCAGAAGATCCTGATCGATTCCGGGCTCGAGCCGATCAGCGACACGCCAGAGCGCGCCAAGGCCTACCTCGTCGAGGAAACGGCGCGCTGGGCGCCGGTGGTCAAGTCGATCGGCCTCGTCAAGTAACGTGCGCCGGACGCCGGCGTCCGAACCATGAGGCGATCGCCGAAACCGTGCGGATGCGCTTTTGCTTCATCTGCTCGATGAGCATCAGCGCCGCCGGCGTGACGATCAGCGTCAGCACCGTCGCGAAGCCAAGTCCGAACACGATCGCGGTCGAGAGCTGGATCCACCATTGCGTGGCCGGCGCGCCGATCGTGATCTCTCGCGAAACGAATTCGATGTTCATGCCGAACGCGATCGGCAGCACGCCGAGGATCGCGGTCACCGCGGTGAGCACGACGGGACGGGCGCGCTCGCGGCAGGTCTCGGCGATGGCGTCATAGGCCTCGCGGCCTTCGCGGCGCAGCCGGTCGTAGGTGTCGATCAGCACGATGTTGTTGTTCACGATCACGCCGGCGTTGGCGATCACGCCGATGCCGGTCATGACCACGCCGAACGCCTGGCCCATCACCAGCAGTCCGAGCAGCACGCCGATGGTGGACATCATCACGGCGCTGAGCACCAGCATGACGGAGGTAAGCCGGTTGAACTGCGCCAGCAGGATCGCGAAGATCAGGAACAGCGCGACCGCGAAGGCCTTGAGCAGAAAGGCGGACGCCTTGGCGCGCTCCTCGTCCTCACCCTTGAGGCGCCAATTCACGCCGGGACCGAGATCGGCCTTGGCGAGCTGTTCGGCGATGTCCTGTTGGACAACTGCGGTCTGCACGCCCGCGGCGACGTTGGCGGACACCGTCATCACGCGATTGCCGGCGATACGGTTGATGTAGCCGACGCGCTGCACCGCGACGCGCTCGACGAAGTTGCCGATCGGCACGTAGCCGCTCGCCGTTTGGATGCGCAGATCGTCGATCTGGTCGAGGCTGCGGCGGTTTTCCGGGAACCGCACCAGGATATCGAGTGACTTGTCGTTGTCGGTCGGCCGGTATTCGGTGACCTTCACGCCGTTGGTGACGAGTTGGATCGCGGCGCCCACGGTGGCGGGCCCCGCGCCATATTTCGCGGCCTCGGAGCGGTTGACCTCGATCTTCCAGTCGATGCCCGGCAGCGCCTGGCCGTCGTCCATGTCGCGGATGTCGGGATGCTTGCCGACAATTTCCGCGACCTTCTTGGCGGCGGCCGGAACCAGATCCGGATTGAGCGCGCCGACCTGCACCTGAACGGCCTTGCCGGTCGGCGGGCCGGCGCGCGGCGCGGCGACCTCAACCAGCACGCCTGGAATGTCGGCGGTGGCGGCGCGGATGCTGCCCATGATCTCGTTCGCCTTGGGCCGTGTCTTCCAGTCGGCAAACTCGAATTGGATGACACCGATGGTGTCTTCGCTGATCTCGTTCGAGCCGCGCGGCTGCTCGCCGACGCGGGTGTAGACGGTGGACAGCCCCTCGGTGGCGAGCACGCGCTTTTCGACCTCGGTGAGGACGCGGTTCTTCTCTTCGAGCGCGAGATTGCCGCGGCCATGCACGATTACCTGGCCGAAGTCCGGTTCGACGCTCGGGAAGAACTCAACACCGTGGCCGAATTTGCCGTAGGCGACCGGCACCGCGACCAGCAACACGGCCACCAGCGCAAGCGTGGTGCCGGGATTGCGAATCGCTGCGTGAACCGTGCGCATGTATGGTCCGCGGTCGGCGACGCGATCGTTGTGCGCCACGGGCGCGGCGCGGCCGAGCAGTGCGCCGAGCGTCGGTGTGAAGAACAGCGCGACCGCGAGCGACGCCGAGAGCGTGGCGATCAGGGTAATCGGCAGATACTTCATGAATTCGCCGACCAGCCCCGGCCAGAACAGCAGAGGCGAGAACGCGGCGATGCGCGTCGCGGTTGCGGCGATCACCGGGCCCGACATCCGCTTGGCCGCGAGGGAGTAGGCCTCCCTTGCAGGCATGCCTTCCGCCATGCGGCGTTCGGCGAATTCCGAGACAATGATGGCGTCGTCGACCAGCATGCCGACCGCGAGGATCAGCGAGAACAGCACCACGATGTTGATGGTCATTCCGGCGAGGTGCAGCCCCAGCACGCCGGCCAGAAATGACGCCGGGATGGCGATGCCGATGAACAGCGAGGCGCGGAAGCCGAGCGCAAACAGGATGATCACGACCACCAGCAGGACGCCGGTCGCCACCGAGTTCTGCAGGTCGGCGAGCATCTGCCGGATGGTCTTGGACTTGTCCTGGGTGAACGACACCTTGATGGCTTCGGGCCAGGTCTTTTGCAGCGTCACGATGGCTTTCTTAACGCCATCGACGGTCTCGATCAGATTCGCGCCGGTGCGCTTGGAGACCTCGACGGTCATGGCAGGCTTGCCGTTGACCCGCGTCACCGAGGTTGGATCCTTGAACGTCGGCTTGATCTGAGCGATGTCGGCCAACGTCACCACGGCGCCGGCCGATGCCGCAACCGGCATGCTGAGCACGTCCTGCGGCCGTTCGATCAGGCTCGGCACCTTGACGGGAAACCGCCCGGTCGGGCCTTCCAGCGCGCCCGCCGCGGTGAGGGTGTTCATGGCGAGGAAGCCTGACACCATCTGGTCGAGCGAAATGCCGTAGCTCTTCATCAGCATCGGCTCGGAGATGATCTCCACCGCCTCGTCGCGCGCGCCCCGCAGTTCGGCGGCGAGCACGCCCGGCACTTGCTCGATGATGTTCTTGGCCTGGCGGGCGATGCGCAGCAGGGTGCGCTCCGGCACGTCGCCGGACAACGCCACCACCAGCACGGGATACAGCGAGAGGTTGACCTCCTGCACGCTCGGCTCGTCGGCGTCTTTCGGGAGATCGCGCTTGGCCTGATCGACCTTGGCGCGGACGTCGGCGAGCGCGACCTTGGAGTCGAAGCCGGCTTCGAACTCGAGCAGCACGAAGCCGCCGCCCTCGAACGCCGTGGAGCGCATCTCCTTGACGCTGCTGACCTGCTTGAGCTGGGTCTCGACCACCTTGAGCAGCAGCCGTTCGGAATCCTCCGGGCTGATGCCGCGCTGGGTGAGTTGTACGTAGATGATCGGAACCTTCACGTCCGGCTCGGCTTCCTTGGGAATCGTCACGTAGGAAACGAAGCCCGCGGCCAACAGGAACAGCAGCGTGGCGATGGTCAGCCGCGCGTGGCTGATGGCGTAGTCGATGAAGGCAAACATGGTGCGGCTTGTCCTTGCGTCAGCGCTGCGCGGTCAGCGGCGCCGTGGCGGCAACCGGTTCGACGCGCTGGCCGTCGCGCACAAAGTCCTGGCCCTGCACGATGACTCGCGCGCCGTCGGCGATGCCGCCGACCCACATGTGAGCCTGCTCGTCTTCGACGATCGTGATCGGCATGAATTCGACGATGCCCTGCAGATTGACCGCGCGGACGCCGATCAGTCCGGCGGAGGAGTAGGTGAGCGCCGAACGGGGAATGCGGGTTGCCGGCATGGGATCGAGCGGGATCGTGACCTCGCAGGTGATGCCGTCGGGGATCGCGCCGTCCGCATTGGGAATCTCGATCTCGATGCGATAGGTGCGGGTGGTCGGGCTCGCTGAAGGCGACACGAAGCGGATCTTGCCTTGCGCGGTCGGGCCGCTGATCAGCCGGATTTCGGCCGGCTGTCCGACCTTCATGCCTTGCCAGCGGCGCTCCGACACTTCCGCCACCGCCAGCATCGGGTCGAGCGCCACCATCTGTCCGAATTCCTTGCCCATGAACGAGAAGGCGGCGCCGCCGACCTCGCTGGTGAGTTCGGTGATCATGCCCTTCCACGGCGCGGTGATGACGCCACGGTCGCGCTCCGCCTCCGCGATGGCGAGTGCCGCCACGGCCGCCTTGTGCTGCGCCTCGAGGTTGGACAGTTCAAGCCGGGGCACGGCGTTGAGCTCGATCAGCCGGCGCTTGGCTTCGAGCTCGATCTTGCGTTGTTCCAGCAACGCCCGGGCCTGTGCAACCTGGGCTTCACGCGCTTCGTCGGACAGGACGGCGATCACATCGCCCTTCTCGACGCGGCTGCCGCGCCGCACGCGCAGCTCGGTCAGCACGCCGCCGGTGCGGGCGGCCAACGTGAGCTTGCGTTCGGCCTCGGTGCGGCCCGACAGCACCAGCTTGCGGCGGTGCTGCACGATGTTGGAATCCTGCACAGCGACACGGAACAGCTTTTCGGCTGTTGCGGGCGGCTGGATGGCCGCGCGGCTTTCGTGCGATTCATGCGGCAGGAAATGGCCGGAGGCGATCCACAGCGCGGCGCCCGCGACCAGCCCGACGGCGGTGATGCGGCTTGCTTTCATTTCGTTTTCTCCGCGCTGGCGCGCCGGTCGTTTGATCGAAGCATGTGGCGGGCGATGTCCATGAAGAGCGGCAGCGCCGCTTCCGGTTTGAATTGCGGGTCGAGGGCGCGGCGCCACCACACGCCGTCGGCGATGATCATCAGCATGGTGGCGACGCCGTCGAAGTCGATGTCGGGGGACAGGTCGCCGCGTTCGACACCGGCCTTGAACAGATCGATCAGCCAGCGCTTCACATCGGCGTCGAAGCCAGCGGAAATGCGGGCGATCTCGGGATGGCGGCGGGCCTCCGACATAATCTCGGTGCAGAGCTTGACCTGCTCCATCGGCCGCTCGGAGAAATGGTGGCGCGCCATGCCCTCCAGGACCGCGAAGAATCCCTGCGACAGGTCGGCGCTGGCGAATTCTTGCGCCACCTCAGCGCGATCGCGCTCGGCGATGCCGGCGATGATCGCCTCCTTGGACGGGAAGTAGCGGTACAGGTTGCCCGGGCTCATGCCGGCCGCGGCGCAGATTTCCTGCATCGAGGTCTGGTGAAAACCGTTCTGGACGAAGCAGTGCTGGGCGGCGGCGAGGATCTCGTCGCGGCGGTCGGACTGCCGCTGAACGTTGGCGGCGCGGGCCATCGATCCCCCGGAATAGTGCGTTGCAACAATAAGAGAATGAACGTTCGCTCTCGCCGGGAGATACGGGCGGAAGGGCTCACCTGTCAACGGATATGCCAACGGCCGGTTAAAATTGCTGCGCCGCAGCAGGAAGGTGCCGCCAAGCCTCGGATTCCACAGGGTTTTGCCGGACGCTGACGCCGCCGCGGTGCTACCGTCCCGGCGCACTGCAAGGCCACTCCATGCTCGACAAGCCGGAATCGAAGGCCGGGATCAAGGTCTCCGGCCGCCCCCGAACCGACCTCCAGGCGCACCTGGCCGACCTCGAAGCGGCCGGGCTGCTCACCCGCATCGACCGGCCGATCAATAAAGACACCGAGCTCAATCCGCTGGTGCGCTGGCAATTCATCGGTGGCGTGCCGGAGGAGCAACGCCGCGCGTTCCTGTTCACCAACGTCACCGACTCCAAGGGCAAGCGCTACGACATGCCGGTCGTGGTCGGCGCGTTGGCTTCATCGCCGGACATCTACGCCATGGGCATGGGCCAGCCGGTCGACCGGATCGGCGACGCCTGGATGCGCGCCATCGCCAACCCGATCGCGCCCGTCGCGGTCCAGGATGCACCCTGCCAGCAGGTCGTGATCGAAGGTGACGCCTTGCGCGCGCCGGGCGGCGGCCTGCGAGCCTTGCCGGTGCCGGTCTCGACGCCGGGGTTCGATGCCGCGCCTTATCTCACCGCGACGCTGTGCGTCACCAGGGATCCCGAGAGCGGCGTGCGCAACATGGGCACGTATCGAGCCGCGCTGAAAGCGAGCGACCGGCTGGTGGTGCGCATGGTGGCGCGCGAGGCGACCGGTGCCGGCGGTTACCTGCACTGGCTTAAGTATCGAGAGCGCGGTGAAAAGATGCCGATCGCCATCGTGGTCGGCTGCGCGCCGATCGTGATGTTCACCGGGCCGCAGAAGCTCGCCATCGATGTGGACGAGCTCGCGATCGCGGGCGGCGCGGCGGGCGAGCCGATCCGCATGGTCCGTTGCCGCACCGTCGATCTCGACGTGCCGGCGGATTCCGAGATCGTGGTCGAAGGCCTGATCGACACCAGCGTGCTGGAGCCGGAGGCGCCGTTCGGCGAGAGCAACGGCTACGTCGCGCTCGAAGGCTACAACATGCCGATGCAGGTGACCGCGATCACCATGAAGCGCAAGCCGGTGTTCGCGCAGATCATCAGCCAGGTGACGCCGAGTGAGTCGAGTGTCATCAAGAAAGTGGCCTATGAGCCGCTGTTCCTCGCCCACCTCAAGCAGACCCTCGGGGTGAAGGGCATCCGCCGCGTCGCGATGCACGAGCGATTGACCAACCTGCGGCCGGTGATCTTCCTGCAATTCGCCGCCAACACGCCACGCACCGAAGTTTGGCGCGGCCTGCATGGCGCTTCGACGCTGCAATCCAACTGCGGCAAGATCGTCGTCGCGGTCAGCGAGGACATCGACCCAACGAGCATGGACGCGGTGCTGTGGTCGATGGCTTATCGCACCAATCCCATCGAGGACATGCACATCGTGCGTCATCGCGGTGGCGTGCAGGGCGCGCAGTACGGGCCCGGCCAGACCGATTCCGGCCTGCTGGTGGATGCGACCCGCAAGCGTCCGATGCCACCGCTGGCGCTGCCGACCCGCGAGTTCATGGAGCACGCGCGCACGCTGTGGGAAGAACTCGGCTTGCCGGCTCTCAACGTGCAGGCGCCCTGGCACGGCTATACTTTGGAAGACTGGACCGACACTTGGGAGCAGTACGCGCAACGGACGGTGGCCGGCGACTGGGAACAGACCGGCAAGGAAACGCTGCTGCGGCAACGCGGCGATAAAATGCCGGAGGCGCCGGTGCGTCCCGGACAAAATCGTATGGAGGATTGAACTTGGCTGTTATGGAAGGCTTCACGCGCTCCACGATCAAGACCAGTGGTGCCGATATCGTCACCCTGCGCGGCGGCAAGGGGCCGCCGCTGCTGCTGATCCATGGCAATCCGTTCACGCATCTGTCTTGGCACAAGTTCGCGCCGCGGCTCGCGGAGGAGTTCACGGTCGTCGCAATCGATCTGCGCGGGTATGGCGACTCCTCAAAGCCGCCGAGCACCGAAAAGCACGAGCATTATTCCTTCCGTGCTATGGCGCAGGACGGTGTCGAGGTGATGGAGCAGCTTGGCTTCAAGAGCTTCATGGTCGCCGGTCATGACCGCGGCGCGCGGGTGACGCATCGGATGTGCCTGGATCATCCGGAAAAGATTCAGCGCGCGGCGATCCTCGACATCATCCCGCAGCACCATCTGTTCAACAACATCAACAAGTCCTGGGCGACGTTTTCTTGGCACTGGTTCTTCAACATCCAGCCCTCGCCGATGCCCGAAAAGCTGATGGGATCCGATCCGGACTGGTTCATCGAGTACAAGCTCGCGAAGACCAAGAAGGGCCTGGAGTTCTTCGGCAAGGAAGCACTGGAGGAATATAAAAGGTGCTTCCGCAATCCGGACACCATCCGCGCCATCTGCGAGGACTATCGCGCCTGCGCCGGAATCGATTTCGAGATGGATACGAAGGACTTCGATGCGGGCAAGAGGCTCGCTTGCCCATCGCTCATTCTGTGGGGCGCGACCGGCAGCGTCGGCCGCAACAGCAAACCTTCGGCAGGTGAAATCTGGCAGAAGTACGCCACGGATATCCGCGGTGCCAAAGCGCTGCCGTGCGGGCACTACCTTTCGGAAGAAGCGCCGGAAGAGACCTACGCAGAGCTGCGCGCGTTTTTTAAGGCGAGCTAGCCGTTCTCCGCCCTCATCCTGAGGAGGTGCGAAGCGCCGTCTCGAAGGATGGGGCGGCCCCATGCTTCGAGACGCGCGGCTTTGCCGCGCTCCTCAGCATGAGGCCGATTGAGGTTGGCGCAATCGATCTCAAGACGTCTTCACAACCGCCGGCGCGCCGAGGAAGTTCTTCACCGCATACCACAGCAGATGCCGGTTCTTGCCGTAGCCCGCGCTGTGCGCCGTCTCCGGCAGAATGGCGAACTGCCGATCGCCGTTCGGGAGTTGCACATAGAAATCGAGCAGGTCCTGGTCGGTCGAGTTGCCGTCCCAGATGCCGCGCATCATCAGCACCGGGCAGAGCACCTTCTTCGGATCGACCTTCGGCAGATTGACCGCCATGTCGAGGTAGGTGCCGGTCGGAATGGTGTCGCCGAACGGCGCCTCCGCCTTGATGATCGCCTCGGGCACCGCCGGATCGACCGCGCCGGGGTGTCCGTCGCGGGTGAAGATCGAGCGGATCATCGCAGCATCGCGCTTGCGCCGGGGGCTGGCGCGCAACTCGTCAGCGCGCGCCGCGCGCCGTGCGATCTCGGGTGAACCGGTGCCCTTGTAGGTGAAGGCGCACAGGATCAGTCGATCGACGCGCTCGGGATGCGCGTTGGCATAGGCGCCGGCGCGGATCGCGCCGGATGAGGTGCCATAGAAGTGCATTTTTTGCACGCCGGTCTCTTTCAGAATCACCGGGATCGCGGCCTTGAGATCCTCGACGCCGCTGTCGATGTCGGAGTTGTTGCCGGAACTGTCCGAATGGCCATAGCCGTCGTGGTCCATGGTCCAGACGTCATAGCCGTAGCCCGCCATGACGTTCATGAACGAGTATTCCTCGTTGCCCGGCACATCCAGGTCGTAAGACGAGCGCGTCGAATTCGACGAGCCGTGGACCATGAACAGCACCGGCTTCGGCTGTTCGCCTGATTTCGGCGCGCCGAGACGCTTGCGCCAGAGATTGAGCTTGGTGGGGCCCTTCTGGGTCCAATATTCGGCGCTCCATATCTCGCCGTCCGCCCGTTTCGCCTGTGCCGAAGTGATCGCCGACATGAAAGCCTGTTCCTTTATTTCCATCCGCGCAGTTTTTGAAAACCGTCCGCCGGGGTCGGGGCCGGTGACCGGCCAATGTCTGCCTTGCGGGGACGGGCCGATTGAAGTGCAATGCTAGCAGAACGCGGGGCGCGCGTCAGATGGGGAGGAAGCCGTGACATCGTTCAAGGCACGCGGCAGCGCGGCGATGGCGGCGCTGGTCCTTTGCATTGCGGCCGGACCTTCCCACGCGCAATCGGATTGGCCGAACCGGCCGGTGCGGGTGATCGTTCCATTTGGCGCCGGCGGAGCGGCCGACCGTCTGGGACGGATCGCGGCCGATCACCTGACCAAGGCGTTCAAGCAACAGTTCTTCATTGAGAACCGGGTCGGCGCCGGCGGCGCGGTGGCATCGACCCAGGTCGCGCGGGCCGATGCCGATGGCTACACCCTGCTGATCGGCGGCGCCGGTCCACACATCATGGGCCCTGCGGAAAACCCCAACATCGGCTACGATCCGGTCGGCGATTTCACCCACATCGCCATGATCGGCGGCGAGAGTTACGCACTGTCGGTGCAGGCGAACCTGGGCGTCAAAACGTTCAAGGATCTGATCGCGCTGTCCCGCACCAAAACGGACCCGATCAACTGCGGCACGCCCGGCGCGGGCTCGCTCGGCCAACTCATGGTCGAGCAGATGCGGCTGCGGAACATCGCCAACCTCAATCATGTGCCTTATCGCGGCGGCGCGCCGCTGCTGACCGACTTCTTCGGCAACCACATTCCGGTGGCGGCGACCCCGATCCTGCCGATCCTGCAGCATGCCGAGGCCGGCACCATCGTGCCGCTCGGCGTCACATCCACCGAGCGCATCCCGCTGCTGAAGAACGTGCCGACCTTTCAGGAGCTCGGCTATCCGGAGATGAACGGCGCGATCTGGTTCTGGCTGGCCGGGCCGAAAAATCTTCCGGCGCCGATCGTCGAGAAGCTCAACCGGGAGATCCGGCGTCTCATCAACACGCCGGAGAACCGGCAGATGTTCGAGAAGACCGCCTTGCTGTCGATGGACGCCACGGTCCCGGCGCTGACGCAGTACATCGCGGACGAGGTGAAGCGCTGGACGGCGTTCGTCGAGGAAAAGGGACTGAAGAAATAGGTGCGTGATGGAATGGCGTGATACCGGGAAGCTCTACGACTTCGTGCCGCTGCCGGAACGGAAGCCCTTGAAGTGGCCGAACGGCAAGCGCCTGGCGCTGATGATCACTATCAACTTGGAATACTGGGAGCTGACCCAGGATCATGACGGGCCGTATTTCGGCGGCGGCCCTTCGATCAACGAGCGGATTCTTCCCGCGCGCATTCCCGATTTCAACAACCACTCCTGGCGCGAGTACGGCCACCGGGTCGGAGTGTGGCGGATCTACGACGTTTTCGACGAAGCGAAAGTGCCGGCGAGCTGCACCGTCAACGGCATCCTCTGCGAGCGCCATCCGGAGATCGTCACCGCGGCGGCGAAGCGCGGCTGGGAGCTGATCGCGCACAACTACATCCAGACTGAATTTCTCATCAACTACCGGGACGACCGCGCCAAGGAGCGCGAGGTGCTCAAGCGCACCATCGACCTGATCGAGAAGACCACGGGCCGGCGGCCGAAAGGCTGGCTGTCGTCGTCCCTGCGTTGCACGGTCAATACACCCGACATCATCAAGGAGCTCGGGCTGACCTATCACTGCGATTTCATGAATGACGAGCAGCCTTACCTCATCAACACCGGGCACGGACCGCTGGTGTCGATTCCCTACACGCAGGAGGCCAACGACATCGGCATGTTCCTGCGCCGCAATCTCACTGCGACAGAGGCGTTCGAGTTATGGAAGGATGAATTCGACGAGCTCTACCGCCTGGGAGAGACCAGCGGCCGGATCATGAGCATCGGCCTTCACCCGCATATCGTCGGCCGCGCGTTCCGCATCCGGGCGCTGCGCGAATTTCTCGACTACGCCAAGACATTCGACGGCGTGTGGTGGGCGACCCGCGATGAGATCGCGGACTGGTATCTCGCCAATCACAAAAGCCACATCGCATAGGTGAGGCGCCCGCGCCACGACCGCCTTCCGCGCGTTTTGGCGGAATGCTAATATTGCGATGCATTTTGTTCATCGGAGAATTGCAATGCGCAAATTGATCTCGTGCGGCGTCGCGACGTCGGTCCTTCTGGCGCTCGGCTTTTCCGCTCAAGCGTCGCAGGGCACGGCGATGTCCGCCGCTTCCCAGGTTCAGTCCGGCAGCGGTTCCGCGATCCTGCTGGCACAGGCGGACAAGCCCGCGGGAAAGCCCGCAGCGGCTGCGCCCGCAGAGAAGAAGGAAGTGAAGAAAAAGCCCGAGCGCAAGCGTGAGCCGACCCGGAAGGAAATGGATGAAGTCAGGCGGCATGTTCCGGCTGAGTATCATCACTACCTGCCGAAAGGCCGCAACTAGAGAAGCCGCCAGGCCTGCAACTCGACCTGCCGCGCCTTGCGCGCGGCGGTGGCGATGGCGATGGTCTTGTTGAGAAACGCAAGCTCCGCCGCGCCGGTCTCGAATCGCATGATGGTGCGGAAGAAATACTGGTCGGCCGGCACGTCCTCGCCGCGCCCGAGCCGCGCCAGCACCTCGGGCGGTCCATGCCGCATGCCCTGGCTCACCACTTGGACGATGCCGCCGCGCGCCTCTTTGATGGCGTAACGCGCGTCGAGATCGAGCGCGCCGTCGGTTCGCACGATCTGCCAGTCGGCGCCGCCGATCACCTCGCCGCGCATCTGTGGCCCCTCGAATCGGCCGCCGGTGATCTGCACGACGCGACGCTCGCCGAGCGGCGCAGCACCCATGCTGACGATGTCGCCGACATCGGCGGTGAGGGTGAACAGGAATTCGAGCCCGGGCGGGTTCATGGGCGCGTGCCGGTGTCCGTCAGTTGACGGTGAACAGTTCTTCGACGGTGTATCGCCGCGGCACCATGCGCTGGTCCACCGCGAACTGGGTCATGGCCTCCAGCGCCTTGCGGTTCGCCTCGATCCCGAACGGGAAGGGGTCGCCGACCAGTGCGGTGTTCTCGGCGGCGGCCTTGTCCCATGACGACACGCCGGCGCTGCCTTGCACGTCCTTCATGTAGACCGCCTTCGATACCTCGAATGCGCGGGTGATGTCCTCCGCAAGCCAGGGCGACTGCTTGAGCAACTCGTTCTTGACGACGATGCCGTGGTTGATCGGGTACACGCCGGTCCGGCGGAAATAGGCGGACGCGGCGTTGCGGGCGTCGGGAATGAGCGGCTTGATGTCGGGCGAATCCGTCTTGATCTCGCCGATCGCGGCATCGACTTCGCGGTTTTGCAGCAGATCGGCGATTGTGCGCCCCTGGAAGCGCGAGTAGTCGACGTTGTTCGGCGCGTCGAAGCCGGATACGTGCTCGTCGTCCGTGGGCACAAAGGTGATCTTGCTCAGATCGACGCCGTACTCGGACTGCAGAATCCCGCGCGCCCACAGGCCGGTGGTGACGGTGTAGCCGCGGTTGACCGCGACCACGCGGCCTTCCAGGTCCTTCGGGGTCTTGATGTCCGACTTGGTGTTGATCGAGATTGCCCAGTGATGGAAATTCCGCGTCACGAACACTGGAATGGCGGTGAACGGCAATCCGGCGGCGCGGGCGCACAGGTAGGTTGTGAACGCCATCTCGCAGACGTCGAATTCGAGGCCGCGGCACATGCGCCGCATGGCCGGCACGATCTCTTTGATCTCGACATAGTGCGGCTTGTGCCGCTCCGGCCCGACCGCACCGCTTTTCAGGGGCATTGTCAGTCCATAGTTGCCGAGTGCGGTCGTCAGCGTCTGCATTCCGCGCCTCCCCAGGTTCAGGCGACAATAGCCGTTCCACCGTGACCGGCAACGGGCCGGGGGCGCGACGGCAGAACCCTCGCACCTGCCAAGGAGTTCTGGTAGTACCCACATTCGCGGGGTCAGCCTTGTGAGCCGAGGCTGGAGTGTGATCTGGGGTGGCGAATGAATTGGCTGCGCGCGGCAGCGCGGTTTTTCGATCAGAAGGTCGGTTGGCACCGCATCGGCTTTGTCGTGAGCGCCACCATCATCGCGGTTGCCGCGGTGGTGCTGTATCGCAAGCTGCACGACATCAATTTCGCCAAGGTGCTGACCGCGATGACGACGGTCGAGTACCGCGACGTCGTTAAAGCTGCCATTTTCGTTGCTTGCGGTTATTTCACCCTGACGTTCTACGACTTGTTCGCGCTGCGCACGATCGGCCGCGATGACGTGCCATACCGGGTCGCCGCGCTGGGCGGCTTCACCTCTTATTCGATCGGCCACAACGTCGGCGCCAGCGTGTTCACCGGCGGCGCGGTGCGCTATCGCATCTATTCGGGCTGGGGTCTCGATGCCATCGAGGTCGCCAAGGTCTGCTTCGTTGCCGGCCTGACGTTTTGGCTCGGCAATATCGCGGTGCTGGGTCTGGGCTTTGCCTGGCATCCGGAGGCCGCCTCCGCGATCGACCAGCTTCCCGAGTGGACCAACCGCGCGCTGGGCATCTTCGCCCTGCTCGCGCTGGCGGTTTACGTGGCATGGGTCTGGAAGAAACCGCTGGTGGTCGGACGCGAGAATTGGCAGGTCCGTCTGCCGAGTGGCTCGCTGACGCTGCTGCAGATCGTCATCGGCATCATCGATCTCGGGTTCTGCTCGCTCGCCATGTATGTGCTGGTGCCGAACCAGCCCGATCTCGGATTTGTCACCGTCGCGGTTGTTTTCGTGTCGGCGACCCTGCTCGGATTCGCCAGTCATTCGCCCGGCGGGCTCGGCGTGTTCGACGCCGCCATGCTGATCGCGTTGTGGCAGTACGACAAGGAAGACCTTCTCGCCGGACTGCTGATATTCCGGCTGCTGTATTACATTTTGCCGTTCGCCCTGGCGCTGGCGACCCTGGGCGTGCGCGAGTTGATGCTCAGCCTCCAGAGGCGGCGCGATGTCGGCGGCCAATGAAGGCGGGGGCTCGGGACGGCGGCTGACCGGATGGTTTGGCTGGCGCTCGCGTCTGTCCGGCGATGTGCAGCCTTCGGCGGGGGAGGATGCCTCGCAACCCGACGTACTCTCAATCATCGAAGCGCTGGTGGCCGGCCTGCCGGATCCCGTGATCATGCTGGACCGCGACGGCCGGGTGATCGCGTTTAATGCCGGCGCCGGCGCGCTGTCTCCTGCTTTGCGCCGCGGCGATCCTGCTTCGATCGCGCTGCGCATGCCGGAACTGGTCGAGGCGATCCGCGAGACTCACGCCGGCGGCAAGGTGCGGCGCATCGAATTCTCGGAGCGCGTGCCGACCGAGCGCCATTTCGAGGCTTTCGTTTCGCCGGTCGCGCTTGCGGACCAGCACGCCGTCCTGATCACGCTGCACGACCTGACTTCGATACGCCGCGTCGAGGAGATGCGTGTCGACTTCGTCGCAAATGCCAGCCACGAACTGCGGACTCCTCTGGCCGCGCTCACCGGCTTCATCGAGACGATGCAAGGCCCGGCACGGGATGATCCCGCGGCGCGCGACCGCTTCCTTGGCATCATGCGCGAGCAGGCCTGGCGGATGGCACGGCTGATCGACGACCTGCTTTCGCTGTCGCGCATCGAACTGCGAGCGCACATGCGGCCCGACACGCCGGTCGATCTAGTGCCGATCGTGCGGCAGGTGGTCGATGGCCTACAGACGCTGGCGCTGGATCGCGGCGTGGCGGTCAACGTCGATACGGCAGCCGAGCCGCTGATGGTGCTCGGCGACCGTGACGAATTGCTGCGGCTGTTCGAGAACCTGATCGAGAACGGACTCAAATACGGCGAGAGCGGCAAGCGGGTCGATATTTCATTGGGGCGTGTGGATGTGCCGGACGGCCGGCAGGATGTCAGCGTGTCGGTGCGTGACTACGGGCCGGGGATCGCGGCGGAGCACCTGCCGCGGTTGACCGAACGGTTCTATCGGGTCGATGTCGGTGAAAGCCGCACCCAGGGCGGAACCGGATTGGGGCTCGCGCTGGTGAAGCACATCCTCAACCGCCACCGCGGCCGGCTCTCGATCAACAGCAAGGTCGGAGAAGGCGCCACCTTCGCTGTGCGCCTGCCGCACGTCAATTCACAGGCGAACTCGTAAAACACCTTTCAATTCAACATATTAGTTAGTCATCGGACTGTCATCGAACCATCATAGAACGATGACATGAGCCGCGTAGGTACCGCAGCAAGTTTCGGACGGCAGGCGGCAGTCCAGCCCAACCGGAACCCTCTGGTGTCACGCGAAACGACCAACTCGCACTTGCAAGCCGAACCCCGAACGACTGGCGTGGGCCTGACACCCGCGCCGTCATGCTTCCGCGATAACAGGAGAGAACCCTTGAAACTCAAAGCCCTCGCCAAGACATTCGCACTGGTGACCGCCGGCACGCTCGTGGCCGGCGCTGCATCGGCCCGCGACCAGATCCGCATCGTCGGATCGTCCACCGTCTATCCGTTCACCACCACGGTCGCCGAGCAGCTCGGCAAGACCGCCGGCATCAAGACGCCGGTTGTCGAATCGACCGGAACCGGCGGCGGCATGAAGCTGTTCTGCGCCGGCGTCGGCGTCGGTCACCCCGATGCGACCAATGCCTCTCGCCGCATCAAGAAGAGCGAGTTCGATGACTGCCAGAAGAATGGCGTCAAGGACGTCGTCGAGCTCAATATCGGTTTCGACGGACTTACCATTGCGCAGTCAAAGCAGGGCACGCCGGTGAAGCTGACGCTTGCGCAACTTCTGCTCGCGGTGGCCAAGGAAGTTCCGGGGCCTGACGGCAAGTTGGTTCCGAATCCGAACAAGAACTGGTCCGACATCGACAAGTCGCTGCCGAACGTCAAGATCGAAGTCCTGGGTCCGCCGCCGACCTCCGGTACTCGCGATTCGTTCCACGAACTGCTGCTGGAGAAGGGTGCTGAACAGATTCCGGCGCTTGCCACTCTCAAGAAGTCCGACAGCAAGGCGTTCGACCGGGTTTGGAAGACCTTGCGTGAGGATGGCTACTACGTCGAAGCTGGCGAAAACGACAACGTGATCGTTGCCAAGCTTGAAGGCAACCGCAACGCCTTCGGCGTGTTCGGCTACTCCTTCCTCGAGGAGAACCTGGCCAAGCTTCGCGGCGTGCCGCTCGACAACATCGCTCCGGAGTTCGACAACATCACCAGTGGCAAGTATCCGGGCGCGCGTCGCATGTACGTTTATGTCAAGAAGCAGCATGTCGGCGTCGTGCCGGGTCTCGACAAGTTCGCCGCCGAGTACGTGTCCGCCAAGGCAATCGGCGAGGACGGCTATCTTGCGAAGAAGGGTCTCGTGACCCTGCCGAAGGCAGAAGCCGATGCGGTTCGCAAATCGATCCTCGAAATGCGGGCCATGTCGCCTGAGCCGCTCACCTGATCGCTTCGCGGCCTCGCCTCCGGGCGGGGCCGCACCTTTTCTGACGTCTTAAGTCGTTGAGTCATGTTCAGGGCCTTAGCCGGGTCCTCGCTTCATCGAAAGACACGCGGTCATGGTTGCCCTCTATTGCGCAGGAATTGCCGTTCTCGTGATCGTCGGCTTCCTGTTCGGCCGCTCTCGTGCCGCGATTGCGGAACGGTCCGAACCGCTGCATTCGCGGCCGCCCTATCACGGAGCCTACGTTTCGATCTGTGTGCTGTTGCCGATGCTGCTGTTGCTTGCGATCGGATTGCCGATCGCCGACCACTTGGTGACCAGCCAGGCGCTGCACGCCTTCGATCCGGCCGTCATCAACGACGATTTGAAGCGCGGCGCCGCGTTGCGGGACATCGTCGCGCTGGCCCAGGGGCGCCTTCCTGGTGAGCCGTCGATCGCGCTCCGCCGGGCCGCCGATGTCTATGTCTCGACGCACTCCTGGACCTACAACCTGATCCTCGCGACCGGGCTGGTGTTCGGCCTGCTGGGCGCGTCGTTCGGGCTGCGATCGCTTTCGACCCGGTTCCGCGCCCGTAACCGGGTTGAGAGGGTTGTTAAATGGGTGTTGCTGGCGGCGGCGCTGGTGGCGGTGCTGACGACCATAGGCATCGTGTTCTCGGTGCTGTTCGAGACCGTGCGCTTCTTCGAGCGCGTGTCTCCGTTCGAGTTCCTGTTCGGCCTGCAGTGGAGTCCGCAGATTGCGATGCGCGCCGACCAAGCCGGATCGTCAGGCGCTTTTGGCATCGTTCCTCTCGTCGTCGGCACGTTGCTGATCACCACGATTGCAATGCTGATCGCGGGGCCGATCGGCCTGTTCGCGGCGATCTATATGGCGGAATATGCCAGTCCGCGTTTTCGCTCGTTTGCGAAGCCGTTGCTGGAAATTCTTGCCGGCGTGCCGACGGTGGTGCTGGGCTTTTTCGCCGCGCTCACGCTGGCGCCCCTGATCCGTGAAGTGGGCGAAAGTGTCGGACTGAACGTCGCTTCGGAAAGCGCGCTGGCAGCCGGCATCGTCATGGGGATGATGATCATTCCGTTCGTGTCTTCGCTGTCCGACGACGTCATCAATGCGGTGCCGCAATCGCTTCGCGACGGCTCCTATGCGATGGGCTCGACCAAATCCGAGACCATCAAGAAAGTGATCCTGCCGGCAGCCTTCTCGGGCATCGTGTCCGCAATGATGCTGGCGATCAGCCGCGCGGTGGGCGAGACCATGATCGTGGTCATGGCCGCCGGTCTCGCCGGCAACCTCACGTTCAATCCCCTCCAGGCCGTGACCACATTCACGGTCCAGATCAAGACGATTCTTGTCGGCGACCAGGAATTCGACAGCGCCAAGACGCTCGCGGCCTTCGCACTCGGCTTTGTGCTGTTCTTCTTCACCTTGACGTTGAACGTGATCGCCATGCAAATCGTCAAACGGTATCGAGAACAGTATGACTGACATGGCCCTGACTGGAGTCCGGACATTCGACATCACCTCCGACGCGGCCCAGGCCCGTGTCCGAGCCCGCTATCGCGCCGAAGCCCGATTCAAGATGTACGGGTTGACCGCCATCGGCATCACAGCGCTGTTTCTGGTGCTGGTGCTGACCGACATCGTTATCAAGGGCATTCCGGCCTTTACGCAGCACAGCGCCGTGCTCGAAGTGACGTTCTCTGCCTCGGAGATCGATCCCCAGGGCACCCGCGATCCGCAGACGCTACGCAGCGCCGACTATCAGGCGTTGGTGCGCAACACTTTGCGTTCACAGTTCCCCAACGTGACGAGCCGACCGGATCGCCGTGCGCTGGACAGCATTGTTTCTTCAGGTGCCGGTGATCGGTTGCGGGCCCAGGTGCTGGCCGATCCGTCGCTGATCGGACGGACGGTCAAGACGCCGCTTTTGCTGTCCGCCGATGCGGACCTCTATTACAAGGACGGAACAAGGATCGACCGTCGCGCCGGCGCCGGTGTGCTCTCGGTCAGCGGCGTCACCGGCGACGTCACCATCGAGAGCACCACCCCCGATTTCGCGGCCAATCTGTCCCTCGTCAAGCAAGGCCTGTCGGTCAAGGCCCGCGCCCTGCGGACGGAGGCGGAGCGCCTGCGCGGCTTCGTCGGCGGACTTCAAGCCCGCAAGGCGGCGCTGGACGCCACAATTGCGAGCGCATCGACACCTGCCGCGCAGCAGGAACTCGCGAGCGTAACAAAGGAAATCGAAGGCCTGACGCAGCGCTTCGAAGAAGCCAACAAACAGGCTGCCGAGTTGCAAGCGCGGTTCGATGCCAGCGCTGGCTCCGAGTTGCTCAACGAGGTGGTGCCGAGCGTGCTCGTGGCAATGAATGGCGGTCTGGTCAAGATCACCGAACTGGCCGACAGCAAGGCCTCGGGTACAGTTATCCTGCCGCTCAAGACCGCGGACAACGCCGCAGCCGGAACTTGGCGGGTTGTGACGTATGCCGTTCCTGAGGCCAATCGCCGTGTGAACGATCGTGTCGTGTCGTGGCTGGAGGCGTTCCGGGCCCAGGGCGCGATCGAGCGCAATTTCAACTGGGCGTTCTTTACGTCCGGCGACAGCCGGGAGCCGGAACTTGCCGGCATCCGCGGCGCGCTGGTCGGCTCGGCGCTGACGCTGTTCGTAACCCTGATTCTGTGCCTGCCGATCGGCGTTGCCGCCGCGATCTATCTTGAGGAGTTCGCGCCGAAGAATCGGCTGACCGAGATCGTGGAGGTCAACATCAACAATCTGGCGGCGGTGCCTTCGATTGTGTTCGGCCTGCTCGGCCTGGCGATGTTCCTGAATTTCTTCGGATTGCCGAGATCGGCGCCGCTGGTCGGCGGCCTCGTACTCGCGCTGCTGGTGCTGCCGACAATCATCATCGCGTCGCGCGCCGCCATCAAGGCCGTGCCGCCTTCGATCAAGGAGGCCGCGCTCGGTGTCGGCGCCTCGCAGCAGCAGGCTGTGTTCCATCACGTCCTGCCGCTGGCAATGCCCGGCATCATGACCGGAACCATCATCGGCATGGCCCATGCCCTCGGCGAGACCGCGCCATTGCTGATGATCGGCATGGTCGCTTTTATCGTGGAAGTGCCGACTGGAGTTTCGGACGCAGCCACGGTCCTGCCGGTTCAGATTTATCTGTGGTCCGACCTGCCGGAAATCGCGTTCCAGGCCAAGACGGCGGCGGCGATCATGGTTCTGCTGGTGTTTCTGTTCGTGATGAACGGGGCCGCCATCTATCTCCGGCGGCAGTTCGAACGCCGATGGTAAACGTCGCAACGGGAGCCCGCGTTCATGAATAGCATGGTGCAAGTCAAACACAGCGAGGCTGTCGGTGCAGCGCCCGGCATTGGGGTCAAGCCCAAGGTCATCGCCCGCGACGTCAACGTGTACTACGGCGAGAAGCATGCCTTGAAGTCGGTGGACCTGGACGTTCCCGAGCGCAGCGTCACGGCGCTGATCGGCCCGTCGGGCTGCGGCAAGTCGACATTCCTGCGCTGCATCAACCGGATGAACGACACCATCCCGATCGCGCGCGTGACCGGCAAGATCGAGATCGACGAGCGGGACATCTATGACCCGACGCTGGACGTCGTGCAGTTGCGCGCCCGGGTCGGCATGGTGTTCCAGAAGCCCAATCCGTTCCCGAAGTCGATCTACGAAAACGTGGCTTATGGTCCGAAAATCCACGGCTTCGCCCGCTCGAAGGCTGAACTGGACGAGATCGTCACCACCAGCCTGCAAAAGGCGGGGCTGTTCGAAGAGGTTAAGGACCGGCTGAACGAATCCGGCACCAGCCTGTCCGGCGGCCAGCAGCAGCGGCTGTGCATCGCGCGGGCTATCGCCGTCAGTCCGGAGGTCATCCTGATGGACGAGCCGTGCTCCGCGCTCGATCCGATCGCGACCGCCAAGATCGAAGAACTGATGGATGAGCTTCGCGCCAATTTCACCATCATCATCGTGACCCACTCGATGCAGCAGGCCGCCCGAGTGTCGCAGCGTACGGCATTCTTTCACCTGGGCATCCTGGTCGAGGAGGGCGCTACGGAGACGATGTTTACGACCCCGCGCGACCGCCGGACGCAGGACTACATCACGGGGCGGTTTGGCTGATTGTGCAGGACGCGGAACAGCTCGAATTGGATTGGAAGGATCAGCCTTCATGATGAACGAACACACCGCCAAAGCCTTCGATGCCGATCTTCTCGATCTCACCCAGAAGGTTGCCGAGATGGGCGGGATGGCGGAGAAGCTCATCGCCGATTCGGTCGAGGCGCTGGCCCGCCGCGATATCGAGCTGGCGAAGCGCGTGGTGGCCGGCGATGCCGCGATCGATGCGCTCCAGCACGACACAGAAGAGAAGGCGGTGCTCACCATCGCGCGGCGGCAGCCGATGGCGATTGACCTGCGCGACGTGGTCGGTGCGCTTCGCGTCTCCAACGATCTGGAACGGATCGGCGACCTCGCCAAGAACATTGCCAAGCGGGTCACAGCGCTCAACGGCGATTTCCACCCGCAGAAGCTGATCCGCGGCGTGGAGCACATGGCGACGCTGGTGTTGGGCCAGCTCAAGCGGGTGCTCGATGCCTATGCCGGGCGCGACTTGACGAGCGCGCTCGCGGTCTGGAAGGGCGACGAGCAGATCGATGCGATGTGCACCTCGCTGTTCCGCGAGCTGCTCACCTACATGATGGAAGATCCGCGCAACATCACGTTCTGCATCCATCTGATGTTCTGCGCCAAGAACATCGAGCGCATGGGCGACCACGCCACCAACATCGCCGAGACGGTTTACTACATGGTCGAGGGCCGCGCCATCGCCGACCCGCGGCCGAAGGGCGACACCACCTCGTTTGCCAGCATGCAAGCCTCATGATTGGAGCCAGGTGATGGGCGCGCGCATTCTGATCGTCGAGGACGAAGAGCCGCTGACGCTGCTGCTGCGCTACAACCTTGAGGCGGAAGGCTACGACGTCGATACCGCGGCGCGCGGCGATGACGCCGACACGCGGTTGCGCGAAAGCACGCCCGATCTGGTGGTCCTGGACTGGATGCTGCCGGGCCTGTCCGGCATCGAATTGTGTCGCAGGCTGCGCTCACGCCCGGAAACCCGCGCGTTGCCGATCATCATGCTCACCGCCCGCGGCGAGGAGAGCGAGCGTGTCCGCGGGCTCGCGACCGGCGCGGATGACTACATCGTCAAGCCGTTCTCGGTGCCCGAACTGATCGCCAGGGTGCGGGCGCTGCTGCGCCGCGCATCGCCCGAGCGCGTGGCCGACGTGCTGTCGTTCGGCGACATCGAACTCGACCGCGAAAAGAAGCGCGTGTCGCGCGCCGGCCGCGAGGTCGAGCTCGGGCCGACCGAATACCGGCTGCTGGAGTTCCTGATGGAGCGGCCGGGCCGCGTGTTCACGCGCGGGCAGTTGCTCGACGGCGTGTGGGGCTCGGAGGTCTACATCGACGAGCGCACGGTCGATGTCCACGTCGGCCGGCTGCGCAAGGCGGTCAATCGTGGCCGCGAGCCCGATCCGATCCGCACCGTTCGCGGCGCCGGCTACGCGCTCGACGACCGCTACGGCCGCAGCGCCTGAGACTTCGTCTGGAGGCTACGGCCGGAACGGCGGCCGGCGGTCCTTGCGGCGTTCGCCGGCCGGCTGGTACGCGATCCGCGAGTGGTGCGCGCAGTAGGGCAGGCCGCCGATCGGATTGCCGCCGCAGAAGAAGAACTCGGTGGTCGCCGGATCGCCGATCGGCCAGCGGCAGGTGTCTTCCTTCAGTTCCAGCAAGGTGCGCCGCTGTCCCATCGGGATGACGTTGTCGAACTGCTCGATTTCCGGCTCCGGCTCCATCTCGTAGGCGAGCGCCAGCGCGGTGTTGCCGCGCATCTGGGCCCGTCCCACCCGCATCATGTGCGTGCGCGGCTTGCGCGCGCGGGGAGCGCTGGAAGATGGCGACTTGGCGCGGCCCGACAGGCCCAGGCGGTGGACCTTGCCGATCACCGCGTTGCGGGTGATCCCGCCCAGTTCGCCTGCGATCTGGCTGGCTGAAAGGCCGTCCGCCCATAGCTTTTTGAGCAATTCGACCCGCTCGTCAGTCCACGTCATGAGCAATCTCCCCCTAAACCAGGCTCCGACGGCCCCCCGGGCCGGCAGAATCCCACCTCGCAGCACGGCGAAAGGCCGGACTGGGTTACGCTCACGCAATGAACTCAGGGACTGGGTACTACGACTGCGTACTACGATATGTCGTAGATCACAGTGGCGAAGCTACAATAGGGCTAGACTCGCGCGCAAGAGTCGGCGCGAATCGCATCCACATTTTTTGACCTTAAAACCCCGCGATTCGTCAACATTCATGGGGATAATCGCGACGCCGGTGTGCGCAAGCGGGCGCGCCGCTGCGGCCGGTTCGTGTTGACACCCTGCCGCCCCCACCTAGAATTGACCAAACGTGCCGCCTGGAGAGGCGGCACATTTCGTTTCGGCCTATTGTCAGGTTTGGGAAAAGCGACCGTGACTTCGCACATGTTGCCAGCCTATACGCGTGCCGACCTCGCCTTCGAGCGGGGCGACGGCGCTTGGCTGACGGCGACCGACGGCGAGCGCTACCTGGATTTCGGCTCGGGCGTGGCGGTCAACGCGCTGGGCCATTCGCATCCGCACCTGGTCGCCGCCATCACCGAGCAGGCGGCCAAAGTGCTGCACGTCTCCAACCTCTACCGCATCCCCGAAGGCGAGCGGCTGGCCGACCGGCTGTGCGCCGCGAGCTTTGCCGACACGGTGTTCTTCGCCAACTCCGGCGCCGAGGCGATGGAGGGCGTCATCAAGATGGTGCGCAAGTACCAGTCGGCGAACGGGCATCCCGAGCGCTACCGCATCGTCACCTTCGAAGGCTGCTTCCACGGCCGCACGCTGGCGACGCTGGCCGCGGCGAAGAATGCGAAGCACACCGAAGGCTTCGGCCCGATGATGGACGGCTTCGACCAAGTGCCGCTCGGCGACCTCAAGGCGCTCAAGCGCGCGATCGGTCCCGAGACCGCGGGCATCCTGATCGAGCCGGTGCAGGGCGAGGGCGGCGTGCGCTCCGCGCCGCCGCAGTTCTTCCGCGATCTGCGCGCGCTGTGCGATGAGCACGGCCTGCTGCTGGCGTTCGACGAGGTGCAGACCGGCCTCGGCCGGCTCGGCGAAATGTTCGGCTATCAGAAAATCGGCGTCACGCCCGACGTGATGGGCCTCGCCAAGGGTCTTGGCGGCGGATTTCCGATCGGTGCCGTGCTCGGCACAGCGGAGGCGTCGAAGGGCATGATTCCCGGCAGCCACGGCTCCACGTTCGGCGGCAATCCGCTCGCGGTGGCGGCGGGCAACGCCGTGCTCGACGTGGTGCTCAAGCCCGGCTTCCTCGATCATGTCCGCGACATGGCGCTGCTGTTCAAGCAGCGCCTCGCCGAACTGCGCGACCGCCATCCGTCGGTGATCGCGGAGGTCCGCGGCGAAGGCCTGCTGATCGGGCTGCGCGCGGTGGTGCCGTATGGCGATCTGGTCAATGCGATGCGCGAGGAGAAGCTGCTCGCGGTCGGCGCCGGCGAAAACGTCGCGCGCCTGCTGCCGCCGCTCATCATCGGCGAAGCGGATGTGGCCGAGGCCGTGCAGCGGATCGATCGCGCCTGCGCCCGTATCGAGCGGGCCAAGCAGGCTGCGCCCAAGCAGGGAGCGGCTGGGTGAGCGCCGGCGGCATCCGCCATTTCCTCGATCTGATCGATGTCCCGTCGAAGGAGTTGCGCGGGATCATCGCGTCGAGCCGCGACATGAAGGGCCGCCGCGGCGCTTCGGGGCCCAAGCCGCTGGCCGGCAAGACGCTGGCGATGATCTTCGACAAGCCGTCGACCCGCACGCGCGTGTCGTTCGATGTCGGCATCCGCCAGCTTGGCGGGGAGTCCATCACGCTGACCGGCCAGGAGATGCAACTCGGCCGCGGCGAGACCATCGCCGACACCGCGAGGGTGCTGTCGCGCTATGTGGATGGCATCGTGATCCGCACGCTCGACCATCGCACCGTCACGGAGCTGGCCGAGAACGCCACGGTGCCGGTGATCAACGGCCTGAGCCGGCGCTCGCATCCCTGCCAGGTGATGGCGGACGTCATGACGTTCGAGGAGCATCGCGGCTCGATCCGCGGCCGCACCGTGGCCTGGACCGGCGACGCAAACAACGTGCTGGTGTCCTGGATGCACGCCGCCGACCGTTTCGAGTTCGAGCTGCGGGTTGCGACGCCGCCCGAGCTGAAGCCGAAGAAATGGCTGCTCGACTGGGCCAAGTCTTCGAACGCGTCGATCCAGTTCGGCGCCGATCCCGAAAAGGCCGTGAAGGGCGCCGACTGCGTCGTCACCGACACCTGGGTGTCGATGGGCGACAAGGCGGCGAACCGCCGCCACAATCTGCTTAAGCGATACCAGGTCAACGCCCGCCTGATGGCCAAGGCCAAGGCCGACGCGCTGTTCATGCATTGCCTGCCGGCCCACCGGGGCGAGGAGGTCACCGATGAGGTCATGGACGGGCCGCAATCGGTGGTGTTCGACGAGGCTGAAAACCGCCTGCATGCCCAAAAGGGCATCCTGGCCTGGTGCCTGGACGCCGCGTCGCGATAGATCGGCGGGGGTCGCCATTGGCCGCATCGCCCCCTAAATAAGCCCGATGGAAAATCCTCACACCGAAATCCCGGTGCGCGCGCCTGCCGCGACATCGATCGACGACACCGTATTGCCGTTCGAAGTGTCCGCACTCGATCTGCGTGGCCGCCTGGTCCGGCTTGGCCCTCTGGTCGATGAAATCCTGGCGCGCCACGACTACCCGGTGCCGGTCGCCAAGCTGCTCGGCGAGGCGGTGGCGCTCACCGTGCTGCTCGGTTCGGCCTTGAAGTTCGAGGGCCGTTTCATCCTGCAGACCCAGACCGACGGTCCGGTCCGCATGCTGATCGTGGACTATCGCAGCCCCGGCAAAGTGCGGGCCTGCGCGCGCTATGACGCGGCGCGCGTGACCGCAGCGTCCGAGTCCGGCAAGGCCGGCGCCGGCGCCTTGCTCGGTCACGGCCATCTCGCCATGACGGTCGATCAGGGCGCCGACATGAGCCGCTACCAGGGCCTGGTCGCGCTCAACGGCGGCAGCCTGGAAGACGTCGCGCACGAATATTTCCGCAGTTCCGAGCAGATCCCGACCCGCGTCCGGCTGGCGGTGGCTGAGGAATACACGGCGGGCTCGCGCCACACCTGGCGGGCCGGTGGCATCATGCTGCAATTCCTGCCCAAGGCGCCGGAGCGCGCCCGCGTCGCCGATCTGCCGCCGGGTGACGCGCCGGAGGGCGTCGCGGCGCATACGATTCCGGAGGACGAGGCGTGGGTCGAGGGGCGCTCGCTGATGAACACCGTCGAGGATATCGAACTGATCGATCCGGCGCTGTCGAGTGAGCAACTGGTGTACCGGCTGTTTCACGAGCGAGGCGTGCGGGTGTTTCGCGGTATCGACGTCGCCGCGGAATGTTCGTGCTCACGTCCCAATGTGGAATCGATGCTCAAGAGCTTCTCGGAGGACGATCGCGACCACATGGTCGAGAACGGCATCATTTCGGTGACCTGCGAGTTCTGCAGTTCGACCTACCGGTTCGCGCCGGAGGAGGTCCAAGAATCCGCCGGACAAGAGACGGCGGCACAAGACGCGGCCGCACAGGACAAGGCGAGCGGCGGGGCCTAGGGTATGATTCGGAAAAGTGGGGACGGTTTTCCGAAGCCATGATGCCCAAGCGAGCAGGCGCTTTCATCTTGTTCTTTGTCGCGGCGCTGTGCGCGCCCGCCGGTGCGCTGGCGCAAAGCTGTCCGGCGGCGCTGGCCGAAGCCAAGCGGCTCGTCCTGGTCACCGCCGAGACGATGAACGCGACCACGGCCTCGCTGCAACTGTTTGAGCGCGGCACGCCGAAGCAGTCATGGCGCGCCGTCGGCGCGGCGGAACCCGCGCTGGTGGGACGAGCGGGCATGGCGTGGTCGCCATTCTTTCGCGATCTGCGGCGCGGCAATGAGCCGGTGAAAATCGAAGGCGACAAACGCGCGCCCGCCGGTATCTATCAGATCGGCCGAAGTTTCGGCACGGTGCCGTCGTCGCGGCCCGGCCACTTGCAGGTCAACCCGGATACGGTCTGCGTCGACGATCCGGCGTCGCCCGCCTACAACAAGATCATGTCGCGGGCGCAGGTCGGCCCCAAATTTCACGTCGAGAACATGAGCCGCGCGCTGCCGATGTACCGGCGCGGGCTGCTGGTGGACTATCCGACCGACGCCAGCGCGCGCGCCGGCTCCTGCATCTTCATCCACGTCTGGAAGTCGCCTTCGGTGGGAACCGCCGGCTGCGTGTCGTTGCCCGAGGCGAGGGTCGAAGCGTTGCAGGATTTCAGCGAACCCGGCGCGGTGCTCGCCATCTGGCCGCGCGAAGCGCTGGGCCGGCTGGGCGGCTGCCTGCCCACGCTGGCCCGCCGCTGACGATCAATTGAGCGTGCGCGTCCGGGTCGAGCTGTCGAGCGAGAACGCCGGGATGTCGATGTTGAAGCCTTCGCCGCTTTCGGTGGTGACCATGCCGTAGGTGCCGACCATGAAACCGGACGGCGTCGGGAGCGGCACGCCGCTGGTGTATTCGTACGACTGACCGGGCTTCAGTTCCGGCTCCTCGCCCACCACGCCTGCGCCGCGCACCTCCTGGAGCTTGCCGTGGGCGTCGGTGATGCGCCAGTACCGCGTCTTGAGCTGGACCGTCTGGGTCCCGCGGTTGATGATCTCGATCGTATAGGCCCAGAAGTAATAGCCGTTTTCCGGCGACGACCGGTCGGACATGAACCGTGGGGTCACTTTCACTTCAATGCTGCGGGTGACGGCGCGGTACATGGGCATAAAAGCTGTGAATTTGGGCCCGGACGTTCACGGGGCGTAAGCCGGTTCAATAGCTACAACACGCCGCGAACACAATGATTGAAAATAAAGCACGATCGCCCCAAGACTGATGCGTCCGAGCGGGCTGGATTCGTTTGCATGCGCGACCAGGTCAAGGACGCTAAGGCGGAGCCGGCTTCGGTGCGCGGTCCGCATCCGTTTGCGGCGGTGCCGCCGGCCGTCGCCGCCGAGCGCGACCTGCGGCTCGACCTGTTCCGGGGCCTCGCGCTCTGGCTGATCTTCCTCGACCACATCCCGATCAACATCGTGAGCTGGCTGACGATCCGCAATTACGGCTTCAGCGACGCCACCGAGATTTTCATTTTCATCTCCGGCTACACCGCGGCCTTCGTTTATGGCCGTTCGATGCGCGAGCGCGGCTTCGTGATATCGAGCGCCCGCATCCTCAAGCGCGCCTGGCAGATCTATGTCGCGCACATCTTTCTGTTCGCGATCTACATGGCGGAGATCGCCTATGTGACCTCGAGCTTCGAGAACCCGTTGTTCGCGGAAGAAGCGAACATTCTGGATTTTCTCAAGCAGCCGGATGTCACGATCATCCAGGCGCTGCTGCTGAAGTTCAAGCCAGCCAACATGGACGTGCTGCCGCTCTACATTGTCCTGCTGCTGCTGTTTCCGCCGATCCTCTGGCTGCTGCTGCGCAACGCGGTGGTCGCACTTGCAGCGTCGGTGCTGCTGTACTCGCTGACCTGGCATCTGGGTTGGAACATCCCGTCCTATCCCACCGGACATTGGTGGTTCAATCCGTTCGCGTGGCAGCTCCTGTTCGTGTTCGGAGCATGGTGCGCGCTGGGCGGCGCCGAACGGCTGTCGCCGGTGTTGCGCTCGCCGGTCACCCTTTGGGTCGCGATCGGTTATCTCGTGTTCGCGCTGGCCATTGTGATGACGTGGCATTTCCCGCGCACGGCTTTCCTCATGCCGCGCTGGCTGAGCGAATGGATGTACCCGATCGACAAGGTCAATCTCGACGTGCTGCGGTTCGCGCACTTCTTGGCGCTGGCCGCGGTGACCGTGCACTTCATCCCGTTGAACTGGCCGCCGCTGAAATCCAAATGGTTGCGTCCGGCCATCATCTGCGGCCAGCACTCGCTTGAGATTTTCTGCATCGGGGTGTTCCTGGCGTTTGCCGCGCACTTCCTGATGATCGAGGTTTATGGCGGCATCCTCATGCAGGTGGCGGCCAGCGCGGCCGGCATCTTGATCATGATTGGGATTGCGGCCCTGTTGTCGTGGTACAAGTCGGTCGAAAGCCGTGGAAGCACACCCAAGCGTCCTCCAGACGCCGATCTTGCCGGAGGTTCGGCATGACAAGATGGATGGTGATCGGGTTGGCGCTGTTTTTGTGCGCTGCGGAATCGCGCGCGCAGGACGCACCCGACTGTCCGGTGCCGAACTACCTGCTGTATGGCGACAGCGCGCTGGATCGCCTTCACGCCGCCGCCGTCAAGCAAAAGAGCTTCAAAATCGTGGTCGTCGGAACCGCATCGTCCACGGTACCGGGTCGCGACGGCGCTCAGAGCGCCTATCCGGCCAGACTCGAGGCCGCTCTCAAGAAGCGCCTGCCGGCGGTGTCCGTCACCGTCGCGGCGCATAGCAGACCCCGGCAGACCGCCGTGCAGATCGCGGAGACCTTCGAGAAACTTCTCCTCGACGAAAAGCCGGATTTGGTGGTATGGCAATCGGGCACTTTTGACGCACTCCAGGGGGTGGACCCCGAGCAATTCCGCGCCAGCGTCGCGGACGGGGTCGAAACATTGCAGGCCGGGGGAGCTGACGTCATCCTCATGAACATGCAGTACAGCCCGCGAACCGAGTCCATGATTCCGCTCGGCGGGTATTCCGATGGTCTGCGTTGGGTGTCGCGCGAGCGGTCGGTGCCGCTGTTCGACCGGCTGGCGATCATGCGTCACTGGAACGACTCCGGCGCGATCGATCTCTATGCCGCCACCAAGGACATCAGCATGGCCAAGCGCGTGCACGATTGTATCGGCCGCACGCTGGCTTCGATGATCGTCGAGGGCGCACGGCTCGAGCCGCTCGAGGGCAAGACCACGCAATGAGCGCGATCTCGTGCCTCGTCCGATCCTGCGCCGCGCTGACCGTGCTCATCGCGGTTGCCGCGCCCGTTCCGGTGCTCGCGCAAGCGGCCGCGCCGGTTGCCGCCTGCACCGCCCCCGCCGATCTCGTCCGTCTCGATTACCCATTGCGCCGCTTCGCGCAGCGTCTCGCGGGCGGCCTGCCGCTGACCATCGTCGCTGTCGGCTCGTCTTCGACCGCAGGCGCCGGGGCCAGCACGCCGGCCATGAGCTATCCGAGCCGGCTCGCGGTCGAGCTCAAGACCTTGTTCCCGCGCGCCACCATCAACGTCATCAACCGCGGCATCGGCGGCGAAACCGCCAAGGAGATGCTGGCGCGGTTCGACGATGAGGTGATCGCTGAAAAGCCGGACGTGGTGGTCTGGCAGGTTGGAAGCAATTCGGTGCTGCGCGACCAGCCGCTGGCGCCGGCCGGCGCGATGATCCGCGATGGCGTGCGCCGGCTGAAGGCCTCGGGCGCCGACGTGATCCTGATGAACCCGCAGTACGCGCCGAAGGTCATCGCCAAGCACGACATCGAACTGATGGTCGATCTCATCGGCCACGCGGCCAAAGAGGCCAGCGTCGATTTGTTCCAGCGCTTCGCGGTGATGCGCTACTGGAGGCTCACCGAGAATATCCCGTTCGAGACGTTCGTGTCGCCCGACGAGCTCCACATGAACGACTGGAGCTACGGTTGCGTGGCGAAGCTGCTGGCCGGCGCGATCGCCGACGCGGCGCAGCGCCCGACCCTGACCGCCGGCGCCAAGGCACGTTAGTAAGGCGCGCTAGCCCGGTTTCGTTCTTCAAGCAGGATCGTCGGGCGAGACGGCGCCGCCTATTCGATCACCTTGTCGGCCCGCAACAAAAACGATTCCGGAATCGCGAGGCCGAGCGCCTTCGCCGTTTTCAGATTGACGAACAGCTCGAACCGCGTGGGTTGCTGGACCGGCAGTTCGCCGGTCTTCGCGCCCTTGAGAATCTTGTCCACGTAAGCCGCGGTCTGGCGCACCATGTCCTGGACGTTGGGCCCGTAGGACACCAGCCCGCCGGCCTGCGCCCACGCGCCCCAGCCGCCGGCCAGCGGCAGGCGGTTCTTCGTGGCGAATTCGACGATGCGGGAAATGTTGGCAACCGTCTGGCGCGACGACACCGCGTAGACCGCGTCGGCGCCCGCCTGCATGGCGGAGCTGAAGGCGCCGTCCAGATCGCCGCCGCCGCGAACCTCCATGGAGTGCAGTTGAATACCAAGCGCCGCCGCCGCGCGCCGCGCGACGGGCAATTCGTTGTCGGCGTGGTCGGGATTCCAGAGAAACGCCACCCGGGAAATTTTCGGCGCCGCCTCCTTGAGCACCTCCAGGCGCTTGGCGGCGAGTTCGTCTGAGAGGAAGGTGACGCCGGTGGCATTGCCGCCCGGTTTGGCAAGGCTCGCGGAAAGTCCGAGTTGCACCGGATCGACACTCATCGCGTAGACGATCGGTATGGTTTGCGTCGCCTTGCTGGCAAAGGGTGCCACGTCGCCGCCGAGCACGAACATCACGTCGGGTTTCAGCCGCACCAGTTCCACGGCGAGCTCCGGAAGGCGCTCCGGCTTGCCATCGGCGAACCGATAGATGATCTCGATGTTCTGCCCATCGACGTAGCCAAGTTCCCGCAAGCCCCGCAGGAATGATGGCGTGTTCGGATCGGCCTGCGGTGTGCTGAAAAGCAGGACGCCGAGGCGCGGGCGCTTTGCGCCCTGCTGGGCGCGGAGCGAATACGGCCACGCGGCCGCCGCGCCGCCGAGAAGTGCAACGAATTCGCGCCGTCTCATGCGCCATCCCACGGTTGAGGATTGGCATGATAGCACCCCGAAACGGCTCTGAGGCGCCGTTGGCGGGCCAATCGATGCCAGGCTGCGCCTCCAGCGCAGGCCGCGCGGCAAGCGTGGCTGCCATCCAAACCAAGCGCCGGACTTGCAGGATCGCCGGACAAGCGTGAATAATCTTGTCCGCCGCGGTCATTTGAGAAATCCGGTTAGGAGGGCTCGTGCGCATTGTCCTTGTGCTGTTGGGATTGCTTGTTGCGTCGCCATCGCTGTCGCTCGCGCAAGGCTATCCTTCGAAGAACGTCACCCTCGTGGTCCCGTTCGCGCCCGGCGGCGCGTCGGACATCATGGGCCGCGCGGTCGGCCAGAAGCTTTCCGAGAGATGGAAGCAGCCTGTCATCATCGACAACCGCCCCGGCGCCAGCACCACCACGGGGACGGCTTATGTAGCGACCCAGCCTGCCGACGGCTACACGCTGCTGCTCGCACCGCTGCCGTTCGTCATCATGCCGAACGTCTACAAGAACCTGAAGTACAACGCGCTGGAGGATTTCCGGGCGGCTTCCGTGATCGCGTACTACCCGCTTGTGGTCACCGTGAACGCATCCTCGCCGATCAAGGATCTCAAGGGCCTGTTCGATCACATCCGCGCCAACCCCGGCGCCGCCTATGCATCGGTCGGACCGGGCTCGTCGCCGCATCTGCTGTCCGCGTATATGTCAAAAGAGGAAAAGCTCAACACGGTCCATGTGCCATACCGCAGCGGCGGACAAGTGATGAGCGACCTGATCTCGGGCCGCGTCCTGTTCTATGCCGCGCCGTCCACCGAGGTTCTGTCGCAGATCAAGGCCGGCACCCTGCGGGCGATTTCAGTGCTGTCCGACACCCGCATGAAGCAGCTGCCGGATGTTTCGACATCGGTCGAGCAGGGTTTCAAAAAATATGTCGGAAGCTCCTGGTCGTCGATCGTGGTGCCGGCAAAGACGCCACAGGCCGTTATCGACAAGGTCAATGCGGACATCGCCGCGGTGATCAAGGATCCGAGCTTCCGCGACACTCTGGAAGAGCAGGGCGCTCAGTTCATGAGCGTGAACGCCAAGGAAGCGCAGGACTTCCTGGTCAAGGAGATGAGCTTGTGGGCGCCAATGGTTGAGGCGAGCGGAATCGAGCCGCCCAACAATTGATTCACACTCTGACACCACCGCACGGCTGCGGCTGATGCAAGCCGCAGCGATCTCCCCTTTTTCAGAAACGAGCGACAGCCATGAAAGACCTGGATAGGCCCGCGACCAGCGCCGTCCCCAACGATATGGGTTGGGCCAGCGACGTTGCGGCCGAAATGCTGCGCAAGCTGGACATCAAATACGTGTCGCTCAATCCCGGTGCGAGCTATCGCGGCTTTCATGACAGCCTGGTGAACTATCTCGGTAACAGCGCGCCCCAGATGCTGCTGTGCCTGCACGAGGACCACGTCGTCTCGATCGCGCACGGCTATGCCAAGGTGACCGACCAGCCGATGGCGTGTGTGCTGCACAGCAACGTTGGGCTGATGCACGGTTTGATGGGAATCTTCAATGCGTGGTGCGACCGCATGCCGATCCTGGCGCTCGGCGCCACCGGCCCGGTCGCCGCGGACAAACGGCGGCCGTGGATCGACTGGATCCATACCGCGAAGGATCAGGGTGCGCTGTTGCGCGACTTCACCAAGTGGGACGACGAGCCGCGTTCGCCGGAGGCGATCGTCGAGGGCATGCTGAAGGCGTACCAGATGGCCACGACGCGGCCCTATGGACCGGTGTACGTGTGCCTCGACGCCGGTCTCCAGGAATCGAAGCTCGAACGATCGGTCGCCATCCCCGATCCCGCTCGCTTCCGCTCGCCGGCAGCGCCGTCGGCCTCCGAAGTGCAGCTTGCGGAGCTGGCCGACATGATCGCGGCCGCGAAGAATCCCCTGTTCGTGTTCGGCCGCGGCTCGCGCAAGCAGGAGGACTGGGACCGCCGGATCGCATTGGCCGAGCACACCGGTGCGATGGTGCTGACCTCGATCCGCGAACGATCCGTGTTCCCGCTGGAGCATCCGCAGCACGCCATCCCGCCGGCTTACTGGCTGAGCCCGAAGGCCAAGGAGGTCGTGAAAGGCTCGGACCTGGTCGTCAGCTTCGACTGGGTCGATCTGAACGGATTGTTCCTGCAGATTTCGCGCAAGACCGCAGACACCGCCGCCAAGATCGTGCACATCTCGCTCGATCAGGCGCTGCACAACGGCTGGAGCATGGATTACTTCAGCCTGCCGCCGGCCGACCTGCCGATCAACGCCGACCCGGACGTTCTGATCGCGCAACTGCTGCCGGTGTTGCAGAAGCGTTTCGCCAAACGCCCCGCGACCCGCAGCAGCGGCAAAAGCACCATGTCGCCGCCCGTCTATTCGGCGAAGAGCGCGACGGAGATCATGCCGCGCGACGTGGAGATCGCCCTCCAACTGGCTCGCGGGGATCGCAAGTTCAGTCTCGCGCACACCAACATCGGCTGGGGCGGCGACGTCTACGCGTTCCGCGACCCGCTGGATTTCCTGGGCCACGATGGCGGCGCCGGCCTCGCGGCCGGCCCTGGCATCACCGTGGGCGTTTCGCTGGCGCTCAAGGACAGTGGCAGGCCGGTCGTATCGGTGCTCGGCGACGGCGATTTCATGCAGGGCGTGTCGGCGCTGTGGACCGCGGCGCACTACTCGCTGCCGGCGCTCTACATCGTTTCGAACAACCGCTCCAACTTCAACGACGAGCTGCATCAGGAGGCGGTGGCCAAGATCAGGTCGCGGCCGGTCGAGAACCGCTGGATCGGCCAGCGCATCGACGGCCCGGAGCTGGACTTCGCGGGATTGGCGCGCGCGCAGGGCGTCGAAGCCGAAGGCCCGGTCAAGAACGTGCCGGATCTCGAGGCTGCGATCCAGCGCGGGCTCAAGATCGTCGAGCAGGGCCGGCCTTACCTGATCGACGCCCATGTGGTGCCGGGCTATGCGACGCCGCCGCTGGCGCGCGGCGAGTAGCCGCCGCGGGCCGCATCGGTGTGCGATCGCTTCAGCGGCGGCTCGCGATGTTGCTCACCGGCGCCGGCAACTCAGTTGCGCTGGGTGAAATACGCATCCTCGTTGGGCAATGCGGGCGGGCCGTGAGCGGAGCCCTTTATGGCTCCCAGCGCATCCTGCAAGAACATCGGCTTTGCGCTTTCTCGAGCCAGTTGCTCGATCCGCTTCTGAAGCCGCACGACGATCTCCGGATGCTTCTCGGCGACGTCGGCCTTCTCGTACGGGTCTTGCGCAATGTTGTAGAGTTCCAGCGCGGACGGCAGCGGCGTGCGCCAGATCAGCTTCCATTCGCCCTGCCGCACGGCGCCCCGGAACGGCTCGATGTTGTAGACCACCTCCTGGCGCGGTGAGGGCTTGCCCTCACTGAGGGTCGGCCAGACATTGAGTCCATCCAGCGGCTTGCCTTTGCTACCGCTGGCGCCGGCCAGTCCCGCCAAGGTCGGGAACATGTCCACAACGTGCATGACTTCTTTGACCTCGCCGGGCTTGATCCGGCCCGGCCAATTCGCCAGCGCCGCCACGCGCGTCCCGCCCTCGTAAAGCATCCCTTTGCCGCCGCGATACGGACCATTGTCGGCTGGCAGCTTCAGCTTCGACACATCGGCGTCGCCGGACAGCATGGCGCTTTGGTTGCCGCCATTGTCGCTCATGAAGACGATCAGCGTGTTCTCGCGCATTTTCTTTTGTTCGAGCGTCGCGACAATTTTTCCGATCTCGTCGTCCATCGAAGAAATCATGGCCGCATAGGTTCGGCGCGTCGGGTCGGCGATGTGCTTGTACCTGTCAATGGTATCCTTCGGCGCTTGGTAAGGCGCATGAGGCGCCGTGAATGCGAGATAGAGAAACAACGGCGTCTTGGCATCGTGGCCGCTGATGCGCGCGACCGCGTCCTTGCCCCATAGTTGCGTGACATATCCCTCTTCCTTCAGGGGCCGGTCGTCGCGGTACCAATCCCGAATCTTCGAGGAAGAGTGGGTGTAGTAGTCGACCTCGCCCACCATCGAACCGTAATGGTAGTCGAACCCGCGCTGACGGGGCCAAAACTTGCGATCGGCGTGGCCGAGATGCCACTTGCCGATCATCTCAGTCCGGTAACCTGCCTCCTTGAGGGCCTGAGGCAAGAGCCATTCGTCGGTCGGCATGCCGTACTTGGACGGGGTGGGAATGACGAGCGTCTGCAGGCCGTACCGGAAGGGGTAACGTCCGGTCAGAAGCGCGGCCCGCGTCGGAGTGCACATGGGTTGAACGTAGAACTGTTCGAGCCGCGCACCCTCGTGCGCCAGCTTGTCGATATTCGGTGTCTTGATGTCCGAGCCGTGGAACCCGACGTCTTTCCAGCCGAGGTCATCGGCCACGATGTAAATGATGTGAGGCCGGGGTGCGGCTTGCTGCGCCGCGGCCGGTGTCGCGGCGGCGAGGGCGACAGGGGCGAGGGCACAAGCAAATCGCATCGCCAGAAGGATGCTGCCATTCTGCAGCAGATCCCGCCGCTTCATCAATCCAACGGATTGCTCGCTGTTTGGGACATGCTTTCCATGTTTATGGTTCATTGCGTTTCCCATGTTCTACCCAATTCATTGAGTGACATCGCAACGGTGCATCGGGGCGATGCGAAATCGTTATCGGTTCGGCCAATGTCCGGGGAGTCGATTTTTGAGCGGGTGTTCTAATACACGGCCGATGGCGGTGTACAGCACGACGGCACACCGTTTCAAATGTACTTTTAGCAAGAATTGCGTTTAGTTCTGGCACTTCGCCCATCGGAGACTTGCAGTGAGTGCGTTGACCCTGTCGCTTCTGATCTTCGCATTGGTGGTCGGCGGCATCTGTCTCGGTGCGCTGCTTCGCAAAACTTTGCCGCACCATCATCTCAGCAAGGAGTCCCAGGATGTGGTTCGGCTGGGCGTCGGACTGGTCGCGACCATGTCCGCACTGGTGCTGGGCCTGCTGATCGCGTCGGCGAAAAATTCTTACGACACGCAAACGGGTCAGGTGAAGCAGATCACGGCCAACATCATCCTGCTTGATAACTTGTTGGGGCAGTACGGCGCGGAGGCGCTGCCGATCCGCAAGCAGATACGAAGCGCGATGGGGGCTTTTGTCGATCGGATTTGGAGCGAGAAGGGTTCGGCGGCAAGCGCGCCGTTCGAAGCGCAGGTGGACAGTGTGACGATCTATCTCGGAATCCAGGCGCTATCGCCGCGCAACGAAATCCAGCGCTCGCTTCAGGCCAGGGCCATTCAGGTCAGCACCGATGTGGCGCAAACGCGCATGTTGCTGTTCGTCGGAGCCGGCGACGTCATGCCGACGCCTTTTCTCGTCATCCTGATCTTCTGGCTCACGCTCATCTTTGCGAGCTTCAGCCTTTTTTCGCGGTTGAATGTGACGGTGTTCCTGGCTCTGTCGCTTTTTGGGCTGTCGGTCTCTTGCGCGATTTTCTTGATCCTGGAGCTCAGCAAACCGTTCTCGGGCCTGATGATGATCGCCAGCGGACCTCTTCGCGGAGCTCTGGGCCCTCTTGTCCCGTAGCGGCTCCGTCAAGGCACATCGTACGGCAAGCCCGGTCAAACTGAGACCGGATGCAAGGCGGCTACACCGCCTTCAGCGCGGTCACCACATCCTCCACCAAGTCATCGACGTGCTCCAGCCCGCACGACAGCCGCACCATGCCGTCGCTGATGCCCAGTTCGTTGCGCTGCGCCTGCGTGATGCGCTGGTGCGTCGTGGTCGCCGGATGCGTGATCAGGCTCTTGGCATCGCCCAGGTTGTTGGAGATGCGCACCAGCTTCAACGCGTCCTGGAATGCGAACGCGCCCTTCTTGCCGCCCGTCACCTCGAATGCGACCAGCGTGGAGCCGCTCTTCATCTGCTTCTTCACAATCGCGGCCTGCGGGTGGTCGGCCCGGCCCGGATAGATCAGCCGCGACACCTTCGGATGGCTGGCGAGGGTTTCCGCGACCTTGGCTGCGCTCTCGGTCTGTTGCCGGACCCGCGGCGACAGCGTCTCCAGGCCCTTGAGCATCACCCAGGCGTTGAACGGCGACATCGAAGGGCCGGTCTGCCGCATGTAAATGTGGACGTTGTCCTGGATGAATTTCTCCGACGCCAGGATCACGCCGCCGAGGCAGCGGCCCTGGCCGTCGATGTGCTTGGTGGTCGAGTACACCACGCAATCCGCGCCCAGTTCGAGCGGGCTCTGCCACAGCGGCGTGGAGAACACGTTGTCCACCACCAGCGTCGCTCCCGCGGCGTGCGCGATCTTTGCAATCTCCGCGATATCGAGCACTTCCAGCGTCGGGTTGGTGGGCGTCTCCAGGAAGCAGGTCTTGGTGTTGGGGCGCATCGCCGCGCGCCACTGGTCGAGGTCGGTGCCGTCGATGATCGTCGAGCTTACGCCGTAGCGCGGCAGGTAGTCTTCGACCACGTAGAGACACGAGCCGAAGATCGCCTTCGATGCCACGACGTGATCGCCGGCCTTGACCTGGCCCATCAGCGCCAGCGTCACGGCAGCCATCCCGGTCGCGGTGGCGCGCGCCGCTTCCGCGCCTTCGAACGCGGCGATCCGCTTCTCGAACATGTGCACGGTCGGATTGGCGAAGCGCGAATACTGGTAGCCGGGGTCTTCGCCCTTGAACCGCGCCTCGGCCTGCGCCGAGCTTTCGTAGACGTAACCCTGGGTAAGGAACAACGCCTCCGAGGTCTCACCGAACTGCGAGCGCAGAATTCCGGATTGCACCAGGCGGGTTTCGGGGCGGTACTTCTGGGACACGGACATCGCGGCCTCCTTTGGCCAATAAAAAACCGGCCGGAAAATATCCTGGCCGGGCACACGCGTCCCCGGCCTTTTAGCGATTTATTTTACGTGGCTGCAAGCCGGCCGGCTCAAATGACCACGGGATAAGGCCGATCATGCGTGCGGCCTGCCTTCCCGTCAAGTCACCCTTCCGGTATCGAAAGGCAGCCGCTGCAAGGAGACGGCCAAGTGCCGCCCACGATCAGTCCGCAGAAAAGCGCAAGCGAACAAGGCATTCTGCCGGACGACATGATCGCCGCGCTCGCCGAGGCCGGTGGCATCCGCCCCGAAATTCCGTTCGCGCCCGACCAGATCCAACCCGCCAGCCTCGACCTACGGCTCGGCAAGGTGGCCTATCGCGTGCGCGCCAGTTTTCTGCCCGGGCCGCGCACCACCGTGGCCGAACGCATCGCCGAACTGAAGCTGCACGAGATCGTGCTCACCGCGGGCGCCGTGCTCGAAACCAACTGCGTGTACATCGTGCCGCTGCTGGAGAGCCTGGCGCTGCCGGCCGACATTTCCGCCGCGGCCAATCCAAAAAGCTCGACCGGCCGGCTCGACGTGTTCACCCGCGTCATCGCCGACCGCACGCGCGGCTTCGATCGCATCACGCCGGGTTACACCGGCCCGCTCTATGCCGAGATCAGCCCGAAGACGTTTCCGGTGCTGGTGCGCGAAGGCTCGCGGCTGTCGCAGATCCGGTTTCGCCGCGGCCAGGCGATGCTGGACACGCAGGCCTTGCGGGCCCTGCACGAGAAGGAGCGGCTGACCGACGACGTTGCGGCCGACCTGACCGACGGCATCGCGGTCGGCGTCGATCTCGCGGGGCTTGGGCCGAACAACTTCGTCGGCTACCGCGCCAAGCGCCACACCGGCCTGATCGACGTCGAGAAGCGCGACGGCCACATCGTCGCGGATTTCTGGGAGCCGATCGCAGCTCGCGCCGACAAGAGCCTGATCCTCGATCCCGACGAGTTCTACATCCTGGCGTCCAAGGAGGCGGTGCAGGTGCCGCCCGACTACGCCGCCGAGATGGTGCCGTTCGATCCGCTGGTCGGAGAGTTCCGCGTCCACTACGCGGGCTTCTTCGATCCGGGCTTCGGCTATGCGGGGGCGGGCGGCCGCGGCTCGCGCGCCGTGCTCGAGGTGCGCTCGCGCGAGGTGCCGTTCATCCTGGAGCACGGCCAGATCGTCGGTCGCCTCGTCTATGAGAAGATGGTGGCGCGGCCCCGCCAGCTCTACGGCCAGGGCATCGGCTCGAACTATCAGGCGCAGGGCCTCAAGCTGTCGAAGCACTTTCGGACTTGAATGTGCCGACCGTGGCGGTCCGGCTCAGCCGGGCCAGTTCCGCAAGCTCGTCCTTGGCGGCGCGCGGACGCTGCAACTCCGCCGCAAGCATGAGATCGACCGCAAGCAAGCGCAAAATGCGCTCGGCATTTTTATTCTGGCATTGATACGCGAGCTGGATGCAGCGCTCTGCATGCCGCTCGAGAAGAAGATGTGAGAACACCAGAACTACCCCCGAACAACCCGGAAGAACATTGGCGAGCAACGAGTACTGCGTCAATATTTCGCTGCACGGCCGCCGCAGGCGTTCCATGCAAAAATGTCCGGGCTCGCGCGCGGCCACTTTTCAAACAAAATTCGGCGTTGGAGAAATAGTGCGCGCGCTACACCGCAGATTGTGCGGACGCGGGTACCACCTGAGATCGTATCGGCGCGAATCTACCAGATAACTCCGCCGCCTGGCCGCGGACTCTGAGCGAACCGGTTGCCACCGGCCTTTTTGCGCGCGACCTTCGCGGGCTTTTTCGTCTTTTTGACTTGCGCGGTTTTGGGCAGCTTTGTGTCGGTGGCCCGCGCCATGATCGGTTGCGCCATCGATGCATGGACCACGATCGACGATGGCGCATTCATGCCCGACATGTCGGGCATCGGTGCGTCGCGGGCTGTCAGGATCACCGATCTTTGACCCTTGAACGGCGCCGGCAGGCCGTGGAAGCTGGTGCTGATGCTCAGCGATGCCGGCGGGCCGAGACGCGCCTCTGCAACATACAAAAGTCCGAGAAGCAGCGAGCCGACAACGGCGAAATACGTGAACAGGGGCATGAGAACTCCGCGACAACCCACATAACGTTTGTCGATGACAGGAGTTCCTGGGTTCACCCCTTTGCCGGGCTGCCGCCGTGTCTTATTCTGCGTCCTGTGCCAAGCTGGCCTCCTGGGATCAGCCCTGCGGGCGTAGTTCAATGGTAGAACGGCAGCTTCCCAAGCTGCATACGAGGGTTCGATTCCCTCCGCCCGCTCCAACACTTATCGAAAATTGCAGGTGCTTCCAGGCACCACCTAGGCACCTGAACGTTTGCGCTGCGTCTCGACCCGCGACAGGTCGATTTTCTCACCGCTCTCAATGCTTCCAGCGATTCGAGGAAGGCCGAATGCTGTTCGGTGGGACCATTCGCGCATGTGACAACACCCTCACTGCGCGAGATAACGATTCATCCTCCATTCAATTCCTCGCGGTGCGGATGAAGCAATCTTCGAAAGATCGAAATTCGTTAGATGAATGCCAGCACCACGAGGTGGCTGCCGGCTCCGTGCCGGAACCGGACGGTTCGTCCGGTACGCACCCGCGCCGTGCCCGCGGCAAGATCGACCTCCACATCGTGGTGCTCAAGAAATACGCCGTCGAGCGGATGGGCCGCTTTGTACACCGCCTCCTTGATCGTGAAGAGCAGGCGTCCCTGCAGCAGGTTCCCGGCAATCTCCGTCCGTTCTGACGGTGTCGCCACGAGATCCAGCAGGTCTGCGTCGAGCGGTTCAGCCGGCTCGACGTCGATGCCCAGGCTGAGGAACTCACCGCGCCGCGCCAATGCGGCCACCGCAACACGAGCATCATGCGCCAGTGAGCCGACGTAGCCTGCGGGCCAGACCGGTGCGCCGGATGCTGACTTCGGTATCGACTGCTCCGGCTGTCCGAGTTGAGCCATCAGGCTTCGCGCGACGATGCGCGCGGCGCCGCTGGCCCGTTTGACCTTGTCGATGCTGTTGGCGAACGCATCCTGCTCGTCCGGCCGCAATGCCAGCGCGTCGTCCGGAGCGATCAGGCGATGGCCGATCAGGACGCCGGGCACGGCGAGGGCGCCGATCGCGCGTTCGAGGGTTGGGTCCGTCGCCGGGGTCATGGGCAAACGCCAAGTGCGCGATCAGGCAGGATACGCAATCCGGTTGCGCCGGCCCGAACCTACTGCACCCGCTGTCTGGGATTCGGCATCGGTTGCATCGGTGACGGTGCGTCCGGCGATCTCCGCTCCGTGGTCGCAGACTCGACCGGCTTTGCTTCGGACGGCTTTGCCTCCGCCGGCTTTCCTTCGGTCGCGGATGTTTCCGGCGGCTTGCGTTCCGTCGTCGCGGTTTCGGAGCGGATAATCCGAAGGATCAGCGATTCGACATCGGACAAGCTGCGCGGGATCAGGTTCGATCCGGTTGTCGCGGCCGGGGCGGCGGGCGCGGCCGGCTTGGCGATCTCCGCACCCTGCGGCGGTTCGTTCGGCTTCTCGGGGCTCGCGGACGAGAATGTCTCGAGCGGGAGCGTGAGCTGGTTGGACGGTGTTCTCTCCAGCGAGATGGTGGGCGCCGGCGCAGGAGCCTTCTCCGCAGGATCGCCCGGCGGGCGCGTGACCGCGGGTGAATCCACGTTTCCGAGGATGATCGGCATACCGTCGCGGCTGTTGCCGATCACGACGATCTTGGAGTTCGGAGACTGCGCGAGTTGCAGCGTCGCCTCGATGCCGCGCCAGCGCAGATAGGAGTCCGAGATTCCTTGGCTCACGATACGCTGGAATTCGCTGATGCCGTCGGCTTCGATCTTCTTGCGTTCGGACTCCTTCCTTTCGCGGGCGACGCGGAAGGTGTACTCCTCCGACAGATAATATTGCTCGACCTTTCGGTTGATCGCATTGACGACGGTGGGCGGCAGCACAATTCCGAGCACCAGCGTGTCCAGCAGGTTGAGCATCTCGTCCATCGGAATCCGGTAGGCGTCGCCGTACTCGCTCTGCGCGGCGGTGCGTTCCATGGTTCGCTCGGACATCATTTTTTGCGCGTGACCGCGAATGCCTCGCTGAATCTCCTGCCGCTTGGTCGAATAGACCTCCTCGGCGGTGTAATCGGCGAACACCTCGCGCATCCGGCTTCCGATTTCCGGCCGCACCAGCCGTGCGACGTAATCGGGGCCGATGGCCTGATGAAGCTGCGGGATGGAATCGTGCTTCAGGCGAAAACGAATGCTGATGGTCGCGTTGATGCTCACGCCGTCCTTCGTGATGGCGTTGTAGGTGTCGGTCGTGGTCTGTAGCCGAAGGTCGTAGAGGAACATCTTGTCCCAGGGCAGCAGCACGCGAAGGCCTTCGTCTTTCAACTGGCGCGGATCGATCATGGTGCCGCCGCGGAAGCGCTTCCACATCAGGCCGACATGGCCGCTCGGCACCGTGACCACGACGTGCGGCGCCAGGATCGCGCCAATCAGCGACACCACCATCAGATAGATGACGATGATCGGCAGGCGGCGCTCGACGAAATGCCACCACTTGTTCAGTCTGCCGGAGTCGGCGGCGACCGGCTCTTTATCGAGCGCTTCCGAATGCATTGTCATGAGGCATTCTCCGCAGATGTCTGCTCGATGAAACGGCCTTCATCCATGTGGAGCCTGCGGGCGGGAACCTTCATTTCGTCGATATACCGGTCATCGTGCGATATCGCCACGATCGTGATGCCGGCACGATTCAGCGCAGGCAACAGTTCGAAATAGAACTTCCGGCGGAATTCCGGATCCTGGTCGGCGGCCCATTCGTCCAGCAGCAGGATCGGCCGGTTTTCGAGCCGGCTGACGATCAGGGCGAGACGCCTGCGCTGGCCGGACGACAGATCGACCGTGCTGAATTCGCCATCGGTTATGCGCGTCTTATCGATCAACTTGAACTCCGACAGCATCCGATCGACTTCTTTCAGGTCGGGATCGTGGATGCCGTAGAGCTTATGGAACAGATGAAAGTCGGGAAAGATGGCGGAGATCAGGCCGCGGTAATCGTCTCTGGTCCGATCTGAGACGGGCACACCGTCAAGTCTGATCTCGCCGGCATGTGGCTTGTAGTAGCCGGCCAATATCTTGAAGAACGTCGATTTTCCCGAGCCGTTGCCGCCGGTGAGAAACACCAGATCGCCGGAATTCAAGGTGAAGTTGAACGGCCCGACGTGGAATGCCGCTTCCGAATACCGGTCGGTGTAGCGGAACTCGACGTTTTCGATCTCGATCTTGGCAAATTGCTTCGTTGTTTGCGGCGAGACTTCCTCGGTGCCCACCGTGTCTCGCAGCTTGTTCTCCACCTGAACGATCCGATCCGCCGCCGCATTCGCCGCCGCGACGATGGGGATCGACTGCACCAGTCCGAAGCAGGCCGCGACAATGAACACCAGTGCGGTGATCGTTTTGGAAATGGTGCCGTCGCCGAGCGAGGTGCTAAATGCCGGCACCACGAATGCGACGGCGCCGAGCAAGGTGTAGAGCGAACTCTGCAGCAGGATCATCCGCTTGTAGGTTTCGCTCTGGGTGCGGATCTTGATGTTCGCGGCCGCCCTCGAAACCTCGACGATGTCCTGAAACAGCTCCTCGCTGCGGGCGCTGTTGAGCCGGACCTCCTTGAAGCCGTCGAGCAGGTCGGTGAGCCGCTCGTACAGCCGGTTTTCCCATTTGGCGGCTTCGCGCTGCTCTACAGAAAGCTGACGCGTCTTGGCATGGAACATCGTCGCGCCGATGCCGATGATGATCACGCTCAGAAGAAAGGCGAAGATCGACAAATAGGCGACGTATACCGTCACGCAGAGGATAAGAAGTGCGCCTTGTGCGGCAAAGGCCAGCGTGTTGCTGGCCTGCGTCAGGATGGCGGCTTCGCGGGTGATCGCGCCGACGATCTCGGGCCGGCCGATGTTCTCAAGCGGGAGAAGCTCCGAGCGCCGGACGTAGTCCATCAAGCGCACGCGCATGCGGTGAATGATGGCTTCGATCTCGGCGGTGGTGGTGATGAGCAGGTAGTGCTGCGTCTGTATGAACAGGATCAACGCGATGACGAACAGCAGCGCCGACCACAGGCTGATCCTGCCGGTGTCGGCGGCATGCGCTCCGGCATTGATGGAGGAAAGGATTGCTGCCGTGCTGACGCCGCCCAGTGCGGACACAAAAACCAGCCGGTTCAGCGAACTCTGCATTTCGCGGCGAACGAGCTGAAAAAAGGACATTTTGCCGTCGCGCCTGCGTTGAAAATCGGATGGCCCGGCTCCGAGCCCAGTCAGCATATTGGTTCGGCGGGCGGGTGCAAAGCAGTGATGAATCGGGCTTTTGAGTGCACCCCGACGGGTCGGCCGTCCGCATCGACGAGCGAAGACGTCCGCAATGGGGGATCGATCCGAGTGTCCGCTGGCGGCACCGCGGCTGGTTTGCGGCCGGCGCTTATTTTTGTTGCGGCTGCTTCAATTTTTCGAGGCGCTGCGACGGTGCGGTCATCAGCAGGACGATAAGAACCACGACCGGTGTGACAAGCAAAGAAAAGATGAATGTGCCGGTGAAGCCCATGCGCCGCTGACTGCCGCAAATCCCCACCAGGATGCAGAACACCACGTACAGGAAAACCAGGGCCATCGGCTGGGACAGTATCCCCATGTAACCTCTCTACGATGCCCTGGTGGCGTTCCGGCGAGCGTCAATGCCCACTGTCCGCTCTGTTCCAACCGCGCCCGTCAGTTGGCGGGTGGCGCCGACTTGAAGCGGCCGCCGAGCTTTTCCTTCTGCGCCTTGATGAACTCGCGATAGTCCGGCGGATTGAAGTCGAGCAGCGTTCCGCCGGAAGTGAAGTGTTGGATAAACACCTTGCCGATGACGTAGGTAGCGCCCGCGAAGAGAACAGGCGTTGTCACGGTGCCGACCAAAGTCCCGATTACGGGAAGCCCCTTGACCATGCTTGCCACGCCTATCGCGCTGGTGGTTGGGACCACCGCCCCCGCCAAGGTGGCCAGCACCGATTTGCCCATATTCTCAGAGAACGGAACGCCGTAGATCTCGGAAAGCTTGCGGAGCATCTGAATCTGGACGCCGCCTGCAACAGCGCCGTCGATAATCGGAAACGGGACCAACCCGGCCGCGCCCGCCCACAGCGAAAAACGATCGACCAACTGCGATGCCTGCTCGTCCCGCAACGCGTCGGTCATTTCGACGGTTTCGCCAGCCGGGGTGCTCGACCCAGTCGCGTCCTGTGCCATATGAGGATCCTTTTCCCGCCACCGCCCCGGTGGTCCAACGATCGACCGATTTACCCGCCCAAATGTCACGAATGTGGGATCGTCTCCACTCACTCGGGCCAATAAACGCTAACATAAGGCCGCTGCGAGCGCCAAGTCTTTGTGCTAGACTTGGCGTTGTGTTCTGGGGTTAACGCGTTGACACATTGCATGTATTCGGAACGTTTGGCGTGTTCACGGCCGCGCAGGGACGTCAGGCATTTGCACTGCAAGGCAGGCGGACCAGTTGAACGCGCATCATGATCATCGAGTCGAGTTCACCTGCCAATCGGAATACTGACGCCGGGCCGCATCTCGACTGGGCTGCTCAAGGCAATATTGGTCTTCTTCCATTGTCGAGTGCTCAGCTCGGCATCTGGTTCGCGCAACGGCTCAGTCCGCAGAGCGCTGCCTACAATATCGGTGAATACGTCGAGATCCGCGGCGCCATTGCGCCGGCGCTGTTCGAGCGCGCGCTTCGTCAGGTTGTAGCGGAATCCGAAACGCTACGGGTTCGGATTTCCGAGCATGAGGGCGTGCCGCACCAGACCATCGGCGATCTTCCCGGCTGGACGCTGACGGCGATCGATTGCAGTGCGGAGACCGATCCACGCGCCGCCGCCGAGGCGTGGATGCGCGCGGAGCTTGCAACGCCGGTCGATCCGACCCGCGGCCCCCTGTTCTGCTTCGCGCTGTTCAAGATCTCGGACGACGTGTTCTTCTGGTACGCGCGTTACCACCACATCATCATGGACGGCTTCGCGATGTGGCTGGTGGCCCGCCGCGTCGCTGAGGTTTACACGGAACTGAATTCCGGCCGGCCGGCACACGAAGGCGCGTTTGGCTCGCTGCGGGTGTTGCTTGACGAGGACGCCGCGTACCGCGCGTCGGAACAGGTCGGGCAGGACCGGGAGTTCTGGCGCGATTGTCTGGCCGGCGAGCCGGTGGCTGTCCGGCTCGGCGATCAGGGCACGGCCAAGGCCGACGGCCGGTTGCGCGAGACCGGGTATCTGGATCGCTCGGTCGTGGAGCGGCTGGAGGCGCTCGCGCGCGACGCCGGGACAGCGCTGCCGCAGGTGCTGGCCGCGGCGATGGCGATCTATCTGCATCGCCTGACCGGCGAGCGCGACCTGGTGTTCGGATTGCCGGTGTCGGTGCGCTCCGGTGCGGCGCGTCAGGTTCCTGGAATGGTTTCGAACGTGCTGCCGCTGCGGCTATCGGTCGATCCCTCCATGACGGTGGGCCAGGTGTTGGGCCAAGCCGCCGCCCGCATCTCCCTCCTCCTCCCCCATCAACGATATCAACTGGCTGAATTGCGCCGGGATGCTGGCAGGACCGCGGAAGGTGGGGCGCTGTTCGGAGTCAGCGCCAACATCATGCGGTTCGACCACGATTTCGCTTTCGGTGGTCAGCCGGCCGTCACTCACAATCTCTCGCTTGGTCCGGTCGAGGACATTTCGGTCGCCTTCTATCTTCATTCTCATTCGGGGCCGCTGCGGATCGATTTCGATGCCAATCCTGCATGCCATGCCGCCGCCGACGTTGCTGCACGTCTGCAAGGTTTCCTGAGGCTGCTGGGTTCGATGGCGTCGCCGGACGTAGCGATTTCCTCGCTTGAGATGCTGGGCGAGGCGGAGCGGCGCGCGCTGCTGGAGGACTTTAACACCACGGCGCACGCGGTGCCCTCCGCCACGCTGCCGGAGTTGTTCGCGGCCCAGGCGCGCTCGAGCCCGGATGCCGTTGCCGCGGTCTACCAGGATCGCGAGCTGAGCTATGCGGCGCTGGAGGCGCACGCCAACCGGCTGGCGCATCACCTGATCGAACAGGGGGT